>CAVUVO010000013.1:0-31986 GCA_963744945.1 uncultured Alphaproteobacteria bacterium | reverse complement strand
TGGATAGGATTTCGTCGCTGGCTCCCCGCCAGCCATCTTCTCTACCTTGGAGCCCCGGCGCACAGCTCACTCGCGCCGGGGCTGATTCCACATTTGATTGTGACAGTGCTTCAGCGTAACGCAGCATCTGCGTATGCATTCTGAACGCGCAACCTGAAGCTGCCCGGCCAGGCGGGGAAGATCCGGGCAGCGTTCAGAAGTGGAGGTGTGAGTGGCATGCCAAAGAACAAGCAGAAGTCCAAAACAGCGATCTACCATCCCCCCAAAAAGGGCATGCCGTACTTGGTCGTCACTGTTTCCCCGGAGGGCGTTGTCGCCATCGCCGTCGAGTCCAAAGATGAGGCTCGGGTGCTCGCGTCAAAGAAGACATTGAGGGTTCTTCTCGAAGACGATCGAGCTGAGCAGCAATCCTAGCGGCCTCGGCCAGCGCCCTTTTTCGTGCTATCCTCTGGCTCAGCCAGCCCTAGTATGGGGTATCGCGCGGCTGGTTAGGCCCGGCCACCACCTTCCTGCACCCCCAGCAGCGTGCCGGGCCGCTTCGCTGGGCGAACATCTCCGGTGAGAATTCGTCCTGGCGCCTCGTTCCACTTCGACCCGGCGGAAGATAGCGGGGTCTGACCGCTAATCGAGCTCGACGTTGCGCAGGCGGAGCGCGTTGCTCACAACGGAGACCGACGACAAGCTCATGGCCGCGGCCGCGATCATGGGCGACAGCAGCATGCCGAAGGCGGGGTAGAGCACGCCCGCCGCGATCGGCACGCCGAGCGCGTTATAGGCGAAGGCGAAGACGAGATTCTGCTTGATGTTGCGCATCGTCGCCCTGGCAAGGTTGATCGCCCGCACAATGCCGCGAAGATCGCCCTTGAGCAGCGTCAGGCCGGCGCTCTCCATGGCGACGTCGGCGCCGGTGCCCATGGCGATGCCGACATCGGCCTTGGCAAGCGCAGGCGCATCGTTGATGCCGTCGCCGGCCATGGCGACGACCTTGCCCTGCCGCTGGAGTTCGTCAATCAGTTGCAGCTTTTCCTCGGGGCGCATGCCGGCGCGCACCTCGTCGATGCCGAGCTGCGAGGCGACGGCCTTGGCGGTGGTGGCATTGTCGCCGGTGGCCATGACGATCTTGAGCCCGAGTGCATGAAGCTTGGCGATCGCGTCGGCCGCTCCAGGCTTGATCGGATCGGCGACGGCGACGAAGCCTGCGAGCTTGCCGTCGCTCGCTAGCAGCATCACCGTCTCGCCGTTCTTGCGCCGCTGCTCGGCAGATTCGGCGAGAGGTGCGATGTCGATATTCGCGCTCTCCATGAGGCGCGCATTGCCGAGAAGCGCGACGCGCCCGTCGACGGTGCCCCTGACGCCCTGACCGGTGACGGTCGAAAACTCCGCGACCTTGGGCGCCCCCAAGTCCTTCGCTTCGGCGCCGCGCAGGATCGCATCGGCAAGCGGATGCTCGCTGCGAATTTCGAGTCCCGCCGCGAGGCGCAGCACTTCGTCCGGATCGAAGCCTGGCGCTGCCTCGACGCCGGTCAGCGTCGGCTTGCCCAGGGTCAGCGTGCCGGTCTTGTCGACCACGAGCGTGTCGACCGAGGCGAGACGCTCAAGTGCCGCGGCATTGCGCACGAGCACGCCTCCTTGCGCGCCGCGCCCCGTGGCCACCATGATCGAGATCGGCGTGGCGAGCCCCAGCGCGCAAGGGCAGGCAATGATGAGCACGCTCACCGCGGCGACCAGCGCATAGGCGAGCGCCGGTGCCGGGCCGAAGATCAGCCAGGCAAAGAAGGCGATCACCGCAACGAGGATGACCGCAGGCACGAAATAGCCTGACACCGTATCGGCGAGAGCCTGAATGGGCGCGCGCGAGCGCTGCGCTTGCGCCACCATCTCGACCACTTGCGCCAGCGTCGTCTCGGCGCCGGTGCGGTCGACGCGCATATCGAAGCTGCCAGTGCCGTTCAACGTTCCGCCGGTCACGCGGTCGCCCGCCACCTTCTCGACCGGCACCGGCTCGCCGGTAAGCATGGATTCATCGACCGAGCTTCGACCTTCGGTCACCGTGCCGTCGATCGGCACCTTGTCACCGGGCCGCACGCGCAACACATCGCCGACCCTGACGGCGGCAAGCTCCACCACCTCGGTCTTGCCGCTCTTCTCCACCCGCAACGCCGTCTTCGGCGCCAGATCGAGCAGGGCGCGAATGGCGCCGCCGGTGCGCTCGCGGGCGCGCAGCTCGAGCACCTGACCGACCAGCACGAGAGCGACGATGACGGCTGCGGCCTCGTAGTAGACCGGCACGAGCCCATGGGCGTCCGCCATGGAGGCAGGGAACAGGCCAGGCGCAAGAGTGGCGATGACGCTATAGAGAAACGCCGCGCCGGTGCCCATGGCAATGAGGGTGAACATGTTGAGCCGGCCGGAGCGGAGCGAATCCCAACCGCGCACGAAAAACGGCCAGCCGCAGTACAGCACCGCAGGGATAGCGATCAGCAATTGCAGCCATTGCTTGGCGCTCGCCGACAGGAAGGGGAGGAGATCGATGCCGAAGACATGGCTCCCCATGTCGAGGGCGAGCAGCGCGAGCGAGAGCGGCACAGCGATTGTGAGCCGCCGGGTGAAATCGATCAGCTCCGGGTTGTCGGTGATCTCCGGGGGCACGCCCATCGGCTCGAGCGCCATGCCACAGATCGGGCAGTGGCCTGGCCCTTCCTTCACGATCTCCGGATGCATCGGGCAGGTGTAGAGCGTGCCTTGCGGCAGCGGCTTTGCCTCGCCCTGCTTGGTGAGATAGCGCTCGGGGTCGGCCGCGAATTTGGTGCGGCAGCCGGCAGAGCAGAAATAATAGGTCTCGCCGCGATGGTCGAAGTTCGGCCCGCGCGCGCCGATGTCGACCTTCATGCCGCATACCGGGTCGGTTGCCATGTGCGCGGCACTTTCGGTCATCTCGGCTGTGTCGTGGTGCATTGCGGATGGGCTCTTCCTAGGCGGGAACTCGATAGTGTAATGGATTTGGCCGCTGTCGTGCCTCGTATCAATGGGTAATAAGACCATGACGCATCGTGGCTGGATGGTTGGGATCGCGCTGGTCGCCGCGTTGGCAGCGGGGCTTGGCGCCGGCTATATCATCTGGGGCTGGCCGACCAATTGGTATGCGCGCGACGTCACCAACCTCCCGCCGAGTCCAATTAACGATATCATTCTCAAGGGCCATGCCCTGATCGTCGATACGGCGACGCATATCGGCAAGAGCGCGGCCGATCCGCAGAACCGCTACGCCGGCAACGACCTCGCTTGCGTGAATTGTCATTTGGATGCCGGCTTGCGACCCTTCGGCGCCCCGTTCGTCTCGACCTACGCCAGCTTTCCCATGATGGTCGACGACAAGGTGATCACGCTGAAAGAGCGCATCAATGGCTGCATGATCCGCAGCATGAACGGCAAGGAGCTTCCGGCAGACGGTCCGGAAATGCAGGCCATCATCGCCTATATCAAATATTTGGGGCAGGGGACGCCGGAGGGCGTGCGCGTCGCCGGCATGGGGCTCTTTCCGATCGCCGATCCGCCTCTGGCGGCCGATGCCACGCGCGGGCAAAAGGTCTATGCCGATCTCTGCGCGAGTTGCCACAAGGATGACGGCCAGGGCGAGCCCAACAAGTCGCCGCGCCTTGGCTATCTCATTCCGCCGCTATGGGGCGACGACAGCTTCAATGCGGCGGCCGGCATGGCGAAGCTTGCTCATGCCGCGGCCTTTGTCCGCACCAACATGCCGTTCGGCGTCCGCTATCAGGATCCGGTGCTCACCGTGCAGCAGGCTTGGGATGTCGCGGCCTATATGATCTCGAAGCCGCGGCCGCCGGCCCCGCCGGGAGTGGTATCGAATTTGCCCTAGCGGCGGAGCCGACGGCTTTCGCTTCGGTACCTGAGACTACGCGGCCACGGGCCGGCCGAAACCGTTGCCGGCGACCGCCTCGCGGCGAAGCTTGGCGAGCGAAGCGAGGTGCAGCACGATCGACAGCGGCACGAGATAGACCGGGATCAGCACCATGGGCAGGACCGTCATCAGCTCGCTCGTCGGCTGGACCTCGATGGGCTGAATGAGCGACGGCGCGGTGGCGAAGCCGGTCCCGACCGCGATGACGAGATCGAGAATACCGAATACGTTCCAGCCCGCCACGAGGGTCGCTGCGTTGTGCGGCGCCCGCGCATAGGCAATGCCCACGATTGGCGCCAGGAGACCGATGGCGATATCGCCGATGCCGGCGGGCCAAGCGAACAGGCTCGGCAATTTGCCGGTCGCGTAGAGGATCAGAAAGATCACGCCCAATGCGCGATAGAGCTGCACGCCGACGAGCCATGATTGCGGCACGGCGGCGACCACTCTCTTCGCCGTTTCCGAGCGCCAGATCAGCAGCGCGCCGGCCAAGATCGGCAGCAAGATGCCGTACTGGATGGTGGGGATTTCGATTCGAACTGACATGGTAGACGCCGAGCGCGCCGAGCACGATGGTCACGGCGAGCCAACCAAGGAGAAGGGCGGAAGAGGCGCGGAACGTCCGCGCGCGATCCGCTTCCGGCCAACCAGCCTCGACAAGGGATCGATGCAGACCATAGAGGATGGCAACGAGGGTGACCGCCGTGCCGGTGAATACGAAATAGGGGAGAAAGGCTGGGATGGTCATGACGCGCTCCTATCGAAGGACTATCGATGACCACTAACTATAAATTAGCAAGTCACTTGTCAATAGCTAGTGACTTGAATTCTTAAAGGGGCGATTCTATCTAGCGGCGATGGCAAACGGTTATGGACAGGATTGCCCGGTTGCGCGGACGCTCGACGTGATCGGCGAGAAATGGTCGCTGCTCGTGCTGCGCGATCTCTTCCGCAAAGGGCCCTTGCGCTTTCAGGAGCTCGAGCAGGGGCTTCCAGGCTTGGCACCCAACACGCTGTCGGCACGGCTCAAGTCGCTCGAGGGCCACGGCGTCATCGCCACGCGGCTATACGAGAGCCATCCGCCCCGCTATGAGTACTTCCTCACCGAGAAGGGCAAAGCGCTCGGCCCCGTGCTCAAGGCACTCTATGGCTGGGGCGAGCGATTTGGATCGTGACCACCGCATAAGCCATTGAATATGAACAAACATCGCTTCTGCGTCGCGCCCATGATGGAGTGGACCGACCGGCACTGCCGCTACTTCCTGCGGCTCATCTCCAAGCGCGCGCTGCTCTACACCGAGATGGTGACGGCGGACGCCGTGTTGCGCGGCGATCGGAACCGGTTGCTCCGGTTTCATGTGGATGAGCATCCCGTTGCCTTGCAGGTCGGCGGCAGCGATGCCGCCGCACTTGCCGAGGCCGCGCGCATCGGCGCCGAGTTCGGCTACGACGAGATCAATCTCAATGTCGGCTGCCCGTCCGATCGCGTGCAGGCTGGGCGGTTCGGCGCCTGCCTGATGGCCGAGCCGGAACTGGTCGCCGACCTGATCGCGGCGATGGGGAACAGCGCCAAGGTCCCGGTCACGGTCAAGTGCCGCATCGGCATCGACGACCAGGATGCGGAGGAGAGCCTCGATCGCTTCATCGACGCGGTGGCGCAAGGCGGCTGCCGGACCTTCATCCTGCATGCGCGCAAAGCCTGGCTCGAAGGCTTGAGCCCGAAAGAGAACCGCGACGTGCCGCCGATCGACTACGACCGCGTGTACCGCATGAAGGCGCGGCGGCCTGACCTCACCATCATCGTCAATGGCGGCATCGGGTCGTTCAGCGAGGCTGAAGAGCACCTGACGCATGTCGACGGCGTGATGCTCGGGCGCGCCGCCTATCAGGATCCCTACATTCTCGCCGAGGTGGATCGACGGCTGTTCGGCAAAGACGAGCCCGCGCCCTCGCGGCTCGATGTGCTCGACAGCTTCATGCCATATGTGGAAGCGGAGCTTGCCCGCGGCGTGCGGCTCAATCAGATGACGCGGCACATCCTCGGCCTGTTCCACGGCCAGCCACGGGCGCGCGCCTTCCGCCGCGTGCTCGCCGAGAATGCACATCTCGATGGCGCCGGGATCGATGTGCTGAAGGCCGCGCGCGACGTGGCCGCCGGGGAGACGCGGCACGCGGTCGCCGCGGAGTAGGCTTCAGCCTGCCTGGCGCGAGGGCTTCTTGCGGTCGAGAAGGGCGAGCAGGCCTTGGACATCGAGGAAGCGTGAGGTCTCGCGGCAATAGTCGCGGTAGGGCGCGCCATAGAGCTGCTTCAGCCACTCCTCCTCGACCAGCGCCATCAGGACATAGACGCCGATCATCACCGCCGACATGAGGACGGTGAGCATGGAGTTCGCGCCGAGCGAAAGCCCGATGAGCCCGATGATCGAGGCGGTGTATTGCGGGTTGCGGCTGAAGCGGTAGAGGCCGCCGGTGACGAGGCCGTCGGCGCCGCAATAGGTATTGCCGAGGCCGAGATTGAAATAGCCGCACACCGTGACGAACAGACCGCCGAGCCCAAGCGGCAACGCCACGATGTAGCGCGTCCAGTCGAGCAGCGGGGTCGCGTTCCAATCGAGCGCGGCGACGATGAAGGTTGCGACCATGCCGCCGCGGAACAGTCCCCAGAAGGTGAGGCTCTGCCAGCTTCCCGGCTCAGGCGTCGGCCAGATGCGGAAGGGTGGGGCGAGGAGAGTCCGGAGCAGGAACAGGTCGAGGATGATGCCGGCGCTGAGGCCGCAGGCGAAGACGAGATATGTCATGGCTTGGGGAACCAACCAGATTCCCTTTGCAGAAATGCGACAGGTCGTTGACGGTTTTGCTACGGCGTCGCCGTTCGATCACACCTAGATCTTCTGATTGTAGGCGCCGACCTCGGGCTGCTTGGCGAGCTCGGCGTCGATCTCGCCGAAGATCGCCCGCATGTTGGCTTCAGAGGTCGGGCTCTCGACCACCACCACAAGCTCGGGCTTGTTGGAGGAGGCGCGCACCAGCCCCCACGTGCCGTCCTCGAGCACGATGCGGACGCCATTGACGGTGATCAGCTCGCGCACTTTTTGTCCGGCGAGCATGCCGCCGTTGTCGGCGACCTTCTGGAAATGCGCGACCATGCGGTCGACCACCTGATATTTCAGCTCGTCGTCGCAATGTGGCGACATGGTCGGCGACTGCCAGGTGCGGGGAAGCTCGTTCTTGAGCTCGGCGAGCGATTTGCCGGGATTGCGGTCGAGCATGTCGAGCACGGCGAGCGCCGCCACCAACCCATCGTCGTAGCCGCGGCCGAGCGGCGGATTGAAGAAGAAGTGCCCCGACTTCTCGAAGCCGACCAGCGCGCCCGTCTCGTGGCTGTAGCGCTTGATGTAGGAATGGCCGGTCTTCCAGTAGAGCGTCTTCGCCCCATGCTCGCGTAAGACCGGATCGGTGAGGAACAGGCCGGTCGACTTCACGTCGGCGACGAACAACGCGCCCTTATTGCGCGCGGCGATGTCGCGGGCGAGCATCACGCCGACCTTGTCGGCGAAGATCGCCTCGCCCTCGTTGTCGACCACGCCGCAACGGTCGCCGTCGCCGTCGAAGGCAAGGCCGAGATCGGCGTTGTGCTCCAGCACCGCATCGCGCGTGGCATTGAGCATGGCCATATCTTCGGGGTTCGGATTGTGCGCCGGGAAGGTGTAGTCGAGCTCGCAATTGAGCGGCACGACGGTGACGCCAAGCTCGGCGAGCACGCGCGGCGCGAACGCCCCGGCGGTGCCGTTGCCGCAGGAGACCACCGCCTTCAGCGGGCGCATCAGCTTCGGCCGCTTGAGCAGATCGGCCATGTAGCGCTCGGGGATATCCGGCACGAAGATGTAGCTGCCGCCGCCTTTGGGCGCGAGACCGCCTTGCAGCACGCGCTCCTTCAGCGCGGTCATATCGTCGGGCGCGAAGGTGAGCGGCCGCTCGATGCCCATCTTGATGCCGGTCCAGCCATTGTCGTTGTGGCTGGCGGTGACCATGGCGACGCCTTCGACGCCAAGCTCGAACTGGGCGAAATAGGCCATGGGCGACAGCGCCAAGCCGATGTCGTGCACCTCGGCGCCGCCGGCGAGCAGGCCGTTGATCAGCGCCGCCTTGATCGAGGCGGAGTAGGAGCGGTAGTCGTGGCCGACGACGATGCGCGGCGGCACGCCGCGCGCGCGCATCAGATCGACGAGCGCCATGCCAACGGCTTCGAGGCCGAGAAGATTGATCTCCTCGGGGTAGCGCCAACGCGCGTCGTATTCGCGAAACCCGGTCGCCTTGACGAAAGGCAGGCGCTCGAATTCGGCCGTGTTGGGTCGGAGATCCTGGCGAGGTTTGGGAAACATGCTGCCCCCTGCTTAGGCGATTTTCTTCATTTCACCAACAGCGTAGAGGAGGGCGCGGTTCCACCTTGGCAAAAGCCCGCGCAAAGGCCTGAGGCTTAGCCGCGGAGCGAGAGAAAATCGCCGGAGAATTCGTAGGAGCGCAAGCGTCCGAGGAAGCTCATGCCGAGCAGGCTCTCAGTCAGCGCCTTTGGCTCGGCCACCAGCGCATCGACGTCGCCACGCTCAAGCGGACCGATCGCCACCTTGTCGAGGCGCACCCGCGCCGCCGTTGTGCGGCCGTTCGCGGTGAGCACAGGCACGGTGTAGCTGAGCTTGCTCACGTCGATGCCGACCTTCTTGGCATCCTCGGGGCGGAGCACGATGGTCGACGCGCCGGTATCGACGATCATGGAGATCGACGTGCCATTGACCTCTGCCTTGGCGGTGAAATGGCCGTCGAGGCGCTTCCTGATCTTGACCTCGACGGGACCGCCAGGGCTTTCCTCCACCACCATAGCGCTGCCGGGCAGGAGCTCGCCGGCAAGGCGACCGGCCATGGGCAGAAGCTCTTCGCGATAGGAGTAGAGCGTGACGAGGGCGAGCCCGAGTGCAATCCAGGTGATTGCGTCGCGGAACATGACGCCTGCCTGGCCGCGATAGCGCACCAGTACGCCGCCGCCGATGAACACGAGGAGTGCCACGCCGAGCGCGACATAGCCGAAGGTGTCGCTATCGATATTGGCGATCGTGCCCGAGGAGTTGCTCACGAGCAGCATGGCCGCGAGCGCCAGGACGAAAATGGCAATCCATGCCGACAAGTCTCTAGCCTTTCACTGTCTCGCTCCGCGCCTTCCGCGCCGGCAGCACCGCCATGATGGTGCGCCGCTCCTCCGGACTCATCCCCGCCCAGCGGGCGATCTCATCGATCGTGCGCCCGCAACCGAGGCACAAACCAGAGGCGCCGTCCATCTCGCAGACGTCGATGCAGGGAGTTTCCAAGGGAGGCTTCGGCTCAGCTGTCAACCGATCCTATGTAGGGGGTGAGCTTGCGCCGGACAATCGCCTTTTGGCGTGGGCTTAGCTCCCGGCGCCGGCTCCAAGCGCGCTTGAGGAACTCTCGCGCTCCTTCAGCCATCTCGACGGCTCCACGATGCGGGGGAGGGGCTCGATCACCCGCTTCCGCGGGAAGGTGACCATGACTTCGGTGCCGTGGCGGAGCCTGCTCTTCAGCTCGAAGCTGCCGTCATGCAGCTCGGTCAATCCCTTGGTGATGGGCAGCCCAAGCCCGGTACCGCCTTCGGCGGTCTGATGGGCAAGCGATCCCTGGCCGAAGCTCTTCAGCACACGCGGAATCTCGTTCTCGGGGATGCCCGGGCCGGTATCCTTGACGCTCAGGAACTGGCCTCCGTCGCGCGTCCGTCCGATGGTCAGCGTGATGGTGCCGCCGGCCGGCGTGAACTTGATCGCATTCGACAAGAGGTTGAGGCAGATCTGACGCATGGCACGCTCGTCGGCGAAGATCTGCGGCAGGCCCGGCTCGAAGTCCTCGACGATGCGCAATCCCTTGGTCTCGGAACGCAGCCGCATCAGCCGCTGGCAGTCCTCGGCAACGGCGGCGAGCGTGAGTGGTGCCTCGTGCAGCTCGTAGCGGCCCGACTCGATGCGGGAGATGTCGAGAATCTCGTTGATCAGATTGAGCAGGTGCTGGCCGCTCTGATGGATGTCGTTGGCGTATTCCTTGTAGACCGGGTTCTCGTGCGTCCCGAGGATCTCCGAGCGCATGATCTCGGAAAAGCCGAGGATGGCGTTGAGCGGCGTGCGCAACTCGTGGCTCATGGTGGCGAGAAAGCGGGACTTCGCCTGGTTCGCTTCCTCGGCGCGCGCCCGCGCCTCGTCGGAGATCGACTTCGCCTGCTCGAGCTCGGCGATCAGCGCGTCCTTCTCGGCGCGGAACCCGATCATGGCGGTGACGGTGGCGTTGGTGCCGCTCATCAGCCAGATGAAATAGACGTAGACGCCGACGGCCATGGCGGCCATGGCCCAATAATAGGGATTATCGAGGAGCGCGAAGCGGACGACGATCGCGGCCGCCATCGGCAAGGTTCCGGCATAGACGATCGGCATCACTGGCGCCGCGAACAGCATGCGCATCGAGATGACGATGAGAAGCGCGGCAAAGACGAAGGTGTGTGCTGCCTCGCCGGCGCTGCCGGCGCTGACAAAGGCGACCGCGGCCCAGGAAAGGCCATAGAGGAACTCGGCGGCCATCATCTTGGTGCGCCACGCAAGCGGGCCAGCTTCCTCCCGCGGGGTCCGGAGGAATTGCCGGCAGAGGCTGATCAAGAGGCCCTTGGCGAGGAACACCGTGGCGAGCCACAGCAGCAATTGCGCCGGCGGCGCCCAGAACATCGCACCGACCGCGACGATGACGGCAAGGAGCGGCGTGGCGACCGCCGTCGACAGCTCGTTCTTGGCGAAGAGAAGGAGGAGCTCATAATCGAGCGCGGAGCGGAAGATGGCCCTCTCGCGGGCCGCGTGCGCGCCCCCCGAAGGGTGCTCTGTGGCGTTCACTGCCGCCGAAGCGGCCGCACGAGCCTCGGCTAAAACGCCTGCTGTCATGCCTGTAGAGCCCGGAAACGCAACCAAATCTGGCAAAAGGCGGCCGACGGCAGGAGCTGAAGCGTGCTCCACCCCTTAACCAGGGCCCCGCGGATGACTATGTGGGGAAATCCCTAATGCGGCGTTTACCGTCGCTCCGCGCCGAAACGCCCGTCATGGATTGCAGCGGCGCTTGGCGTCTCGTAGAGAGGCAGAGTTTTCACAGGGGGCGGCGTCCGGCGATCATGCGGCTTACAATCATAGGGTGTGGGGACGCTTTTGGCGCGGGCGGGCAGCTCCAGACCTCCTTCCACGTACGGTCGGACAGCTCCACCTTTCTCATCGATTGCGGCGTCACCACGCTGATCGGCATGAATAGGCTCGGGCTCGCCACCAACGATATCGACATGGTCTGCGTGAGCCACTTGCATGGCGATCATTTCGGTGGTCTCGCCTGGCTCCTTATCGACGCACAATATGTGAGCAAGCGGACGAGGCCCTTGATCGTCACTGGTCCAAGGGGCATCGAGGAGCGTTTCGTGAGGGCTGCCGAGGCGCACTATCCCGACATCACCAAATGTCAGCGCCGCTTTCCCTTCGAATTCGTCGAATATGAGGAGCGGGTGCCGCTCACGCTGAACGGCGTCAGCATCACGCCTTACGAGGTGAAGCATCCCTCAGGCGCGCCACCTTATGCTCTGAGATTTGGCATCGACGGCAAGGTGCTGTCCTTCACCGGCGACACCGGCTGGACCGAGAGCCTTTGTCCCGCAGCACAAGGCGCCGATCTTCTCATCAGCGAGTGCTTTCAATACGATGTGACGCTGCCCATCCATCTCGACTACAAGACGATCGATGCCAATTACGAGAAGTTGGGAGCGAAGCGCGTGCTTTTGACCCATATGGGCGAGGCCATGCTCGCCCATGTCGACAAGGTCGACCTTTCCCGCTTCATGGTCGCACAGGATGGCATGACGCTCGATCTATGAGGGCCGAGGCACCCGAGCTCGACCGCTTGCTCGCCAATATTCGCGCCTGCCGCCGTTGCGTCGAGGCGCCTGACCGTCAGCCATTGCCGCATGAACCCCGGCCGGTGTTGCGGGTGAGCCGGACGGCGCGGCTTGCCGTGTGCAGCCAGGCGCCGGGGACGCGCGTACATGCCTCAGGCATTCCCTTCACCGACGCCTCCGGCGACCGCTTGCGCGACTGGATGGGGGTGAGCCCGCAGGAGTTCTACGACGAAGCCCGCGTCGCCATCATCCCCATGGGCTTCTGCTTTCCTGGGCAGGACGCGCATGGCGGAGACCTTCCACCGAGAACCGAGTGCGCCAAGCTCTGGCATCCATCCTTGTTCGATCGACTGCCTCAGCTCGAGCTCGTGCTTGCGGTCGGTTCCTATTCGCAGCGCTTTCATCTCGGTCCTGAGATGGGAACCAGTCTCCAGGAAACCATGCTCGACTGGCGCAAGCACCTGCGGCGCAAGAATGAGCCCCGCGTCCTCCCGCTGCCGCATCCATCCTGGCGCAACAATGCCTGGCTAAAGCGCAACCCATGGTTCGAGGACGATCTTCTGCCGGTGCTCCGGAGGGAGGTGCGCAAACTCATCTAGGCGCGCATTTTGAAAAAAGCTCTTGCAGCGCGGAGAGGAATATTCTACTAACTTGGTAGGGTTAGTATGGAATAAAAAGGGAATCCCCTTCATGCTGGAATCGCGCAAAAATATTATCAGGACCGCCATGCTGGACCGAATGGACAGAAAAATTCTCGACATCCTGCAGAAGGACTGCACGATGCCCGTGGCCGAGATCGGCAAGCAGATCGGGCTTTCCACCACGCCCTGCTGGCGGCGCATCCAGAAGCTCGAGGAGAGCGGCGTGATCCAGCGGCGCGTGGCGCTGCTCGACGCGAAGAAGGTCAATGTCGGGGTGACGGTGTTCGTCTCCATCACCACGAGCCATCACACGCAGGACTGGCTCGACAAGTTCCACGAGGCCTTGAAGGACTTTCCCGAGGTGGTCGAGTTCTACCGCATGAGCGGGCAGGTCGATTATCTGTTGCGCGTGGTCGTTCCCGACATCGAGCGCTACGACGCCTTCTACAAGAAGCTGATCGCGCGGATCGAGCTGTCCGATGTGAGCTCTGCCTTCGCCATGGAGCAGATCAAATATACGACGTCGCTGCCGCTCGAATACGCGGCGGAGCAGGGGAGCTAGGTCTTCCGCTCCAGCAGCGCAATCAGGCTCGACGTATCCCATCGGCGGCCGCCGATCGCCTGCACCTCGGCGTAGAACTGATCGACGAGCGCCGTTACGGGGAGTTCAGCGCCGTTCCGCCGCGCCTCGTCGAACACGAGGGCAAAATCCTTCCGCACCAGATCGACGGCGAAGCCGAAGTCGAACTTGCCTTCGACCATGGTCTTCCACCGGTTCTCCATCTGCCAGGACTGCGCCGCGCCCTTGGAGATCGTGTCGATGACCTTCGGGATATCGAGGTCTGCGCGCTTGGCGAAATGCAGCGCCTCGGCGAGGCCTTGGATCAATCCGCCGATGCAGATCTGGTTGACCATCTTGGTGAGCTGGCCAGAGCCTGAAGGGCCGATCAAGGTGACGGCACGGGCATAGGCCTTGATCACAGGCTCGGCCTTGCGGAAATCCTCTTCATCGCCGCCAACCATGACCGTGAGCGTGCCGCTCTCCGCGCCGGATTGGCCGCCCGACACGGGGGCATCGAGAAAACCTGCGCCTCTTGCCTTGGTGGCGGCGTGAAGCTCGCGGGCGATCTCGGCAGACGCCGTGGTGTTGTCGATGGCGACGGCGCCAGGCTTCAAGCCTGAGAAGGCACCGTTTGGCCCGAGCGTCACCTCGCGCAGATCGTCGTCATTGCCGACACAGGTGAAGATGAAGTCCGCATCGCGTGCCGCGGCGGCAGGTGTCGGTGCCGCGGTGCCGCCGAAGGTCGCTACCCAGGCATCAGCGCGCTTGCGCGTGCGATTGAATACGACGACGTCGTGGTGCCCGCGCATCTTGAGATGGCCTGCCATGGGGTAGCCCATGACGCCGAGCCCGATCCAGGCGATTTTGCTCATAAGTTTACCTTCCGTCATTGCCCGGCTTGGCCGAGCCCTCATGAGGGCTATACCAAAAAGCAAATGGCCGGGACGAGCCCGGCCATTAGACGGTTATCGGAATTCGCTGAACGCGCTTAGGCGATCGGCGCTTCCGGGAAGGACAGCTGCTCGCGCGCCCGCCACTCGTTGGTCACGTAGTTGATGATCAGCGAGGTGCGCACGCCCTTGATCGGGCGCTTCTCGAAGCCGTGATAGGTGTTGCTCCCGGGGATGAACACCATGGCGGCATTGGGCGTGAAGGGCGAACGGCCGACATGGCGCTTCTCTCCGTCATAGATGTCGGTGCCGAGATCCGTGTGGCTCGGGTCCTTCGACAGATAGAGAAGCATGGTGAACACCTTCACGCCGAGATCGGTATGAGGTTCGAGCCAGAAACCGTCGATATCTTGGGCGAATTCGACGCGGAGATAGGTTCCCTTGAGATCGGTGTTGAATACTTTCTCGATGTGGCTCGTCACACGCTTATCCTGGAAGGCTTGGGCGACGGCCTCGCAGACCGGGAAGTTCTCGCGGTTCTCGACGTCGAAATATTTGCGCGTGTTGTTGTGCAGCTCGCGCTTGCCCGAGACACCGTCGAGCGAGGGGGCGTCGAAGGGGAGAGTGACGATGTCCTCAACGCTGTCGGTCGGGAAGCAGCCTCTCAGTATCCAGTGGCGATAGGGTTGCTCGGACGGTTTCGCGCTATCGACGCTTTTCAGGAATGTCTCGACGACATCTTCCGCCGAACTCTTCGCCTGATGTGAAGCCGCACGCTTGACCGCGACGTTTTCCCTCATGATCTGATCGATCTCCCCTCGCAAACTTCAAGCTGGCGGCTCAGTTCATGACGTCCAGCAGGCACCGTTCATGGTTGTTAGCACCGGCACGCGGCCCGCGCAAATCGCGATAAATCGCGAAAATCAAGGCTCGCGTCCCCCTGTGCAGCCCAGTCCATGCCTTGTGGGAGGCGGCTTGGCCTTGAGCAAAATCAAAGCCCCGGGATTTGGCGCGCCGATTGAGCCGAAAACAAGGAAGGAAAAGTCAGGTTCCGGCGCGCCCACGCGCAGCGGGCCAGAAAGCTCGATCTCCGAATGCAGCAAGGCGGCGCCGATGACGCCGCCTTGTGAAGATTTCGCAGGTTGTCAGGTTAGTTGAAATTCACCCAGCGAAAATGATGCGCTTCCAGATTCTCCGGCGACACGTCGTCTTCGTCTGTGGTGGATACCCGTTCAGAGCGCAGGCACTGAGCCAGAAGCTCCAGCAACGAGGCGTGCAGCTCGCGCTCCGCCGATAGCTGTGGCGGATTGGCGGCGAGAAACGCCAAGATCTCCCCATAGTCTGGCATTGGTTCCCCCGTGCTGTCCCCCAGCCGAGTTACATCACGGTGCCTAACCCATGTGTCGAAACTTTGTTCCATCGCGGGTGCCAGAATCACCCGCGATGGTCAGGAAACCCAGGATTCCCCTAGGCTCCCAGGCGATAGCGGCCGATCAGGCGCAGGCGCGCGGCCACCGCCAGCCTCGCCGAACAGCGACAGGCCGTCGACGGTCACGCCGGTGGCGCAGATCTCCTCCAGCATGGGCCAGAGCGCCTGCGAAACGCGCTCAAGATGCGCAGGGTCGAGCGGGCCGGTGAGGGTGATGTAGAAGCGATACTCGCTCAAGACATGCGGGTCGCCGAAGCTCTTCAGCAGGAGACGCTGATGGTCGTTGAGCTTCACGCCCTGGTGCGGAGCGGCGTAGGCCGGCGACTCGGCAAATCCGTCGAAGGCCGCGACGCATTGTGCCGCGAGCCAGTCGAGCGCCGGCGTCGGCTTGATCGGACGGAGCACAAGATAGCGCCCGGCGCGGGCGAGCGTGAGCGGACCCGTCGGCACCTGCTTGCGGCGGCCGGCGAAGGTGATCAGCCGCGCTTTGAGCGCATCAGGTCCCATGCCGTCGCGTAAGCCGAACGGCGCCTTGAACACGGCGTGCAGGCCGCTATAGCGCGGCGATGCAGTCAGCGGCTTGATGCTAGCGGCGCCGGTGAGACCTGCGTCCGAGAAAGCCTGGAGCGTCGCGCCGTCATTGGCGCGGCCGAACCAGGAGCGTCCGAATGCAGCAAGCGGCGTGCCCGGCTGCGGCGTGTAGTAAATCGCGTAGCGGACGAAGTTCGCCTGGTGCGCGCTTTTAAGTTCAGTATCGAGTTGCGCACGGTCCAGCATTGGTACCTCCCACTAGGCGCCCTCTCCGAATAGCCATCCCCACGATGGCACTCCCCTGTGGCGTGGACGCGACAGGTTCTAGGCGATAGGAGGGCCGATGGATGAATGATTGGTGAATCGATTCATCTCGCAGCTGCGAATGAGAGTCGTGCTGCATTGCGGGCGAGACGTGCGACATGCTTGCAAGCGGCCGCAACTTCGCTAGCTAAGATCGTGTGCGCCGCGATGTGTCGCGATGTATTGACGCGCGCGCAAGAGTCGAACGGCAGGGGAGCGGAATGATCGAACTCTATACGTGGTCGACGCCGAACGGGCAGAAGGCGTCGATCATGCTGGAGGAAGTTGGGCTGCCATATCGCGTGCATCCGATCGATATCGGCAAGGATCATCAGTTCCATCCGGACTTTCTCGCCATCGCTCCGAACAACAAGATCCCGGCGATCGTCGATACCGACAACGGACTTCATCTCATGGAGTCGGGCGCCATCCTGCTCTATCTCGCCGACAAGACCGGCATGCTTTGGCCGCAAGACTTCCCCACCAAATGGCGCGTGGTCGAGTGGCTGATGTGGCAGATGGGCGGCCCCGGTCCATTCCTCGGTCAAGTTCACCACTTCGTGAAGTTCAATCCGGGAAAGAGCACCTACGCCGAGGAGCGCTACACCAAGGAAGCGCGCCGGCTCTGGGGCGTGCTCGACCGGCGGCTCGGCGAAACGGAGTATGTCGCTGGCGATTATTCCATCGCCGATATCGCCATTTGGCCGTGGATTTCCCGGTTCGAATGGCAAACCGTCACCTTCGCCGACTACCCCAACGTCAAGCGCTGGTACCTCGCGATCGCGGCACGGCCTGCGGTGCAAAGGGGATGGAATGTGCCGCCCCGCGAAGGCAGCATTCCTATGCCTTGATTGGGTCGTAGACCTATAGCGGGACACGCGGCTCGTATGGCAGAATGTCGCTCAAGAAGCCCGCTTCAAGCGGCGCGCGGGTGATGGTCAGTCGGGTGGCTCGTCCAATTTGATGCGGGCGCGAAAACGGGAGGACGTCATGGCGCGCGAGTTCGGAGCATCTTTCCAACGCATCCTTCGGCTGTCAGCCTTGGCGCTTGCCTTTGCCGTCTTGAGCGCGTGGCCGATGAGTGCTGCGCAAGCGCAAGTCATCGAGCGCGGCGTGCAGGGCGGCGTGGTCGGCGCAATCATCGGCGGCATCGTCGGTGGCGGCAGGGGCGCAGGCACCGGTGCTGCCATTGGCGCCGGCGTTGGCCTCGTTACCGGCGCGGCAGAAGCCGACGCCAATGCGCGCGCCTATTACGACAGCCAGTACTATGGCGCGCCGCCTCCGCCGCCAGGCGGATCGGACCTCGTCTTCAACATCCAGACCTCGCTTGCGAGGCTCGGCTACGATCCCGGCCCGCCCGATGGTGTCTATGGCCAACAGACGGCCGATGCGATCAGTCAGTACCAACACGCCAACCGGTTGCCTGTCGACGGCCGGCCCTCGCCGCAACTGCTCAACATCATGATCAGTCAGGGGGGCTAGAACCCGATTAACACAATTGCCCTCACCATTCCGTGCCTTGAGCTGCTGGCGTCATCACGCCGGGGTCGCGGGCGAGAAGGTGCGGCCACGACAGATGCGAAGCGCGAAGCTGCGAGCGGTTTGATGATGGAGCGGGCCCGGTGACATCCGGCGAGGAGTGGAGAGGGGTCGATGCAGAAATTCGTAGTGGTGGTTTGTGCGTTGTTGGTCGGGGCGATTGGCGCCACCGCGGCGGTCTCCGCCGAGGATCTCGCTGTCGCGGTGAAGGAGCGGCGGGATCTGATGAAGAAGACCGTGGCGCCTGCGGCCAAGCTCGGCGGCCAGATGATCAAGGGCGTCGTGCCCTTCGATGGGGCCAAGGCCGCCAAGGCCATGAACGACATCAGCAGCGTGCCGGACAAATATGTGACGCTGTTCCCGAAGGGAACGGAGCATGGCGCCATCGCCGACAGCGAGGCATTGCCCAAGGTCTGGGAGGACTTCGATAACTTCAAGGCGCTCGCCACCAAGCTCAAGGATACGAGCGCCAAGGCCGCTGGCGCGGCCGAGCAGGGGAAGGGCACCTTCACCGCCGCGTTCAACGACATGACCAAGGTCTGCAAACAGTGCCACGAATCGTATCGCGAGAAGTTGGAGTAGCGATGCGTACCGCGCAGTCGCCGGCGTGACCGCCGGCGCTCAAGGAGCAAGCACGAGCAGGGCCTGGTGGTGGGCGCTGCTGGTCCTCGGCATTGCCGGGGCGATCGTGTTCTATCTCTTGACCATGCCGAAGTCCGTTCCGGCTTCGGAGCTCCCGGCACACACGCCCGACCTTGCCAACGGCGAATACATGTTTGCCGCCGGCGGTTGCGCCGAGTGCCACGCCGAGCCGCTGGCGAAATGCAAGGACGTCAAGATCAAGGATGAGCTGCGTCTCGGCGGCGGCCGCTGCCTGAAGACGGATTTCGGCATCTTCCATGTGCCGAACATCTCTCCCGACAAGGAGACCGGCATCG
This sequence comes from uncultured Alphaproteobacteria bacterium, assembly GCA_963744945.1. Taxonomy (GTDB): domain Bacteria; phylum Pseudomonadota; class Alphaproteobacteria; order Rhizobiales; family Methyloligellaceae; genus Methyloceanibacter. The sequence goes on along the minus strand of CAVUVO010000013.1, from coordinate 13,262 downwards.
GCAATTGGAGCACGCTCGATTTCGTCAACGCGATGAAGCACGGCGTCGGGCCTGGTGGCGTGCATCTCTATCCGGCATTTCCCTACGCCTCATACCAGCACATGACCTATGAGGACCTCATCGACCTCAAGGCCTATCTCGATACGCTGCCGGCGGTGAAGCACAAGACCGAGCCGCATCAGCTGACCTTTCCCTACAACATCCGCCGGGCGGTCGGCCTCTGGCAGCTCCTCTATGTCGACGGCAAGACATTCGAGCCGGATGCCAAGGCAAGCGCTGAGATCAATCGCGGGGGCTATCTCGTCAACGGGCCTGGTCATTGCGGCGAGTGTCATTCGCCGCGCAACTTCCTAGGCGGTGTCATCAAGAGCCAGGCCTTTGCCGGCGCCCGCAATCCGGAAGGCAAGGGAAAGATCCCGAACATCACGCCGAGCGATGACGGGCTCGCCGATTGGAGCGCGGAGGACATCGCCTATCTGCTCGAAACCGGCAACACGCCTGATTTCGATGTGGTCGGCGGCCTCATGGCACGGGTGCAGGAGAATATGGCGAAGCTCAAGCCGGAAGACCGTGCGGCGATTGCCGCCTATCTGAAGGCGTTGCCGCCGCTGCCGGACGCCATGCCGAAAAAGAAGACGAGCACCGGCAAGGAAGAGGATGACGAGGAAGAGAATACCGGTGAGAGTGGCGGCGAAGCCTCCGATGCAGCTTCGCCCACGCCTGACGGTTCGGAGTAGCGATTGACGAGACATTCGCATGCGTAAACGGAGCAAGGGCGGGGCGTGGTGCAGGAGCCTCTCTGCCGCGCTCGCTTCCTTGCTCTTTTTTGCCGTGGCCGCGCCGGCAAGCGCGGTCGAGCTTTATGGCCTCGTGGTTGGCATCGATGACTATGTCGGCGAGGGCAACGATCTCGACGGCGCCGCCAACGACGCCGCGGACGTCGCCCAATCGCTCACCCGCGCCGGCGCCAAGGAAGTGGTGCGCCTCGTCAATGCGGAAGCGAACAAAGAGCGCATCTTCGCGGCCTGGGAAGATTTGACGGCGAAGGCGCAACCTGGCGACACCATCGTCTTCACCTATGCCGGGCATGGCAGCCAGGAGCCAGAGCCCAATGGGCGTCATGACGAGCCGGATGGGCTCAATGAGAATTTTCTGCTCGGGAAATTCCTGCCGTTCGGACCCGGCACCAAGGAGCGCATTCTCGACGATGAAATGTTCGAATGGGTGCAGGAGGCAGACAAGAAGGGGGTAAAGGTCGTCTTCGTCGCCGATTCTTGTCACTCTGGCGGCATGGAGCGGAGCGCGTCTGCCCCCGGCGTCCGCTTCCGCAAGATGGAGACGCCGACCATTGCCGCCGACCAGTTTCACCTTCCGCCGCCGGAAATCTCCAAGCTCACCGAGGATGACTTCGACAATGTCACCTTCGTCGCCGCCGTCGCCGAGGACAAACTGACGCCTGAGGTGACTATCGACGGCAGGAAGCGCGGCGCCTTGAGCTGGGCCTTCGCCAGGGCGCTCGAAGGCCGCGCCGACAAGGACGGCGACGGCCAGGTGAGCGAGCTCGAGCTGCTCGGCTATGTCGTGCCTGCCGTGCATGCGCAGGTCGAGAGCCAGCAGACCCCGCAGGTGCTGCCCTTGCGCGCGCGCGCTGTGGCGCTTCTCACCTTGCGCGAGGGCAAGGCGCCGGCAGCCGCGCCGGCGGCCTCCGACGACCTCAAGCTCAAGGTTGCGGTGGAAGGCGGCGACGGCACGGCCTTTGCCGATCTTCCTTACGCAACGGTCGTCGCCGACAAGACGCAAGCCGATCTCATATGGTCGGTGCCGGACGGCAAGGTCGAGCATGTGGTCGGAGGCGTCGTCGCCGAAAAGGTGGATGCGACGAGCATCAAGGGCGTGGTGTCGAAATGGGCGGCGCTCAAATGGCTGAAGCACCAGGCGGCGCTTGATCCGGCCGAAGCCAACCTCACCACCGGCAATCAGCGCTACGCGATCGGCGACCGGGTCAAGATCGAGATGAAGGGTGCGAAATACCCCCATCTCACCATGTTCAACCTGCCGCCGGACGGGCACGTCGAATTCTTCATTCCCGATCCGAGCAAGCCTCTGGAGGCCACCAAGGATTGGAGCCGCGAGACCATCCGCGAGGAGTTCAAGGTCGACCGGCCGCCTTACGGCGCCGAGCACATGGTGGCGATCTTTTCCAAGGACGATCTCCCTTATCTGCACGCGGCCCTTCAATCGATGACGACGCCCGAGCGGTCTGAGGCGCTCCGCCCGGTGCTCGAGCAGTCCCTCGCCGGCAAGGACATGCAAATCGGGATCATTGACATCTATACCGGGGCGGGACGCTGATATGCGGTGGCTTCCGGCGTACGGGCCAAGCTTAACGCCGCCAGGCGAAACCGTTCATGCAGCGTTCAGTTGCAGGCGTTTATGCAGACGCCATTGACCTACTTCCATGCAAAGGGAGGTTCCCCGATGACCTTGCGCTGGAACACTTCGATCGCGGCTCTCGCGTTTCTCGCACTCGTCGCAACATTGATCAGCGCTGGCGCACCTTGGGCCGCCGAGCCTGAGGTTCAGAAACTTGCAGCGGGTCCTGGTGACAGCCCGAGTGGCGGCGATGCCGACACCACCCCTGGCGAGGGCTTCGATGCGGCCCCGTCAGCTTCACCTGGCGACGATGAGGCTCCGGAAGGGGTCGAGCCGGGAAAGGACGCCGGCGCGCCGCCTGCGGAAGAGACCGCCGAGCCGAAAGAGCCAGCGCCTGACGCCAAGCCTGAGGAGAAGGCCGAGGAACCGGAGGGCACGCCCGAGGAGCAGGCGGCTCCCGCCGAGGACGATGGCGAAGGCAAGGAAGCCGAGGCGCCTGCCGAGTCCAAAGAAGCCGATGCCGAGAGCGCTGCCGCGGTCGAGAAGGTCAAGGCCGGCGATATTCCCGTTCCAACCGATCCCGTTGCGCTCGCCGCATTCCAAGCGCTGGAGGCAAACTGCGCCCGCTGCCATCAGGCCGGTGCGAGTCTAAAGCGCAAGAAGCCTGCCAAGGATTTCGGCAACATCCTGCACCTCGAAGAGATTGCTCAGGTCCCCGGACTGATCCTGCCGGGCAATCCGGACGGCTCCAAGCTGTTCATCCAGATTGCCAAGCAGGAGATGCCCTACGACTGCTTCCAGGAGTTCAATTGCGATAGGGAGCCGACAGAGAAAGAGGTTCAGGCGATCTACGATTGGATCAAGAGCCTCGGTCAGGTGGTGGTCGCCGCCTGCACGGGTCGCAATCCGATCGACGAGGAAGCCGTCGTCACCGCCATCGGCGCCGATCTCGACGCGCAGCAGGAGCATCTGCGCAAGGGCATGCGCTACATCACGCTGACCAATTTCTACAATGCCTGCGCGCCGGAGACCGACACGGTGCGCTACCGCCAGGGCGTGGTGAAGCTGCTCAACAGCCTGAGCCGCGAAGCCGACCCGCTGAAGATGCGCACGATCGATCCAGAGAAGACCGTCATCGCCTTCAATCTCGACGAGATCGGCTGGACCGCGGCCGACTGGGACAAGATCATCGGCGCTTACCCTTACGCCATGAAGCCGGATGCCACGGTGTACGACACGGTCGTGTCGCTGACCGACACGCCGCTTTCCTGGGTGCGCGGCGACTGGTTCGCGTTCACCGCATCGCGCCCGCCGCTCTACTACGATCTGCTCAAACTGCCGCAGACTTTCGCGGAGCTCGAGAAGCAGGTCGACGTGAACGTGAAGGAGAACATCGAGAAGTTCCTCGCCAAGCGCGCAGGCTTCCAGCACTCAGGCGTGTCCAAGCATAATCGCCTGATCGAGCGTCACACGATCCCCACCGGCTATTTCTGGACGTCGTATGACTTCAAGGGCGACAGGCCGGAGCAGAGCCTGTTCGTGCACCCGCTTGGTCCGGACGGTGCTGATGCCTTCAAGCATGACGGCGGCGAGACCATTTTCAGCTTGCCGAACGGCTTCCAGGCCTACTATCTGAATACCGCGCCTGGCGCCCGCCTGGACAAGGGCCCGACCGAGATCGTGCTCGACGACAGTCAGCTCGACCGCGCGGTGACCAACGGCATCTCCTGCATGGGCTGCCATAACCAGGGCATCCGCCAGGGCGCCGACGAGATCCGCAAGCACGTGTTCGCCGACCGCACCTTCTCCAAGGACGTGCGCACCGATGTCGAAGCCCTCTATCCCACCAACGAGGAGTTCAAGAAGCTCCTCGACGAAGATGCGGGCCGCTTCCGCAATGCCATGTTGCGCGCCGGTCTCGATCCCGAGCTCGAACTCGCAGAAGGTCGGCGTGGAAAGCATCAACTTCCTGTCCAAGGCTTATGAGAAGGCGATCGATCTCCGCATCGCGGCGGCCGAGTACGGCCTGCTGGCGGAAGCCTTCGCGCAAGGCCTGCTGGATGCCGGCGGCGAGTCCGCTCAGCTGAAGCGCCGGCTCGAGCAGGGCGTGTTGCCGCGCGAGATCCTCGAAGCCAACTTCAAGGAGATCATCGTCCAAGTCTCCGATAACGAGCCGATCGAAATCGCGGCCCTAGGTGCTGCCGATGTTGCCAAGGTCGGCGGCAAGTCGAAGGAGGAGACCCACGACTTCGATCTCGCGCTCACCTCCGATCGCAACGACTACAAGGTCAACGACCTGCCGGTGTTCAACATCAAGTCGAAGGAGGATTGCCACCTCACGCTGATCAATGTCGATGCGAGCGGCGAGGGCACGGTGATCTTCCCCAACAAGTTCCAGCAGGACAATTTCCTCGCCGCCGGGAAAGAAGTGCAATTTCCCGGTGCGGAGGCTCCGTTCCAGTTCCGCCTCAAGGACCCTGGGACCGAGACGGTGATCGCCATCTGCAATGCCTCGGGCAAGACCGTCGACGGCATCAAGCACGACTTCAAGACGCGGCAGTTCACCGACCTCGGCAACTATCGCGGCTTCCTGACGCGGCAGATTGTCGCCGAGGCTAAGGAGAAAGTCGCCGAGGGTAAGAAGGACGAAGCGCTGGCCGCCCCGTCGAGCGACATCCTGTCCCGCACGGCCATCAAGCTTCAGGTGAAATAGCCTAAATATCAGGCAGCGAGGGATCGCTCGGCGATCCATCGCTCCCGACTTGAGGGGCGCTTGCCTACAAGCTCGCCACGCCCGCTGGAAGCGATGGTATTTCCCGGTGAATCATCGCGAAAACCGCTTTACAAGCCCGGCTCGATTGCCTACGTGACCAATCCGCTCCTGGCGCTCGCGCTCGAGGGCAGTAACTGACAATCTCAATCTCGTGTGGGAGTAGACATGGGATGGACGTTTTCACTTCTGCCGCGGAGCTTCTCCGTCACCATCGTCCCGAACGGCCGGTCCTCTGCTTGAGGCCACACGCCGCGGCTCGCGCCGCGCGCTGGTTCTCGGCGAACTTCCCCGGACAAGTGCTCTACGCCGCCAAGGCGAATGACGCGGCCCCGGTGATCGCGGCGCTGGTCGAGGCGGGAATCACCAAGTTCGACGTGGCGTCCTCGGTCGAGATCGAGCGCGTGGCCGCGGTGCCGAACGCCGAGCTCTATTTCATGAACCCGGTGAAGTCGCGGGGGTCGATCCGCGCCGCCTATTGCGAGTTTGGGGTGCGCAGCTTCGCCTTCGACAGCGAGGATGAGCTCGACAAGATCCTCGATGAGACCGGCCGGGCGCAGGAACTGAACCTCTATCTGCGCATTGCCTGCCCCAACACGCACAGCCTGATTCCGCTCGAGGGCAAGTTTGGCGTGCCCGTGGCGGAAGCGCCGGCCCTTCTCCTGCGCGCGCGGCAGGTCGCCCACCGCCTCGGCATCACCTTCCATGTGGGATCGCAGGCGGTCGTGCCTGCCGCCTTCGGCGAGGCGCTGCGCCAGGTCGGCCAGCTCATCGTAGCCTCCGGCGTGCTCGTCGATGCCATCGACATCGGTGGCGGCTTCCCCAGCCGCTATCCCCATTCCGATCCTCCCGAGCTTTCCGACTACACCGGCGAGATCGCCAAGGCTTGGGACGAGCTTGCCGTGAAGGACAGTTGCGAGCTTCTGTGCGAGCCGGGCCGCGCGCTCGTGGCCGAGGCCGAGTTGGTGATCGTTCGCGTCGATGCCCGGCGTGGCAACGCGCTCTATGTCAATGACGGGGCCTTCGGCACGCTGTTTGATGCGGCCTATTCGGGCTTCCGCTTCCCGGCGCGGCTGATTGAGGCCACCGGCGCCAAGGCCAGGGGCGAGGCGGAGTTCTCGCTTTACGGCCCGACCTGCGACAGCTCGGACTTTCTGCCCGGCCCCTTCATGCTGCCGCCATCGGTGCAGGAGGGCGACTATATCGAGATCGGCCAGATCGGCGCCTACGGCAGGGTGTTGGCGAATCGTTTCAACGGGTTCGGCGAGTATGATGAGGTGGTGCTTACCGACGAGCCCATGCTCTCGATGTACGAAGACCCCGAGCAACCCGTTCGCGCCGACGTCTCATGGATGTCGGCTCGCGCTTAGGGGCGACGCTTCTCGCCACTTGCAGGTGAGTTTGCCGTTCTTCGGCTTCACGCTGATGTCGCGGCCGCGGCAGTCGAGCGTGCTGATGGTGGACCTAGCCCGGCGTCCTGACGAAAACGAGCGAAAGATTGTTGGCGGGCATCTCGATCACCTCGCGTAAGCCGAGCCCATGCGGCGCGGCTTCGCCGATGAGATCATCGATGTCGCGCACTCCCCAGCGCGGGTCGCGCCTCTTCAAGTCTGCGTCGAAGGCAGCGTTGGACGGCGCGGTGTGCTCGCCGCCCCGCATGAAAGGTCCGTACAGATAGAAGACTCCGTCCGGTCCCAGGAGGCGTCCGACGCCGGCGAGGAGCCCGAGGGCAGACTCCCAAGGTGCGATGTGGATCATGTTGAGCGACACCACTGCGGCATACGGCGCGTCGTCCTCCACGCCCCAAATTGTCTGCCGTGTATCGATCGCGACCGGCGCGCGGACATTGGCGAGCCTTTCCACAGCAGTCCAAGCCGCGATGCTGGCGCGCGAGGCGGGATCTGGGTCGCTCGGCTGCCAGACAAGTCCGGGCAGCGCCTTGGCGAAGCAGACGACATGCTCCCCGGTTCCCGATCCGATTTCGAGCGCGGTCCCGTTCCTCGGAAGGACCCGCTCCAGCACCTCGCGAATTGGCCCGCTATTGCGCGCTGCGGAGGGCGAGAAGTGCCGCCCGTCGCCGTCGCGGCCGCAGTCCTTAAGGGCCACGGGAATTGGGGATGTTTCGGACTTCGGCATGAAGTGGTGGGCGGTACTTGGCTCCCATTCCTGTCTGGTCAGGTAATCTGCGCCTGTCCCTCGTTCTTGTCCCCGTCAGGTTGTTCCCGGCTACGTCAAGCGAAGGCACCATCGCCTTCCGCATGATTCATCAGCCCAGCGGCAAGCCCATCAAGTACCTCAAAGGCGTTGAGACTGAGCATGGTTTCGAGGAGGTGCCGGAGGCAAGGGCTATGAGCACGCCAAGGGCCACCACGTGCTCATCAACCCCGAAGAGATCGATGAGCTAAAACTCGAAGCCAAACACACCATCGACATGGCGAGGTTTGTCAATCTAGACGAGATCGACAGCCGCTATTTCGAGAAGCCCTATTATCTTCTTCCCGACGGTGACAGTGCTGACGAGGGCTATGTCGTTCTCCGTGATGCGCTGGCGAAGAGCAAGAAGATGGCAATTGGCCAACTCATAATGCATGGCCGCGAGCATCTGGTCGGCATCACGACCCACAAGAAAGGCCTTATGCTCTTGATCCTCCGATATGCCGATGAGCTACGAAAGCCGGAGCCGTACTTTGAAAAGATAGAGGCGAAAGCGGACGTCGATGCGGTGAAGCTCGCCACGGACCTGATCGAGCAGGAGTCCGGCAAATTCCAACCTGAGAAGATGCCGAACGAATATGCACGCGCGGTGCACGAGCTAGTGCAGGCAAAGATCGAGCAGCGTGCGCCAGAGGGTGAGATAGAGTCGGCCAAAGGCGAGTCGCCGAAGGTCATCAACATCATGGACGCGCTCAAAAAGAGCATGCAGGCAAGGGGACAGGCGACGGTCAAAGATGCAGTGCGAAAGCGAATGGGAAAGGCAGCGCCGAAGCGCTCCGCATCTCCTCCAGCCGCTCGCTCAACGAGACCGTCATCACGCCGGACTGCGCACTAGCCTTCACAAGCGCAGATAAGCTCCCAACCCATTTCGATGCAGAGACACAGCGCATCCGTCTTCACATTGGCTTAGATCAGGGCTTTGTCACTGAAGTATAGAATTTTGCGCCATCCGGCCGACCCGGCGTTGGTGGCACGCAGTCATCTGAGTTGCCGCTATTGGAGTAGAAGGAGCTGCAACATTTTCCATTGACGTTTACGACGCCCGGCTCCTTCACTCCGCCCGGACGAGTGATACTGCAGTTCTCGTCTGCACGGGGTGGACTGGCAGCGAGCCACAAAGCCGCCGGTAACACTAGCAAAGTTGGGAAGCGGGTAGTTGCCATCGCGGGTCCCTCCAAAAAGGGTCAACCACAATTGGCTTCATACTAGCCCATTTATTTGGTGGTTTTTGGGCCGACAGAATGAGGGAACGCCCTCCTGAAATCCGAGTTGCTTCGGCCGATTGCCCTGCGGCTGAGGCGTGGCCGCTATGTGCAGATACGCTACGCGGCTTACATTCTCTGGGTGTGGCCTAGAAGCCCGGATGCGATAGATGCAAGCCGGGCTTCTAGTTAGGGAACCTCTTCCGGTCTTCTGGTTTTTTCGGAGTGAGGCCACCCGTACCTCGCTCCGGCCTTTTCCAGCAAAGCCCCGGCCCCGCATCCCGGGGCTTTCCCTTATCAGGCAATCCGCGTGCTCAACCGGGACAGTATTTTGGGTGCGCGAATGTTATAGTGGTTGAGTCGCTTTACTCAGACATGGGATGGGGGAGGGTCGAATGGGATTCCTCGTAGCAATCCTAGCAGTGCCGTGGCTGTCTCTCACTGGCATCTACAATCCGCCTGTCATGCGCCACGGCCAATGCATTGCCGAGCCAGGTAGCTTTGACGCGCTCTATTGTCCAGCGCCCACGGCTCCTCACGGAAAGAAGTATCGCGCACGGTAAGGCGCTGCCTTTTCGTGATGTCCCGCCTCGTGTTGTTTGGCGGCTCCCTCGTGATGGCGCGCGGCTTGTGGACTGTGCTCCGATGCCTTCCTATGATGTTCGGCAGCTTTGTTAGACATAATGCTCTCCTTTTGGGTTTCGCCCGATTGGTTGGGGATTCCATCTTTCGAACCTCGGCTGAGAGCGGTTTGTTGCCTGGCTTCCTGCGGACATAACGCCGCAATAACGCGCAGCTGCCGCAGACAGCAATAAGCCCCGGCGCTGTGGGGGGGAAGCACCCAGGCCAATCGGAAGGCCAGGGAAGACCGCCAGCTCCATAGAGCCAGCCGTGATGCCTGTGAGAACTCCCACACAACCAAGGCGCCGGCCGAAGCCTTAACCCCGGCCCTAGTAGCTCCGACGCTTAGCTGACGAGCCGTTGTATCAGATTGACCACCAGAAGCAGGACCACCGCCCCCAAGGTCGCCGCGACGATAGCGCCGACAATGCCTCCGCCCAGGGCTAAACCAAGACCCAATCTCGGAAATAGCCACGCTGCCACAAAGGCACCCGCGATGCCGATCAGGATGTTCCAAAGCAAGCCAAACCCTGCTCCCTCAACCAAAGTCCCTGCTAGCCAGCCCGCTGCCGCGCCGATAGCCAAGGTTATGAGTAGCCCGACGATGTCCATAGATGCCCCCCCGTTATTCGCCCAGGCACATTGCCCTGCGGCGTTGAAACTAGCTCAACGGAGGAACTCAAGCTAGCGAAAGCAAGCAAAACGGGACAGCGCCAGGCTTGGAAGGTCGCCTAGTTTTCGATGTTCTTTACAAGACCCTTCGCGCAGGCGTCCTGAAATTCAGCCTTAGAGATGTCCCCGCTGCCATCCTTATCAACCTGCGTGAAGTTGACGATGAACGGCGCGGCAGCTGACTTAGCCAACAAGTCACCCGACGGAACAGCATTATTCCAGATCGCCTCACATTGCTCAGGATTTAGAGCAGCAGAAGGGCGACCGGACGTCATGGTGTTCGCCTGGGCGAGCGCGCAGGTGGCGGTTATTGGCAGCATGATTATGGAGATGATGGACGCTTTGAACATTTTGTCTCCTCCTGGTTCTTGGCGAGCTCATCCTACCACGCCGCTTAGTGGGGCGGTCGATGCGACGAAAAGGGCGCCGGCCGAAGCATTCGGTCTATGGCGTACGGCGTGCGTGAAAGAGCGCGACCACAACGCCATCCCTTTCATGATAGGATCACAGATGCGTTGGGGCTTTAAGCTCGCGGGGTGCAATGAGCGGAACTTCAGGGAGGATAAGCAATGATGTCTATTCCTGTCCGTCTGTCTTTGTTGGCAATGATGATCCTATTGCCATTTGCCGCTCAGGCACAGCAACCGAACACCCCAGGCGAAACTGAAAAGCTTTGCAAGGAAGACTGTGAAAAATCTTGCATGGGCAATGACACGCCCACCGAGCGGGCAAAGTGTTTGGAGAGAGAGAATTGCGGCACTAGACCCGCGTGCCCCACCAAGGGGAGGGGAGCCTCGCTTTTCATCCGCCGAGGAATGGACGAGATAAGGATCAAATGCGCCGACTCCGATTCTACGCGCGCATGCATCGATGTCGTCAGGCCGATTATCTCACCCGGTGGGGGGTCACCGACCGTTGTCTATGCGACAACCAGCATCAAGTGCGGCAATACGATTTACGAGGTATCAACGGGCAACAACGCAGGAAACTGCTCGGTGGCCGGACCCGAGAATGGTCCGCGCAATAGCGCTGGCTGCAATGACGCCCCAAGCGGGGGCAATACCGCATCAGCAAATTGCCAAACCGGGTGCGGAGCGACCACAGGCTCCGGTTCCTGCACGATTAAGTCGGCGCCTTAGAAGCCCAGAGGCTCGCCTGCCTTAGGTGCCATAGCCCTGGCGGCACGACAGAGTACGCAGCGAGGCCGCCCCAGCCGGGTTGAGCGTTACGGAATCCACCCCAGTTCGCGCGCCTTGTTCAGGGGGTGGAAATGAAACAGGGCGCCGGCCAAAGCCGACGCCCCGCTCAGGTCACCTAACTCTCAGTACCAGCGAACGCAAGCGCCTCCACTCCATCGCGCGCACCTGCGAACGTCGCGGCGGGTCTGGCGGATGGTGGTTCTGGCGACGCAGACGCCATTAACTCGAGTCCTAAAGGGCCCACACCAAAAGGCGACTTGCGTGATCATGCCGTCCGGCTGATGAAGCGGCACGGGTGACATGGCCTGAGCCGACGTTGCGGCGGCAAAGGCAATAGCGGCAACAGCGATCAATCTGACCATTGGGTTACTCTCACTGACCATTGGGTTACTCTCATGATTGTGGATGCGCCGGCCGAAGCCGACCCCCCAAGCCAGAATACCAGGGCTTACATTTTCTTGTCTGAGCAGATGTTGGTTTTCGCATCCCACATGCCGCCGTGCTTCTGACAGTCGGCCTCGGTCTTTGCTTTTGACACGTCACCGGCGAATGCAGGACCGGTGAAGGCAAGTGCTACGGCCATAGCGAATGTCGAGATGAGAATTTTCATGGGGTTTTCTCCGTTACACGTGACTAAGCCCCTACAGATGAACGTGTTTTGAGGAATTGCGTTCCCAGGAACACCCGATCGCATTGAGGGTTGAATCTGTGCCGGTGGATGGCCCTCCAGCGGTATCCGTCGGAAATCAGCCTCCCCTTCCTGGCTGAGAGAAGCCCGACTGTGGTGTTTGTCATGCGGTCGGGCTTCTTGTAGGAACGATGTCCAATTCTTCACGTTGAGTTGACGCGATTTGCAATCGGGAGTGACCGACATGTTGAAGAAACCGATGCTTTCTTTAACAGCCGCCATGTTTCTCGTGTGCAGCGCTGGACTTGTTCAAGCTCAAACCACTGAAGCGCCAATTACCGACGATCAAGCCAAAGCTCAGACGACACCTGCCCGTGACAAGGCGGATGATCGAGATTTCGATTGGGGATGGTTGGGCTTAATAGGCCTGCTTGGACTCGCGGGGCTAACCGGGAGAACCCGCGACGTGATCAGAACTAGGCCTGCATCGAACGTCGGGAACGAGCCACTTTAGCAGAAAGCCCCGGTGCAGGGCGGGGGCCGGGGCTTCCTCTTTACGCGCCCTGCGAAGTGGGGGCTTCGCACAGTGGGGCTGAAGGGTGGACGCGTACTAACCAGCTAAACCCGCGAGGATCAGGGGAGTTCCAAAAAGAAGCCCCGAACTAGTGAGGCGCGGGGGCTAGGCTAGGAGTACGCCGACGCACTGGTCAGCGAAGGCTAGGACATAACAGCAGCTCCAGAATGAAATCGGGGAGAGCCGCGCTAGCCCCGTCGCTTTACCAATCCCCCCAGCTCGCGCGCCTTGTCGTTGGCGGCCTGCCAAACTTGGACGAGCAACACATTGTCTCCTGTATCGGTGCGGCGCTTGAGAACAAGCTCCGACCGATTGTTCGGCTTCACATAGATGGCAAAAAATTGCGTGGCCGGATGGGTAATGATGATGAGATCCCCACGAACTTCAATCTGAAGCTGAGGGTTGGTCATTGCCAGACCGTCTTTAGCAAAGCATCTTTTCTCAACGAGTGCTTGGGCGGGTTCCGGCGTTTTGGCTCGCTCGGTGATTTTCTCGTGGCCACGTGGGTTCGGGCTTCGTAGGCCCGCTCCCACAAGAGTCGTCGCCGCACTCGACGAATTTGAATGTCCATAGGAGGAAAGTGCTACGCATGGTTGAGACGAGACGCGCCCCGGCGGGAGCGCCACTGCAGGCAAAAAGAAACCCCGACCTTGGCAGTCGGGGCCTCTCTCTGCTTTCGGGTATTGGTGCTGAGGAGCGCCAACGTCATCCAATTTATCACCACCTAAAGCTGCGTGCTGTGGCAGGTTTGTCACTCGCACTCACAAAGGCGAGGCCGCCGCGCCGGGAAGCAAAACCCGGTAACTGCGACGGTCTCTAGCATGGGCCGTGGGGAGTAACCAACCAGCCCGCGCGTTTGCTATTGGTGGATAGCCGTCGAAGGTTAGGGCGTCGGACGATCTCCATCTATGCCAGCAGCATTTCATGGGTGTACCCTATGGTTGCAGTATGCCTGCAACACAAGGGAGCGTTCACCCATCTACGCTATTGATTTAACTGGGTAATTGTG
>CAVUVO010000012.1:0-37239 GCA_963744945.1 uncultured Alphaproteobacteria bacterium | reverse complement strand
TGGCAGAGTTTGTGATCGGCGGCCTCGCGGTGACGCTGTGGTTGGCGTGGCGCAATACCGGATTACTCAAAGAGCGCATGGGCGGACCGTTCCAGAAGGGACAAGCGTTTTGGGACAAGGCGTTCATGGCGTTTATCATCGTCGTCTGGTTTGGCTGGCTCGTTCTAATGGCGCTTGATGCCAAGCGCTGGAACCTTTCACACATGCCCGAAGCGTTGAACTATGCCGGCGCGGTGCTGATCCCGATCGGATTTTTATCGTCTGGCTTACTTTCCGTGAGAATTCATTCGCAGCACCGGTGATCAAGATCCAAGAAGAGCGTGGACAACGTGTCATCAGCACAGGTCCTTACCGGATCGTGCGCCACCCGATGTATGCGGGCGGAATTTTGTACATGATTGGAATGCCGTTGCTGCTCGGATCATGGCTCGGTCTTCTTGTTTTGCCGCTGATCCTTGGCGCTCTCTCCGTGCGCATCTTCATCGAAGAAGACGCCCTGCGCAAAGGACTTCCCGGCTACGCCGACTATGCTGCGCGGGTGCGTTACAGGCTAATCCCCGGCGTGTGGTGAACCTGGTCGCCAGCGCGGCGTCGCTCACGTCCGATTTCGAGCGCATTTCAGACGCCCGCCGCCGCTGCTCCGAGGTCAGCAAATGACCCTAAGCGGTTCAGAGAAGCCATGTCGATGGAGAAACGGTATTTAACATCCGACTTGAGAAGCCTTTCGTAGGCTTCGTTGAACTTCTGGATTGGGATCGACTTCGACATCGGCGGTGATGTTGTGTGCGCCACAGAAGTCGAGCATCTCCTCGAGTCTCCCCCGAATACCGCCAATGGGGCGAGCCGGACAGACTGCGACGGCCATCCTTTGGGGCCGTGTGGCATTCGAACTCCAAGACCCTCCGGCAGCGCAGCGCGCCGACGAATTGTGCGCCTATTCTACCGCGCTCGACGATGACCCGACATTGCCGAAAGAGGTCGCGCAAGACGATCGATCGAAGGTGACCGCCGCCGAGCGCGCGATGATCGCCCCAGCGAAGGCGACCCGCGCGCACAAGCTCCGCGAGCGTGCGCTTTCGGTCGGCGAAAAGATCGCCAAGGACTTAGACGCGGCCCGAGATCACGCCGAGCGCGAGCTTTAACTGATCTCTTCTGCCATGCAGCCGGCACCGCCCCGCGATGCAGCCGAAGCAACCCTAATGACTCAAGTGCGCGACCGGCTCGCGAACATGTCAGCCGAAGAGCGCAGCAAGGTCTTAAACAAGGCCGACGACATAACGGCGCGCGCGGCAATCACATGCCCGTCATGCGTCATCGGACCGTCGATAGAAGAGCAAGCGGCGCGGCTCAACATGCATGCGGTCGGCTATTGGCCCTCGACCCCTTTCGCAACTGAGTTCGCGCCAAAGGAGGTCACGCACAAAACGACCGGCCGTTTTCTCGCGGCAGTCCGAAGGATGATGCACTAATGGCGAGCGACAGAGCGGGGTGGTGCAGTATTGGAACGGCGGGCGCGGTTTCGGTTTTATCGCGCCGGACGTGCGGGACAGCAGCAGCGGCAAGGGGTCCGCTTTTGACCCAAAGCGGACGTACCATAGAAAAACTTATCAGGTAGGATCGTAAATAACCAACCACGGCTATATTGCATTCTTAATAATATTATTGTTGATGGCCAACAAATATGGCACCAGATAGCTTACCTTGTTCATCAGTAAGGGGGGCATAGTAGGTCTCGTAGTCCCTACCAAATAGAATAGCTACACCGGAATAAGATTTGTTATGGATTAATGCCTGATAAATCGGAGTGTCGCGATCGATTTTGTATTGATTGCGGACTTGCCATCATCTGTTAATAAATTAGTCTCCGTTCTAATAAAATCATGACCATCAAATTTAAATAGGGTCACACCCGTCATCCGATTCCGAGCATTGAGCATATATATAGTCATCAAAATGCTTACAGCGAGGGCAACTGCAAAGAGGCCAGAAAATACGTGCAATACGGTTTGATAAGAACCGTAGCTTCATAGAGACGGGCAACAATCTGTGGCCCAAAGACCCCCGGCCATGGCCCAGGCACTCAGCACGTAACCGTGAATTGCGCCTAATTGTTTCGTGCCAAAAAGATCGCCAATGTCTGCGGGCAGAGTCGCAAAACCACCACCATAGCAAGTTAGAATCAGGTAGAGCACAACCTGGAACAGGATCATGCTTTTAATATTGGGCAGGAAATAGTAGGAAAAATTTCAATCACAAAGAATAAGGTATATGTATTGGGGCGACCCGAAAATCAGAAAAACTCGCCCAGCCAATGCGACCTAATACATTAAAAATTGCCATCATACCCACCACGGCAGCGGCTTCACTAGGAGTTAACCCGATGCTTTCCTGGGCCAAAGGTGAGGCGCGTATATCACACCAAGACCGCAGGAGATATTGATGAACATCATGGTCCACAAACCATAGAAGGGAGCTCTTCTGATTGCTGCATTTGCAGTCATCTGCGTCAAATCTGGAATCAATTTTCTTTTGCCACTGCACATCAACCTTCATGCGAGCTGGCATCCAGCCTTGAGGAGGACGTGCGATATAACTGGCGGCGGCTGCCATGATAATCAGATACGCCACACCCGCGAACAGAAAGGCGGTAGAGACCCCGGATGCGATGGCAATCTTGAATTCCTCTAAATCTTTCATCCTCCAGAATGATGCGAGTGATGGGTTGTTCAGTGCTGTTTTGAGCGTATCTAATTCCGATTTGGCATCTATTGCGAGTTTTTCCGGTAATATTGAAAGTATTTCTTGGGTATTACCTGATTTAACTGCATCAAACAACTGTTCCATGTTATAGTTGACAGCAGATTTATTGTTTACATGAATGTCTTTGAGAATTGTTTTTGCTGAGTTGTAGCTGGACATACCAGCACGATATTCTGCTAAAGTTATATCGAGCTTACTGGCAGTAACACCGGACATAATGTAGTTGAAAACAGGGGCACCGATGGCCGCCAAAACCAAAACCCATAATAGCCAATCCAGTTGCCAACCCGCGGCGGTCCGGGAACCATTTTACCAGAGTTGAAACTGGCGTTATGTAACCAACGCCTAGACCGATGCCACCCAGCACACCGTAGCCGAGCCAGATAATCCAGAGGATGCCCAGCTTAACACCAAGACTGGCGACTATAAGACCAGTACCCCAAAAGGCTGCAGCGACCATACCGGAAATACGTGGGCCCTAACGCTCTACAAAATGAAAAATGCAGCATAATGCCAAGGAAAAAAATAGCCACACTAAAGGTGAGGGCTTCCTCAACCGCTATCAGATGCAAACCAAGTGGGGCACCTTCACTGTGGAGGGTACCGAGCTCCTGCGCATGCGCGTGCGTGAAGCGGCCGCCACGGCGCAGTTGGAGAACGTCAATACCGCCGAGACCGTGGTCGCGTCTGCCGGGCGCACGGCGCTGAAGCCGGTCGAGACCGCTAAGGACCTCGTCACCGCGCCAGGCAAGACGGTCGGCGAAGCCTGGAAGGGCGTGGGCGGCTGGTTCAACCGCGTCGATGCCTCGATGTCGGCGACCGATCCCAATCGCGAAGGCACCGTCGCCTCGCTCACCGGCGGCAGCAAGGCGCGCCGCAAGCTCGCTTACGATCTCGGCGTCGATCCCTACACCACCTTCGAGCCGCTGAACGCTGAGCTCTATCGCGTGGCGAGCGCGAGCGCGGTGGGCGAGACCGGCGTCAATATCGGCCTCGCCTTCGTCACCGGCGGCGCCGGCATCGCCATCAGCGTCGGCGGCACCACCAGCTCCATACGCCAGGTGTTGCGCGACAAGACCGCGGCGGAGCTCGAGCAGCTCGGCCGCTCGCAATTGGCGGCCATGGGCGTGTCGCCCGGAACGATCGATGCGTTCTACGCCACGCCCGGCCTCACCCCGACCGACAAGGCGGTCATCGTCGCCTCGCTGATGCAGCTTGGATCAGCCGGCGACCGTGAAGTGTTCATCGCCCGCACCGCCCAGGCGCAGAGCTATAGCGAGGGCTTCGCCTATCGCCGCAAGGCCGAGCTGACCGCGGCCTACGCCAAGCGCGTCTCGCCGGTCCGCTCCTTCTTCAACGTCAACGGCACGCCGGTGATGCAGACTGGCTCTGGCGCCGTCGCCATCGTGCCCATGGACTACGTCTATTGGAGCCCTGGCGTGGCCCAGCTTGTTTCCAACACCGGCAAGCAGGGGCAGATCTGGATCACCGGAAGCGCAAGCCAGCTTGCCACTGCGAACCTGGCAAGCCGCGGCTGGCAGATCGTACCCAAGGCCGGAGCGCGGCTGGAGAGATAGCCCGCCTATTTCTCCGAGATGGTGACGCCCCAGGGCGCCATGCCGACCGGCATCGACTTCACCACTTTCAGGTTCGGCACGTCGATCACCGACACGTCGTTGCTGTTGCCGTTGGTGGTGAACAGCAATTTCTCGTCGGGCGTCAGCGCCAGCTGCCACACCCGCTGCCCGACCAGGAGATATTGCTCGACTTCGAGCTTCTTCGCGTCGATCACCGCGACATGATTGGCCGGGCCGAGCGCGACGAAGGCCTTTGACCCGTCCTTCAGCACGCGCACGCCGACCGGCTGCATGCTCTCCGGCCTGATGCCGGGGATCTCGAAGCCGATGGTCTTGATGATCTTCCGCGTCTTGGCGTCGATCACCGACACCGTGCCGCCAACCTCCGACGTCACCCAGAGCTGCGATCCGTCCGCGGTGAATTCGGCAAAGCGCGGCCGCGTGCCGACGAGCACATTGTCGACGATCTCGAAACTCTTGGTGTCGATGAAATGCGCCATGTTGGAGGTTTCCGACGTGGCGATCAGGATCTTGCCGTCCGGGCTGATGCCGACGCCCTCCGGCTCGACGCCGACCGGCACCTCCGCCAGCACCTCGCGCGTATCGAGATCGATCACCGTGACCAGATTGTCGTCCTCATTGGCGATGTAGACCGGGTTGCCCGAGGGGTGGATGTTGAGCTGCTCCGGGTCCGGGCCGGAGGGCAGGTCGCCAACGATCTTGTTGGTGGCGACATCGAGGACCTGCACCGTGTCGTCGTCGCTCGCGCAGACGAGAAGCGACTTGCCGTCCTTGGTCAGCATGATGCCGCGCGGGCGCTGGCCGACGCGGATCGTCTCCTTCACCTCCAGCGTGTCGCTGTCGATGACGGTGATCGAGTTGCCCTTCTCATTCGAGACATAGACGGTGTAGGCGAGAGCATCGCCGGCGGCGCAGCTCAAGCCGCCAATCACGGCGAGCGCCATGGCGATGCTTCTCGTCCCGGACATGTCTCGCTCCCTCGGCTCGCCTCTCATGGCAAGCTCTATTTGAATTTGCACTTCGTCTCCGGCGCATCGACGCCGAGCGTGTCGACCTCTGCCTCCTCATGCAGAAAGCCTTCCTGCGGCGACATTGAGACCGGGAGATCGGGGCCGGTGATGAGGATCGGCTGGCGCATTTGCCCGTCCCAGGGCCTGAAGGTGACCTTCTGTCCCTTGAAGGCGGCAAGGCTGAGATCCTTGCTGCGGATATGCGCGTTGACGGGTGCGAACTCCGCCGAGGCCGCCCGCGTCGTCCCCTCGCCGATGGCGCGCACCGCAATCCACGCCTGGTAGTCGACCGGCCACATGAAGCGCTTGGCGAGACGCTGGAAGCGGTTCTGCATTTGCGTGGCGCCCCATTGCTCATGCGCAGGGTGCCAGCTCGCGGCGACGAGACCGGCAGTGCCCGCCACCGGGCGCGGGTCATAGGTGCGGAAGGGAAGATACGGGCCGAACACTTCGCGTTCGTCGGCGACGATCACGACGTCATAGGACGGCGCGCCTTGCGTCAGCACCGGCATCTGCCGCTGGACCTGTAGCTGCCCGGTATCGGAGCGGCGCGCGCCTGGCGTCTCCTTATATTCGCGCTCCTCGACGATGATGCCGCCGAACCGCTTCGCCGCCCTGCGGATGGCTTCGAGATAAGCAAGGTCCTCGGGGAAGGGGCCCTTCACCACCAGCCAGCGCTGCCACCTCTTCCACACGAGATATTGCGCGAGCGCGTCGGCGAGCATGTAGCGGTCAGGCGCGGTATGCAGAACGTTGGCGCGGCATTGCTCCTGCCGCAGTTCCTCGTCCTCGGCGCGCACGTTGAACAGGAGCACGTCCTTGCCCTTCACCGCGTCTGAGAGGGCAAGCAGCGTCTCGGCCGGCGCGTCGACCAGGATGAAATGATGCCCGCTGTCAACGAGCCTTTGCAGCACAGCCACGGCGTCGCCGCCGATCGGCACGCGCTCGACGTCGAGGGTGAACTCCTGCTTGGTGAACCTGCCGGTAGTGTTGTTGTCCTTGAGCGCCATCAGGGCGCCGGCGATGCCGTAGTCCTCCGGCTCGGCATGAAGGCGCGACAGCGGGATCGGCCGCTTCACCTCCTGCTTCAGATAGCCGATCGGCACCTTGATCATCTCCGCAGCTTGAGCTGCGGCCGGCGTGGCTGGTGCTTGTGCCGAAGGCGTCTCGGTCTGCTCAGGCGCCGCTTCGAGCGGCGCGGACAGGAGCACGACCGCGCCGAGCAGGGCGACAGAAAATAGGAAATCTAGACTAGGAACTTTGCCTATCGAATTCCGCCCAAAGTGGGCCGGTCGCGCGATGGTCTTGCGTTCACGAGACTGCATACCGGGACGAGACCTCAGGCACCGATGCGCCAACCGCATGAGAGTCGTTACAAATTCAGGCCAAACGTACCGGTTGCTCCACTGACAGACTACCAACCAGGGCGCAAGTTCGTGGCAAAACTTATTGCAAGGATGCAGTCTTCACTTCCAGAAAACCCAGCACTTGATTGACAAATTGCAAGGCCACGAGCAGTCTCCCTAGCCGTGGAATCCGACATGGAGCGGTCGCAAAGACCGAACGGAACCGCGTAAGGGAGGAGACAATGGTGAGTTTCAAAATGGCCGGCGCGCTGGTTGGCGCGCTGGGGTTAAGTCTTGCCGGAGTATGTTCTCCGGCTTTGGCCGGCGGCGAAGTCAAGCAGACCGCCACGACGACGACAAAGCCTGCGCCTGCGACCGCTGTCACGCAGGATCAGCTGAGTGGCGCCGCGAGCGACGAAGCGAATTTCCTGCACACCAACGGCAATTACGATCAGACCCGTTACTACCCGGGCAAGCAGATCAACACATCGAACGTCGCCAAGCTTCATCCTGCCTGGATCTTCCAGACCGAGGTGAAGGAGTCGCTCGAGACGACGCCGATCGTCGTCAATGGGGTGATGTACGTCACCACCTCGTTCAACCACGTCTACGCGATCAACGCCAAGACCGGCGAGCAGTATTGGCACTACAAGCACAAGATGGGCCCGATCACGACCTATTGCTGCGGTCCGAACAATCGCGGCGTCGCCGTCCACAACGACAAGGTCTATATGGGCACGCTCGACTCAAAGCTCGTCGCCCTCGATGCCAAGACCGGCAGCCTGATCTGGCAGACCGACATCGCCGACCCGACCCTTGGCTATAGCGAGACCATGGCCCCGACCGCCGTCAACGGCAAGATCCTGATCGGCACCAACGGTGGCGAATACGGTATCCGCGGTTTCGTCCGTGCCTATGACGCCGAGTCCGGCAAGCTCGTATGGAACTTCGACACCATCCCCGAGAACTCCGTCGGCGTGTGGGCGACCCATGACGCGACCGGCAAGGACATGCACCGCGACATCGAGGCCGAGAAGGCGGCGCTCAAGAAGTTGGGCGATCCCTACAAGACGCTCGGCGGCGGCGTGTGGCAGAACCCTGCGGTCGATCTCAAGACCAACCGCATCTTCTTCGTGGTCGGCAACCCGTCGCCTGACCTCGACGGCTCGATCCGTCCTGGCGACAACCTCTATACCGACTCGCTGGTTTCGCTCGACCTCGACACCGGCAAATATGCCTGCCACTTCCAGTACATCGCCCATGACGTGTGGGATCTCAACTCGGTCAGCCCGCCGGTCCTGGTCGATGTGAAGGATAAGGACGGCAAGGTTGTCCCTGGCGTTCTTCACGCCGGCAAGACCGGCAACGTCTACGTCCATAACCGTAACGATTGCAGCCTGATCCGCTTCTCCGAGGCGATGGTGGACCAGACCGGCATGTGGACGCTGCCGACCAAGGAAGGCGCCCGCATGTTCCCCGGCGCCAATGGCGGCGTCGAGTGGTCGGTCATGGCGGTCAACCCCGAGCTTGGGGTGACTTACGCCGTGAACCTGCACCAGCCGATGACCTACAAGGTCGAGAGCTCGCCCTATCCTGGCGGCAAGCTCTGGCTCGGCGGCGCGTTCACCGTGATCCCCGGCGAAGAGAGCTGGGGCAATGTCACCGCCGTCGACTACAACACCGGCAAGATCGCCTGGCAGAAGAAGACGCCGCTGCCCATGATGGGCGGCGCGTTGACCACCGCCGGCGGTCTCATGTTCACCGGTGAGGGCGACGGATGGTTCCGCGCCTACGACGCGAAGAGCGGCGATGTCCTGTGGTCGTTCTTCGCCGGGGCCGGCGTCAATGCACCGCCCGCTTCCTACTCGGTGGACGGCAAGCAATACATCGTCGTCGGCGCAGGTGGAAACACGCAGATCGACTTCAAGCGCGGCAACAACATCATCGCGTTCACCGTCGATTGATATTGCGTGTCCGGTACGTGACAACCGGACGCATCTAGAAGTCGAGAAGGACGGGGCGCGGAAACGCCCCGTCCTTTCCATATCGAGGGAACGTTCCGTCAATCATGCGGGTTGGTAACGCCGTGAAAATCAAAGTCGCCCTTCTTGTTCCGCTGCTCGCCCCTCTGTTCATGGGCACAAGCGCGCTTGCCGCCGATCCGATCGAGGCGAAGGCCAAGGTCTGCGCCGCCTGCCACGGCGAGAACGGCGTTCCCCAGTTGAAGACGACCCCGGTGATCTGGGGCCAGAACGCAGGCTATATGTTCCTCCAGCTGCGCGACTTTCAGTCTGGCGCGCGCAAGAACGACTTGATGTCGCCGATCGCCGCCGCGCTCGCCAAGGAGGACCTGCTCCCGCTCGCCACTTACTTCTCGCAGCTCAAATGGCCCAATCTCGCACAGCCGGAAGCGTCCTCGAGACGCGACCGCAAAGGCCCAGTCCGCGGTCGCTTCGGTGGGATGCATCGGCTGCCACCTCGACCACTTCCAGGGCGACGGCACCACGGCCCGCCTCGCCGGCCAACAGCATGACTATCTGCAAAAGACGATGATGGACTTCCGCACCAAGGCGCGCGGCAACAATCCCGGCATGTCGGACCTGATGAACGCCACCACGCCCGAGGCCATCGACGCGCTCGCCCAATATCTCGCCGGGATGCAGATCGACCAATATCTCTCAGGCCAGGGCCACTAACCTTTACTGCGTCGCGGCAAGCTTCTCGCGGAGCGCCGTCAGCGTGGTCAAATCGGCTGCGCTCTTGCCCTGCTTGTCGCGCAAGCTTTTGTCGGCGCCGCGCGCCAGCAGCAGATCGACCGCGACGGTATGATTGAGCTCGGCGGCGATCATCAGCGGCGTCCGCCCACGATTGTCCTGATCGTCGAGGCGCGCGCCGCGATCGAGCAGCAGCTTGATCACCTTCTCCATGTCTTGCGTGCCGGCTTCGTCGGAATATCCCGCCGCCCACATCAGCACGGTCAGATCGTTGCCATAGCGCGCGTTGATGTCGACGCCATGATCGAGCAGGAGGGTGACGATGTCGGGGAAGCCGCGGCCGGCGGCATAGACGATCGCGGTCTTCTCGGTCTTGTCCATGATCTTCGGGTCGGCGCCCTTCTCGATCAGGAGCTCCACGATCGGCTCGCTGCCCATATAGGCTGCGGCGGCAAGCGGCGTGATGCCGCTTCGCCCGGCAAGGCTGATATTGGCGCCGCGATCCACCAACTCGCGCACGATTGGCAGCCGCCCGGTCTCCGCAGCCTCGTAGAGCGCGGTGGCGCCTTCCAGACTGCGCGCATCGATCTGCGCGCCGCGATCGAGGAACAGGGCGACGATCTCCTTTTGCCCGGACTTCGCCGCGCGGGCGAGCGGATTGAAGCCGCGGCCGTCCCGTGCTTCGAGCGAGGCGCCGGCATCGAGGAGCGTCTTGGCCAGAGGCTCGCAACCATTTTCGGCTGCCGAGAACAGCATGGCGTTGACTTCGAGCGTGGTCGCGCTGCGCTCGATCTGCTCGTAGCGCTGCTCGAGCGCCTGGCAGATCTTCACGTCGGCATGAGCGCTGGCGACGGCGAACGCCAGAGAGGCGGAGGCCGCGGCGACGAGGGCGAGACCGCGGGAGCGACGCAGGAACACAGATGAGCTCAACTCGACTTTCCTCGCATGAAGGGAACTTGAGGGCGTTTTGCGGAGCGCGACCTTAGCGCATCATCGCTGGCCCGCCCAGATGCTAACCCTGGACGCGGAGACCACCTAAGGCTGTAGCGCCGTAACCTGGTAGAATTTTTCGCGCCACTGGCCATCCTCCCGCACCATGATGCTGGTGACGAACACGTCTGGCGGGATGGTCTTGCCTTTGTAGGTGCCGTCGAGCCGGGCGGTGAAGGTCCGCATGCCGGCATCGGGTCCGAGCACCACCACCTTCACCTCCCCGGTATTGGTCTGCTTGTATTTCAGCTCAGGCAGCGAGGCGATCTGCTGGCCGCCGCGGTCTGCGGCGTCTCGTAATAGGGCGTCACGGCAATATGGTCGGCCGTCATCATGCGCTTGATGTCCTCGGCGCTTTGCCGCTCGAACGCATCGTCGAGCGCGGCTGATGCCGCGTTGATGGCGGCGACGGTCGCCGGCTCGCCGGCATTGGCGCCGGCAATGCCTGCCGCAAGGACAAACGCGAGAATTGAGAGGATGAGCTTGCGCACGGGTCACGCTCCATCGAATTTGGTCATGAGCCGATCATGCCCGCCGGACTTGCGCAGGGCAATCGCCCCCGGCGGCATCGATGCCGAAGGGTAAACCTTAGCCCGCGGGAACGATAGCCAAGGCGCGCGCGCCGGAGCTTGCCTTGATGCGGCGAAGCTCCTGCCCGGTTTCGCCGTTCAGCACCGAAATGTCGCCCGAGGCCCAATTGGCCACATAGGCCTTGCTGCCGTCAGGCTCGAGCCGTCCTGCGCCGATCTGCATCATCACAGGACGGCGCCGACGGCACGACCACCGATACGCCGCGGGTTCGGCCTCACTGCGATGCGCGAGCGCACACGCTTGCGGATCGTTCATCTTGGCGCGTCGAGCGCGGCACATGCCATCATGCCGATCCAGACCGCACTGCACGTGAGCTACAAGACCATCGCCAATACTTGCGGGCAGCTCAAGTCGAAGCTCGGCGTGCACTCGCTGCCGGAGCTGATGCGCATGGCGATCCAATATCTTCCCTCCATGCCGGGGAAGAGCATCAAAGACGACTAGGCGCCGCTGCTTCGACGCCGATCTCGAGAGCTGCAAACCGCGCCGGCGCGGCAATTTCGCGCCTTGCCTCCACCGGCAACAGGACGATGCCAAGCTCTGCTTGGCACGCCGCGAATTGTCGAAGCACCTCCGCCCGATCGCGGCCGCCGAGACTGACGATGCCGTAGCGAAAGCTCGTCCCGTCCTGAAGCTCGTCGGAGAGTTTTCGCCCAGACGTGGCGTGGACCTCGACCCTGATGTCGGGATAGGCGCGTTCGATCTCGGCGAGTCTTTCCTCGCAAGGAAGTGCCGCGACCACGCCGTCCTCGAAGGTCCGCAACACGCAACTCGCGGCGAAGCGATATTTGCCTTGCCGCCGTTTCGGCGACGGGCGAACCCCGCAGCCGAGATCGAGCAGCACCTCATAGGAATTGGTGCCGTCGACCTTCTCGTAGAGGTCGGCGAATTGCGACGCCATGCGCGGATTGATCTCGATGATGGCGATGCGATCCTCGCGCGCGTCGTACATCATCTCGACATTGAACATGCCATTGTCGAAGCCGAGCCCGCTCATCAGCCGCTCGGCAATGCCGGCCATGCGCCCCTGCACGCCTTCGGGCAGCGCCGAAGGATAGTCGAAGCGCGAGAAGGCAAGCGTGCCGGGGAAGAAGATCGAATCGACCACGCCGAGGATGTGAACCTCGCCGCCATGGACATAGCCTTCGACCGTGACCTGCACGCCCTTGAGCAGGCCTTCGGCAATGAGACGCGTGGTGCCGATCTCAGTATCGGCATGGCGGCGGAGCAGCCGGTCGAGCGGCATGAAGAACGCATCGAGCTCCGCCCATTTGCGTTTGACCTCGGCAAGCTCGGCGGCGTCCTCGATCCGCTGCGCCCCGATCGAGAAGAAGGATTTCATCGGCTTGACGAAGGCGGGGAACGTGAGTCCATCGGGGAGCGCGGCGTGCTCGGCAACGTCGATCGGCCAGAAGGGAGGAACCCCATCCGGAACGATGCGGCTTTGCGCCAGTCGCGACAGATATTTGCTCTGGCAGATGAGGCTCGCTTTCGGGTCGGGGCCCGGCAGGCCAAGCTCTTCCGCGAGCACGGCGGCGAGCGCGGCGCCGGGGTAATCGTCGGTGCTGACGATCGCGGCGATGTCGCGATCCCCGATCGCCGCGCGGATGCGGGCGATTTCGGCGACCGGATCGGCGGCGCCGTCCAACGCCTCGCCCCTGCCGCAAATCAGCTCTTCGAGGCTCGTGCTCGCGTAGTCATGAAACAGAAAATTGAGACCCGGACGGCCAAGACGCGGCAGCTCGCGATGGTCGCGAAAGGTCGCGCAGACCACGAGCACGGTGCGGCAACCCTCGCCGGTCGAAAGGCGCTTCTCCGCGAGATCCTGCACCAATCTGCCTTTCGAACCGGGACGCGAACTAACGGCCTTACCTAGAAGCTTCCATCTCTCCTTGCAATTGGTGGCGGTGCTGGTCCAGGTTCGCGGGAGCCCGTTGCCGCGATGCCTGAAGGAGGGGTCATGCCGCTGCATTACACTAAAATTTTCTCGATTATTGCGCTCGTTACGGTCGTCGCCTTCGTGCTCTGGCAGGTTTGGATTTCGGTGTTCGAGGGGCAGACCTTCGAGGAGGTCACCTCGACCCCGCCCGCGCCGTCCACTGGGCAAGCCGCGCCGGCCAACTAGGTCTTATCCGTGGGGTCGACGATCATGGTCTTTGGCGCCGGCGGCCACGTCGCCCACGAGGCGCGGCACCAATATTGAGCGAAAGCCGCATGGACTATCGCAAGCTCGGCCGCACCGGCGTGCATGTCAGCGCCGTCTCACTCGGCACCATGACCTTCGGCCAGCAGAACAGCGAAGCCGAAGGCCACGCCCAGATGGACTACGCGCTCGACCGCGGCATCAATATCTTCGACGCCGCCGAGATCTATCCCATCCCGCCGAAGCCAGAGACCCAAGGACGCACCGAAGCCATCATCGGCACTTGGATTGCCTCGCGCAAAGCCCGCGACAAAGTGATGATCGCCACCAAGGCGATCGGCCGCTCGAAATTGACCTGGCTGCGCAAGGACGGTTCACCTGGGCGGCAGAGCCGGGCGCAGCTTGTCGAGGCCTTGGACGGGAGCCTCAAGCGGCTCAAGTCCGACTATGTCGATCTCTATCAGCTTCATTGGCCTGACCGGCCGATGCGCATCTTCGAAGGCCTCGACTATGTGCACAAAGAAGGCGAGAGCCATGCCATCGAGGTCATTCTCGGCGTACTCGGCGAGTTCGTAGAGCAGGGCAAGGTCAGGTTCCTCGGCCTCTCCAACGAGACGCCGTGGGGCGTGATGACCTTCCTCAAGGCCGCCGAGACGATGGGCCTGCCCCGCATCGTCTCGATCCAGAACGCCTTCAATCTCGTCAACCGCTCCTTCGAGATCGGGCTCGCCGAGATTTTCTATCGCGAGCAGGTAAGCCTTCTTGGCTATTCGCCGCTCGGCCAGGGCTACCTCACCGGCAAATATGAAGGCGGCGCGCTCCCCGAGGGCTCGCGCAAATTGCTGTTCGACCGGCTCGGCCGCTATGAGATGGGCAATGGCCCCCGCGCCATTTCGGCCTATGTTGCGCTCGCGCGGAAGCATGGGCTCGATCCGGCGCAAATGGCGCTTGCCTACGCAACCTCGCGACCCTTCGTTACCTCGACCATCATCGGCGCCACGTCCCTCGACCAGCTCAAGACCGATATCGACGGTTGCCTGCTCAAGCTCTCCGATGCTGTGCTCAAGGACATCGAGGAGCTGCATCTCGCCTACCCCAATCCTTGCCCCTGAGGCTGATCGCGAATGCCGAGACTGTTTTCCGGAATTGAAATCCCCGCATCGGTGGCGCGCAGGCTCACGCTGGTCCGCGCCGGCCTCACCGGCGCGCGCTGGATCGACCCCGAGAATTACCACGTCACCTTGCGCTTTCTCGGCGACGTCGACGGCACGACGGCGCGCGACTTCGCCCATAGCCTCGGCGACATCGCCGCTTCGCCCTTCGAGCTCAGGCTCGATGCGCTTGGCAGCTTCGGCGGACGGAAACCGCGGGCGATCTTCGCCGCCGTCGCCCCGAGCAATGCGCTTGAATTGTTGCAACGCGCCCATGAGCGCGCCGCCCGCGCCGCCGGCCTGCCGCCTGAGCCCCGCAATTACACCCCGCATGTCACCGTTGCGCGGCTCAGAGGCACAAGCTCTGAATCCGTCGCGACGTATCTGGAGCGCCAGGGCGGATTCTTCAGCGAGCCCTTCGAGGTGTCACGCTTCGTGCTGTTCTCCTCGCGCGCCTCGGTCGGCGGCGGGCCTTATGTGGTGGAAGCAGCCTATCCGCTCGAGGATTAGGCGCCGCGCTTCGCCTGCACCTTCTCTTTGCCCACGAGCGATGCGACCAGCCCATGCGCCGCGGCCTCGATCAGGTCGAGCGCGTGGTCGAACCCCTCCGCCCCGCCGAAGAAGGGATCGGGCACGTCCTTGGTGCCGGCATGTGGCGCGTAATCGAGGAAGGGGCGGATCTTGGCGCGCGCCTCATGCGGGGCGCGGGCTTTGAGCTCATCGTAGTTCGAGCCGTCCATCACCAAGAGCAGATCGAAGCGGTCGAAATCCTCGTCCACCACCTGGCGCGCCGACTGGCCTGAAATATCGACGCCGCGCGTGCGCGCCGCCTTTTGCGCGCGATGGTCCGGCGCCTGCCCGATATGCCAATCGCCGAGACCAGCCGAGTTGATCACGAAGCTGTCGGTGAGTCCCTCCTCGGCGACCACGCGGCGGAACACGCCCTCGGCCATTGGCGAGCGGCAAATATTGCCGAGGCAGACGAACAGGATGCGGTGTGGCGCCATGGCCGGCTGCTTCGCATGGCGAACCGCCTCTGACAAGGCGCGAATGGCCCCATGCGGCGCCCCTGATCAGCCTTCTTGCGAAGGCGGCACCGCCATCTTATCTCTTTGGCGGAGTTTGGCTTCTTCAGCCTCCGCGAGGACAGGACGATGATGGCTTTCGACAATGCGAGCGACCTCCGCAATGCGGCTCTCGGCAGGGAGATTTCCTTGGCCAAGCTTGCCGAGTGGGAGAAGCGCGTGCGCAACGATTTCTGGTCGAAGATCAGGCGGCTTGCGGGCAAACTGCCCTTCGTCGAGGACATCGTCGCCGCCTACTACTGCGCGCTCGACCCCGCCACACCGTTGCGCGTGCGCGGCATGCTGCTCGCGGCCATCGCCTATTTCATCCTGCCCTTCGATTTTGTCCCCGACATCATCGCCGGCCTCGGCTTCGCCGACGACGCAGCCTTGGTGACGGCGGTGGTCGCGCTCGTCTCGGCGCATATCACCCCGACCCACCGCGCCGCTGCCGCCCGCGCTCTCGACAAAGAGCTGCCCAAGACCACCTAGCAAGCACCGTCATGGCCGGACTTGGCCCGGCCATCGTCACGGAAGCGCCGCCGCTGCGTCGCCGGCGCAAATTCCGGCCCCGCTCGCACCTAAATTACAAAGCAGTGCCGGTGGGTCGAGCGCTAATTCGAGGCTACTTCTGACACTCCGGGTCATCAGGATTGTTCTGGCACGGGCACCAGGATTTGTCGGACGCCTTGCAGCCCTTGGCGATGGCCAACTTCTGTTTTGCCGCCGCGGACCACTCGTCCTGATCGACGCTGTTGCTCCCGTCCTTGTCCATCATGGTAAAGGTCGGGTTCATCGTTGGATCGAGCTTGCCCTCGTTCGCGGTAAACTCCGCGCGGTTGATCGAGCCGTTGCCATCAGTGTCTACGGTGCTGAAGCTGCTGTTCCAGTCGGCGGCGACGGCGACCGTTCCCGAAAGCAGCAGAACCGAAACGAAAGCGACCCATTTTCTGGTCATTGTGTCTTCCTCCCTAATACGCAGTTCCATCGTCATGACCTCGTCGCCCATTGCGGGCAACGGTCCTGCCGCCGCTTTTTTGGCGGCTTCGCAACGAGGGCCTTCTTTCGAAGCATAATCAAGGGCAAGACTTCCAAATCCATCGTGGCATATATCCGCTCCGGGGATGGTAGAGATCATCAATCTCCTCAGATTTCATCCCTGCGTGCGAAATCAAAGCCAGCCTCAACGTAGGCGGTACAGGAGGGCCGGGATCGAATTACCCCGGTTTTTCTAGAGTTGCGGGTTGACGATCACCTTGCCGGTCACTTTCCGTCCCTCGATCAGGCGGAGCGCGTCTGCCGTCTCCGCCAGAGGAAAGACGCCGTGGATATGTGGCACGATCTTGCCATCCCGGCACCACTCGAGCAGCTCGGCCATATTGGCGCGGTGCCGGTCCCGATGACGCGCGACGAAGCCGCTCAACAACACGCCGACCACCGAGCAGCCTTTGAGCATCACGACATTGAGCGGAAAGCGCGGTATCTCGCCCGCGGCGAAGCCGACCACGAGATAGCGCCCCTCCCACGCCATGGCGCGCAACGCTGCTTCGGCGTGAGGACCCCCGACGCAGTCGTAGAGCACGTCGACGCCGGTTCCTCCCGTCAGCTCTTTGAGCCTCATCTTCAGATCTTCCGTCTGGTAGTCGATGCCCTCGGCAGCACCATGCGCCTTGGCGACGGCAAGCTTGTCCTGGGAGGAGGCGACAGCGATGACGCGCCCGCCCATGAGGTTGGCGATCTCGACCGCCGCGAGCCCGGCGCCGCCTGCCGCGCCAAGCACGGCTATGGTCTCGCCGGGCTTCAATCGCCCGCGATCCTTGAGCCCGAAGAGCGCCGTGCCGTAGGTCACCGGAATGCCGGCAGCGGTCTCGTCGCTGACCCCATCTGGGATTGGAACGGCGTCGCTTGCCTTGATCGCCACCTTCTGCCGGCAGCCATTGCCGCCGATGGAGGCCAACACCCTTTGCCCAAGCGCGAGGCCTGAAACGCCGCTCCCCAACGCCTCGACCGTCCCAGCCACCTCCCCGCCAGGCGAGTGGGGGAGGGT
Source organism: uncultured Alphaproteobacteria bacterium (assembly GCA_963744945.1). Lineage (GTDB taxonomy): Bacteria > Pseudomonadota > Alphaproteobacteria > Rhizobiales > Methyloligellaceae > Methyloceanibacter. The sequence goes on along the minus strand of CAVUVO010000012.1, from coordinate 19,825 downwards.
CGGGGTGACCTGATAGCGGTTGCGCAACTGAAGCGTATCGAAGAAGTTGAGGCCGACCGCCGCCACGCGGATCACGATCTCCCCTTCCGCGGGGGTCGGATCAGGGACCTCTTCGATGCGAAGCTTCTCAGGTCCGCCGAACTCGCTGAATTGCGCCACGCGCATGGCTCTTTCCTTGCTCCTGCTCGCCTGCCCCCGCCAAGCCGCCGCTTATGGCATGAACCCGCCGTGAAATCGAAGCCTGGAACAGCCCGCGGCTATTTCGCCATCGGCATCGAGGGCGGATCGAAAGCCGTCAATCTCGGCAATCTCTTGCGCTCGGCCCATGCCTTCGGCGCGAGCTTCGTGTTCACCATCGGCGCCGATCCGCGCGTCATGGACACCATCGCCGACACTTCGCGCGCCCCCTCGCACCTCCCCCTCTACCACTGGCAAAGCATCGAGGAGATGCGCCTGCCGCGAGGCTGCCGCCTCGTCGGCATCGAGCTTGTCGACGATGCGGTCGAGCTCCCTGCCTTCGCCCATCCGGTGCAGGCCGCCTATGTGCTCGGGCCGGAACGCGGCGTGCTCAGCCCCGCGCTGATCGCCCGTTGCGCCCATCTCGTCCGCATCCCAACCGCCTTTTCGCTGAACGTGGCCACGGCCGGCGCCATCGTCATGTACGATCGCTTGCGCTGCCTCGGCCGTTTCGCCAGCCGCCCGGTTGCCGTCGGCGGGGCGCCCGAGGCGAGGGCCGAGCATGTGCGGGGCGCCCCGCGCCGCCGAACACGGGGGGTTTGACGCCCTCTCCTGGCCAAGGGAAGATCAAATATGTATGCTTCCATCCGCTCACGACGAATCGGGACGGGGAAATGCGCCGAGCCGTTCGAGCTGCCTCGATCATCACGGCCTTAAGCTGCACGTCAGCTTGGGCTGACAATCCGGCGCTCCTGGAGAAATACAAGGAGTGGTCGGCTTTTGCCGCCTCGGGCACGCCGAAGGTGTGCTTCGCCTTGGCTCAGCCCAAACAGTCGACCCCCAAGGGCATCAAGCGCGGCCCGGTCTACTTCTATATCTCGCAATGGCCTGCCGACGGCGTCACCAACGAGGTGAGCGTCAAGATGGGCTACCCATTCGGCCCGGGCGCCAAGGCCACCGCCACGGTCGGCAGCGCCAAGTTCGACCTCTTCACCAAGGACGAGGGCGCCTTCGTCGAGAAGGTCGAGACCGAGTTGGGCCTGGTCGAGGCGATGAAGAAGGGCAGTACCCTGAAGATCGACGGCAAGTCTGCCCGCGGCACAGCAACGAGCGATACCTATTCGCTCGACGGGTTGAGCGACGCGCTCGCCCGCATCGCCAAGGAATGTTCGAGTTAGCCTGTTTCGCCCTGTTCTGCCCTGATTTGCAGCGCTTTGGCCCTTGGCAAGGCGCCACGCCCCCATGATATGACGGTGAGACCCGCGCTTCTTGCCGCCCCGACTGCTAGGCCATGTCCGCACTCACGCTTGCCACAGATCTACCGCCCGCGCGGACCGAACGAGGCGAGACCCTGATTGGGCAGGGTCGCGCCGGCCTTGCCGCGCGGCTTGGCGAGCTCGGCGTGCCGGAGCGCCAGACCCGCATGCGCGTCGGCCAGCTGTGGAACTGGCTCTATGTGCAGGGCGCCACCGACTTTGCCCGCATGACCAACATCGCCAAGGAGTTCCGCGCCGAGCTCGAAGGCAACTTCACCCTTGCCCGGCCCGAGATCGTCACCGAGCTTGTGTCATCCGACGGCACGCGCAAATGGCTGCTTCGTCTCGACGACGGCAAGGAAGTCGAGACGGTCTACATCCCCGAAGAGGATCGCGGCACGCTCTGCATTTCGAGCCAGGTCGGCTGCACCCTCACCTGCAGCTTCTGCCACACCGGCACGCAGAAGCTCGTGCGCAATCTTGAGCCCGCCGAGATCGTCGGCCAGATCATGGTTGCGCGCGACCGCCTCGGCGATTGGCCAGGTGCGACAGCAGAAGATCAGCGCGGCATCCCCGACACCGATCGTAAGATCACCAATGTCGTGCTCATGGGCATGGGCGAGCCGCTCTACAATTTCGATCATGTGCGCGACGCCATGGCCATCGCCGCCGACGGCGAAGGCCTTTCGGTCTCCAAGCGCCGCATCACGCTGTCGACCTCAGGCATCGTTCCTGAAATTCCGCGCTGGGGTGAGGAAGCCGGCACCATGCTCGCCATCTCGCTGCATGCCGTGCGCGACGATCTGCGCAACCAGCTCGTGCCCATCAACAAGAAATGGCCGATCAAGGATCTGCTCGACGCCTGCCGCGCCTACCCTGGCCTCTCCAACGCCAAGCGCATCACCTTCGAATATGTGATGCTGAAGGGCGTGAACGACTCCATCGCCGACGCCAAGGAGCTGGTGCGGCTGCTCGCCAAGATCCCCGCCAAGATCAACCTGATCCCGTTCAATCCCTGGCCCGGCGCGCCCTACGAATGCTCCGACTGGGAGCAGATCGAGAAATTCGGCGAGGTGGTCAATCGCGCGGGCTATGCGAGCCCGGTGCGTAGCCCTCGCGGCCGGGACATCATGGCCGCCTGCGGCCAGCTGAAAAGCGCCAGCATCAAGCAACGCGCCAGCGAGCGCCTCGCTACGCCTGTCTAGCACTGTATCGCACGAGGCGAGACTTGATCACCCGCACGATCTTCCGCGTCCTTTGGGCGGCAACCGTGTTCGTCTTCGCCTTCGCGGTGACGCTTGGCGTGCTGTTCCTGCTCGGCGGGCTATGGGTTGGCGACGAGCTTCGCGCCTTGGCGCCGGACGACCCGGTCCTCGCCGCAGGTTCCGGCTGGGTGGGCGCTGCGATTTTTGCCTTCACCGTGGTGCCGGCTCTGACCATAGTGCCGGCGCTCGTCGCCGTTGTGATCGGCGAGGCGCTGCACATCCGCTCCTGGATGTATTACGTGCTTGCCGGTGGCGCGGCCCTGCTCGCCGTGCCGCTGCTCGCCGGCGCTCCTGGCGAGCTCGCCATCGCGCCCGCCGACCTGATGGTGGCGCTCCCTGCCCATCAATACATGACGATCTTCGCCGCCGCGGGCTTCGTCGGCGGCTTCGTCTATTGGCTGTTGGCTGGGCGCAACGCGTAAAACCAGGTGGGACCGGTCCCCTTTTGTGTAGGGCCGGTCCCTGAGACGCAAAACTTTACTCGTCCTGGAGATGTGACCTCTCGGGGTCACGAGAATCATAATCTCCGATTTGCCTTAACAAGCGGTAAGCGGCGCGGCCCCCGCGCGTTCCGCCCCTTGCGCCGCCGCGCCTCCTGCCTATAGTCCCGGCGCAATTGTTTCCGGTGGGGCCCGCGTCCCACCCCAAGAGGCCTATCCCATGGCAACCGCCGTCAAAAAGGTGGTGCTCGCTTATTCCGGCGGGCTCGACACCTCGATCATCCTGAAATGGCTTCAGGAGACCTACGGGTGCGAGGTCGTCACCTTCACCGCCGATCTCGGCCAGGGCGAGGAGCTCGCGCCCGCGCGCAAGAAGGCCGAGATGCTCGGCATCAAGGAGATCTTCGTCGAGGATCTCCGCGAGGAGTTCGTGCGCGATTTCGTCTTCCCCATGTTCCGGGCGAACGCGCTCTACGAGGGCGTCTATCTGCTCGGCACCTCGATCGCGCGGCCCCTGATCGCCAAGCGCCAGATCGAGATCGCCAAGGCGACCGGCGCCGACGCCGTTGCCCATGGCGCCACGGGAAAGGGCAACGACCAGGTGCGCTTCGAGCTCACCTATTATGCGCTCAACCCCGACATCAAGGTGATCGCCCCCTGGCGGGAATGGGACTTCAAATCGCGCAGCGACCTGATCGAGTTCGCCGAGAAGCACCAGATCCCGGTCGCCAAGGACAAGCGCGGCGAGGCGCCCTTCTCGGTCGATGCCAATCTGCTGCACTCATCTTCGGAAGGGAAAGTGCTGGAGGACCCGGCGCACGAACCGCCGCCTTACGTCTATCAGCGCACCATTGCGCCGGAGGATGCGCCGGACAAGGCGACGACCGTCACCATCGGCTTCGCCAAGGGCGATCCGGTCTCCATCGACGGCAAGACGCTTTCGCCGGCGGCGCTGCTCACGCGGCTGAACGAGCTTGGCCGCGACAACGGCATCGGCCGCGTCGATCTCGTCGAGAACAGATATGTCGGCATGAAGAGCCGCGGCGTCTACGAGACGCCCGGCGGCACCATTCTTCTCGCCGCGCATCGCGCCATTGAGTTGCTCACCCTCGACCGCGAGGCGACGCATCTCAAAGATTCGCTGATGCCGCGCTATGCCGAGCTGATCTATTACGGCTTCTGGTTCTCGCCGGAGCGCGAGATGCTTCAGGCGCTGATCGACAAGAGCCAGGAGCACGTCGAGGGCGAGGTCACGCTCAAGCTCTACAAGGGCAACGTCATCGTCATCGGCCGCTCGAGCCCGAAATCGCTCTACGCCAGCAAGATCGTCACCTTCGAGGACGACGCCGGCGCCTACGACCAGAAGGACGCCGAGGGCTTCATCAAGCTCAACGCGCTCCGCTTGAGGCTGCTCGGTAAGCGCAAGCGCTAGCATTCAGTTGGGGGGCACCCATGTGGCCTGATACGCGCCTGCTCGATCTGTTCGGCATCGAGCTTCCCATCGTACAGGCGCCGATGGCGAACGCCACCGGCGTCGAGATGGCGGTTGCCGTAGCGAAGGCCGGAGGGCTCGGCTCGCTGCCTTGCGCCATGCTCCGCTGCCGACAAGATCCGCGCCGGCGTCAGCGAGTTCAGGGCGCAGAGCAACAAGCCGTTCAATCTGAATTTCTTCTGCCACGCTTCGCCTGCCGAGGATGTGGCACGCGAGCAGGCCTGGCTCACGCGACTTGCGCCCTACTACACGGCGCTCGGCGCCACACCGCCTTCGCTCCCGCTGAAGGCAGGGTTACAGCCCTTCGGCGAGGACACCTGCGCGCTGATCGAGGAGCTGAGGCCGTCGGTCGTAAGCTTTCATTTCGGCCTGCCGGCGCCAGCACTCCTCCAGCGCGTCAAGTCCGCCGGTTGCAAAATCCTGAGCTCCGCCACGAGCGTCAAGGAAGCGATCTGGCTCGCCGAGCGCGGCGTTGACGCCGTCATCGCCCAAGGCGCCGAGGCCGGAGGCCATCGCGGCATGTTCCTCGAGACCGATGTCGCCGCGCAAGTCGGCACCTTCGCGCTCGTGCCACAGATCGCCGACGCTGTGAAAGTCCCGGTGATTGCCGCCGGCGGCATTGCCGATGCCCGCGGTGTCGCCGCAGCCTTCGCGCTCGGCGCTTCGGGCGTGCAGATCGGCACCGCCTATCTCCGCTGCCCCGAGGCGCATATCTCCGAGCTGCATCGCGCTGCGCTGAAGAGACCCGATCCGGCCACCGCTATCACCAACGTGCTGACCGGCAGGCCGGCGCGCGGGATTCTCAACCGGTTCATCGCCGAGCAGGGGCCGGTCAATGCGGAAGCCCCAGCCTTCCCGCTTGCCACCCAAGCTGCGATCCCGCTCAGGACGATTGCCGAGAAGCAGGGCTCCGGCGATTTCTCGTCGTTCTGGTCAGGCCAGGCGCGTTCGCTTGGCCGCGACATGAACGCCGAGGACCTGACGCGCACCATCGCCGAAGAAAGCCTCGCTTTGCTGCGCACCTCTCAAATAGTTCAATAACGTACCTCTCGACGTCATTCCGGTGAAAGCCGGAATCCAGCTCGCGCGCGGTGCGCGCGAAGGAAAGAACTGGACCCCGGCTTTCGCCGGGGTGACGTGGCATGGCTTGTTGCTTAAGCCACGGCGAGAGAGCTTGGCGGCTGCGCCGAAGGCGCTTCGCCGACACGCTGATGCTCGATATGCGGCAGCTCGCATAGTCCGCCGCCGAGATAGAGGTGGTGCCAGAGCTGGGTGGCGATCACGCCGCCGAGCCCGAGGCTCGCAAACGTTCCGAGCTTGCCGTCGCCGCTGGTCAACGCCGCGCTGTCGCGGGCGATAGCGCTCGCGTCGAAATAGCCGGTGCGGGCAAGCGAGTCGGGGCTGATCAGATCGCGCACGAAGGACGGCGGCTTGGCGAGGAAGGTCTCGGCGAGCGGCGCGCGGAACATGGCCTTCTTGCGCTGCGCCACTGCCTCCGGCAACAACCGCGCCGCAGCCTGGCGCAGCAGATATTTGTCGCCGCGCAGCCCATGCAGCTTCCAGCGCGGATGAAGCCGCGAGGCAAACGCGATCACGTCCTCGTCGAGGAACGGGTAGCGCGCCTCGACGCTGTTCGCCATGGCGACGCGATCGCCCTTCTGGTTGAGCAGCAGTCCGGCAAGGTGGATCTTGTAGCCGAGATAGAGCGATTGGTTGAGCGGATGCCAGCGGCGCATGCGCTCTAGATCGAGGACGAGGTCCTCGTAGGCGACGAAGGACCCCAGGCGCTCCTTCAGCTCGGCGCTGTAATAGCGGTCGCGCGAGGTCGCAACGAGATTGTACATGATGGACTGCGCATGCGGTCCGCCGATCATGGCGTCGATGCGCGCGAACTCGCCGAAGCTCAAGTTTGGCGCGGCAACTTTGCGCGCAAGCCGGCTGATCGCCGTGCTCGGATGGAAGCCGCCAATATCGAGGTTGCGAGCGGCCTCCCTGATCTTGAACCACACATAGCCGGCGAACGCCTCGTCGGCGCCCTCGCCGGTGAGCACGGCCTTGTAGCCCTGCGCATGCACATTGCGCGACAGCGCGAGCAGGGCGGCGCAGGAGGTGTCGAGCACCGGGCACTCCGCGGCGCGGATCAGCCCCGCATAATTGTCGGCGATGACGCTTGCCTCGGCCTCGACCACCGTCGCCGCGCCGCCGATATGGTTCGACGATTCGCGCGCATGCGCCGCTTCGTCGAGCGCGGGCACCGGCACCTGAATGGTGAAGCTCGGCAGCGGCCGCCCGGCGATCTTGGAGGCGGTTGCCAGCACGTAAGCCGAGTCCACCCCGCCGCTGAGATATCCGACCACCGGCACGTCGGCGCGGAGCCTGATCTCGACGGCGCGCTGGAACGTCGCCTCGAACTCGTCGATCAGCGCCGTTGGATCGGCGGCATCCTGCTCGTGACCCCAATCGGGAAAGTCGAAATCCCAATAGCGCCGCTCCTCGATCTCGGCGGCGCCGCCGTCCTGCCGGAACGCGATTCTGAGATAGTGGCCCGGCAGAATCGACTGCACCCCGTCGAACAGCGTGCGGCGCGTGCCGAGCGCATAGAAGGTGAAGAGATGATCGAGCCCTTGCACATCGACCGCGGCCGGCACGGCGCCCGAGGCGAGCAGCGCCTTGATCTCCGATGCGAAGTAGAAGACATCGCCCTGCCGCGACCAATGCAGCGGGCAGATGCCGACGCGGTCGCGCGCCAGCAGCACGATGCGCTTGGCGAAGTCGAACAGCACGAAGGCGAACTGCCCCTTGAGCTGCGGGAACAGATCCTCGCCGTGCTCCTCGTAGAGATGCACGATCAGCTCGCAGTCGCTGCCGCCGCGGAAGACGTGGCCGCGCGCTTGCAGCTCGGCCTTGCGCTCGGGATAGTCGAACAGCTCGCCGTTGCAGATCACGGCGACGGTGCGGTCCTCGTTGAAGATTGGCTGCTGGCCGTTACCAAGCCCGACGATGCTGAGCCGCTGTTGGATGGCGCCGATGCCCGGTGCGAACAGGGTGCCGGTCTCGTCGGGCCCGCGATGGGTGAGGGCCGCGCCCATGCGCGCGACCTGCGCCCGATCCGGCTCCCGCCGACCCTTGAGGTCGATCACACCTGCCAACCCGCACATGAACCCTCGCTAGATTGTTTCGCTGCGGACGTGAAGCGCGTTCAAAGGTCTGACCGTCCTTCTCAAACCTGCTGCCGCGGCGTGATTTCGCCCCGAAAATACTTCGGCCCGCCCCTGCAAACGGCACTCTGATGCAGCCGCTAGGGCTTTTCTATGGCTACGAAAATGCCTGCATTCAACGCATTTCGCCAGCCTATGCGGCAATTTCGCGGGTGTCCGTACGGTAACGGGCGGAGTTTGTCGGCCCCGCTAACCATTGCGCATGCGTCACATGCACTCTATATCGCTGTCATATGAACCGCGGGCCCTTCAGGCCCGCGTTTTGCAATTCAGGACCACATGCAGCTTCGCAACATCGCCATCATCGCCCATGTCGACCATGGGAAGACCACCCTGGTCGACCGGCTGCTCCAGCAATCCGGCTCGTTCCGCGAGAACCAGCGCGTGGCGGAGCGCGCCATGGATTCCAACGACCTCGAGCGCGAGCGCGGCATCACCATCCTCGCCAAGGCGACCTCCATCGTCTGGCAGGGCACGCGCATCAACATCGTCGACACGCCAGGCCACGCCGATTTCGGCGGCGAGGTCGAGCGCATCCTCAATATGGTCGACGGCGCCCTGGTGCTGGTCGATGCCGCCGAAGGCCCGCTGCCGCAGACCAAGTTCGTGGTGTCGAAGGCGCTGAAGATGGGGTTGAAGCCCATCGTCGTCATCAACAAGGTCGACCGCCCCGATGCCCGGCCGCACGAGGTGGTCAACGAAGTGTTCGACCTGTTCGCGAGCCTCGATGCCTCCGACGAGCAGCTCGACTTCCCCATCCTCTTCGGCTCGGCCAAAGAGGGGTGGATGGCGGAAAGCCCCGAGGGCCCGAAGGAGGCGCGCATGCAGCCTCTGTTCGATCTCGTGCTCAGCCATGTCGCGCCGCCGCATGTCGAGGAAGGACCGTTCCGCCTGCTCGGCACCATCCTCGAAGCCAATCCCTATCTCGGCCGCGTGGTCACCGGCCGCATCACGTCGGGCACCGTCGCCCCGAACCAGCCGGTCAAGGTGCTCGACCATGACGGCAGGCTGGTCGAGCAGGGCCGCGTCTCCAAGGTGCTCGCCTTCCGCGGGCTCGAGCGCGTCGCCCTCGACGAGGCTTCCGCCGGCGACATCGTCTCGCTCGCCGGGCTGCCCAACGCCACGGTGGCGCACACTATCTGCGCGCCCGAGGTCACCGAGCCGCTGCCGGCCCAGCCGATCGATCCGCCGACGCTCTCCATGACCTTCCGCGTCAACGATTCTGCCGCTCGCCGGCACCGAAGGCGACAAGGTGACGAGCCGCATGATCCGCGACCGCCTGCTTGCGCGAGGCCGAGGGCAACGTTGCTCTGCGCGTCACCGAATCCGAGGAACGCGACTCCATGGAGGTTGCCGGCCGCGGCGAGTTGCAGCTCGGCATTCTGATCGAGACCATGCGGCGCGAGGGCTTCGAGCTCAGCGTGTCGCGGCCGAGGGTGCTGTTCCGCCGCGACGATCGCGGCGAGCTGCTCGAGCCGATCGAGGAAGTGGTCATCGACCTCGATTCCGAGCATTCCGGCATCGTGGTGCAGAAGCTCTCCGAGCGTAAGGCCGAGCTCGTCGAGATGCGTCCCTCTGGCGGCGGCCGCCATCGGCTCGTGCTTTACGTGCCGACGCGCGGGCTGATCGGCTATCAGGGCGAGCTTCTCACCGACACGCGCGGCACTGGCATCATGAATAGGCTGTTCCACGCCTACGCCCCCTATAAGGGCGAGATCCAGGGGCGGCGGAACGGCGTGCTGATCTCGACCGAAGCCGGCGAAGCCGTAGCCTACGCTCTGTGGAACCTCGAGGATCGCGGGCCGATGATGATCGACCCCGGCGTGCGGGTCTATGCCGGCATGATCGTCGGCGAGCACACCCGCGACAACGACCTCGAGGTCAATGTGCTCAAGGGCAAGAAGCTCACCAACATCCGCACCACCTCGAAGGATGAGGCGGTCAGGCTGACGCCGCCGATCCGCATGACGCTCGAGCGCGCGCTCGCCTATATCCAGAATGACGAGCTCGTCGAAGTGACGCCGAAATCGATTCGGCTGCGCAAGCGCCACCTCGACTCCAACGACCGCAAGAAGGCGGGGCGCCAGAAAGAAGCGCTCGCCCTCGCCTGATCATCCCTCCCCTGCAAGGGGAGGGTGGCGATGGCTTGCCATCGCCGGGAGGGGTCCCGGAAAGTCGTCGACCCCCACTCTGGCCCAAGTCCCGTATGTTGAGAAGGAGCGTGTTCCCTCTGCACATCGGGGTTTGTCTGCGCTAACCTCATGGCATGGAAACCGACGTCGTGCATATCAGGCCGGCAAAGACAAAGGATGCCTCGGCGCTTGCCGATGTCTATGCCGAGGCCTGGCGCGGCGCCTATCGCGGCATCATTCCGCACCTTTCGCTTGAGCGCATGATTGCCAGGAGAGGAGAAGCCTGGTGGAAGCGCGCGCTTGCCGAGCGTCGTCCGCTGCTCGTGCTCGATTTCGACGGCGCCGCCTCGGGCTATGCCACCTACGGCCGCTGCCGCTCAGGCCGCACGCCGTTCCAGGGCGAGATCTTCGAGCTCTATCTCCATCCCGTCTATCAAGGCCTCGGCCTTGGCGAGAAGCTGTTCGAGCGCACGCGCCAACGGCTGTTCGATCTTCGCCTGAAGGGCCTCATGGTCTGGGCCTTGACCGACAATGACAGCGCCTGCTCCTTCTATCTCAGCCTCGGCGGCAAGCCGATCGCTGAAGGCGCCGAGCGGTTCGGCGACATCTCCTTGCGCAAAGTGGCCTTCGCCTGGAGCTGATCTTAGCCAGTTGCTAACGCCAAGCGTGCCAATCCATGACTTGTGAGCAGACGACCCACGGCCTAGAAGGTCGAGGCGCGTCAACCCTCTAGGCCCCAACGACGGTCCCTTAGCCATGTCGGACATGAAGCTCGCAGTGCTCGGCGCCGCAGGGCGTATGGGGCAGACGCTCGCCCGCGCCGTCGCCGCGACGCCGGGCTGCGTGCTCGCCGCCGGCATCGAGGCCAAGGGCTCTCCCGCAATCGGCCAGGATCTTGGCGAGGTCGCCGGGACTCGGGACCCTCGGCATCGCCATCACCGACGACCCGCTGCCGGTCTTCGCCGAGGTGCATGGCGTGCTCGATTTCACCACGCCGAAGTCGACCGTGGCCTTTGCCGGCCTCGCCGCGCAGGCGCGCATCGTCCACGTCATCGGCACGACCGGGTTCTCCGCCGCGACCAGGCCAAGATCGAAGCCGCCGCCCGCCACGCGGCAATCGTCAAGGCCGGCAATATGAGCCTTGGGGTCAATCTGCTCGCTGGGCTCACCAATAGGGTCGCCCAGACGCTCGGCCCCGATTTCGACATCGAGATCCTCGAGCTGCATCACCGCCACAAGCGCGACGCCCCCTCCGGCACGGCCCTTCTTCTCGGTGAGGCCGCGGCTTCGGGCCGCGCCATCGCGCTCAAGGACCACAGCGTGCGCGTGCGCGACGGCGATGTCGGCCCCCGCCGCGAGGGCGACATTGGGTTTGCCGATTTTGCGCGGCGGCGACGTGGTCGGCGAGCACAAGGTGATCTTCGCCGGCGCCGGCGAGCGCATCGAGCTCGTCCACATCGCCACCGACCGCGGGATTTTTGCCCAAGGCGCGATCCGGGCGGCACTTTGGGCGCGCGGCCAAGGCCCGGGGCTTTATTCCATGCGCGACGTCATCGGCCTGTAACGCTCGGGCTTAGACTAAGAGCCTGTTGCCTTTCCGCCTCTAACCCTTGCGGCATCAACCGCTTTCTGGTTGATCACTTGGCAAAATATGGGAGCTGCCCCTAAAGTCCGGCCTCTTTCGCCAGATGGGGCGAAACGGACCTAGGAACGAGGCTAGCCGAGCTTTGTTGCGCCCTTCACCCATATCGAAACCAGGGTCTGCCAAGGCCTCCGGTAAGAGCGGGCAAGCCAATTCGGGCCGCAAAGGCGGCGAGCCGCCCGCGCTGAAGAACGTGCTGGTCCTCGTGCGCCATGGCGAGAGCGAGTGGAACCGGCTCAATATGTTCACCGGCTGGCAGGACGTCGACCTGACCGAGGAAGGCGTGGCCGAGGCCCATCGCGCCGGCGCCATGCTGAAGGCCGAGGGCGCCCATCTCGATATGGCCTTCACCAGCCTGCTCAAGCGGGCGCAGAACACGCTCAAGATCATCCTGAGCGAGCTCGGCCAGGACGACCTCCCCATCGTCTACGACGCTGCGCTCAACGAGCGTCACTACGGCGATCTCGTCGGGCTGAACAAGGACGAGGCGCGGCAGCGCTGGGGCGAGGAGCAGGTACATCTCTGGCAGCGCTCCTACGACATCGCCCCTCCCGGCGGCGAAAGCCTGAAGGACACCGCGGCGCGCGTGCTTCCCTTCTACTCGAAGAGCATCACCCCGGAGATCAAGAGCGGAAAGAGCGTGATCGTGGTCGGCCACGGCAACTCGTTGCGCGCGCTCGTCATGCAGCTCGACCGCCTGAGCCCCGAACAGGTGAAGGAGCTCAGCATCGGCACCGGCATGCCGCTGATCTATCGCCTCCGGGCCGACGGCTCGGTCGCCGAGAAGCGCGACCTCGCAGCCTAGACGCTACACCGCGCTCGGAGCCTTGTTGGCGGAAAGCGCCCTCGATAGCGCTTGCGCGAAATCCTCGCGCTCAGGGTCGGTGAGGAACGCCGCAAAGACGAGACGCTTGCCGTGGCTCGCGATCGACAGCTCGCTCGACCGGCCGATGCGCTCCTCGAGATCGAGCCGCACCCAATACGGATTGAAGCTCCAGGATTGCGCCTTGCCTGACGGCTGCACGCGCGTCACGGTCAGCGCGCTCGAGGTCAAGTCCACCGTCTCGTAGAGCCGCGCCGCGCGATAATTGAGCTTGAAGGCAATGTAGATCAGGGCAACGTCGAGGCCCATGAAACCCATCACCGGCCAGGCGCCGAGCAGATAGAACAGAAGGCCGGTGCCGAAGCTGACGATGCACACGAGGGCCATCAGCACCGCGAAGCCCTTTGGGCTGAGCGACCGGTGCGGCGTCAGCACGGCGGCAAAGCGCGTTTCTGCTTGTGGGTCCGCGGAGAGCTCTGTCATGGCTCGCCTTTATCCCGTTAGTGAAACATTGGTAGTCTTGGGAAGATGGGGGTTCAACCGAAAACCTTAAAGCGCAAGCCCGCCAAGGCAAGGCGTCGCGACGACGGCAAAGCGCCGGGCTCGCGCCTTACACCTGCGGAAATCGAGGAGATTTTCCGCCGCTTCGCGCGGATGAGCCCGCACCCCAAGACCGAGCTTCACTACGCCGATCCCTTCACCCTCCTCGTCGCCGTGGTGCTGTCGGCGCAGGCCACCGACTCCTCGGTCAACAAGGCGACGCCGGACCTGTTCAAGACGGCCAATACGCCGGAGAAGCTGATCGCGCTCGGCGAGGCAAAGCTCACCGACAAGATCAAGACCATCGGGCTCTATCGCGGCAAGGCGAGGAACCTGATCGCGCTGTCGCGGAAGCTCGTCCAAGAGTTCGACGGCAAGGTGCCGGACAATCGCGAGGCGCTCGTCACCCTTCCCGGCGTCGGCCGCAAGACGGCGAATGTCGTGCTCAACGTCGCCTTCGGCCAGCCGGCCATCGCCGTCGACACCCACATCTTCCGGGTCTCGAACCGCACCGGGCTCGCGCCTGGCAAGACCCCGCTCGACGTCGAGCTCACCCTCGATCGCGTGGTGCCCGAGCGCTACAAGCACAATTGCCATCACTGGCTGATCCTGCACGGCCGCTATGTGTGCAAGGCGCGCAAGCCCGAATGCTGGCGCTGCCTGATCAACGACATCTGCCTGTACGAGCCGAAGACGCCCCCGCCTGCGCCAAGCTGACGCGCACAAATCTTGCATATCGGCTATTCTGCAAGGGCGCATCCGACTGGAGACTGCCGATGGACCGACAACGTAAATCGATGGCGATGGCCTCGATCCTCGATGCTTGCGCCGGCGCGAGGCGGCACGACTACCCTTCCGGCACCATTCTTCTATCGGAAGGCGACACGTCGGGCAGGCTCTATGTTCTCGCCGAGGGTGCGGTCGAGGTGCTGCGCGGCGACACCCAGGTTGCCCTCATCAAGGGCGCGGGCTCGATCTTCGGCGAGATGTCGGTGCTCCTCGGCCGTCCGCATACCGCAACGGTGCGCGCCGCCTCGCCGGTCAACGCCTATGTGTTCGAAGACGCGGAGAGCTTTCTCAGGTCGCATCCCGAGATCGCCTTCTTCCTCGGCCGCCTGCTCGCCGAGCGTCTCAATGCCGCCACCACCTACCTCGTCGACCTCAAGCGCCAGTTCGAGGGCCATGGCAATCATCTCGGCATGGTTGGCGAGGTGCTGGAGACGTTGATCCACCAGCAGCACGAAGAATTCACATCCGGCCCGGAGGCTGAGGCCGATCCTCGGCTTTGAGCCAGTCTGGAATCCCTTCGAGCCGCGGCACCGGCCGTTCGAGCGGCTCGCTGAAGCGGATGTACTGATTGCCCGCGGAGGAGAACCACAGTGCTTCGCCGACCTCAGTGTCGATGATGATATGCGTCGGCGGCGCGCCGAATTGCTGCCCGGCATTGAACACCCAGGTCGGCCCGATGCGGTCGACCCATGAGCCGTCCTTGACGAAGGGCGACTGATGCACGTGGCCCGAGAGCACGATGTCGGGCTTGTACTCGACGATCCATTGCGCAAGCTCGGTGTCGCCGAAATAGCGAGCCCCGCCCCAGCTGGTCGGCGATTTGTCCGGCGGCGCGTGATGGATCCAGATCCACAGTTTCCGTTCCGTCTTGGCGGCTTCGCCGAGCTGCGCCGCGATGCCGGCCCGCGTGATCGGCCCGTCCCACCATGGGCACACGGTGATGAGGATCCCGTCGAGCTGGAGGGACTCGCCATCGGTGATGATCCCGTCGTCGGGAGAAGCCGCGAGCCATTTGGCGACCTTCTCGCCCGACTCCTGCGGTGAATCGAGATCGTGATTGCCCGAGCAGATCACGAGCCGCGTCACCGCGCGTAAGCGCTCGAAATATTTCCGGATCACCACGGCCTGGGCGCGGCGATCGACGATCGAGCTGAGCTCGAGCAGATCGCCCGCCAGCACCACCACGTCGAAATCGGGCGCGACCTCCAGCACCCAGTCGAATTGCGGCAGCGAGTAGTGCAGATCTGCTACCGCAAGGAGGCGCATCGGAGTCCTGTCTTCAAAGTGCGCAATCGGCGCAAATGGCTATGCGCTACGTTTGATGGGATGCCGAGAGGGCTGGCGGATGCTGTCCCTCAGAACATAGACGCTGATCAGAAACACCCATAGCGGGAACACAGAGGAAGCTCCAGTTGAGATAGAAACTTCCGATAGTGTCCGCGCCAGGGCAGCCAGCGCGGCGCAACGCCGGTGTAGATAATCACGGTCGATGTCGTGATCATGAAGATGCTCCCGCTCAATATTTTGCAATGGCGGCAGCGGTATCGATCATCGGCTGGTTGTTATGAAGCCCGTACTCGGCCGATCGAGATCTTGAATCAAAAGTATCACGGCGGCGATCAGGAAAATCATCACGTACATTGGCAGCCGCGAGGACCGTTTACCCAGTCCACCGGCATAGCCGGAAAAGGCCCCTGCTACCGCGGCAACCCCATAGAGCGCGAGCAGAACGACATTCGGCACACGGTTGCGCAAGGCCGTCAGCCGTTTCTCTTGGTCGTCGATCAACTCGTTCAGCGATTGGATAAAGAGGCCGGTGGGTACAATTCCACTGTCTTTTGCGGCCATCGCCTTGGCCTGCTGCCAAAGCGCCTCGTGAATTTCGCTTGAGCGGGAAACTGCGGCAGAAAATTCCTCCGGCGTCGGAACGCGCTGGGTAATGTCGAGCCGGACCTGCACATATTCGCGCAGCAACTTCAGTGTTTCCGTGCTGTGCGGTTCCGGAAATAGGCGCGCCCGTAGTGCTGTTGTGCCAATGGCATTCGCCTCATTTAGCACCGCGTCGCGCCGGCCCTCAAAGCGCGACAAAGCCATGGCGAAGGTAAAGGCGATCATCAGTGCCAGTAGACCAAGGACCGCGCCTTGCAGGGTCAATACCTCGTCGGCTCCTTGATCGGAAACGCGCGTGCCGAGCCAACGTCCGAACTCGGTCGCACTCAGGAGCACAACAAGGCTGATCAAGAAGATAGGCAGAAGGTGGTAGTCGTTCACCCCGGTTGCCATTGCGCCGTGGCTCCCCTCGCTCGCTCGCCATGATCGGCGCGGACGGCCCAGTTGTGAAGCCCGAATAACCACCCCAACGACAGCGCCGATAGACGGGCCGACGCTCCCGACTAAGGCATTGACTTTGATCGATGTCGCACGGAAGAATTGAGCCGGGAGAAGCGCTTATGAGAAATCAGGCCCTTGCTGCGATGGGGTTGGCGGCGGTTCTGAGCGCCGGCTCGGGCGCTCTTGCACAAGTCATGCTCGATATGTCCACGGTGACCTGCGATCAATTCATCAAGTACAAGGTGGCAGATCCCAAGCTTATTGCCGTCTGGCTTAACGGCTATTTCCACGGCAAGCGCGCGGACACAAAGGTCGACACACAGAAGCTGAATGCAGACGCCGACGAGGTCGAGAAGTTCTGCTTCAAGAATCCTCAAGCTCCATTGATGCAATCCGTCGAGTCCATCGTAGGAAGCGGCAATTAGCTCGGACTGAACTTTATTGTGCCCGGGCTCGAGGAGGAGGCCAGAGCCGACTTCGACATCGAATTTGATTTGTACGCCGCCGTGTTAGCCCGATCCTGAGCCTCGCCGTGCCGCGCTCAAGGGAGTACGAGCTTTGTCCCGGAACACTCTACGCCTCTTCACCCTGCCCTTTGCGTCGTTGCCAAGCGACAAGATCTCGGGTGGCCGACGACCATGAGAGGTCCATGACTGAAGTTGCAGTCTAACGCAAACGCTTGACCTAGGAGGGAGCGCTGGATGGATTTCTCGGTAATCACGGTCGCACTCGTAACCAAGCTGCTTCTTCTTTTGCTGATCGGCATGGGTCCCAAGATTGCCCTCGTGCCCTTCCTCGAAAAAACCAAGAAGTTCGACGCCGAGACGCAGCGGGCCATCGGCCGGCAGATGGTTGGGGTAGCGGTCATAACCGCGCTCATCATGTTTGCCTTCGGCGCCCTGCTGATGCGCCTCCTCCACATCACCGGCGGCGCCGTCGCGGTCGCCGGCGGGATCATCCTTGCCACCTTGGCGATCGAAATGGTGCACGGCCCGGGCAAGAAGATCGTGGACGAGGTGGAAGCCTTGGAAGATCCGAAACGCATCGCGGTCTATCCACTGGCGGTGCCGTATCTGCTCAACCCGGTCGGCATCACCGTGCTGATCATTGCCTCCGCCGAGGTCGTCTCGGTTGCGAGCGTCGCGCTCGTCGTAGCGCTCGTTCTGCTGGTCGGCGCGTTCGACTATGCGATCTTTGCCAACATCGACAAGGTGGCAAAGCGGCTGAGGCCCACCAGTCTGGTTATTTCCGAAGTTGTATTTGGAATCCTGTTGACCGCTGTCGCGGTGCAATTGGTCGTCGCTGGACTGAATTTGCTCGGGATTATCGCCACGCCCGGCGCCGAACATTAGGCTCTCGATAGAGGCTATCAATGGCTGCGAAGAGTGAGGCTCCGCGCGATCCGGTAAGACGATGGACGCTCATCATTCTCGCGGCGATCGTCGCTCTGTACCTTTACTCCATCATCGCCGACCGAATGACACCCTACACATCGCAAGCGACCGTCCAGGCGTTCATTGTCCGCATGGCGCCTGAGGTTTCCGGACGAGTTCAAGAGGTGCCGGTGAGCGACAATCAAAAGGTCAAGGCCGGCGACATTCTCTTTCGCATCGACCCTCAAACCTACGAGATCGCGTTGAAACAAGCCGACGCGCGTCTGGCCAGCGTTGGACAGACCATTGGCGCGAACACGGCCGCAGTAGCTGCGGCGCAGGAGCGGCTGATCGAGGCGCAAGCCAAACGCGAGCACATCATCGAGCAATCGAATCGCACGCTGGAGCTTGTGAAGAAGGGTGTCTATTCCGAGGCCAGGAAGGATCTGGTCGTCAAGGAAATCGACGTCGCCGAGGCCAGCGTGCGCGAGGCGGAGTCGGAGCTGGAGCGCGCGCGTCAGGAACTCGGCCCGCAGGGAAACGACAATCCGCA
Organism: uncultured Alphaproteobacteria bacterium; assembly: GCA_963744945.1. GTDB lineage: Bacteria > Pseudomonadota > Alphaproteobacteria > Rhizobiales > Methyloligellaceae > Methyloceanibacter. Next base: position 1,794 of record CAVUVO010000012.1, on the reverse strand, counting down.
ATTTCGCGAAGCGCTCGCGGCCGTCGAGCAAGCCAAGCTCAATCTTGTCCGAACGACGGTTATCGCTCCCGCCGACGGCGTCATCACCAATTTGCAGCTTGCCGACGGCGAGTATGTTGACGCCGGTCAGGCCGCTCTGACTTTGATCGATACCGCCGACGTCTGGGTCAACGCCAACTTTCGCGAGAACGCCTTGGAGAATGTCAAGGCGGGCAACCCAGTAGAGCTTGTGCTCGATACGCTTCCCGGGCGCATTTACGACGCAAAGGTGGAAAGCATCGGCTGGGGCGTCTCGCAAGGGTCGATCGATCCCGAAACCGGACTGCCCAAGATCAATGAGCCGATGGGACTCGTCCGAACGCCGCAACGCTTTGCCGTCAAGATCGAACCCAATCGCCAAGACTACGCCCCGGGCAGCGTGCGGTATGGGTCGCAGGCAAACGTTATCGTCTATGCGAGCGACAATCCTCGTCGTGAATGCGATCGGACGTTTGTGGATGAGGATTGTAGCGGTTTTGACCTATGTCAGTTAGCGCAGCCATCGAGCCGGTGGAGGCCGACAGTACCCGCGAAGCGCATGCGCTCGCCTTCAGGATTGCCTTCGCCACGGCGATCGGTTTCACCCTTGGGTACGTTCTTGGCTGGGACTTCCCTTTCCTGCCGGCTCTGTTCGCCGCTCAGCTCCTGATCGGAAGCAGGTCGCTAAATCTTCAGCAAGCCGTCGGCTTCGCTGCCCTGATGACGGCCGGCTGCATCTTTAGCGTGCTCATTGCTCAGATTTTCGTGCAGACGCCGGCCGTTCTGCTTCTCGTTCTCGCGCTTCTGATCTTCTTCGCCTTTCTGCTGCTGGCCCGGGGTCAGGTAGTTCCGGTGGCGAGTATTCTGCTCATCACCACCTCAGTGGTCCCTTTGGTCGCGGTCAGCTCCCTCGATCTCGCTTATGGTCTTGTCTATACCCTGATCGCCGGCAGCATCCTCGCGGCACTCTTGGTCTTCTCGCCTACGCGGTTTTTCCGTCACGCGATGACGCATGAGCGGGGCCATCAAGCGGCCTGCCGAGGAGGGTTCGCCAATCGCTGCCGCGCTCGCCAATGCGGCGGCACTCCTCAGTCTCATCATCCTGTTCATGTTCAGCGGATCGCCGGTGAGCGTCATCGTGATCATGACGGCCATCACCATTCTTCGCCAGCCGGCCGATCTTGGCGGTGGCACCGCGCCCGGCTTGATCCTGGGCAACCTTGTCGAGGCCTCGCCGCGACCGCCGCTTACGTTCTCGTTACGCTCCTTCCTTCCCCGGCCTTTCTTCTGCTGGTCGCCTTGCTGGTTGGGCTTCTCTTTGGCGACCGCATTGCGCGGGTGGGGAGTTGGCACCGATCTACCGGTCGGCCTGATGACCTTTCTCATCGTGCTTGGCCTTGGGATCTCTCCCTTGCCGAGGACAGCGGCACTTTTTTCATTTCCCGCGTCTTCGACGTCATGGTGGCCGCCGTCTACGCCATCGGCATGGCCAGCCTGTTGCGGGGGGCGTTTGGCGCCCGCTGACTTCTCAGGCTGAGCCGAAGTTCAGCCGCCGCGCGCCTGTCCGCACCGCCCATGCCGACATGTTTGCGCCGTCTGCGCCACGCGCTCACTGGGATTGTCGCAGGGCGCAAGATTAGCGGCAATCACGACCCGAGCAGCTCCGCGCTCTTTGGCCAATGGACTTCACAGAAAGGACGGTAAAAGAGGAGGTGGCGCCCTTGCCTCCAATCCAGAGGCACTGGAACGAATTCCCGAGAAATAAATTCGCGGTCA
>CAVUVO010000011.1:0-44563 GCA_963744945.1 uncultured Alphaproteobacteria bacterium | reverse complement strand
CGACTCGTTTTTTTGTTTTTCCTTCGCGACCGACAACCTGACCAACAAACTCAAGCTCCTTGGCCATTTGCTGATTGGCTGCGACAATTTCGTTAAGCGCATCCGCAATTTTCCCTTCAATGCCGAAACTATCGCCGGGCATCCGAACTGAAAAATCACCACTGCGGATCAATTGCAGCGCGCTGAGGAGGGTTTGCAGATAGGTTCGATGCGGCGTCGTTGATGGATCAGGAGGTGGTTCGATCGATCCGTCTTGCTTCAAATCGGCATCCGATAGAGGGGACGGCATGCTTCGCTCCAGTTTGAAGCTCCTGCAGGGATCAGACATTTGGGCGTTGAACGCGGAAAAAGCCTCGGGCACTGAAAAGAAGGGAAGCATACAGAAAGACTGACGCCGTGCCACCACCCGTTCCCGCCGTGCCACCACCCGCTCCGGCTCAGCCACAAACTCCGAGCATTGGCGAGAGTTCCACCTAATTAGTCGAAGACAAGTCGCCACCTTGCAGGAAAACTATCGCCTTACCAAAGGGTAAGCGGCGAGCGAGCCCGTCCTAAGGGCGAAGCGAGGCTTGCAGAGGGGCGACGACTGGGACTGCATGTCCGCATGTGGCACGTAGCGGCCCACTCGATGGGGGGCGTGACACCCGGTTACTGCTTCTGCAATTCCATGTCGCTGTCGCCGCACACGACGATTTCGAGCGAATTGTCAAATGGGTGTGCCGGTGGACCTCATTCACTTTCGCCGCCTTCCCGGGAACCTGCGCGGTCATTTGAGGTTGTCTCTCTAAGACACCTCCAGAGGTACAGTGTTATGAAACTTTTCTTTGCGGTCGCAGTCTCTTTGATGACAACGGTACGTATTAATCTCACCCTGGCGGGAGCTACGAGCAACGAAGGCGGTCCCCAATCAATTGGTGGCGGCCCACCTATTTAGGTGCAGCGGGGATTTCCGCAGAACGACGGCGCAGCAGGCAGCGGATCCGTCAGACAAGGGCGAGGAAGTTTCGGTTGATCGAGATCCGGCGCCCCGCGTCCCAAATAGTCCACAAGCCATGAGGCTGAACCCACGCCGAGGAACATTCGGTCTTTGGCCTAGTGAGGTTCTCCAATGCGAATACTTATCACCAATGATGATGGCGTAGAGGCGCCGGGCCTCCACGCTCTGGAGCACATCGCCAGCGAGATTACCAAGGACGTATGGGTCGTGGCGCCTGAAACCGACAATAGTGGCGCGTCCCATTCACTCACTTTGGCAGAACCGCTCCGAATGCGCGAACTCGGCAAGCGCCACTACGCGGTGAAAGGTACACCGACCGACTGCGTCATCATGGGAGTCCGCTTCTTGCTGCGCGACGAGCCGCCCGACCTCGTAATGTCAGGAGTTAATCGCGGGCAAAACCTGGCCGACGACGTGACTTACTCTGGCACCGTCGCCGGAGCAATTGAAGGCGCGCTGCTTGGCGTTCCGTCAATCGCCATGAGCCTTGTCACGGGTCCAGCAGAGGCCGACCAAGGCACCGGGCCACCGAAATGGGAGACGCCGATGCAGCGTGGTGCGGACCTCGTACGCAAGTTGCTCAAGGCCGGGTGGCCAGATGGCGTGGTGCTAAACGTTAACTTTCCTGACTGTGAACCGGAAGCCGTGAAGGGGTTCGTTGCAACCATGCAGGGCCAGCGCGATCCCGACCTCCTTCGCATCGAAGACCGTCTCGATACTCGTGGCAGGGCCTACTACTGGGTTGGCATCGAGCGGCGGCGCGCCAAGCCCCCAAAGGGGACTGACTTGTGGGCGGTTCGCTCAAATCTAATCTCGGTCACCCCGCTTTGCCTGGACTTTACTGATCAAAAGTGCGAGGCAACAGCTCGAGATGGTGCTCGACGGAATACCGGCGACCGCATGACTCGCACACCAGTTTTCGTCACGAGGGTATGAGGATCATCAAGCGCTCCTTTTCCAGTTCAACTTCAACAATGCTAGGCTTCTTCGGGGGCAGATAAACCCTGTCGTCGATGCGCAAAAACGCACTATCCCACATGAATTGAATTTTTCGTCCGCGCAGCACAGTTGCTGGCGGCGGTTTCTCTTCGGGATTTCCGTCCAGCCACTTCATCATCGTTCGCCGATCCCTTGCGAATACGAAGATGATGTCGAGCAGTTGGTCGTCAGGCGTAGCGGAAAATGCGAGGGGGAGCGCAGGGCCGCTCAAATTGATGTTGAGCGCTTCAATGAGTAAAAACTTCCCTGCGAATTTCTCTCCGTCCACATAAACTTCGAATGGTTCCGCCTCTGCCTCCCGCAAGAAATCTCTCAGGGCTTCACGCCCCATCTCGATGCGAATGGGCTTGGGCGGCTTGGGACCACTATGTGCAATCGCTTCCGCAATAGAACCGCATCCAACTGCCTCAAGAAAATTGCGCGCGCCCCAAGGTCCTCTCGCCAATCCGACGTCCAAGTATCGGGTTTTTGCATTTGAAAGCCCTGATAGTAGGCCGCCCACCTCTCCTTCGATCCCTAGAGATCGGGCGATATTATTCGCTGTCCCCACTGGCAAGATTGCGATTGGGATACGGTGAGCGGCGTCGCGATCTACCAAGCACCGGGCGACTTTAGCCACGGTACCGTCGCCCCCCGCCACCAACACCACGTCCCAATTCTCGGCGAGAGTGGCCTTAAAATCTTTTTCCTTGATGGATTGGTAGGTGGTCGACAGTCCGGCCTTACGGGCAGCCGTAATCAAATCGTCGGCGGTTGGATGCGAAGCGCCAGCAGCGGGGTTGTGAAGTAGGAGAGTGTTCATTTAAGCCGGGACCAACGACACGAAAGAAGCCCGGCTGAACCGCAACCGGGCGTCTGCATCCGACTTGATGCATTGAGCTGCTAACCGCTCAATTCCTTCTCGGGTTCCCTGCTCCCAAGGAAGGGGCCGGCTGATACGATGCGACTTGAGTTGCCATTCGTCTATCCCTTCAGCGCCGAAGAAACCGCGGCGGACGTTGGCGCGTTTGCACCTGATGACCCATGACCCGAAGACATTCTGCCGGCGTTTCGGCCTCACCTATGTCGAGACGTCGGCGCTACAGCTGCGGCGTCAACGCTGCGGCAAGGGATTCTCCTATCGTGACGGGACTGGCCAAACGATCCGCGATAAAGCGGTTAAAGCGCGCATCAATCAGCTCGCCATCCCTCCCGCCTGGAGAAGGGTCTGCATCGCAGCGGATGAGCGCGCCCATATCCAGGCCGTCGGTCGCGATGCCGAGGGGCGCTTGCAGTATCGCTATCACCCCGAATGGGACAAGGCTCGCGCCACCGCCAAGGAAACCAGGCTAAAGCGGCTCGGCTCCTCGCTTCCACGCGTACGGGACGCCGTTAAGAAGGCGCTTGCCGGTCCTGGCATGACGCGCACCAAGGTGGTTGCCGCTATCGTCCGCCTGATCGACCGGACGCTGCTACGCCCCGGCTATGAGGAATATGCGCGAAGTGAGGGCGGCAGAGGTGCGTCAACGCTGCTCAAAAGCGATGTCTCCGTCAACGGTGACCAGGTAGTCCTAATGTTCAAGGGCAAAGGCGGCAAGGAAATCAGGCGGGAGCTCCGCGACCCATTGCTCGCACGCGTTCTGCACAAGTTGTCGGCTGCGAGGGGGCAGCGCCTTTTCAGCTTGCCCGACGGCAAGGGCGGCAAGCAGCCGGTGACCGCGCGGGAGGTCAACGATTTCCTTGCAGAGGCCAGTGGCTCTTCGATCTCTGCTAAGGACTTCCGTACATTCCGGGCGTCAGCGACGGCCCTCGCCGTGCTAACCGAACATAACGGTCACGAGAGCAAGGTGATGCGGAAGAAGGCCATCGTCGCTGCTGCCGATGAGGCCAGCAAGATTCTTGTCAACACCCGTAGCGTTGCGCGCTCGAGCTATATCCATCCAAGCGTGATCGAAGCCTACGAGGCCGGCAAGTTGAAGACCTCGGTGTTGCGCATGCGCAAGGGTCTAAGTCGCATCGAGAGCGCCCTTATGCGCTTCCTCGAAAAGTCGAGCTGACGTGATCTCAAACGAAAGGATGCTTTCCATGCCGCTCAAAAAAGGCTCATCCCGAAAGACGATCAGCTCGAACATCAAAACCGAGATGAGGGCCGGCAAGCCGCAGAAGCAGGCGGTTGCTATCGCCCTAAGCAAGGCCGGCAAGAGCAACAAGAGCAAGAAATCTAAGCGGTCGAAGTGATCCACGGTTGGCCCCCCGACCGAAGTAGTAAGGTTGGTCGCAAGCAGATAGGCGGGCGGATCGCCAGCTCAACGAGTGATACGCAGCTTAGCCTTGGCATCGGCCAAGATCCTGGCATGGTCAAATGCGAGGTCAACGTAGCGCATATCGACCCATTCGGCGCTGATCGCGTCAGACGCCACTCGTGGCCGAGTCTCGTCCGCGAGCTCGGTCATGAATGCCACGCTAACAATATGGCCTCGAGGGTCGCGATCGATATCGGAGTAGACCCCGACGAGGGTGATCTCGACGACGTCGATTCCGGTCTCCTCCCTGACTTCGCGACGGCAGGCGGACATGACCGTTTCGCCGATCTTCACGAAACCCCCTGGCAATGCATGTTTACCCGCGCAGGGTTCATGCCCTCGGCGAATGAGCAGCACGCGCCCCAACGGATCGAAGACGACACAGTCTGTCGCCAAAGCCGGAGTTCGCGATAAGGTCATGCTTGGTCCTTGATTGAACGAAGTTGCCGTCCCAAAACGTTAAGAGTAGCGCGGAGTATTGGAAGCGGGGTTCGCTTGCGAGACGATACAAAGCTCGAAAAGCCCACCCAAACCGAAGAGTGTGGTCGTGGAGAGGGATCTTATAGGCGTAGGCGCCGGCCCGGCAAATCTAAGCCTAGCTTCGCTGCTAACCACTGCTAGCGAGCGGGGACTGACGTCGATCACCGCCACCTTCTTCGAGCGCGAGGCGACGGTATTTTGGCACTCGCTACAGATGTTCCCGGGATCTCTGATGCAGACGGAGTTCTATCGAGACCTCGTCACTCCCATCGATCCTACCAGCAAATTTTCCTTTCTGAACTATCTTAAAGCGCAAGCGCGCCTCGACCAATTCTTCTGCTCATCGACGATCCACCCCACGCGACGCGAGTTTGAAGACTATTTCAGGTGGGTCGCGGGACAGATCGACGAGGTGATTTTCGGAGTGGATGTGCATTGCGTCGACTACGACGCCAAAAAGCACTTGTTCGTCGTCGATGCTGAAATTCACGGCCGCTGCATGACAAAGCACATCGTTTTCGGATGCGGCGCGCGGCCAAAGTCCGGAGTTGAAGTCAGCCGTTCGGGTAGAATTGTCGACGTTTCCAGGCTTCTCGCCTTCACATTCCCGGAGTTGCTGAACCGCATTCTTGTCGTCGGTGGAGGACAGTCGGCTGCAGAGTGTGTGAACTATCTGCTGGACAAATTTTCGGAACGACCCGTGCGGATTGATTGGGTCGCGAGCGAAACATCATTTCGCGCCTTGGATACCAGTAACTTTTCCCGTGAAACGTTTTCAACCGCCTACGCACAAACGTTTTCGAGTCTCAGCAGCAAGGCGCGCAAAACAATCAATCAGGAGGGCAAGAGCGTGGCCAACGGCATGCCGCCTCTTTATGCCCAAACGCTCTACCAGCGGCTTTACCGTTTGCGGCACTTTCCGCCGTCGGACAAAACTTGCCCAGCTGTGCATGTTCAAGCCAACACCGAGGTCGTGGGAACGCGAGAAGAGGCCGCCGGGGTTTCGGTCACGGCCCAAATCGTCTCAACTGGAAAGACGGACGTTGTTGTCTACGATTGCGTCATGTTGTGCACCGGCCTGGATGACGAAACCATACTCGATTCGTCGATCATCGGACCGGAGTTAAGGCGACGCTTACATAAGAACCAGGATCGAGATGGGTACGCCGTCACTTGGGACGGTCCGCCCGACCGCATGATCTTCGTTCAATCGCAGAATAAGGTTACGCACGGGTTGGGGGATACAAGCTTTGTTACGGCGCCCGGGCGGAACGCGGCCATTTTGAATTCCATTGCCGGTCGCGAAATCTATAAGATCGATGAGAGCGACCTGTTGGTCGCCTTGAAATAAGTGCCGGCGGACCCGCTTCCATCATGGAACAAATGCGCGGCAAGAGCTCGCCTCGTGGATTTTGTGAAACGCGTCACGACGGATAGGGCGCCGCATTTAGTGCCGCCGGGCGATCGCATCGCCGTATTCGACAATGATGGAACGCTTTGGCCTGAGCAGCCGAACTGTATCCAGTTCATCTTTGCGTTCGACAGACTGAAATCGCTGGCTCATGTGAATCCGGACCTGAGGAAAGCGGAGAAATTCCGAACGGTGCTTGAAGGTGGCTTGGATTGCCTGGCGACGCTCGATGAGGCCGGGATCATCGAGATCATCAAGGCGACGCAATCAGGCATGAGCACGGAGCAATTTTCTGGCATCGTTGCCAATTGGCTCGATACCGCAAAGGAGCCGCGCTTCGGTCGCCTTTATACGGATCTTGTTTATCAGCCGATGTTGGAGCTGATCGATTATCTGGGGGCGAACGAGTTCAAGATTTTCATTGTTTCGGGAAACGGTGCGGATTTCATTCGCGTCTTTGCCGAACAAACCTATCGCATTCCGCCTGAGCGAGTGGTGGGGTCTACAACCGTTGCCGAATTTAGGGTCGGAAAGGCTGGCCCTCTGCTGATTAAAATGCCGGAGGTCGAAGTCTTGAGTGACGGACCAGGCAAGCCGGAGGCCATAGAGAGATTTATCGGCCGGCGGCCGATTTTTGCTTTCGGCAATTCGGATGGGGACAAAGAGATGCTGGAGTGGACGGCAGCGGGACCTGGTGAGCGTTTCGTCGGGCTCTTGCATCACACCGATGCTGAGCGAGAATGGGCTTACGATCGGGACTTCAAAAGTCGGGCGTGTGGACAAAGCACTGGAGCTGGCGCGCGCGAGGATTGGACCATTGTCGACATGGCAGCTGACTGGAACATTGTTTTCCCGTTCCAGCGTGATACCGCGGGACCCTGATGAGTATCATCGCCACCGTAATCGGCCTGACGGCGGCGGTTTGCACGACCGCCGCAAATCTTCCTCAGCTCAAGAAGGCCTGGACCACCGGCGAGACGGATGATCTCTCGCTGAAGACACTGTTGCTGTTCGGAGCGGGTTTGTCGCTTTGGATCGTCTACGGCTTCTTTCAAAATGATGTCGTCATCATATTGGCGAACGGCCTTAGCCTGGTGATTTTAAGTGTTATTCTGTATTTGAAGCTGATTCAAAAATGAGCTGGTTCCTAACTTTCGGCCGTGTCCGCTCAGATCACACTGCGCGATCTTGGAGGTTGGCAAGTTCTTGGCGAGCCCGTTCGACGGCTCGCTGCGCGCGTTCCTCAGTGTGCCGCAAGTTTTCAGCGGCATGTGCAACGGCACTGTCCCGCGCATGGGCTCAACACAGGAGGATGATTCCAATGAAAGTGGCAACGCTGACAATAGAACTTGACGGAGAGAACTGTTTCGTCGTGGCGAACGGGATTCGCATTGCAAAGCGTGGAAAGGAGTTGAACTGGATTTCGCTAGAACCAGGCTGGGCCGTCTACAGCCCTCCGAACCACAAAATCACTTACAACGACGTGGTGGTGCGAGGAGCGTCTGCAAGGGCCTGAAATGCTTTCCGACTTGGCCAGGGTCCGTGTGGTCCTGGATTTCCTGATATTTCACGCCGAGGTCGCGACCTATTTGCCGGGATGTCGACCGGCTTACCCTTATAGATCTCGGTGGAATTGCGAGCGATGACGACAAGGTCCTTGGAGTGGGACAGATCGGTGATGATGTCCTCGGTAATGCCATCGGCAAAGCGGTCCCACTTGGAATCACCTCCAATGTTCTCGAACGGTAGGACTGCAATTGAAGCTTTTTCCGATAACGGCGAAACCGAAGGAGATGACCATCTCCACGCGCCGGCAGCGCCGAGGAGCAGCAGGATCAGCGCCAAGGCCGGCACGGTGGTATGCCATTGCATGCGGCGCTTCGGCCTAGTGCGCGCCGACGGTGGCTTGAACTCGGCGTGCACGCGGTAGACGCGGACCGGCTTCGCAATGTTCTTGACCTGGTGCTCGCCGAGAAAATCGAACTCTAAGGCAAGCTTGCCTTCGACGGCGTCGTAGACGTTGGAGGAGATGCAGATGCCGCCTCCCTCGGCGAGTGCCTCCAGGCGCGCGGCGATGTTGACGCCGTCGCCGTAGATCGTGCCGTCGGCCTCTTCGATCACATCGCCCAGGTTGACCCCGATGCGGAACTGCATGCGCCGGTCCGCTTCGAGTTCGATGTTGTGCCCTTCCACGGATTATTGGATCTCGATCGCGGCCTGGACCGCCTCGACCGCACTCGGGAACTCGGCCAATAGCGCATCGCCTGGTGCGTTGACCACGCGGCCGCCGTGGCGCACCACCAGTCGGGTGATGATGTCGCGGTAGGACTTGAGGGTCTCGACAGTCGCGGCCTCGTTCGCCGCCATCAGACGGGAATAGCCGACAACGTCCGCGCTCAAGATCGCGGCGAGCTTGCGTCGGCTGCTTTGCTCGGCCATTGCCCTCTCCACGAGGGAACAGGCGGCAAACTTACGCTTCTTGGTGACCGCGAGCAACCGCACGGCAGATGTCCGCTTATGGCACAAAGCAGACATGCTCAATGCGCTGACGAATGTCCGCTTCTGGGGGTAAAGCGGACATGACGCGAACGGGCCGTTATGTCCGCTAATGACCCAAAACGGACGTTGCGCCGGCCGCCTCAACACAAGGCCAGCCTTTCGGCCACATAGGAAGACATGCACGCGGGAGCGCTCGCACGTCGGAGTACTTGAAGCGCGAACCTCTAGCCCCTGGGTCGGGGTGCGCCTAATCTGATGAGGCCTCTTGACGGAAAACAGTGATGACCGTGTCCCCAATCCACCACGACCTCGTTGCCCGTGCAAAGGAGATCACCGCCAGGGAGAAAGCGGTGTACTCGGAGCGCACGAAGCGATCGCAGATTGCGACCGAGCGTGCTAGGAGGGTGATGCCGGCGGGCGTACCTTCGAGCTTCCAGGCCTACGAACCGTGGCCGATCGTCGTCAAGCACGCCGCCGGATCCCGAATGATCGATCTCGACGACAACGAGTACGTCGACTACGACATGGGGTTCGGCGCCCTGTTTGCCGGCCACATGAACCCCGCCGTTCGGCGGGCGGTGGCCGAGCAGTTGGAGCACGGGTCACTATACGTCACGCCGTGCGAGCTCGACGCAGAGGTCTGCGAGTTGCTGGGCGCCCGCTACGGGTTGCCGATGTGGCGGCCAACGAACTCGGGCACCGAGGCCACGCACGACGCCATCCGGCTCGCCCGCGGTGTGACTGGTCGCGAGCGGATCGTTAAGGTCGAGGGCGGTTATCATGGTCACCACGACGAGGTGATGATCTCGACCAAGCCACCGCTCGAGCTCGCCGGGCCGGCTGAGCAACCCAACCCGATCCCGAGCTCGCTGGGGATCACTAAACGGGTGCTTGAGGACGTCGTCGTAATCCCGTTCAACAATCCTGCCGCGCTCGAACAGGCCCTACAGAGCGGCGACGTGGCCTGCTTCATCGTCGAGCCGGTGATGCAGAATATCGGTATATGCCTGCCTGAGCCCGGTTATCTCGAGGCCGTACGCGAAATCACCGAGCGTTATGGCACGCTGCTGATCTTCGACGAAGTCAAGACCGGCATCACCGCAGGGTACGGCGGTGCCACAAGCGAACTCGGGGTGACACCCGACCTCATCACGCTAGCCAAGTCGATCGGGGGCGGTTTCCCGGTCGGCGCCTTTGGCGGCAAGGTCGAACATATGAACCTGATTGCACAGGGCAAGGTCGTGCATCTCGGGACCTACAACGGCAACCCACTTGTCATGGCAGCCGCTAAGGCGACACTGTCGGAGGCGTGTACGTTCGCCGCGCATGCCGAGGCCAATGCCCGCAACGGGCGGCTCGTTGACGCCTGTCAAGCGATCATCGATCGGTCCGGCATCCCCGCCCACACGGTGCGGTTCGGGTCAAAAGGATGCGTGACATGGTCGCCGAAACCGGTGCGTAATTACCGCGACTACAGGAATACCGACTTCGACCTGGCATTCGCACAATGGATCCACGGCATAAATCGCGGCGTGCTCCTGCCCCCGGGCCTCGATGAGCAATGGCTGATCTCGGTGATGCACGACGACGCCGACGCCATGCGCTACGCGGCGGTCTTCGACGAGTTCGTGCAGGAGCTGACGGGTTGACGTCGGTCATCCCTATTCCGGGTTGGCACCACGGTAGCGCGACCATGCTCCATAACCCGACTTAGACCCCATATTAGACGGCGTTTATGTCCGTTATTGGCACATAGCAGACATGGTTGCCGGCGCTGAGCATGTCCGCTTTTAGGGTTTAGGCAGACATTGTTGGAGGGCTCGCCGAACCGGGTAAATCGGGACGCTGCTCACGAATACGCGTTATTCGATGATGGCAGGTCTTTCGCAGTAGCGTTTAAGTCCCCTTAGTCAGCGGGTCTCCGCTCCGCCCGCAACTTCCAAACAATCCAACGCGGACCGTATGTCGCATGCGTGTCGCGTCTAGGAGCGGCATCAGTAAGAATCGTCAGGAATTTACGTGAAAAATCATGCCACAAGCAATCGGGCTCAAAATGGCTTAAAAAACAACCCAAGATGCATCTAAACCATTGATATAATTGGTAGCGGAGGAGGGACTTGAACCCCCGACACGCGGATTATGATTCCGCTGCTCTAACCAGCTGAGCTACTCCGCCATCTGGCTGGAAAGTCGCCGATATAAGGAGCGCCAGTAACGGGTGTCAAGCAAACGCCGGCCGACCACGCGCGAGCGGGCGATCTGCCACTTGATCCTCACCCTGACCGGCTCCGGCAGCCGCGGCCTCATCGGCGGCAGCGCCTTTGCCCGCGCCATGGACTTTGCCGAGGATACGCGCTGCGGCACGAGCCCGAAGCCAGGCTCCTTGACGAAGCGGAGCATGGTGAAGAGCCCGAACGGCCAGAGCGTCCGCCGCTCGGCAAGCCGCAAATCCTCGCACACGAGGACGCGGTCGAGGGTGAACACGGCGTGCCAGCCGATCGAGGTGGCAAGCGGCGCGAGCCTCCGCTCGAGAAAGCCGCGCACGCCCTCCTCCTGGCTGAAATGGTTGACGAGGATCACCTCGCCGCCGGTGGCGCACACGCGCTCGAGCTCGCGCATGACCTTCTCGGCATCCGGCACCACGGTCATCACATACATGGCGACCACGGTGTCGAAGCTCTCGTCGGGAAAGGCGAGCGCCCCTGCATCCATCTCATGGAGGCCGGCGACATTGTTGAGCCTTTGCCGCTCGACCCGCGATCGGGCCTTGCCGAGCATCTCCGGCGAAAGATCGATGCCGGTGACGGTGAGATGCTTCTCGTAGCAGGGCAGCGACAACCCGGTGCCGACGCCGACCTCGAGCACGCGGCCTCGCCTCCGGTTGATGATCTTGACCGCATGCTTGCGGCCGGCTTCGGCGACCGTGCCGAAGGTGAAGTCGTAGACCGGCGCCCAACGCCGATACGCGTGACGCACTGAAGTCGCGTCCAACAGATCAGCTTTCGTACCCAACCGACCGACCCTCTCTACTTCACGCCCTAAAGGGCGACCCATGATCTCTCACGCGAGGCATCAACGCCCCGGGTGGCTCAACGCGGACCGGCAGCCAACGGCTCTGGCCCCGCGGCGACATGGCGTGCGCGATGACCATCGCGCATTGCCGCCGCCTCGGTGGACCTGATCCAGCCGCCGCCCAAAAGCCGCTCTCCCCGCTCCTCGCCCGCGTAAAGCACGCAAGCCTGCCCGGGCGACACGCCATCCTCGCCCTCGGCGAGATCGACACTGATCCCCGAAGGCTCAACGAGCAGCGTCGCCGGCTGCAAGGCCCCGCTCGAGCGGATCCTTGCCAGGACATCCTTACCGCGCCCGGCCAAGTCCTCCAAGGGCTCATCGCCAAGCCAATTCACGTCTCGAAGCGCGATGTGGCGCGTGCGCAACCACTCCCGCGGGCCGACCACGACCTCGCGGCGCTCGGCGTCGAGCTTCACCACGTAGAGCGGCTCGGCCGCCGCCACGCCGATCCCGCGCCGCTGGCCGATGGTGTAATTGATGATGCCGCCATGCCGCCCGAGCACGCGGCCGTCGACATGGACGATGTCGCCAGGCTCTGCCGCGCCCGGGCGCAGCCGCTCGATGACCCTGGTGTAGCGGCCGGTGGGCACGAAGCAGATGTCCTGGCTGTCTGACTTCGAGGCGGTCGGCAGCCCGAACTCGCGAGCAAGCTTGCGGGTCGTGTCCTTCTCGAGATCGCCGAGCGGAAAACGCAGGAAGCCGAGCTGCTCGCGCGTGGTCGAGAACAGGAAATAGCTCTGATCGCGCTCGGCATCGCGGCCCCGGTAAAGCTCGAAGCCCGACCGGCCGGGCTCGCTCCGCACATAATGGCCGGTTGCGAGCGCCGAGGCGCCGAGCTCCTCCGCAGTCTGCAACAGGTCGCGGAACTTGATCTTCTGATTGCAGGCGACGCACGGAACCGGCGTCTCGCCGGCGAGATAGCTGTCGGCGAACGCGCCCATCACGTCCCTAGCAAACCGCGCCTCATAGTCGAGAACGTAATGGGGGATGCCCAGAGCCTCCGCCACGCGGCGGGCGTCCTGAATATCCTGGCCGGCGCAGCAGGCGCCCTTGCGGCCGACCGCCTCGCCGTGGTCGTAGAGCTGGAGCGTGATGCCGACCACGTCATAGCCCTGACGCTTCAGGAGGGCCGCGACCACGGAGGAGTCCACCCCCCCGGACATGGCGACCACCACCCTGGTGTCGGCCGGACGCCCCGGCAAATGAAGGCTGTTGAGCCCGTCGGGCTTCGATGAATCCACGGTGACTAGCTCGGAGTTCCTAAAGGTGCCTTGCCAACTTACGCGCGGGCTCCCGCCAGCCGCGGATCCAGAAAGTGGCGTTCTTCTAGGCAGAAGATAGGGGCCACTCCAGCCCCATGCAAGCCAAAGCAGGTGCGCCATTGGTGCAACAGGGCCCCTCGATAGACGGCAAAATCCATTATTTTTAAGGGCTTTCCTCGGGCTTCTTTTACCTGACGGCTTAGGCAAATCTTAAATTGGGCGGGTTAGTGTCAGCACCAGGTCCGCTTCAAGAGTGCGTTCGGCTCCCGAGAGCCGCATCGTGTTGTGAGTCCCCATGACTGATCATTTTAGGCCCCGCGTCAGATATGTGATCGGCCCAGACGGCAGTCCGTTGACCGTCGCCGACTTGCCGCCCAGGGATACCAAGCGGTGGGTCATTCGCCGCAAGGCAGAGGTGGTCGCCGCCGTGCGTGGCGGCTTGATCAGCCTCGAAGAGGCTTGCGAGCGCTACACCCTCACGGTCGACGAGTTCCTGAGCTGGCAGCGGTCGATCGACAAGCACGGCCTGCCCGGCCTGCGCGCCACCCGCATCCAGGAATATCGCGGCGGCTAAACCTCAAGGCTTTTGTCCGACGCTCGGTCCCTGCCCAGGCGGGGTCTGATCCGCGCGCGGCTGCCGGTGTATGCTTACCGCATGCGGCCAAAAGCGATCTGCACCATCGGCTATGAAGGCGGCACGGTCGATGCCTTCCTCCGCACCTTGCGCGAGGCAGGCGTCGAGCTCGTGCTCGATATTCGCGCAGCACCTGTCTCCCGCAAGAAGGGCTTCTCCAAGAACCAGCTCGCCGCCCATCTTGCAGAAGCCGGGATCGGCTATCGGCACTTGCGCGGACTCGGTACCCCGAAGCGCGGGCGCGAGGCGGCGCGCGGCGGGGACCGTCGAAAGCTTCGAGCGCATCTTCCTAGAGCATATGGAGGAGCCAGAGGCGCTCCTCGACCTCGGCGAGGCGATAGCGCTGGCGCAAGCGCAGCCTATTTGCCTGCTCTGCCTCGAGCGCGACCCTGAGCATTGCCACCGCATGATCGTGGCGGACCGCATGGCGTCGAGCAGACCGGGCAGGAGCTTAAGCATCTGTTCGTGCAGTTGGACGAAGCCCAGCCCGGGTTCATTTAGCGGCGATTTCAACAGGGTGACAATCGAGGCCCGAAGGCCGTAACCTCCCGGTCCCGCCGCGTTCAGTCAGGGTGAGAGTATGGCGTCCCCCAAGAAATCCACCCCGAAACGCGACGGCTCTCCCGTCCTCGTCGACCTTGCCCTTCAGGGCGGCGGCGCGCATGGCGCTTTCACCTGGGGCGTGCTGGACCGGCTTTTGGAAGAGCCGGACATCCAGATCGAGGGCATCTCCGGCACCTCAGCCGGCGCGATGAACGCCGCCGTGCTCGTCAGCGGCTACGCCGCCGGCGGCGCCGACGGCGCCAAGGCGGCGCTCGAGCAATTCTGGCGGCGCGTCTCGGAGGCTGCCTTGCTCAGCCCCTTCCGGCGCACGCCGCTCGACATCATGCTCGGGCGCTGGACGCTCGACACCTCCCCAATGTTCCTCACGCTCGACCTGATGGCGCGCATCTTCTCGCCCTACGACCTCAATCCGCATGGCGCCAATCCTCTGCGCGACATCCTCGCCGACTGCATCGACTTCAGGCATCTCGCCGAGGCGCCGATCAAGCTGTTCGTCACCGCAACCAATGTGCACACCGGGCGCGGGCACATCTTCCGCAACGCCGAGCTGACGCCAGAGGTCCTGCTCGCCTCCGCCTGCCTGCCGACGATGTTTCAGGCCATCGAGATCGACGGCGAGGCCTATTGGGATGGCGGATATTCGGGCAATCCGACGATCACCCCGCTGATCCGGGAGTGCGCGTCGAACGATACGATCCTGGTGCAGGTCAATCCCGTCGAACGGCCGGGCACCCCGCGCAGCGCCCGCGACATCGTCAACCGCGTCAACGAGGTGTCCTTCAATGCGACCTTGCTCAAGGAGCTGCGCATGATGGCGGTGCTGCGCCAGGTTTCCGACCCGGGCAAGAGCGAGGGCGCCCGCTGGGCCGGCATGCGCATCCACCGCATCTCGAGCGCCACCATGACGGAGCTCGGCTATTCTTCCAAGCTCAACGCCGAATGGGATTTTTTCGTCATGCTGCGCAACGAGGGGCACCGCGCGGCGCAAAGCTTTCTCGATGCTCATGGGTCCGATCTCGGCGTGAACTCCACGCTCGATCTCGACGCCCTTCTCGACCACATCTGACGCCAATGCTCTTGGGACTTCTCGGCATCCTTGCCGGACTAGGGCTTCTTATCTGGCTGTCCTATCGCGGCTGGAGCGTACTGCTGCTGGCGCCTGCCGCGGCCCTCGTCGCGGCTGCCGCGGCGGGAGAGCCGCTGCTTGCCCATTGGACGGAAACCTTCATGGGCGGCGCCGGCAAGTTCCTCGCCCAATTCTTTCCGCTCTTTCTGCTCGGCGCGCTCTTCGGCAAGCTGATGGACGACAGCGGCTCGGTCGAAACCATCGCCCGCTTCATGACCGAGACGCTCGGGACCGCGCGGGCGATCCTGGCGGTCACTCTCGCCGGTGCCATCGTCACCTATGGCGGCGTGAGCCTGTTCGTTGCCTTCTTCGTTCTCGTTCCCATGGCGCAGAGCCTGTTCAAGGCCGCCGACATCCCTCGCCGGCTTGTGCCTCCGGCGGTCGCTCTCGGCACCATGACCTTCACCATGTCGGCGCTGCCAGGCACCCCTGCCCTGCAAAATGCCATCCCCATGCCGTTCTTCGGCACCACGCCCTTCGCAGCGCCAGGCCTCGGCATCATTGCCGCCGCCATCATGCTCGGCTTCGGGCTGTGGTGGCTCAGCCTTGCCGAAGGCGCGGCGCGCCGCGCCGGCGAAGGCTACGGCAAGCATGAGCCGGTCGACGTGGCGGCGCAGGAACAGTCGGCGCGCGAGCGCGCCACCGTCGCCAGCGAATTCGATCCCGCCGAGATCACGCACGGCCGCCACGCCGAGAGCACGCCGAGCGTGCTGGTCGCGTTCCTGCCGCTGATCGTCGTCATTCTGGTCAATCTCGCCATGAGCCTCTTCGTGCTGCCGCGTCTCGACACGAGCTATCTCGCCGAAGCGCGCTGGGGCGCCACCTCGCTTGCCGCGGTCGGCGGCGTATGGGCTGTCGTGGTGGCGCTGTTCGCGGCGATCCTGACGCTGATCGCGCTCAACTACCGCCGCCTGCCGTCGCTGCGCGAAAGCATGGATGCCGGCGCCAATGCCTCGGTGCTCCCGGCCTTCAGCGTGGCGAGCCTCGTCGGCTTCGGCGCGGTGATCGCGGCACTTCCCGCCTTCGCGCTGGTGCGGGATTGGGTGCTGTCGATCGGCGGCGGCCCGCTCGTCTCGCTCGCCGTCGCCACCAACGTACTCGCGGCACTCACCGGCTCCGCCTCGGGCGGTCTCACCATCGCGCTCGATGCGCTTGGCGGAACCTATCTGCGGCTAGCGTCCGAGCACGGCATCGACCCCGCGCTGCTCCACCGCGTTGCCGTGATGAGCGCCGGCACGCTCGACAGCCTGCCGCATAACGGCGCGGTCGTGACACTGCTTGCGGTGTGCGGCGTGACCCACAGCGACAGCTACAAGGATATCTTCGTGGTGGCGATCGTGGGCGCCCTTCTCGCGCTTGCCGCTGTGATCGTCTTGGGTTCGATCTTCGGATCGTTCTGAGTTAGGGTCGACGCCAATGCTCTCAGATCGCCAAACCCGCGCCATGCTGGCCATTTGCACGACGATCCTCGTCGCGGCGGCGCTCTATTTCGGCCGCTCCATCTTCGCGCCCCTCGCCTTCGCCATCTTCATGGTCGCCATTGTCTGGCCGTTGCAGCGGGCGCTGGAAACAAAGCTCCCACAGGCCGTCGCATTGTTGCTGACCCTGCTAGTGACCGTCGCCGTGGTCGTGGCTGTCAGCTCCATGGTCACCTGGGCCCTGAGCGTCGAGCGCGCATGGTTGGTCGGTCATGCCGCGCGCTTCCAGACCATCTATCTCGAATGGACGCGCTGGCTCGAGGAGCATGAGATCTTCGTCGTCGGTCCTCTGACAGAACGCTTCGACGCGATGTGGCTCGTGCGCCTCTTTCAAACCCTGATCGGGCACATCAATACCCTTGTCGGCTTCGCCGTCCTCGCCTTCGTGTTCCTGATGTTGGCCCTGATGGAGACCGGCGATTTCCGCGAGCGGCTTGCCCTCGCCAGCAAACAGGCAAACGGGCCGGATTTCGCCGAAGTCGGCGAGCAGATCGCGGCAAAGATCCGCAAATACATGATCGTGCGCACGCAGATGAGCGTGCTGACCGGGCTTGCGGTCTGGGCCTGGGCGCTTTTCTCCGGCCTGGAATTGGCTCCGGCCTGGGGCATCATCGCCTTCGTTGTGAACTACATCCCGTTCATCGGTTCGTTCATCGCGACACTGCTGCCGAGCATCTTCGCCGTGGCACAATTTGGCACCTTACACGACAGTCTTTTCGTCTTTCTCGGCATGTTCGCGATCCAATTCGCCATCGGCAATTATCTCGAGCCGCTGGTCGCGGGCGCGGCGCTGTCGATCTCGCCCCTGGCTGTCGTTTTTGCCGTGTTCTTCTTCGGGTTCCTTTGGGGAATACCCGGCGCCTTTCTCGGCGTTCCGATCCTGATCGCCATCCTCATGCTCTGCGCTCACTATCCTTCCACGAAGTGGATATCGACGCTCCTATCAGGCACGCCAAAATCTCGTGAGCCAGATAAAATCTCGTGAGCCAGATGAAGAGCCGAAATAATCGCGGAGCGCTGGGGAAGCCGTTCATCGACCCGCGCCGCGGCGACGTCGAAACCGACGTGTCGAGCACCAAGCAGCACTCCATGCTGTCGCTTGCCGGCGGCCTCCTCGTCGAGATCAGCCTGCCGAAGCTGCTCATGGCCTGGACGCTGCTGCTGGTCGTGCCAGGGCTGCTGCTCGGTCTCGCCCCGATCGCCATCTCCGATTGGGTGCGCACCCTGTCGGACAGCATCGCCACGCTCGCCATCGGCCTCTGGTCGATTCTGGTCCTCACTTTCGTTCTTGCCCTGGGCTGGTTCGGCTGGCGCACCTTGTTTCGTCTCGTCGAGAATAGCTTCTGGGCTTTGAACTCGGTGGTGGTGCAGCCCGGCTATGCCGCCACCCGCGAAGTGCTGCGCCAGATCGCCGAGAATCTCTTCGCCAAACGCGGCAGCAAGGACCAATACGCGAAGCTGCGCGCCGCCTCGGCCATTGCGGCAGGCCTTCTCATCTGCGCCGTCGCGCTCCTCGTGCTCTATCTCGTTTATCCGAGCGCCGAGCTTTTCGGCAGCTTCGCCGAGATCGGCGGCTGGCGGAGCCTCATCGGTGTCGCGCTCGCCAACAGCGTCGTGATGATCATGGGCTATCTCGCCATCGGCGCCCTGATCTGGGGCGTGGCCGACGCCACCACGGCGCAGCCCCGCGATCTCACCGCCTTCGAGGAGCGCCCCACCGGCGCGAAGACATGGCGCGTTGCGCATCTCTCCGATGTCCATGTGGTCGGCGAGCGCTATGGTTTTCGCATCGAGAGCGGACGGTCCGGCCCGCGTGGCAATGAGCGGCTGAAGCGCCTGCTCGCCGAGCTCGAAGCCATCCACGCCAAGAGCCCGCTCGATCTCGTCCTGATCAGCGGCGACATGACCGACGCAGGCACCCCTGCCGAATGGGCCGAGTTCCTCGACGCCATGGCGGCGCATCCCAATCTCGCCGAGCGCGTTCTGATCCTTCCCGGCAATCACGATCTCAACATCGTCGATCGTGCTAACCCGGCGCGCATGGATTTGCCGACGAGCCCCAACCGGCGCTTACGCCAGCTTCGCATCCTTTCCGCCATGGACGAGCTGCAAGGGGGCCGCGTCCGCGTGGTCGAGCTCGGCCGGCGCCGCCTCGGCAAGTCGCTCGCGGAATTCCTCGAGCCGCATCTCAGCAAGATGGTGCGCTTCGCCGATGAGGCAAAGCCGCTCCTCTCCTACGCGCTGCCCGAGCTCTGGGCCAAGGTCTTTCCCCTGGTTCTTCCCCCGCGCGAGGAGGACGGCCTCGGCGTCATCCTGCTCAACTCGAATGCGGACACGCATTTCTCCTTCACCAACGCGCTCGGCATGGTGTCGGCTGAGCAGGTGCGCGGCATCGAGATCGCGACCAAGCAATATCCGCGCGCCTGCTGGATCATCGCGCTGCATCACCACGCCGTGGAATATCCGCGGCCCGCGAAGGCGCTGTCGGAGCGCATCGGCACGGCGCTGATCAACGGCAACTGGTTCGTGCGCAAAATGCAGCCTTTGGCCGGAAAGGTGATCCTGATGCATGGCCACCGCCACATCGACTGGATCGGCCATTGCGCCGGGCTCGTGGTGGTTTCGGCGCCCTCCCCGGTCATGGAGGTCACCGATGAAAAGCCGACCGGCTTCTATATCCATACCCTCGCCATCGGCACTGACGGCCGCTTAAGGCTGCTGAACCCCGAGCGCATCACGGTGCCCGGTGAAACTCACTGGGAAGCCGTCACCAACTGACCGCACAAGAACCGTGCAAAATTCCTATTGGGCGGCGGGAAGCAGAGTATAGTTCAGAAGCGATTCTGAAGCCTGGCAAGGGGAGGATCAGACATGGCTAAAGCCGTCTCGATGGAGGCTGTACCGACGACTACGTGGTGGATTTATCTGCTGGAAGGCATTGGCGCGGTCCTGATCGGCATCCTGCTGCTCACGGCGCCGGCAGCGACCGTCGTCGCCATCACCCTCTTCCTCGGATTTTACTGGCTCTTTGTCGGCGTGCTCGAGCTCGTGCGCATGTTCGTCGACCGCTCCGTACCCTGGTATTGGTCTTTGCTCATCGGCCTCATCGGCATCGCCGCCGGTCTGCTCGTTCTGAACCATCCGCTGTTCGCCGCGGTGATTCTGCCGGCGACGCTCGTCATCTATCTCGGCGTGCTCGGCATCGTCATGGGCATCTTCGGCATCATCGGTGGGTTTGCCGGAGGCGGCATCGGGTCGTTCATCTTCGGCGTGCTCAACCTCCTCATCGGCATTCTGCTCTTGAGCTCGCCGGTTGCGGCGACGCTCGCCGTGCCGTTCGTGTTCGGCATCCTGCTCTTGATCGAGGGCATCGCGCTGATCGTCTGGGCCTTCCGCGTCCGCCCGTAGCGCTTGCACCCTGCATAAGTGGAAGACCGCGCCGGCTTTGAGCCGGCGCGGTCAACGTTTCGCGTCTGTTAAGAGGATCGCGCCGAGCCGCAAATCAGCGGTCGGTAAATTTCACGAGCCCTTTGGCGCAGGCGTCTTCAAATTCGCTCTTGGAAATTTTTCCGTCCTGGTCCGGGCCGTCAGCTTGCTTGAAGTTGACGATATAAGGCGCGGCATTCGCTTCGGAGAGATATTCGCCAGAAGGAACCGCCTTGCTCCAAACCTGCGCGCACTGCTCGGGGTTCAGCGTTGCGGAAGGGCGGCCGGAGGTCATGGTGTTGGCCTATGCAAAGGCAACGGTAACGGTCAGCGGCAGGAATAGTAGAGATATCAGCGAGACTTTGAACATAGCGCTATCTCCGCTTTGAGTTAGCCCTGCACCTGAAGCGTATCATTTTGCCTTCCGGCAAGCAGCAACCCGACCTCTTCCCCCTTCCGCAAGCTTCGATTTGTATGGATTAGACTTTAACGGCCGGCTGCTCGCCTGCGACGGTCCACCTCAGCCTGAGACACGGCACCCGCTTGGATCAGTCCCTTGATGCATCTTGGCGTCAGCTGGTCTCCGTGACGGCGCATGCAATTCTCCAAGCCACGGGTTTCCAGACCCCACTGGCTGCAAAACCTCCGATAATCTTCTGCGCATTTCCTTTTGCCAGCCTCAGCCACGCCGGCCGAACAAAGAATCAAAGCAACGGCAACCAGCAATATTGCGCGATAATCCCTCATCGTGTCCCTCCAATGCTTTTCGGTTTAAGGCGGCGCACCATGGTCAAGTCACCAACCAGGGTCAAGTCAAAGTCATAGTCCATTCGAAATATTGCCTTATTGGTTGCCGAGTCTGGCCTTGGCATCCTGGAGCGAGTTAATTTCAGACCTTAGATTTCAATATTAAATTGTAATTTGACCGCCCAGACGGATTTCCATGAAGTGGCGCCTCAATCAGCCAGCATGGAGGTCTAAATGGATCGCAGGACGTTCTTGGTCGGCGGCGGTTTCGCCGCTGCTGGAGTGGCGGCCGGACCGGTCTCAGCTCAGTATGTCGACAACGCCTGGCTGAAGGGACCCGCCAAGCGGCCACTCGCTCCGGGTGACATTGAATCCGCCGTCCAGCGCTTGCGGAAGCAATTCCTCGCCGAGTTCGACCCCGCTTACGTCGAGAACGTCATCGTCCCGCATTTCCTGGTGAGCGTTTACGACGGCGAGAAGCCTTACCTGCCGATGATCGGCGTCGAGCTCACCAAGGAGAACGCGCTTCCTTTCGATCTTTGGGGCCTGTTGAGCGAGACGTGGAAGCCCGCGCCAGAGAAGGGCGTCACCGTCTTCCTGCAAGGGTTGGAGAAGCGGGGCCCGCACAACGAGCGGAAGCGCATCTATATGTCCGCTGTCACGCCGGACCTGTATCGCCCAATGTACGGCGACAAGGTCGTGGCATTCTTCGACAAGCTGCTCGCTGACGGAATGCCGGCAAGCCGCTGATGCGGCCCTATCTCGAGAGCTATTTCGATCTTTATTGGGACCTGCATCTCGGCGTGAAAGGCGACGCCGTGCCAGCGCGCGTGCGCGAGATCGGCATGGCCTTCAACACCGTGCTCGCCTATCGCGACGTCACCCAGAAGATCGTCTACGATAACTACATGATTGTGCGCTCGCACCTCGCCTACCTGAAGGAATGGATCAACGACCGGCTCGCGGATATCACCAGCGGCAAGACTCCAAACCCGGAGAAAACCTTCGCCCACTACTGGATCAAGAACGCCGGGGACGGAGAGAATTTCGCGCACAAGGATGTCGTGTTCGAGGTGTTCCACAATTTCGTGGCGCTCAGCCAGTGGGGCAACACGATGTACAACATCATGTTGAAGCTCGCCAAAGACACCGGCGACCCCGAGGCGCGCGCCTGGTTCAAGAAGACCATGGAGGGAAGTCCCGACGATGCCGGCGGCAATGCCTTCACGCCGCTCGAGCGCTTCGTCATGGAACTGTTCCGCACCATCGTGCCGAACGGCGGAAGCATCTCGGCTCTAGCCGAGGTGAGGACGCCGCCTTACGAGCGGTTCGGCTATATCGTGACGCCGCACAAATCGACCAGCTTCGATCCGACGCAGTGGGAAGATCCGGAGACGTTCAATCCCGATCGCTACAATGACGCGCCGACCAGCCACGATATCGACGGCGACGCGTGCGACGAGATTGGCTTCGCGCGCTGCCCCTTCGAGAGCACGGCCTTCGAGGTGAAAGACGGCCGCAAGGCCGCCATCCACAACAGCGGCTTCGGCACGACTTTCGGCGTCGTTGACGGCAAACCTCTGCCCGTCTGCGACCATGCCGGCTTCGCACCCTTCGGCTTCGGCTATCGCCGCTGCCCAGGCGAGCAGCTCACCATCCAGGTGTTCGAGGATTTCCTGCGGAAGGTTTGGAAGAGCGGGATCGAGTTCCAAAAGCTCGATATCGCCAGCCCCGAGCCCCTTCCCATTGGGCCGACCACGGTGATCGGCGACAATGTTGGATTTACTCGCACCGCGTAGCGGTACCGACCACTCATAGAACAAGGGAGCAGACATGAACGGCAGATCCGTATCGATTCTTTGTGCGCCCTCGTACTCTCGGTCTCGGCATCGTTCTTCGCGACCGCTCACGCTGCGTCGTCGAGGGCCTGTGATGCCTTTGCGCGGGACTATGCGAGAAATGCGAGCCGGCAAGGTCAGGTCGTCCGCCGCGGCGCCCTCGGTGGACTACTCGGCCTCGGCATCGGAGCCGCGGCCGGCGGCGCCGGTGCCGGCGCTGCCATCGGCGGTGGCGTTGGTGCTTTGTCGGGAGGACGCGCGCGTCAAAGAACTGCCGACAAGATCTATTGGGCCGCGTACCGCGATTGCATGGCAGGACGGATCCGCTAGCAGCCGCGCTGCGTCCCCTCGGGGGCGCACTGCCTAGCTAACGCGTCGGCTGTTGCTTCGTTGGCTTCGCTGGCGGGGCTGCGGCCGAGGCAGATGCGACCGCAGGCATTTTCCTGTTGCAGTCGGACGCGCCGCGCTGCCAGCGGTCGATGTCGTATTGCATCTTGGCGGCGAGGTTGGGCGGCATCCTGCGGTTCTCGGTGGTGATCACCGTCGCGGGGCCCTGCCGCTTGAAGTCGATGACATAGGTCGAAAGGCCCGCGCGCCCGAGATCTGCGCGCTGATGCACGGTGATGGTGACCTTGCCGCCGCCAGGGCTGACATCGGCGCGATAGACATGATTCGGCAGTAACGGATCGGTGGCGTTGAACCAGCAGCTCTTGATACGCCGGCCCATCACCACATAGACATCGAGCGGCTCCGCCCTGATGACGGAGACGTTCGTTGGCCGGACATCGCCTGTCGACCCGGTCGCTTCCTCCTCGGCGAGGCTCGTGCCGACGCTGCTCCCGCCAAGGGAGAAGCTGCTCAGGCTGACGCCGCAGCCCGACAGCAGGCCGGCAATCAAGAGCAATGAAAGGCTCAACCGAACGCTTGGCGACAAGGCATTCCCCCGCATCATCCAAAAGTGCTAGTCGCGAAAGTTCACGTACTGAAGCGGCAGCTCGACCGAAAGCCCCTTGACGTGCTGGATCACCGCTTGCAGATCGTCCCGCTTCTTGCCTGAGACCCTGAGCTCGTCCCCCTGCACCGTCACCTGGACCTTGAACTTCCCGTCCTTGACCTCTTTGACGATCCGTTTGGCGAGCTCGCGATCGATGCCCTGGCGGATCAGCGCCTTCTGCCGCACCGCCTGACCCGCCGCCTTCTCCACCGTCTTATAGTCGAGGACGCCGGGCTCGATCTTGCGCCTGGCGAGATGCCCCTGGAGCAGCTCATGCATCTGCTTGAGCTTGAGCTCGTCGTCGGCATTGATGGTGATTTCCTGCTCCTTCCGCTCGATGCGGGATTGGGAGCCCTTGAAATCGTAACGCTGGCTCATCTCGCGCACCATATTGGCGAGCGCGTTGTCGATCTCGGCAAGATCGGTCTTTGACACGATGTCGAAGGACGGCATGGGTCGGTCCCTCCTGCCCTCTTCGCAAGGGCCCCTTCTGGCTCAGACAAAGTTGGGCGGCTTGGCCGTCAGCTCGCAACCCGGTGAGGCATGCCTGCCACGGCGCTGAGTTCGGCCGCCCGCGCCTGCTCGATCTTCATCCGCTCGGCGTCCCGCTCCTCGAGGAGCTCGATCTTCTTCAGCTCTTCGAAGGCTTCGGCGAGCGTCGCGCGCGCGGCTGAAAGCTTGGCTTCGAGGTCGGCGGTAGAGGCGAGCAGATTATCCCGCCGCTGGATGGCGGCCTTGGCGAAGGTCGGATAGGCATAGTGATTGGTGTCCGAGACGCCTGCGCGCTCTTGCTCGATGGCGATCTGGCGGTCGAGGTCCTGCGCCATCTGGCTGAAATCGCCGATCATCATCTCGATCTCGGCAACCTTGCGCTGCTTCTCTTCAACCTCGAAGCGCTTTAACCGGCTTACTGCGTCGCGTGACTTCATGGTTCGATACCCTCGACATTCTCGGACCTAGGACGGAGGATTTCAATATCCGTGAGCAATCCCGTGCCGCGCCAGGCTCCCGGGATCTGCCCCCCACCCACTGCCCGCGATCTTGGCCAAGAGGCGTTAAGGCGCGGTAAACCATGACCCCGACATTTGATCGAAGACAGAAACTCATGGGCTGACGGCGATAGCTCTCGCCAGACCGTTAGCTTTTGTTAACTATTGGCCACTAATTTGTTGATTCGAATTAACCATCCGTTTTTGCGTCGAGTGTTCGAGCGCGTGTGCCATTGGGGGACCGACTAGGAACGGCCTGGAAGACGGGGGAATAAGATGCGGGTGCTTTTGATCGAGGACGATAGCGCTACGGCACAGAGCATCGAGCTGATGCTTCAGTCCGAGGGCTTCAACGTCTACACGACAGACCTTGGCGAAGAGGGCGTCGACCTCGGTAAGCTATACGACTACGACATTATATTGCTCGACCTGAACCTGCCCGACATGAGCGGCTACGAGGTTCTGAAGACCTTGCGGGTGAGCAAGGTGCAGACCCCGATCCTGATCCTGTCGGGCCTGGCGGGCATCGAGGACAAGGTCAGGGGCCTCGGCTTTGGCGCCGACGACTATATGACCAAGCCGTTCCACAAGGACGAGCTGGTCGCCCGCATCCATGCCATCGTGCGGCGATCCAAGGGCCACGCCCAGTCGGTGATCCAGACGGGCGGCTTGAAGGTCAATCTCGACACCAAGACGGTGGACGTGAACGGCCAGCGGGTGCATCTGACCGGCAAGGAATACCAGATGCTCGAGCTGCTCTCGCTCCGCAAGGGCACCACGCTCACCAAGGAGATGTTCCTGAACCATCTCTATGGCGGCATGGACGAGCCGGAGCTCAAGATCATCGACGTCTTTATCTGCAAGCTGCGCAAGAAGCTCGCGGCGGCGACCGGCGGCAAGCATTATATCGAGACGGTGTGGGGCCGCGGCTACGTGCTGCGCAATCCGGAAGACGAGTCAGAGGCGGCTTAGCTTCAACCTACCAAAGTCGGGGGACGCGAAACTGGCCGGGCATGTTCCCGGCCCGTTTCGTTTTAGCGGCTCGTGCGATAACGCTGCCTCAGACAGCCCGCAGCTCGACTTCCTTGTCGCGGGTTTCGACGCTCACGGTCATGCCTGCCGCGGCTGCAATGCGGTTTGCGTAATAGGGCTGGATCGAATGGGCGTCGAGGGTAAGGCCGTTCACGCCGGCAAGCAGGCTCGTCACATGCTCCGATAGTCGCGCCGGCTCACCCTGGGCGCGCACCACGAAGCTGACCGCGGGCGCCTCGCCCTTGATCTCGACGCCGACTGCCCCGCCCCGCGGCAACGCCACGACGCCGAGCGCCACCAGATTGAGCAGGAGCTTGACTTTATTCTTAGGCAGCGTCGCGGGTGGACCTTGCCAGGTCAGCGTGTGCTTTGCCCCTTGCACGAAGTCCCGCGCCACCCGTTCGGCGTCGCGAAGGTCGATTTCGGCGCCGGCCGATCCAGCCGCGCCAAAGGCAAGGCGCGCAAACTGAAGCTTGGCGGAGGCCTGCGATGCGCTCCTGCGGATCAGAGCCATGGTCTGCTCGCGCATGGCCTCGTCCTGCTCTTCGGCCAGCATTTCCAGGCCGTTGGCGATGGCGCCGACCGGACTGATGACGTCGTGGCAGATGCGGCTTGAGATCAGCGCCGCAAGCTCGAGATCGCCGATCTCCGCCGGCTCGTTCATGGGTCCGTCTCCCCGAAACACGATTTCCCCTCGCCGGAAAATGACGCGGGGCTCCCTCGCCGAAATCTGCTAAATCGAGGCGGCGCAATCCGCTTGCCAAGCCCCGCATCGATGCGCGCAACCGAATCACTGCATCAAGAAAGCATCTTGCCTTGTCAGCCCCAACACACACAACTCAAGAACGACAGAGCAGCGGCACCGATTTCGACCTCGCTCTGGCGGCCGCGCTCCTGACCGACGCCGCGGCCCGTGCCGGCGCCGCCATTATGCGGCTCTATCACGAAGGGGCAAAGGTCAGGCTGAAGGACGACGCAAGCCCGGTCACCGAGGCCGACAAGGCGTCGGAGGCGATCGTGATCGATGCTCTTCAGCGGCTCGCTCCCGACATCCCGATCGTCTCCGAGGAGATGGCCGGCGACCGCTCCGCCGATCTCGGTCCCCGCTTCTTCCTGGTCGATCCGCTCGACGGCACCAAGGAGTTCATCCAGAAGCGCTCCGACTTCACCGTCAATATTGCCCTGGTCGAGGACGGCCTGCCCCGCTTCGGCCTCGTCTATGCGCCGGCGCGGTCAATGCTCGCCACCACGTCCGGAGCCGGCAAGGCGATCGAGGTGACGGTCGAGCCGAGCGAGCGTGGCGCTGACCTCGCCGCGCTCGACTGCCGGACCTTGCATGTGCGCGTGCCCTCCCCCGAGGGTCTCGTCGCCGTGGTGAGCCGCTCCCATCTCGATCCGGCCACGGAGGCCTTCCTCGCCAAGCTCAAGATCGCTGGCAGGTCGGATGCCGGGTCTGCGCTGAAATTCCTGGAGGTCGCCCGCGGCGTCGCCGACGTCTATCCGCGCTTCGGGCCGACCATGGAGTGGGACACGGCGGCAGGCCACGCGATCCTCATCGCCGCCGGCGGCCATGTCGAGGATGCGGAGGGAAAGCCGCTCCGCTACGGCAAGACCGAGACGGCCTTGCGCAATCCGGGCTTTGTCGCCTGGGGCCAAAGAGCCGGCCACTGACGGGCGGCCAGCCACTGTTTAGTAACTGTTTAAGCAAATCATAGGCGAACGAGAGCCGGACCTGCGCGTTGGGTCCAGGCATGGCTTCGAAAGCCACGGGGATTCGCCATGATCAGACTATCCGCAGCCGTGCTTGCCGCGATTCTGCTGTTCGCCGCCCCAGCCTTGGCTGGCGACACGACGGACGGCGCCATCAGGCTTGCCCAGGCCGACGACCAGCCCATGGTCATTACGCCGCACCCGCGAGGCGAGCAGTTGCCGCCGCCGAGTGCCGATCCGGGCGGCCCAGGCATCCCCTATGAGCCGGCACCGGGCGCAGGGGGAGCGGTTCCGCCGCCAGGCGGCCAAGCCTATGTGCCGCCGCCCACCAACGGCCGCGGCACCTTCTCTGCTGAGGAAATCAAGGATGCCGGCCACCGTTTCTTCGGCTCGGTATCGATGGGGCTCGCGAGCGCGATCGAATACACCTTCCAGCGCGCCGGCAGGCCGAATGGCTATATTCTCGGCGAGGAAGCCGGCGGCGCCATCATCGCCGGGCTCCGTTACGGCGAGGGGGTGCTCTACACCAAGGACGCCGGCGAGCATCGTCTTTATTGGCAAGGCCCCTCTGTCGGCTACGACCTCGGCGCCGAGGGCTCCAAGACCATGGTTCTTGTCTACAATCTCCGCGCTCCAGGGGAGATTTACAGCGCTTTTGCGGGCGTTGACGGCTCTGCCTATCTCGTCGGCGGCGTCGGCGTCACATTCCTGGCCGACAGCCACGTTATTCTTGCCCCAATCCGGTCAGGCCTTGGATTGCGGCTTGGCGCCAATATCGGGTACCTGAAATATACCCGCGAGCCGACCTGGAATCCGTTCTAGATTGGCGCTAAGGAAGTCTTAACCGGGGGCCCCGCGCGACCTGAGTGCCCCCCTCTTGAGCGCCGGCCGCATGGCCCGCCTCGCCACGCCGCGCATGTTGCGGCGTGACTCTGGGAGCGCAGGTTCCGAATGATCGACATTGGCATGTATGTCGCGCTCGGCTTTCTCCTTGCGAGTCTGCTTGCCTTGATGGTCGCGCCTGCCTTCTGGCGGCGCGCCGTGCGCCTCACCAAGCGGCGGGTCGAGATGACCATGCCAATGTCCGCCTCCGACATTCAGGCCGACAAGGATCAGCTTCGCGCCGAGTTCGCCATCGAGCTTCGCCGGGTCGAGGTGGCGCTCGATAAGGCAAGGGATAAGGCTGCACGCGAGCTGGTGGAGGCCAATAAGCGCCGGGTCGAGATCTCCGAGATCAAGACCGAGCTCGAAGGCACCAGGGGGCGGCTCCAGGAAAAGGACAATGCCAACCGCGTGCTCGAGCAAACCATCCGCCGCCGTCTGCCCGAGTTAGAGGGCCGGCTGAAAGCCGCCAGGGAGGCGATGGCCGAGCTCGAGGCCGCCAACAATGAGCTTCGCAATACCGCAGGCTCGCAGGCCGAAGCCCTCAAGCTCGCGCGCACCACGCTCAATACGCAGCGCGGCGACATCGACCAGTTGCGCGGAGCCTTGGAAGGCGAAGCTGCTTCGTCGCGCCGCTCGTCCAAATCCGACGCGACGCTCGCCAAAGAGAACCGGAGGCTGAGCGCCGAGCTGTCCAAGCTCAAGCAGGAGCTGACCGACGGACGCATCGGCGGCAACGAGAATGGGTTGTTGCGCGAGGAACTCGGCAAGCTCGCAAGTCAGGTCCTCGCCGTGGCGAGGCAACAAGGCACTCCGTTGCCTGAGGTTGCACCTTTCGCCCCGCGGCAGGTCACGGAACAGATGCCGCGCGAGCGCGAGATCGAGCAGCAGCAGGCTTTCCTCAGCCGAAATGGCGGCGATAGCCCGCATGGAGCGGCCCCATCGCCCGAGCCACTCGGCGCCGCGCGCATGCAGGATTTGCTCGCAGCTCTCTCCGACAAGCTGGAGGGCACGGTGCCCGACGAAGCCGAGGAGGCGCCAGAAGCGACGGGATCGCTGGCGAAGTTCCTCTCCGCGCGCAAGGCGAGGCGTCGCGGCAGCCGCGGACGCCGAACCGGGAGCTTGAGCGAGCGCCTGAAAAACCTCTCGGCCGACTCTCCCGACAGCTAGCCCCCGCGCTTACGCGTCCGCGTGCAGCAATGCTCGTGACCCGTCTTCGAGCTTGAGCGCCGTCAGCCTGTCGGTGAACACCGCGCCTGTGTCGATGCCGATCCTGTTGCCACGGATGACGGGCTCCCTCCCGGGCGTGTGCCCATGCACAACGATCTTGCCGAAATCCGCGTTCGACTGGAGGAACGGCGCGCGGATCCAAACCAGATCGTGCGGGTCCTGGGCTTCGAGCGGCACGCCTGGCCGCACGCCGGCATGGACGAACAGATAATCGCCGAAGGCGACGGCGAGCTCGAGTGTCTCGAAGAAATCGCGATGGGCCTCCGGCAGCGAGGCAAGGAAGGCTCTCCGCCACGCGTCCGGCGTCGCTCCTTTGCGGATGAGCTCTTCGAGATCCATTCCATACGAGCGGAACGTTGCGTCAGCCCCGTTGGCGAGCCATTGGCCGAGAAAAGAGGGATCTTCGAGGAAATCGAGCATGATCGCCTCGTGATTGCCCTTGAGGAAGTGCGCGTCGAATCCTTGCGGCAGCGCACCGAGCAACATGTCGACCACGCGGCGGCTGTCGTGGCCGCGATCGATGTAGTCGCCGAGAAAAATCAGGGTTCGCCGTTTTGCTTCTTTACCTTGCGCAGCATCGGCCGCGATCTTGTCGAGCAGCAAGGCGAGCAGGTCCGATCTGCCGTGAATGTCGCCGATGGCATAGATGAGCTGGCCTTGCGGCACTGAGGGATAGTCCAAGGCGTGCGAACCTTGCGAGCGAGGCGTGTCGGGCGCGGACGATCCTAGCTCAGAGCGCGGGTCCAAGGCTCGCGACTTCTCAACCCTGCTGGGTCTTGCCCAGGATTTCACGATAGAGCTTGGCGGGAAAGCCGAACACCGTGCTCACGCATTTCGCCTTGAGTCCGATGAACAGCACCATCTCGCCGTCGCGCAGCTTGTCGTCCTCGGTGATGACGTAAAGCTCGTCGGCATTGAGCGGTGGCAGGCCTTTCAGGTCGCGCGCGCGATCTTCGAAGACTTTCAGATCGTCGCCGGCAAGGTGATCGTATTTGGCATGGACCTGATCGATCGCGGCAAGGATGGTGCTGACCGGCTTGCAGATGACCGGCGGCGAAACCGGGCCGTCATTGCTGTAATAGGTCGTACCGTGCTCCTGCACGAGAGGACCGAGACGCTTCGAGGCGCCCTGGAGTCCGGCCAGGCCGATCAGCACGACGCCAAGTGCGACGCCGGCGGCAACCTTGAGCCAGACGGGCATGGTGCGTCCTCATCCCCGAGGGGGAGCGTAACCCAAGAGCCGCCTCATTCAAGAAAGCGATACGATGCCGAAACGGCCGTCTCCTTCGCCGTGACGCGAGGCGGAAGCTCATCCTCGGAGCCGAATATTGCGCCCCGCCGGAGGCCTCTGGCAACCGCAATCAGAGATTTGGCAGAACTGCCTGCCTTCGGACGGAGCGGGAGCTTGCGCCGAATAACCTCGACTAGATCGCGGTGTCGACCTCGCAAACCACCGTCTCGCGATGTCCGCAATCCGGAAGCTTCCAGGCGATGATGTCCTCGCTCCCGTCCGGATTTCTGCGGACGATGGGAACGGGGCAGGCAACGCGCCAGAAGCGATAGGACGAGGATTGATGCTGCGCGTCCCATTGCGGTCCGAGCATCATGGCCGAGCGCTGGCAGCGCTGCGTGTTGAAGGGTTGAGGATCGGCGCCTTCGGCTTCCGCCCTGTCGTACATCTGCACTTCCTCGCGGCGGCAGACCATCATGGCGTGCTCGGTGGCCCACTCCCGGTTTTCAGCCCTGGTGAACCCGGCGTTCTGATCAGGTGGTCCGGAGATGACGGTCTTGCAGACGATCAGAACAATGGCAGCTGGCATGGGGACCATCATGGCCTAGGCCCTCCCCAGAGGGTGGAGCCTCGCCATGGCTGCGAGGGAAAGCGTGGTGGGCATCGGTCGAATCCTCTTCTCGAGTCTGTCGACCCTCCCGTCCCCCAGCGGGGACCCAAGCGTTTCTCCCTTTCCCAGTAGCCTTTAGGACTTTTCCCTAGGCCCTATGTTATGTTGCAACGCAACAGAAGTGGTTTGGTTCATATCCTGCGGGTAGGCCCAGCTCAAGCACGTCCATTCCAAATTCCGTGTCAGCAGCATGATAAACTTACCTTTTTTGCCACTCTGCCGGTGATATCCGATGGCCTTTGGGCTCATGCCGTGTCACGAATCTAATGCTGCAACGCAAAATTACGAATGGCAAGACCAAATTTAGGCAGAAATGTCTTCGCTGGACGACGTGACGCAACTCGGCAACAGCCAAAGATATTTGGCAACACTGCGCCCATATCCGGCCAGAGTCTGCTCAAAGCGAAAGCACGAATGCGGCCCCACGCCGTCGGTAGGTGCCGAATCCCTTGCACGGCTTGACCGCAACTCCGCCGCGGCGGAGACTCGCAAACGCGTCAAGCTTCGATGATAGGAACAGGCTCGTGGCGAGCTGCGCTTGTTGCGGTCGATGATGCACAAAAGCGGGCCGATCGTCCTTGCCCTGGGCGCCGCAGGCGCGCTCCTCCTCGGCGTGCAGGCTTCCACGCCTGCCGCGACGCCAAGCGCCGATCTTCCGAAATGCGAATCCGACGCCACTTCGATGCCTCTGGCTCGATGACCGGCATGGGCTTCGGCGAAAACACCGTGACGCGAATTCAGCAAGTCCGCCGCACGCTCGCCACCGTGCTCCCGTCGGTTGCGCCCGTCGCAATCTCGGACTTGTCGTCTTCGGTCCTGGGGCCCACAGCCAATGCGAGAACATCGACCTCAAATTGACGCCGGGCCCCAATCGAGCTCTAGGGCGTTGGGTGCGCTGGAGCCTAGTATCCGCCGGTCCGATTGGCGACGACGACGAACGAACGGCGCTGCACCCAGGGCCACTGCTCCTGCGACTCCCTGACGGCCGGCTTCGGCTTTGCCTTCACGACAATAGGCGTTGCGGGTGCTGGCGCTGGGGCCTGGGCCGCAGTTCGAGAACGGCGCTGTTGCCAGGGCCATTGCCCTTGCGATGCCACTACGAACGGCTTCGGCTTTGGCTTCGCAACGCTCGGTGCTGCGGGTGCGGCTTGGGCCTGGGCCACATTCCGAGCAGAGGAGAGCCGCGCCGAACGGCGCTGCATCCACGGCCACTGCTGTTCTGCCTCCGCAGTCTCGGTCAACGAAGGGGCGACCGTGGCCGGCGCTGGCGCAACGCCCCGTCATCGCACCATGCCCAGAACGTCGTCGTCTGAGAGTGGCAGCAAATCCTGACGCGCCGAAGTGACGAGGGTAAAGCCTGGCGCCGAGAGTGACTCACGCTCATTAGAGGCTTCAATCATCGGCGCCTCCGATTGCGGCACTGACCTTGGCTCTGCCTTTTCGGGCGTGCCCGGCTCAGCCGGTTCCTTGACCTCGATAAGCTGCGGAGGTGTCGCGTCGGCCGGAAGGGTCGATCTGGTCCATGTCTTCTCGCCACACATGAGCCACGTCCTGCAGCCTCTAAGCACGATTTGCCGGCTCGAAACGAGCGTCAGCTTGACGTCCGTGTAGATGCGACCCTCCACGGGATTATAGACATTCCCCACCCAGGTGTTGGGTGCTGTCAGACGCATGTTGCTGAACAGGGGAAGGCCAATGATCGGCCGGCCACGCAGGGACGCGTTCTCGTTCCTGACGTCGTGCAGGGGCTTGCCGCGCGAATTGTTCGGAGTCCTTAGCCAGACGACCGAGCCGCAGAGCCCGCGGCCGCATTTCTTGATTTCAACCTTCGCCGAGCCGTCATCCTTG
This sequence comes from uncultured Alphaproteobacteria bacterium, assembly GCA_963744945.1. Classification (GTDB taxonomy): domain Bacteria; phylum Pseudomonadota; class Alphaproteobacteria; order Rhizobiales; family Methyloligellaceae; genus Methyloceanibacter. The sequence goes on along the minus strand of CAVUVO010000011.1, from coordinate 11,162 downwards.
GCCCAAATGCCGGAAGGATCGGCGGCGGAAGCTTTTGAAGGACTAGAGATCGCGAGCACGGCGGCAAGGAGGACGAAAGCAGGTGCCAATACGCGATCTTCCATGGGAGCCCTCTTCGTAACGGGTTGTGCCAAGTCGCTAAGAGCCAAGACATTTAACCCTAATGGTCGGGTCCCTAATTGGACCTTAATGCGACCTTTTTCTGGCTTTGGGCCTAAAGCTAGCCCAACCGGACGTATCGTGCAGTCACTCGCCGCCGGGTGTCTTGCCACCGGTCGGCGCATCATTGTTGGCTGCGCCGGGTGTCTCGCTGCCGGTCGGCGCATCGCTGTTGGCTGCGCCGGAAGTTTGGCCGCTATTCGGCGTGGTGCTGTCGGTAAAACCTCGAGTTTTGCTGCCCGTTGTTTTGCGGCCACTGCCCAGGTCCGTCCCGGAGAGACCGCTCGCATTGCTGCCGCCTGAGGATACGGGGCCGCCGGCCGGCGTCGGAGTGAGGGCCGCAAGAGCAACGATAGTGCCGAACAGGGCGATTGGAGCGATGCGGGGGCGATGTCCGGACATGGTCTTCATGGGTTGTCTCCCTTCAAGAGATTATCCTTCGTAGCCAAGCTACCAACGTTACAATTATCGCCCTAGCGGGTCGTGTACCGAAATCGCGCGAACAACTGCTTCTCAGGCGAGATCAGCTTCCCGCTATGCGAAGTGGAGATTGTCCTGGGGACCAGCGTATGCCGACACTGCGAAACGGGGGCCACGATGGCAGCGGAGAGCGGTGCGAGGGAAATGCACTCAACGCGATCTTCGGGCAAGAGCAGTCGGGAGACAGCCCGGCGACAATTGGTGGTGGCGCCCCGTAGGGGATTCGAACCCCTGTTACCGGCGTGAGAGGCCAGCGTCCTGGGCCACTAGACGAACGGGGCGTTCCGTTCCGGCCAAGCGAGCGGACAGCTATAGCTTGGGCGCGCGAAAGGGATCAAGGCTTATTGCGACCTGCTTGAGCGCTATTGCGGCTTGAGCCTCACATGGGCGACGACCTTGCCGGTGGCAAGGTCGATGACGGCGATTTCCGGACCAGCTGGGCCATTGAGATGCACCGCGAGCCTGTTGCCGTCGAGCGACATGGCGCTGACGGCGGCGCCTGCGGCCACCGGCAGATCGATGCTCACAGCCCCCTGCCCCGGCACGGCTTGCGCACCCGCCACGCTCGCATCTTGTGCCGGCCGCGAGGCTTGATAGACAATGGCCGCGAGCACGAAGGCGAAGCCGCCAACGAGCAGCACGCCCATGACGATGACCGCGATCTTGAGGATGCGCACCTGACGCGGCGTGAAGACCGTGCCCGGCACCGTGCTACTACTCTCGTGCTCGCTGGCCACGGACATCCTTAAACCTCATGCCTGTTTCGACCGAACGACTGACGGCAGAAGCCGATGAGAGCCACGCCGGCCAGAGGCTCGATCGCTTCTTGAGCGATCGCTTGCCCGGCTTGAGCCGCACCCGCCTCCAGGCCTTGATCAGGGAGGGCCGCGTCGCGCTCGGGCCCGCGACCATAGAAGACGTGAAATACCCGGTCAAACCGGGCGACCGCTTCGAAATCAGCGTTCCGCCGCCGGTGAACGCCAAGCCGCAAGCCCAGGAAATCCCGCTCGATGTCGCTTACGAGGACGAGTCCATCATCGTCATCGACAAGCCTGCCGGCCTCGTCGTGCATCCCGGCGCCGGCAATATCGACCGCACCCTGGTCAACGCGCTCATCGCCCATTGCGGGGCGAGCCTCTCAGGCATCGGCGGCGTGGCGCGCCCGGGCATCGTGCATCGCCTCGACAAGGACACGAGCGGCCTCCTCGTCGTCGCCAAGACCGACCAGGCCCATCGCGCGCTGTCGGAGCAATTCGCCGATCATGGCCGCGAGGGCGAGCTCGAGCGCGGCTATCTCGCGCTTGTTTGGGGCGCGCCGCCGCGGCCGCACGGCACCATCGACGCACCGATCGGCCGCCACAAGACGAGCCGCACCAAGATGGCCATCGTGCCCGTATCGCGAGGCGGACGCGACGCCGTGACCCACTACCAGGTGGTCGCGACCTTCGGTCACGGGCCTGAGCCTATCGCCTCGCTGCTCGAATGTACGCTTGGAGACGGGGCGGACCCATCAGGTGCGCGTGCACCTTGCCTCGATCGGCACCCCGCTCATCGGCGATCCGGTCTACGGCCAGGGCTTCAAGTCCAAGCTGCGCAAGCTTCCCGAGAAGGTGCAGGAGAAGCTCGCCGGATTCAACCGCCAGGCGCTGCACGCCGCCCAGTTAAGCTTCGTGCATCCGGTCTCGGGCACCTTACTGGAATTTAATAGTCCACTGCCTGAAGATTTTGCGATGATCGTACAGGCCCTCAAGGAACTGTGAAGGTTCCCCGGCCTTTAATCCTCGGGGCAAACGTTCTATAGAGAAGCGCCGGGGGGCAACGGGTGAAAAGATGTGGCCCGCATTGGGCCGCAGGAGATTAGCTCTCATGGCGCAGAGTTTACCGAGTGTCGGGGCGCATGGCGGCCTGACGCGTTACCTCGAAGAGATCCGGCAATTTCCCATGCTGGAGCCTCAGGAGGAGTACATGCTCGCCAAGAGCTGGCGCGAGCATGGCGACCGCGACGCGGCTCATCGGCTTGTCACTTCCCACCTTCGCCTCGTTGCGCGCATCGCCATGGGCTATCGCGGCTATGGCCTGCCGATCGGCGAGGTCGTGTCCGAAGGCAATGTCGGCCTGATGCAGGCGGTGAAGCGCTTCGACCCGGACAAAGGCTTCCGTCTCGCCACCTACGCCATGTGGTGGATCAGGGCGGCGATCCAGGAATACATCCTGCGCTCGTGGAGCCTCGTGAAGATGGGCACCACCGCGGCGCAGAAGAAGCTCTTCTTCAACCTGCGCAAGATCAAGGGCCAGCTCAAGGCGCTCGATGAGGGCGATCTGCGTCCCGATCAGGTGAAGCGCATCGCCACCCAGCTCGGCGTCACCGAGGAAGACGTCGTCTCCATGAACCGGAGGCTTGCCGGCGACTCATCGCTGAACGCGCCCGTGCGCAACGACAGCGAAAGCGGCGAGTGGCAGGATTGGCTGGTCGACGACACCATGGACCAGGAGACCGCGCTCGCCGAGTCCGAGGAGGCCGAGCGCCGCCGCGGCATGCTCAACAACGCGCTGCAAGGCCTTAACGAGCGCGAGCGCCGGGTGTTCGAGGCGCGCCGTCTCGCCGAGGATCCGCTGACGCTGGAAGAGCTGTCCGCCGAGTTCGGCGTGAGCCGCGAGCGCATCCGCCAGATCGAGGTGCGCGCCTTCGAGAAGGTGCAGAAGGCGGTGCAGAAGGCTGCCGCCGCTGCCGAAGCCCCGGAAGCCGCAGCCGCGAGCTGACTCAAGCTCAAACATCTCCGCCCCCTCAACCATTCCTCTCCCCCTTGGGGAGAGGGCTTTCCGCCGCGATCTTGCGCAACTCGCGCAAGTCGCATGGCGGAAAGGGTGAGGGGGATCAAGCTCGTGATGTTGCAACCCCCTCACCCGCATGTAGCCGCGAGACGCGGCTACATGCGACCTCTTCCCGCCGGGGAGAGGTGGAGTATGCTGATCCTATCCCTTCACTTCTGAACGCATCCTGCTGTCCCTTTCACCGATGTCCCTGAAGCACCTCAAGGTCGACGGCGTTGAGATCGCCTATCTCGACCGGGGCAAAGGCCCTCTCGTCATCATCGCCCATTGCAGCTCGGCCTCGCACAAGGAATGGCTGCCGCTGATCGAGACGCTCGAGCCGGACTGGCGCGTGCTCGCCCCGGACTTCATCGGCTATGGGCAGTCCGGCGCCTGGCCTGAAGGCAAGGTCTTCACCGGCAAGGCCGATCTTGCCGTGCTCCTTGAGCTCGCCAAGAAGACCAAGAAGCACGTGCACCTGGTCGGCCATTCTTATGGCGCCGCCATGGCGCTCGAAGCCGCCCGCGAGCTTGGGCCGAAGGTGCAGAGCCTGACGCTGGTCGAGCCCGTGTCCTTCAATCTCTTGCGCGTCGAAGGCCGCCCCGAGTGGACCGAAATCGAGAAGCTCGGCGTGGCCGTGCTCTCCGCCGTGTCGAACGGCAAGGACCGCGAGGCGGCAGCCGCCTTCATGCGCTATTGGCTCGGCCGCCTGCGCTGGTGGCTATCGCCGGAGAAGTTCAAGGCGGCCATCACCGCGACCATCCACAAGGTCGCGCTCGAGTTCATGATCCTCATCGAGGCCGACAAGAAGCTCAGCGACTATGCGAGCGTGACCGTGCCCACCTTGCTGATCGCCGGCGGCAAGACTCCCGCGCCGACCCGCGCCGTGGTCGACATGCTCGGCGCGACGTTGCCCAATGCGGAGGTCACCGTGATCAAGGGCGCGGGCCATATGAGCCCGTTCACCCATCCTTCCGAGGTAAACCGGATGATCGCCGGCCATCTCGCCGCTCGGCGCCAATGAACGCAGGCTCCTCCTCGGCAAGCTTGAGCTCTTCCACGTCGCGCGCGAACAGTTCCTCAAGCTCCTTCGCTTGCGAGAGCGCGTTGGCGCGAACCTTCTCGAGATCCGTGTAGTACTGATAGTCCTGGTAAAGCCGCTTCTCGTCGAGACGCTTGAACGTCTCGGTTAAGCGCTTCACCTGGGCCTCGCCAAGGCCGAGGCCCCTGAGCAGCTTCCGCGTCAATTCCAGCGCCGAGAGGAACGTCTCGCGCTCGATGATGGTGACGCCGAGGTCCATGAGGCGATGCACGTGGGTGCGGTCTCGCGCCCGCGCATAGATCGGCACATCGGGAAAGTTCTGCCGCACGGTCTCGGCGATCCTGAGCGAGCCCTCGACATCGTTGACGGCCAGCACGAAGGCGCGCGCCTTTTGGGTCTCGGCCGCGCGCAAGATGTCGATCCGGCCTGCGTCACCGTAATAGATCCTGCTGCCGAAGCTCTTCACGAAGTCCACCTGCTCGACACTTGAATCGAGTGCAGTGAAGGGAATCTGGCGGGCGCGCAGTATGCGCGCCACGATCTGTCCGAACCTGCCGAAGCCCGCAATGATGACGTGATCGTCGCCTCCAGGCGGCATCTCGTAGTCGGGCGTTTCAGGTCCGGCGCGCCGGCGGATCATTTCGTCGGCGAGCAGGAGCACCGGCGTTGCCGCCATGGACAAGGTCACTGCCAGCGTCAAGAGATTGGCCAGGTGCTGGCCGATGACGTGCTGCGCCACGCCGGCTGCGAACAGCACGAAAGCGAACTCGCCGCCTTGACTGATCACGAGCCCGAGGCGCCGGGCAGGCTCGCTCTTCAATCCCCACCAGCGGCCAAGCGCATAGAGAATGGCTGCCTTGATGGCGACAAGACCGACGACGATGGCGATCAGCTTCAGCGGCTCGGCCGCCACCACGCTCAAATCGATCGACATGCCGATGGCGATGAAGAATACAGCGAGCAGCAGCCCCTCGAACGGGCCGATATCGGCTTCGATCTGGTGGCGGTATTCGGAATCGGCGAGCAGCGCGCCGGCGATGAACGATCCGAGCGCCGCGCTGAGACCCGCCGCCTCCATGATCAGCGCCACGCCTACGACCGTGAGCAACGCGCTCGCCGTCATCGCCTCGCGCACGCCGGTCGCGGCGACGAGCCTATAGAGCCGGTTGAGCAAGAGGCGGCCGACGACAATCACCGCGATGATGGTGAGGATGGCGAATATGCCGGCCCGCAAATCCATGGCCGGCTCTCCGCCGCCCCCCGCCGCGAACAGCGGCACGAGCGCGATCAGCGGAATGGCCGCAAGGTCCTGGAACAGCAACACGGAAAAGGCGAGCCGTCCATGGCGCGTGTTGATCTCGCCCTTCTCATCCAGGATCTGCAGCGCGAAGGCCGTCGAGGACAGCGACAGCGCAAGCCCGATAAACAGCGCCTGGCCAAGCCCGAGGCCGAGCGCCAGCCCGATGGCGGCAAGCACGAGCGATGTCGCCACGAGTTGGGCGGTGCCGAGCCCGAAGATCGCCGAGCGCATGGCCCAAAGTCGCACCGGGCGAAGCTCGAGCCCGATCACGAACAACAGCATGACGACGCCGAACTCGCCGAAATGCAGGATGCTCTCGACACTGTCGAGCTGATAGAGCGGCCCGAGAATATAAGGGCCGATGACCACGCCGGCGGCGAGATAGCCGAGCACGGCGCCCATGCCAAGAATGCGGCCGAGCGGCGCGGCAATGGCAGCGGCGGCGAGAAACACCGCCACCTGGATCAATTGCGCCGAAACCATCGCTTTTCCCAAGTCCAGACTTTTCGGCGTCTTCCGTACCACGCTCTCCAGGCAACACCTAGATTTGAGCGCGCCTATCCCGCACTGTCATTTCGGCGCAACCCGAAATCCGGTACCAACGGCTCATGCCGCAGCACGCAAGCGCCGCACCCACCTTCAACGAAGCGCTCGCCGTCTGGGCGCGGATCGGCGTTCTGTCCTTCGGCGGCCCAGCCGGCCAGATCGCGCTGATGCATCGCGTGCTGGTGGACGAGCGCAAATGGATCGGCGAGGAGCCTTTCCTGCACGCGCTCAATTTCTGCATGCTGCTGCCCGGTCCCGAAGCCATGCAGCTTGCGACCTATGTCGGCTGGCGGCTTCATGGCACGTTGGGCGGCCTCGCTGCTGGGTTGCTGTTCGTGCTGCCCGGCGCCCTTGTCGTGCTCGCACTCAGCATCGCCTATGCGCTCTACGGTCAATTGCCCTTTGTCGAGGCGGCGTTTGTCGGCATCAAGGCGGCCGTTCTCGTCATCGTCATCGAGGCCCTGCTCAAAGTTGCAAAGCGCGCGCTTCGTGGGCCGGCTCACTGGCTCATCGCCGGTGCTGCCTTCGTCGCCATCTTCTTCTTCGATGTGCCATTTCCTCTGGTGATCGCCGCCGCCGCTCTGTTGGGCTATGTGCTTGCCGCCACGAAAGCCGCCGCACCGCCCGAGCCTCAAAGCAAGACCCCTCCCGTTCCCATTGGCCAAACGGTGCGCACGGCAAGCCTGTGGCTCGCCATCTGGATCGTGCCGCTTGCCATCATGGCCCTCCTGTTTGGCCGCGACCATGTCCTCACCGACATCGCCATCTTCTTCTCGAAGCTCGCCATCGTGAGCTTCGGGGGCGCCTATTCGGTGCTCGCCTATATGGCGCAGCAGGCGGTCGAAACGTATGGCTGGCTGAGCGCCGGCGAGATGCTCGACGGTCTCGGCCTCGCCGAAACCACGCCGGGCCCGCTTATCCTCGTGACCGAGTTCGTCGGCTTCCTCGCCGGCTATCGCTTTGGCGGCGAACCGAAGCTCGTGTTCGGACTGCTCGGAGCGGCGATCACGCTCTGGGCGACTTTTGCGCCCTGCTTCCTGTGGATCTTCGCCGGCGCGCCCTATATCGAGCGTCTCGGCACAAACCCGAAGCTTACCGGCGCGCTAAGCGCCGTCACCGCCGCGGTGGTCGGCGTCATTCTCAATCTGAGCCTGTGGTTCGCGCTGCACGTGTTCTTCGCCAAGGTCGAGGCCGCATGGCACGGACCATTGCGGCTTTGGCTGCCCGATTCTCGACGCTCGACCTTGAAGCCGTGGCGCTGTCCTGCCTTGCAGCACTCCTTCTGCTCAGGCTGAAGCTCGGCATTGCCGCCACGCTCGCGATATCTGCTTGCGTGGCGCTTGCGTGGTTCGTGCTGGTCGGAGTGTCGTAGCTATTAGTCGCGCGGAGCCCAGAGGTTCACGAACGGCGCCCGCACCCACGTGCCGCGCCGGTCGGAATAGACCCGTGCGAAGGGTGCTGCAACCCAGGTGCCGCGCCGCGTATCGACCTCGGCGAAGGGCGCGCGGACATATCTGCCAGTGCGGCGATCGTAGCGGCGATAATATCTGGTGCCGGCCTGCTGCACGAGCGCAGGGGCAGCTTGCCTGTCGACGCCAACGCGCGGCAGCGCCGACGCCTGCTGCGGCATCATTGCGGTAAGGACCAGTGCGCCGGCGGCGATGGCGATGCTCAAGGAACGATCGATCATTCTTCTTACTCCTAAGTATTTTGTTCGGCCCCCGCCGTCTCGTCTCTTCCTACCGCATCAACGTGGCGGAGGCGAGACGGTTTGATCGCACTGCGGCGTTAACTACAGCCAGCCCTTACGCTTGAAAATGAGATAGGGCAGCACCGCCGAGATCACCATCAGCAGAATAGCGAAGGGGTAGCCGAATGCCCATTTCAGCTCGGGCATGAACTCGAAATTCATGCCGTAGGCCGAGGCGACCAGAGTCGGCGGCAGAAACACCACCGCGGCGATGGAGAAAATCTTGATGATGTTGTTCTGCTCGATGTTGATCATGCCGAGCGTCGCGTCGAGCAGGAACACGATCTTGTTCGACAAATAGCTGACGTGATCGGCAAGCGACACGACGTCGCGGGCCGCGGTGCGGATGCGCGCCTTCAACAGCTTGTCCTCTTTGCGCTCGTTGGCCGCCTGGGTAAGGAAGGTCAGCAGGCGCCCGAGCGAATGCGTGCTTTCTCTGGCGCGCGAGGTCAGCTCGCCTTCGCGGCCGATCTCTTTCAGCAACACGTCGAAGCGGCGCTGCCGCGTGGCGGTCCCTCCCTTCATGTCGAAGATCGAACGCGACAGCTTATCGACCTCGCCCTGGATGTGCTCGATGAAATCCGCCATGCGATCGACGATGGTTTCGATCAGCCCGATCAGCACCGCCGTGCCGTTGGTGAGGCTTGGGTCTGGCTTGCGGCAACGCGCGGCGAAGATCGCGAAGGCGCCCGGTTCGGCGTAGCGCAGCGTGATGAGCCGATTGCCGGCGAGGATGAAGGTAATTGGCGTTGTGGCCGGCTCGGGCGTGTCGGTCTGATAGAGGACCGTCGCGGTCATGAAATGAGCGCCGTTCTCTTGATAGAGGCGGCTTGACGCCTCGATCTCCTGCTGTTCCTCGCGCGTCGGCACGCCGATCTTGAGCGCCCGCTCGACCTTGATCTCCTCCTCCCGCTTCGGATTGAGGAGGTCGATCCATAGCGCCTGCTCGGTAATCCGCCGCGGATTCTTGTGCGCCTCGAGCGCGCCCGAGCGGGCCTCGTAAGTCGTGAGCATGGTCGACCGCGTTCCCCGCGAGTTTCAGCCGCCGGCACCATAGCCCAGCCGGGCACTATTGGCACGCCGCCTTGGTCGCACGTCCTATTGAACTTCGGCTGCCCTTTTGCGCTAACGTCATAGTTGGGGAAAGCCCTGCGCCTCAGTTCTTCTGCACGATGCAGGCGCCGCCGCGCGCCCGGAGCTCGGCGCAGAGCTTGATGGCGTCGTCGCGGGCGTCGGCGCCGATCTGCACCATGTAGAGCGCGCGGCGCCCGCGCGAGAGATTGCGCTCGGGCAGCACGAACGGCTCGCGCTCCGACAGCACCGAGGCATAGCGCCGCTGCAATCGCGCGAAGGTCGACAGCGCCCGCGCCTTGGAGAACGACGTCGACACCTGAATGCCCCAAGGCCGCCACGCACCGCTCGCGGTCAGCGGCTCGGTCTCGTAGACCGCGCGCACCACGAGCGGCGCGAGCTTGCGGCAGGACTCGACCACATTCTCGGCCGGCGTCTTCAACGAATCCGGCAGATCTGTCTCGGGCAGCTTCCACTCCTCGGCGTCGCGGCCGGTGACGAACGACACGTAGCCGACGGTCTCCGCCGGCAGGGTCGACCGCCCATCGAGCCAAGCGCGAACCCGCTCGGCGCCCGCGTTATAGGCCGCCGCCGCCAAGCCGACATTGCCGAACTCGGACTTGAGATCGGCGAGCAGGCTTGCCGAATGAACAATCGCCGATTTCGGCTCGAAGGGATCATCGAGCCCGCGGTCCGAGGCGGTGCCGGGCATGAACTGCGCGATGCCTTGCGCGCCCTTGGGGCTGACCGCCCCCGGATTGAAGCGGCTCTCCTTCCAGATGAGCCGTACGAAGAACATCGCCGGCAAGCCCATCGCATCCGCCTGCTGTTGCATCAGCGGGCAGACCGTATCGACGAAGGGCTTAGGCTGGTTCGCGGCAATGTCCGCTGCTGCCGCGATGCCGTTCTCCACATCGTCGCTATGTGCCGGAAGCGGCACAAGTAGCAGCGCAAGGGCGAACCCAAGCGGCGCGATCCTCGCCGCAGGGAGGCGCCGCAAAAATCCGTCGGCGGTGATAGGAAATTCGCCCATCAGGCGCCATTTGCCGCCGGTAGCCGGGGGCGGCGCATGCCCGCGTGAGGGCGCGTTGCCAGCGTCTCGTCCTCGCTCGTCCTAGTCGTCGGCGACCTCGGTGGCAGGGCGGTCGGTGCCGGGATCGAACTCCACATGCCAGGTGCCCTTCTCGTCCTCATATTCGATGGTCTCGCCGGCGCCGGGCAGTTCCTGCTCGGCGGCGGCCCGCTTCGCCGCGGCGACCGCGTCTTCGTGGTTGCGATACGGCTCTGAGAACGAGCCGTCGACCTTGTAGGCCCAGCCGCCGTCATGCTGCACGATCTGATAGACAATCTTGGCCATTGCGGTTCACCGCCCTTTCGCTGCGCGAGGATTATAGCCCATAACCAACGCCGCCACCGCCGCGTTCCAACCCTCGAAGGCCTCGACCGCGCCGATCTGTTCGAGCTTTGGGTGTCACCCCGACCGTAGGGTGGGCAAAGCGAAGCGTGCCCACCTTCCTGTTCGGTGGGCAACCGCGATACGGTTGCCCACCCGACGAATCGGACATCGCTCAATGACCCTGAAAGTGATCGGCGCGGGATTCGGGCGGACGGGCACGCTGTCGCTCAAATCGGCGCTCGATGAGCTTGGGCTTGGCCCCTGCTATCATATGGTCGAGACGCGCGCCCATCCCGAGCACGACACGATGTGGCTCGCGCTGGCGAAAGGCGAAGCCTCCGATTGGCGGCCGATGCTCGCGGGCTACGCTTCGACCGTCGACTGGCCGAGCACCTATTTCTGGAAGCAACTCGCCGCGGCGAACCCCGACGCGAAGATCATCCTCACGCTGCGCGATCCGGAGGCCTGGTACCGAAGCGCCGCGGCGACGATCTTCGCGCGCATGCTGGAGTTCGAGGCGCTTCGTGCCGATCCCGATGCGGTCGATGAAGCGCGCCGCAGGCACATGGAGATGGTCAACACCATCGTGGTGGAGAAGACCTTCGGC
>CAVUVO010000010.1:0-60528 GCA_963744945.1 uncultured Alphaproteobacteria bacterium | reverse complement strand
GAGGGACATCTGTCGCCGGAGCCTGCGCTGCACTTCCTGCTTGAGCAGGCGCAAGCCGCCGGTGCGGACGTCCGTCTCGGCGAGGGCGAGTTTCCCGCCGATGCCGATCTCGTCATCGACTGCCGTGGTCTTGCCGCCAAAGGCGACCTGCCGAATTTGCGCGGCGTGCGCGGCGAGCGGATCGTGGTGAAGAGCCGCGAGGTAAACCTGTCGCGCCCCGTACGGCTCCTGCATCCGCGCTTTCCCCTCTACGTCGTGCCCTGGGGCAACGGCGTCTACATGATCGGCGCCACGGTGATCGAAAGCGAGGAGACCGGCCCGATCAGCTTGCGTTCGGCGCTCGATCTCCTGTCGGCGGCCTACGCGCTCGATCCGGCCTTCGCCGAAGCCGAAATCGTGCTGCAAGGCGCGGGCGCGAGGCCCGCCTTCCCCGACAATCGGCCTAGGATTATCGTCGCTGAGCGCTATATCTATGTGAACGGTCTCTACCGCCACGGTTTCCTGCTCGCGCCCGTCCTGGCCGAGCTCGTGGCCGATTACATCGAGACCGGCGCGACCGATCCGGAGGTGTTCGTTGCAGATTCTCGTTAATGGTGAGCCCGTCGCCACCGATGCCCGCACCCTCGCCGAGCTGTGCGCCACGCTCGGCTTTGCGCAAGCCAAAGTGGCTACCGCGGTGAACGGCAGCTTCGTCGCTTCGGCCAAGCGCGAGCTGACCCCGCTCGCGCCCAAGGACGAGGTCGAGATCGTTGCGCCGAGGCAGGGCGGCTGATGCTCGACATCTACGGCGAGCGCTTCAAGTCCCGTCTGCTTCTCGGAACGGCGCAATATCCCTCCCCGGCAACGCTCCGCCAAGCGGTCGAGGCGTCGTCCGCCGAGATCGTCACCGTTTCCCTCAGGCGCGAGTCGGCGCGGATGCGCGCTGGCCAAGGCTTCTGGGAGCTGATCGAGGATCTCGGCGTGCGCGTGCTGCCGAACACCGCGGGCTGCCGCACCGCAAAGGAAGCCGTGGCGACGGCGGAGATGGCGCGCGAGCTGTTCGGCACGCCGTGGATCAAGCTCGAAGTCATCGCCAATGACGACACGCTGCAGCCTGAGCTGTTCGGTCTCGTCGAGGCTGCCACGGCACTCGTTGCGGACGGGTTCAAAGTGCTTCCCTACACCACCGAAGATCTGAGCGCGGCGGAGAAGCTCGCCGGAGCCGGATGTACCGTGCTGATGCCCTGGGCCTCACCGATCGGCTCGGCGCGCGGGCTGATCAATCGCGATGGGCTGAAAACGCTTCGCGCCTATTTCCCCGAGACGACATTGATCATCGACGCCGGCATCGGCGCGCCGTCGCAAGCTGCTGAAGCGATGGAACTCGGCTATGACGCCGTGCTGCTCAACACGGCGGTGGCAAAGTCCGCCGATCCGGTGAAGATGGCGCAAGCGTTCGCCCGCGCGATCGAGGCCGGGCGCCTCGGCTTCGAGGCAGGGCTGATCGAGCCGCGTGACATGGCGTCGCCCTCGACCCCGGTCGCCGGCACGCCGTTCTTCAAGATCGATCGCGTCTCTTGAGCGGCGGCGCGCTCGATCCGTTCTATCCCGTCCTTCCCGACGCCGCCTGGGTCGCCCGTATCGCGAGCCAAGGCGCGAAGTTCATCCAGCTTCGCGTCAAGGATATGCCGCCTCTTGCGGTCAAGACCGAGATCGCGCGAGCCCTCGAATTTGCGTCGGCCCATGGCTGCCAGCTCGTCGTCAACGATTATTGGCGTGAAGCGATCGATCTTGGCGCCGGCTTCGTGCATCTCGGCCAGGGCGACCTCGTCGGTGCCGACATTGCCGCGATCAAAGCCGCAGGCATCAGGATCGGCATCAGCACGCATAGCTTGAGCGAACTCGACATCGCGCTTGGTGTCGAGCCCGACTACATCGCGCTTGGGCCGATCTATGAGACGAAGCTCAAAACGATGCCCTGGGCGCCGCAGGGTCTTGACCGCATCGGCCGAATGGCGGGCGAAGATCGACTGCCCGCTGGTCGCCATCGGCGGCATCACGCTCGAGCGTGTGCCAGATGTGCTTGCCGCAGGTGCGTCGGCGGCGGCGGTTGTCACCGACATCGTCATGAGCGAGGATCCCGAGCAGCGCACGAGGCAATGGATCGCGGCGACCGACCCCTGGCGGAACTTATCCACAGGCTGTCCACAGTCCTGACCCCCTTGACCGAGGGGCGGCTGTTCTGGAACATCGTTGGGCACGCCTTCGGGCGGAGAGGGTTGGATGGGTTTGGGCTTCAGTCTTGATCCGGCCGTACCGATGAGCGAGGCGGTGCGCCGCGTCGCCTCGGCCGAAATCGATACGGCCTATGCCGCGCTTGCCTCCCCTCCGGAGCGCCACAAGGGCGTCCACGACTCGCGCAAGTGCTTGAAAAGACTGCGTTCTCTTCTAGTCCTGATCAGGCCTGGCCTGCCCGAGCCGGTCTTCAACAGCCTCACCGAGCGGCTTCGCACCATCGCCCGTGGCCTTGCGCCGGCCCGTGACGCCGCAGCCCTGCTCGACGCCGTGGACAAATTCGCCAAGGCCGAAGGCGAAGGGGAAGCAACGCCGATCCCAGCCTTGCGCGCCTGGCTCCAGGAACGCCGGCAGGCGGCAAAGCGCAGCCTCGATGGGAGCACCGCCTCCGACGCCATGCGCGGCCTGTTCGCGCTCAGGCCTGCGATGGCCAACCTTGCCGTCTATCCCGACGATTTCAGCCCAATTGCCAAGGGCTTGCGCGAATCCTATCGCGGCGGCCGCAAAGCCTTTGCCCAGGCCTTTGCCACCGGCAACGACGAAGATTTCCATGAGTGGCGCAAGACGTTGCAGCATCATTGGCGCCATATGCAGCTGCTCACGCCCTGCTGGCCGTCGGAGCTTTCCACGCGGGTGGAGGCGGCGCGCGCGTTGTCGCAGATTCTCGGCGACGATCACGACATCGCCCTGCTCCGCCAGCTCGTCTCAGCGCCAACCATGACCTTCGCTGCTCCCGACGACACCGCTTCCTTCTTGAAGCGCTGCCGTGCCCGCCACAAGGCGCTGCGCCGGGATGCCGAGACCCGCGGGGCGAGACTGTTTGCCGAGCGGTCGCGTCCCTTTGTCGAGCGTATCGCAGCCTACTGGACAGCCGCCACGCGGCGCGGCGAGAAACCTGCCATCGTTGCGCGGACAGACAATGTCGTCGCCTTCGGCGAGGTTGGCGCGGGCGGGCGCCGGGCGAGCTAGCTCAGATCCCGCGTGGGGATCGCCAGGCCTGGAACATCAGCACCGGCCAGAGCGAGGCATGCCAGTTGCGCGTGCCCTCAAGATGCTCTGCCCATCGCGCTCGGATCGGCGCCGGATTGAGCAGCCCACCCTCGCCGAGGCGCTTCTCCGACAGCAGCTCCTCTGCCCAGGCGCGCAACGGTCCCCTGAGCCATTGCCCGAGCGGTATGGCGAAGCCCGACTTCGGACGTTCCACCAGCGCCTTCGGCACATGGCGGTAGAGCACCTGGCGCAGCAGCCACTTGCCCTTGCCTCCCCGCATCTTGAAGCGGGCAGGCAGCCGCCAGGAAAACTCCACGATGCGATGATCGAGGATCGGCACGCGCACTTCGAGCGCCACCGCCATGCTGGCGCGATCGACCTTGGTGAGGATGTCGTCTGGAAGGTAGGTGATAGTGTCGAGATATTGCATGCGGTCCAGCGGGTCCGGCAGCGCGCGTGCGATGCCCGCATCGAAGATCGGACCCCTCGGTTCCTTGCCGCCATTCACGAGCGCGTCCGGATCGTCCCAGGCGCTGACCAGACTCAGGTAGCCGCTCTCCTCGCCGGCGCGAAACAGGCGCGCTGCCTTGTGCATCTTGTCGGCGGCGAGCTTTGGACGCCGCTCCGCAGGCAGGAGACTGAACACGCGCTCCCATAGCGCTGGACCGGCGACGCCAAGGCCGCACGCCAATGCCCTCCCCATGGGCGCCGGCATGCTGCTTGCCAGCCGCGCAAAGCGATGCCGCGTGTAGCCGGCGAACAGCTCGTCGCCGCCATCGCCCGACAGCGCCACGGTCACGTGCTCGCGTGTGAGCTTCGATAGGAGGTAGGTCGGAATTTGCGAGGAGTTGGCGAAGGGCTCGTCGTAGATCATGGGCAGATCGGGGATGACCTCTCTCGCCTCTGCCGGGCTGACATAGAGCTCGGTATGCGCGGTGCCGAGATGTGCCGCGACCGCCCGCGCATGCGGTGCCTCGTCGAACCCCTCCTCCATGAAACCGATCGAATAGGTGCGCACCGCTGCGTTGCTGCGCATCCGCATCATCGCCGCGATGGTGGACGAGTCTATGCCGCCGGAGAGAAAGGCGCCAAGCGGCACGTCGGCGACGAGCCGCCGCCCCACCGCATCGCCGAGCAGCAGCTCGAGCGTATCGATCGCTTCGCGATCGCTGACATTGAACGGCGCGCCCTTGCCGCGTTCGGCGGCCTCCTCAACGCTCCAGAAGGCTGACGGTCTCGATCTTCCCTTCGGCATCGATGGTGGCGATATGACCTGGCGCGAGCTTGTCGATGCCGCGATAGATCGAATGCGGCGACGGCACGTAAGCGAGCCGCAAATAGGCGGCGAGCGCATCGCGGTTGAGCTCCGGCTTCCAATCGGGAAGCACCTCGAAGGCCTTCAGCTCCGAGGCAAAGACCACGCGCCCGTTCTGCCGACCGAAATAGAGCGGCTTGATGCCGAGACGGTCGCGAACGAGGCTCAGTGTCCGCGTTCGGCGATCCCACAAGGCAAAGGCGAACATGCCGATGAGACGCTCGACCGTGGACTTGACGCCCCATTCGGCGATGGCCTCGACCAGAACCTCGGTGTCGGAATGTCCCCTGAAGCGCCGCCCGCGCGCCTCGAGCTCTGGGCGGAGATCGCCGGAATTGTAGATCTCGCCGTTATAGGTGATGACGCAGGCACCGCAGCTCGACACCATCGGCTGCGCGCCCGCCGGCGAAAGATCGACGATGGAGAGCCGCGTATGGCCGAGCGCCACACCGGCCTCGGCGTCAGACCAGATGCCATGCGCGTCAGGCCCGCGATGGTTGAGCGTCGCAGCCATGGCACGGCCGAGCGCTTCCAGCTCCTGAGAGCCGGATCGGCGCTCGAGGTCCAAGAGGCCGGCGATGCCGCACATGAGCTAGATCCTTATCGCCATCCCATCATAGGCGACTTCCCATCCCGACGCTTCAACAGCGGCGCGCTCGGGCGATCCCTCGCGCAGCGCCGGATTGGAATTATTGATATGGATGAATACCTTACGCTTCACCCCAAGGTCGGCAAAGGTGGCCATCGTGCCGTTCGGGCCGGACATGTTCATATGGCCGATGCGCTCTCCGGTCTTGTTCATCAGCCCCTGCACGATCATCTCGTCGTTGGTGTAGAGCGTGCCGTCGAAGAAGAGGAGTGGTGCCTCCTTGAGCCTCGCACTCGTCGCATCGTCAAGCTTGGCGCAGTTCGGCACATAGAAGAAGTGCCGGTCTGAGCCAGTCTCCGTCACCTTCAGGCCCAGCGTGTCGCCTTCCTGCGTGCCGAAGCCCTCGCCCGCCTTGGCGGCATCCTCGAGATAGAGCGCGACCTTGCCCGGTACGGGAAACGCCTCGATCTCGATGCCGACCGGGCCCTGGGGGCCTTCGACGGCGAAGGATCGCCCAAGCGTCATTGGCCTGCGCGTTACCAGGGACGCATCGAGCACATCGAAAATGCTGTTCGAGGCGAGCACATCGAGAACGCGCTGGCTGCCATAGACGGTGAGCGGTTGCGCCTCGCGCAGCGTGAGCAGCCCGGCGATCGCATCGACGTCGCCATTGGTGAGCACCACCGCCTTGATCGGGCTGTTGCGCGGGCCTTTGTCGGTGGCGGGCTGAAGCTCTGGCGTCTCGTTGATCTGCTGACGGAGATCAGGGCTCGCGTTGAGCACGACCCAGTCGCTGCCATTTGCGCTCACCGCCACAGAGGCTTGCGTGCGCGCCCGCAAGCCCGCCACGCCCATGCGCGTGTCGGCCGAATTCCGGCCGTTACAGTTCCATTGCGGCAGGCCGCCGCCAGCCGCAGAGCCGAGCACCTTGATCAGCATGATGGGAGCTAGAAAGGGTGGCGCGTCCCGTTCGTCAAGGCAAAAGATCGGGCCGCGGGGGTGACGCCAGCCGGCGACGGCAGCTAGCCGCTCACCAGCTCGGCGATCCGTGTGCGCTTCGCCTTGCTGCGCTGGATGGGAAGCTCGATGCGGATCGTCGTTCCCTTCATCGGCATTCGGTGATCGACGCCAAGAAGCTCGAAGTCGAGCAATATCTCCTGGTCGGGCAGCGGGTGTGGCAGCTTGGCGCTGACGCCCGACGAGAAATTGCTGTTCACCACCAACGGCAACAGCAACGACGTGTCGGTGATCGACGTGCCGAACCTGAAAGTGGTGAAGTCGATGCCGGTCGGCATGGCGCCCTGGGGCGTCACCATCTCGCAAAATTAAGCCGAGCTTAGAACAGCGAAAGGCCAACCAAGCATCCTCCTTCGTCGGCTGCCAACTTTCTAGATAGCCTTGCTCCGCTGAGATGACGACCTTCTAGGGTCCCGTGGCGGTCACCAACAGTCTAGAAAGCGAGCGAGCCCTGGAATTTCAGCGCCGAATCTGAGGTGACATCGGTCAGTCCGAACTGGACGCCGACATTCATGGAAAACTCCATCTTGGCAGGCTCAGGATTGTTGTCCTTACCGTTATCGTCGGACTCCCCCACGTCGCCCACCTCTTCGTCGTCGTCATCGCCGCCAGGTTTGAAGAATAGCGTCGGGCCAAGGCTGTGCTGCTGATCGTTGAACGAGCCGGCATTGGCGAGATCCTCGATCTCCCCGAACATCTCGACACCAATGCCCCAGTGTTTGGCGAAGTCATATTCGGCTCGCCAGCCATATCCAAAGCCAAGGCCGTCGGTCTCGCGGTTATCGCCAACCTGGGCACCGAACAGAGGGTTGATCGTGAGCAGAGCCTTGCCGCTCGCCAGCTCAATGATTGGTCCGAACTCAATTTCGTCGGCTGCGCCCCCGATAGTCGCTATCCCGTATCCGGCTTGAAAGGCAAGGCCAATGCCGTTGCCCTTTCGCGCCTTCAATTCCACTTGGGTCTCAAGCTCGACCGAGGTCAGATTGAAGTCTTCCCCCAAAGGCTGCTCGGTGCCAAGGGTGACGGCGAGGAGCCACCAATTGGTGACGCCCCACTCGGCCTCGAAATCGTGACTTTGACGCAGTGAGGCCTCGGCTTCTTCGGTGTCAAGCGCGCCGCCTTCGTCAGCCTCCCCTCGCTCAGCGTTGGGAAAGCCCCAATGGACGGCGCCGCGATATTCGAGCTCGACTTCGCCCTTTTCGATGCCCGCCTCTTGGATCTCAAACTCAGCCAACGCTGGGTCCAGGGCGATAAAAAGGCCAAAGGCCATAGTAACGACCGAAGCTACCCCAGCCCCGGCAAACAACCGCGGAGTTCGCAGTAACGAGTTGTTTTTCACGAATTGTCCCCCCATGCTCCCTAATTACACATTAGGTGGAGCGCCGAAGGAATTCCAGCATGGCTGAGCCGCTCCGCGAATATCGGGAAAGATTTGCAACTAAAATCGGGAAAATAAGGCAAAAACCGACTTATCTGGTCTTTACCGCCATCGCTTCTCCCCTCCCCACTTCATGCGCGCTGCATTCCAATCGAATCCAGGCAGATAGCGGAGGCCCGCCCTCATCAATTCTGGCAGCGTGTTCACGCCAAGCTTTGCCTTTAGCCGCGCAGACGTAGCCGCAACGGTTGTACAGCTAATAAGCATTAGCTCAGCGATTGCTCTATACGGTTTCCCCTCAATTAGAAGCATTAGCGTTTCGAGCTCTCGCTGGTTCAAACAACTCAAGGGGTTTGCCGCGCCCCTCTTTTCGTCGCTAGTCAGAGGGAGAAGGCACGGACTTAGGTAGGTCCTGCCATGGCAAATCTCGGCAAATGCCCGAGACAGCTCGTTGAATGGTCCATCTTTTAGAACATATCCAGTCGCGCCTATTTTAAGCGCTCGACCAACGATCATTGGATCACTGTGCATCGTAAAGACGAGTATTGGCGTTTGCCGGTCTCGACGACGCAGGCGCTCAATGAATGAGATACCGCCGAGTTTGCTTTTTCCGATCGTCAAGTCCAATATGATGACGTCTGGTAGGTGAGCACGATATTGACCGTAGCCGTCCGCGGTATCTCGCGCCTCATAGATTTCAGTAACGCGGGCATCTTCCAAAAGCTGGCGCCAACCCTGAACCACGATCGGATGATCGTCAATTATTAGGACGCGGGTCATCTGTCTACCCGATGCTTCTGTTCACACTTAGTCATCATCATCGGAGGCTGCTAGGGGGTATTCCCGGCCGCAGCTGCACTTTCGTCATAAAGCAGCAATCGCTCGTTTCTTTATGCCTTTGACGCCATCGCTAAGAATGGTCACGATCCTTGTCTCGGCGTCTTGTTCACTCGCTCCGGATATTGACCGTCGTCTCGTTCGGAGTCTGACGCCAGCCCAAGAACGAATGCAGCGATGGCTGCAGGGTTGAACAGCCGCATGCGCTGCCTCCATCTTTAAGTGGGTTGTCCGCAAGCAAGTTAATCGCAATACAGGCAACGACATGAAAAAGGGATGACGGACGGATTAACAGGAACGATTGCCATTGAATTCGGGATAATCTTGCAAAATGCAGCTTCTTGAGCTGGAGGATACGGTCACCACTTTATTGGAGAGCTACGAATGCACGAATCAGTGAGCTTTCGAGGCGTCATGAGCGCTATCCGACACGCTAAGATATTGCGATTGCGGACAGGCGGTTTTCTGGTCGCGACCGTCCTATCCCTGGACCTTGGTGTAGCAGTGGCACAGGAGAGCGGGATCGCCATTGAGCTCAACAAACTTGAGCCACAGGGCCAGGGGTGCCGCGCCTATTTCGTGGTCGGCAATAAGACGAAAACTGCTTACGAGGAGCTAAAGCTTGACCTTGTGCTGTTTCGGCCAGATGGCGTGATTGGCAGGCGCTTCGCGGTCGATCTCGGGCCGCTGAAGCCCGAGAAGAAATCGGTGAAGCTTTTCGACATCGAGGGCACGGCGTGCGATCAGGTTGGCAGCTTCCTGATCAACGACGTGATGGAATGCAAATCTGATACGGGGCCTGTCGCCGATTGCCTGAAAGACGTCGGCGTCTCCACACTCACCAACGTTCAACTGAATAAGTAAGGACTCTTCGAGTGGAACTCACGATCGCCCTCTCAAAAAACAGCGCCGTTTCCACCGATTTATCGAGCTCTCGGTACCCTACCGCTTCACAGGTGCCTTGACGACGGCGACCCTCGCCAAGCTTGGCAACTCCCAAACTTTCCCAAGCCGCATGCCGCTTGGATGGTTTTGGGGAGCTAGCAACCGTGCCCTGATAGCTTCACTGGCACTCAGGAAAATCCACTATAAATATTGGGCTGCTGCAACACAGCCGCACGCCCGACGGCATCTGAGCCGCCCGGAGGACGGCCGGAGCTCAGACCTAAGAATGAGATGCGTTACCAGACGAAGCTCCTGATCACCGCAGGCCTGCTACTCGCTCTCTCCTTGAGTGCGGCCGCCCTTGCCTATTGGGGCGTGAGTCAGTCTCACGCCTATCTCAGCCGCTCGCGCGTTGCCCATCAGGAACTCGAGCGCCAGCTCCAGCTTTCCCGCCACAGCCAGCAGCTGTTCAAGTCGTGGACCGACACGCTCCTCACCGGCATCAGCGACCGGCCGCTCGGCGCCGCCTATCTGCACAAGGTCATTGAATCGGACATTGCCGAGCTTGAGCGGCTGACCCAGGAAGAGCTCGCCATGATCCCGCAGGGAGAGCGCCGGACCGAATTGGCCGAGGTCGCGCGTCTCAACGCCATCAAGAAGGAGTACCAGCATGCGCTCGACCAGCTCGAGGATGTCGAGCAATTGCGCAGCCGGGGGCGGCCTGACGCGGCCTGGTCGACGCTGCTCGCGCTTCTGAAAGGCGGGATCGACAAGAAGCTCAATGAGCTGATCGAGGTCGCGGTCGCCGACGAGACCGCTGAGGTGGATAGGATCGACGCCGACGCGGCGAGGCTCTTAAGCCGGCTCGAGCAGATCAGTCGGGCCCATGCCGTGGTTGCCATTCTGGTGACACTGGCTCTGGTGGTGCTGCTCCTGCAGCGGCTCCGCGCGCCGCTCGCCGAGCTCCTGCGCGGCACCCGCGCGCTCGCCGAGGGAAATTTGTCTCACCGCATCGCGATTTCCGGCCGCGACGAGTTCGCCGATCTCGGTCAGAGCTTTAACCGCATGGCTGGCGATCTACAGTCGCATCAGAAGGCGCTGGAAGACGCGCATACCAATCTCGAAGCCGTGGTCGCCGAACGCACCGAGGAATTGCGCCAGGCGAATCAATCCTTGCGCAAGGTCGACGAGACGAGGCGCGCCTTCTTCGCCGATATCAGCCACGAGCTGCGCACGCCGCTCACCGTCATCCGCGGCGAAGGCGAGATCGCGCTCCGCGGCAAGAACAAGCCTATCGCCGAATACAAGAACTCGATCGCGCGCATCGTGGAGCAGGCCAAGCATCTGTCGGTGCTGGTCTACGATCTCCTGTTCATCGCCCGCCAAGGCGCCGGCGCAGCGCGCCTCAATCTACAGTCCATCGACCTCGGCAACCTGCTTGAGAAAGTTTGCGGCGACGCCAAGGTGATTGCCCACCCCAAATCGGTGCGGATCAACTACAGCAACGGCACGGCGCACGATCTCGTCTATGGCGATCCGGCAAGGCTCCGCCAGCTTTTCATGGTCCTTCTCGACAACGCCGTGCGTTATTCAAATTCCAAAGGTGAGGTGAAAGTCGCTATAGCGAGTGACAATGGAGAGGTTCGGGTGAGCGTCGCCGATCGCGGCATCGGCATCGCCCCTGAGGAACTCGACGGCATCTTCGAGCGCTTTCGCCGTGGCGGCAACGCCACAGAGCATAATGAAGAAGGTTTGGGGCTCGGCCTGCCGGTCGCCAAGGCCATCGTCGAGGCCCATAAAGGGAGGATACAAATGGACAGCCGACTGGGCGAAGGCACCACCGTCACGGTCGCGCTGCCCGCTTCCGCGCCGGAGACGCCGGCGTGAACGTGCTTCTTGTCGAGGATGAGCCGCGGGTCGCAGATTTCATCGACCGCGGCTTGCGCGCCGAAAACCACGGCGTCACCGTCGCCCCGTCAGGCGCCGAAGGGGTCGAGCTTGCCAAGACCGGCGAGTTCGACGTGATCATTCTCGATCTGATGCTCCCCGACATGCATGGCTACGACGTCTGCCAGCGGTTGCGCCTGGAGGGCGACCACACGCCGATCCTGATGCTGACCGCCATGGACACGCTGGAAGATAAGATCAAAGGCTTGCGCGTCGGCGCCGACGACTATCTCGCCAAGCCCTTCGACTTCGACGAGTTGCTGGCGAGGATGGAGGCTCTGGTCCGCCGTTCCCATCATTTTGCGCCCAGCTCGAATGTCGTTCAGGTGGCCGATCTCGTGCTCGACCGCGACCTGCTTGAAGTCAAGCGCGGCGGCGAGGAGATCAAGCTTACCGCCAAGGAGCTCGCCATTCTCGAATTGCTGATGGGCGCGCCGGGCCGCGTGTTCTCGCGCACCCGCATCCTCAACCAGGTTTGGGGTTATAGCGAAGATCCGCTCACCAATGTGGTGGACGTCTATATCGCGCGGCTCCGCCGCAAGATCGACACGCCGGGCCGCGAGCCCTTGCTCGAAACGGTGAGGGGCCACGGCTACCGCCTGCGGGCTCCGGGACATAGCTAAAGGGCTAAAGTTGCTTGGCAAAAGACACAGGAAAAGTGGCAATCTTGCCGGGCAAAACTTGCTTAGTTTGTCGGGATGGGTAGAGTATGCCCCGCCACTCTTGCGGTCACGCGCCATACCGGTTCCGGGCCTCGCTCCGGCGAGTTACGAGCAGCGTCCGCCGCTTCCGGTGGCATCGGAGCTGCCCGCTCATCTCGTGGCGAATCCCAGAGATTTGGGACGGAAGAAAAAACAACGCGGAAGGAGCGCCCGTTGCGTTTAGCTCTGTTAGCATTCGTGCTTGCCACCCTCGCAGGCTTCACTCCCGGCCAGTCCGCCGATGCGCCGACCAAGGTCAGGCTCGGCGTTCTGAAATTCGGCACTGTCAGTTGGGTCCTCGACACCATCCAGCGGAACGGTCTCGACAAGGCCGAGGGGATCGAGCTTGACGTGATGCCGCTCGCCAGCACCGACGCGACCGCGGTCGGCCTGCAAGGCGGCTCTGCCGACATCATCGCCACGGATTGGCTGTGGGTGTCGCGGGAGCGTACCGGCGGCGCCGACTTCACCTTCGCTCCCTTCACCACGGCACTCGGCGCCATCATGGTTCCCGCCGATTCTCCCATCAAGACTCTCGCCGACCTCAAGGGCAAGAAGCTCGGCGTGGCCGGCGGCCCGATCGACAAGAGCTGGCTCTTGATCGTCGCCTATGCGCTCCGCACCGCCAATCTCGATCTCAGAACCGAGACGCGGCAGGTCTTCGGCGCGCCGCCGCTCCTCGCCGAGAAGGCGAAGCAGGGCGAGATCGACGCCGTGCTCAATTTCTGGCCCTACGCCGCAAGGCTCGAGGCAGCAGGCTTCAAGCAGCTGATCGGCATCGAGGACGTGGTGAGCGAGCTTGGCGCCAAGGGCGAGGTCGCCATGGTCGGATATGTGTTCAGCGAGGCCTGGGCCAAGGAGAACCTGAAAGCGGTCGACGGCTTTCTACGCGCCGCCGCCAAGGCCGATGAGCTGCTCGCCACCTCCAATGAAGCCTGGGACGCCATCCGGCCGCTGATGCGGGCCGAGGACGACGCCACCTTCGAGGCGCTGCGGCGGCGCTACCGCGAGGGCATCCCCGAGCGCTCGACGGCGGAGAACGAGTCCGACGCCAAGGTCCTCTATCAATTCCTGCGCGAGCTTGGCGGCGAGAAGCTGGTCGGTCCCGGTGCCGAGCTTGCTCCCGGCACGTTCTGGAAGGGCGGCAAATCTTGAGCGTCAGCGCGGCCCCTCCCGAAACTCTTGCCGGGCTCCGGTCTTACCGCGGACCGATCGTCTCCGTGCTCTCGGTCGCCGGCTTCCTGCTCGTGTGGTTCATCGCCGCCGAGATCGCGCAGAGCAGAATGCTGCCGGGGCCGGTGGAAGTGCTGACTTACGTGGTCAAGGAGGCCGTGCACGGCGATCTTCTTGCCGAGCTCGGTATCACCCTGTGGCGCGTGGCGGCGTCGTTCTTCGTGGCCATGGCCATCGGCAGCGTCATCGGCCTTGCCATGGGCGAGTCGCCCGCTCTCAACCGGGCGCTCGATCCCTGGCTGATCGTGCTGCTCAACCTGCCCGCCCTCGTCATCATCATTCTCGCTTATGTCTGGTTCGGCCTGAACGAAGCCGCGGCAATCGGCGCCGTCGCCCTCAACAAGATTCCGAACGTCGTCGTCACCGTGCGCGAAGGCGCCCGCGCGCTCGATCCCGGACTCGACGAAATGGCGCGCGCCTATCGCCTGTCCTACTGGAGCAAATTGCGCAACGTCACTCTGCCGCAGCTCCAGCCCTATTTCGCCGCCGCCTCGCGCTCAGGTATCTCCTTGATTTGGAAGATTGTTTTGGTGGTCGAGCTGCTTGGGCGCCCGAACGGCGTGGGCTTCGAGCTCCACCTCAACTTCCAGCTCTTCAACGTGACGGCCATTCTCGGCTACACCGTTGCCTTCGTCACCGTCATGCTCGCAATCGAATATTTGCTGGTGCAGCCCCTTGAACGACGTACGACCCGCTGGCGCAACAAGCCAGTTTGACATCCGCATCGAGGACAAGACCTATACGGGCGCGGACGGGACGCCGGTTCCCGCCATCCGCGATCTGGTGCTCGAGGTGCGTCCGCAAAGCATGACGGTGCTGATGGGCCCGTCAGGCTGCGGCAAGACCACTTTGCTGCGTATTCTCGCCGGCCTCGACCCGAACTTCACCGGCACGGTTCATGTGCCGGAGAATGCGCGCATCGGCGTCATGTTTCAGGAGCCGCGGCTGCTTCCCTGGCGCACCGTGCGCCAGAACATCCAGATCGTCGCCGAGGATCTGACCAACGCGGAGCTTGAGCAGCTTGCCGCCTCGGTCGAGATCGCCGACAAGCTGCCGCGCTACCCGCAGGAGCTGTCGCTCGGGCTTGCCCGCCGCGTCGCCTTGGCCCGCGCCTTCGCGCCGAGGCCCGATCTGCTCCTGCTCGACGAGCCCTTCGTCTCGCTCGACGAGCGCACTGCGGATCGCTTGCGCCGCCTGCTGCTCGAGGTGTGGTCGGCGCGCCCGACGACGGCGATCCTCGTCACCCACAATGCGCGGGAAGCGATCCTTCTCGCCGATCAGCTGGTGCTGCTCGCGCCGCGGCCGACCCATGTGGTTGCGGTCGTGCCGATTTCCGTGCCGCAAGGCGAGCGTGATCCAGCAACGGTCGAGGAGATCTACGCCGATCTGCTCAAACGCCATCCGGCCAACTTCGCCACCGGCTAGGCTAAGGCCGCTCAGGCCGCCGCCGCAGCGCCTGCCTTCCGCTGCTGAATGCCGAAGGACGGATCGTACGCCCAAATCGACAGCCCGAGGAACACGGCGAGACATCCGCCGACCACGCCGAGCGCCTGCCAATTCACTTCGAGATAGAGGGCAAAGCGGATCAGCTCGACGGCATAGGTGAACGGGTTGAACAGGCAGAGGTTGTAGAGCCAAAGGCTTCCCTCGCGCATCTTCCACAAGGGATAGAGCGCCGAGGAAGCGAAGAACATCGGGAAGATCACGAAGTTCATGACGCCGGCGAAATTCTCGAGCTGCTTGATGGTCGAGGAGAGCAGCATGCCGAGCGCACCGAACATCATGCCGGTCAGAATGAGCGCCGGCAGCGCCGCGAGATAGCCCCAAGGCGGCAGCTCGACGCCGCAGAAATAAGCGATGAGCAGGAAGGCGTAGACCTGTAGCAGCGAGACGGCGACGCCGGCGAACAGGCGCGACAGAAGCAGGAACCAGCGCGGCAAGGGCGTGGTCAAGAGCACGCGCATCGATCCCATCTCGCGGTCGTACACCATGGAGAGCGAGCTCTGCATGCCGTTGAAGAGCTGGATCATCGCGAGCAGCCCAGGCGTGATGTAGACGTCGTAGGTGATGTAGGTCTGATAGGGCGGAATGATCGAAATGCCGAGCGCGGCGCGGAAGCCTGCCGCGAAAATAATGAGCCAGATCAGAGGCCTGACCAGCGCCGCAAAGAACCTCTCACGCTGCTGCAAGAAGCGCAGCAGTTCCCGCCAGACGATGCCGTTGAAGGCGCGGACGAGATGCATCGTACTCATGCGGCGATGTCCTCTTCGGTATCGCCGCCGATCAAGAGCCTGAAGGCCCCGCCGAGATCGCCGGCGCCGGTCTCCGCCACGACGTCCTTGGCGACGCCGCGCGCGACGATGCGTCCCTTGTTGAGCACGAGCAGATCGTCGTCGGGCTCGACCTCGTCGAAGAGATGGGTGGCCCACAACACGCCGATATTGTCGGTGCGCGCAAGCTCATGGATATGCCGCACGATGGCGGTGCGCGTCGGCACGTCGAGGCCGATGGTCGGCTCGTCGAGCAGCAGCAGCTTCGGGCTGTGCAGAAGCGCGCGCGCGATCTCCACCCGGCGCCGGTGGCCGCCATTCAGCGCGCGGACGCGCTCCTTGACACGCTCGGCCATGTCGAGCGCATCGAGCGCCCGCATCATCCGCTCGTCGGCGTCCTTGCGCTTGAGGCCCCTCAGCGCTGCGAAGTAGCGCAGATTCTGTTTGACGGTAAGGTCGAGGTCGAGCGTCGGTTGTTGGAACACCACGCCGAGCGGTCCGAGCGCCTTTGCGCCCCACTCGGCGGCCGATCGGCCGCAGATCTCGATGCGCCCGGTTGGTGCGTCGAACAACCTAGTGATCAGCGAGAAGAGCGTCGTCTTGCCTGCGCCGTTCGGACCGAGCAACGCCGTCACCCTGCCCGGGAACACGTCGAAGCTCACATCGTCGAGGGCCTGCTTC
This sequence comes from uncultured Alphaproteobacteria bacterium, assembly GCA_963744945.1. Classification (GTDB taxonomy): domain Bacteria; phylum Pseudomonadota; class Alphaproteobacteria; order Rhizobiales; family Methyloligellaceae; genus Methyloceanibacter. The sequence goes on along the minus strand of CAVUVO010000010.1, from coordinate 44,411 downwards.
GATCCGTAATAATAGGAGACGTTCTTGACGGTCAGGACCGGGGTGCGGGCGGCCTCGCCCTTGGGGCTTTCCTTCTGCATGGCGGTCCTTCTTGGGGGCCAGGGTCGTGCCACAGAGATAGCCCCGGAAGGGCCCCGCCACAACCCTCCCCCCTGGAAGTGCCCCCGGCGTCGCCTCTCAAAAAAGCCCAAGGAGAGCGCAAGCGGCACCGGAGCCGTTGGCAAAGTAATTGGCGTCAGCTCGCCGCACGGACCTCCAGCGTCCCGATCTGAGCCACAGCATGGAGGTCCGTGTGCTCTGAGTCCTCGCCGCTGAGCACGACAAGCCTGCCTCCGAATTCGGGCAACGGTTTCGCTCAGCAGCTCCTGTGCGTGCGCCCAGCTCTGGCGCGCAAATTGAAACGACTTCCCTGCGCTCCACTTGCAGGTAATGATAGCGCGTCCTGAGTTGCCGATGATCGTGAGAATATTCCCGAAATACTCGTCAGCTCGTCGGGGTGAACGTGAATCAACCTTTAGCGAAAACAGAAATGCCGGCTTAGCGGACGCGGCGCCAGCTTTAGCGAAAACAGAAAAGCCAACTTGCTTACTCGGCGCCAGATCATCGCTTTCGGCGTAAGTTGAGCGCAAATCTTTATTCAATCGATCAGGTAGCCAGTCCATCATGGCGTGCACACCCGGCCGATAATGTAGTTTCCTGGCTGCCGATCGTTTTTGACGCTCAAGCTTTTCCGCCTCGACTCTGTTATCTCTTAGTGCAGCTAAGGGGCGGCAGATGAGCTCCCGCGACGTCACGTCCATTATTACTTCGGCCCTTTCAAAGCCGCCCGCAAAAAATTCGCAGTGTTGCCCTCCCTGTCCTGGAAACGGGGACATAAACCTAGAAGTAAATGCGACCGCCGGTGTAGATCAGATCGAAGTCGTTCAGTGGAGCGGGGACACGCCTCAGCTTTCCGGACGACGCACACTCCGTCCCCTTGCAGGTAACAGAACCGTCACCGCGCGTTATGAGATCGATGTCAGCTTCCAAATGCTGATAGACCGCATACAGATGCATGGAAGCCGATTCAATCTCTTGATCCAAACCGAGATACCATCTGTCGACATCGGAGCCCGTGATCTGCGTGTTCACCGGCACATTGTCGAAGTTGTTGGCGGTGATAAAGCAATTGGCGGGAATGCGCCCGAGACTGCCGCCATTTCCATTGCTGCCGCAGCTGATGCCGTCGTGCATGTTTGTGAAGCCGCCGAAGATAGACGTTTCGCCGAGCATACCAGGACCGATTCCGTTCCATACGAAGTCGCGCTGAATGCCGATTTGGAGGTCATAGCCATTATATTCGGGCGGGCTAGCCCCGTTGAAGACGCCTCCGTTAATGGTATTTGAGTTCTCCTGCTTGGAAGCGCTGTACTCGCCGTAAAAGAACAGGCCCGTCGGTATGTTCTTGATGGAGAATGAGCCAGCCCACTCCTGAATGTCGCGCTTGAAGAAGGTGATGTTGCTTGAGGGAGGTGGAAAAGGTCCGGACGCGACGCCGCCGCCGCCATCCTGAAGCGTTCGTCACGGAAATCTTCGTAGGCAAAGCCACCGCCGATCGCCCAATTCTCCCACTCCTTCCGCGATTTGTAGCGGATGCTGGCGCTCCAAATGTCATCCTCATAGTAGCCCCAACTCGCGCTAAAACCGCTCCATTCAGGTGTCAGGTAGGTAAAGCCATGGCGGCGGGTTGAACAGTCGAAGGTATCGGAAGCGCTGTAGCATCTGGCGATGTCCGACCATCGGATTGTCGACAAGCCCTCGGCATTGTTGAATCCCTTTGGTCGCAGCAGGAAGCTTCGCATATATCGATGTCGCCGAACATCGTGTCTTCCAGTTCCGTGACGTTAGTATCCTTAACAATATTGTCCTTCGGCGTGCTGTTCAGGCCCCAGCGCACCGTTCCGTATTGCTTATGCTTGATGAACATGTTCGATTGCCGAACCTTAGAGAGCCTTCCGGATCGTCGCGGTTATCATCGTCGAACTGATCCAAATTACCGGACAAGGCGATCGTAACTCGATCTCAAGCTGGTAACAGCTCTCCAATCCCCACTAATTTTGCTGTGCCCTTGAAGCCAAACCTTGTGGAGCTGTATTGATTGTTCACGGTGTAGACATTTTGTTCAGCGCCGTCGTCCCAGAACAGAACTGCCTCGTTGACTTTACCGTAGACCTGCACTGTGACCTTCTTGTTGCCCTTGCGGACGGTGGTGCCTCAAGTTCGGCGACACGCTCGTCGAGATCGGCGCAACAATCGCCGCCGAGATCGGCAGCCTTGGCCGGTGTGCCACGAAGAGCGTCGCTCCCATCATGCAAGATAGGGCAGCGATCGCCATAAGGCTGGCGGTCCCCCTCAATCCCCCTCTCACGACCCCTCCAATTCTATGATGATCACGCCCTCAACGACGAGCGGCTTTTCTCAGTAACCGCGCAGTCCACTGTTATAGGCGCAGCGTTCTGCCGACTTCAGGAAAGGATATTCCTTGCGTTTCGGGGTAAGTCTAGGAGGCGAGCAATGACAGTCTAGTGACAGTCGTAGAGAACCACTTTTAGAGCCTAGATGTAGCTGTTCAGCCACATCCCTCAGCCAATGGCCTTTTTTCTATTATCGTGGCGCGGTCGCAGTCGCCAGCAGTGCTCTGGTTGGCGAGCCACACTTCTGCTAATAGCACATCTGCGACATGCTTGTTGTGAGATGCGATGTCCAAGGTCACCCTATCATGCGGAAGTTCACCGCCAAGCACGGAGCTATCAAGTAGAGAGGCCGCGCGGCGTGTTCCCTACCGCTTTGAAGCTGGCTCACTGTACCGGCGGACTGCCGGGCTCGCTCCAGGGGAGCAACGCGCCGCCAAACTACTAATGCGGCGATCGTGCCGGAGGTGTTCTCACGGGAACTGTAGTCACATTGAGCGCCCCGAAGTGTGAGTGCCTTACTTCCCGACCGCTCGCCCTTTGCTTCTCTGCAGTCTTTCTCGCAAAATCCAGCATTTGACGCCTAGCTGCTTGGTATTTGGCGGTATCCACTGGCGCTCCATCCCAGGTCTTATCGAAGCCCAAAAGCGGAACTGGAAACCCCAAAGTCTTCTTCTGCATGTTCACGGCGGCGACTAGCATCTTTTCGCCATTCCTCATCCTCTGCAGCATTTTTTCCTTAGTTCAGTGTGAGCCTGGCAGCTTGTAGGAAGACAAACAGAAAATTGCATTGAAACCGGCTCGTCCTCGTCAATCTTGGTGCGAACGCCAGCGGGAATAACGAGCGTATAGGCGTCGGTACGTTGATAAGTAGGTCCTTCTTATCCTCTCCCTCGACGGTGCGCACCGCAGCCGTCAGAAGAACCGATCCAGTTTTAGGATCCAGCTCCTCGTATTTGACGAGGCACACATCCGCATTGCCGAACTGTTCATTCTTCGTACAAAGCTTCACCCAACCGCTGACGTCGCCCTGAGCCGCGCCCGCCTTTGTTGGCAACTTGGGGGTTGCCTGCTTCCCTTCCTGGGCCATTGCCAAGTGTTGGTCCGCATCCGAAGACAGCGGCCGCAAGAGAGAAAAACCGGCCCGACCGGCGAAGCGAATGCCATCCATTAATTGAGTCAATCATACCGCCACTCCTTTTAAGTGCTCGAACCCTTCTCAATACCTGAAATGAGGCATAGTCGTGTTTGGCAGGTGTGCACTGGTGTTGTGTCTTGGAGCGACACATGAAAAAGCGGCACGCTAGGGTTATTTACCTCTGCTCGCCGCAAATCCTTCCGCAGGCAGGTGAAGAATTAGCATAGCGATGCCTGTCTGCACGCTAGACGCACCCGGATAGAAAAAGAAGCCGCCCGAAAGGGGCGGCTTCAATTTGGAAGGTGGTTATTCGTTTAGAAGAAGATCACGCCGCCAATTTGGAAGATATCGAGACCATCCAATCGGTGCTCAACTCGTTGCCGAAGTTCCCGTTGTTGCGCAGTAAAAACTGCGCTGTCCTTAGAGCTCTGAATACAGCTAAGAGCCGAGACTTGTCGCAGTCAGGTCAAGATCGAGATGCTGCCAGCGAGCGAAGACATGCATCGCGGCAGAGTCGATCTCCTGCACGACGCCGAGGCCCCAGCGCTGGACTTCCGAACCGGTCACGACTGCGGTTCCATTATGGATCGCCGTTCTTGAAATGCTGAGTGCCGGCATGACGTTTTGTGCGAGCGACGCCGATCGGCAGAAAGCTGGCGCAGTCGTTACCCCCGACGATGTCTTCGTTGCCGCTCGGAGGCGCAAAGCCCGGTAAACTGTCGTTATACTGGCCCCACTCGCCGAAGAGCACGGTCGCGCCCGCCGGCATCCAGGCCCTCTTGATACCGGCCTTCACATACCACATGTCGCTCTCGTTGGCTGCGCTGTCGAGAAGCTTGAAGGCGTTACCAGTTGTTGAAGTTGACGCGTCTGCCTCTGCGTGCCGTCGTTCTGCTCGTTCTGATACAAGCCATAGACGAACAGACCCGATGGAACGTGCATGATGGATGCGCCCACCTGGAACATTTGGGCATCCTTACGGAAGTTCTGGAAGGGCGCGCCGCCACCACCGACACACCGCACGTTGGTGCAGGTTCTTGCCGCATTGGGTACGCCGAAGGCGTAGCAGCCCTCGTCGGTCAGCTGGGTATAGCCCACAGCCGCGGAGAACTTGATGCTGTTCCAGTCAGCAGCGTATTTGACGGCGACATCCCACATGTCATCTTCGCCGTATGACGTCGACACGCTGAAGCCAGCCCAGGTCGGCGTGTCATAACGGAAGGCGTTGTCCGGATAGCCATTGCAGTCCGCACCAATACCGCCGCCGGCGGTGAGGCAGGTACAACAGCGCCCCAAGTGAATCGGCTCGCCAGATCGTTGGAGTTCTTGGCGCCCTTCGGACGGACGAACATGCCTGCGCCGTCGAACAACACGGCGTTGGCTTCGATGACGGTGCCAGACAGGTCAGGAAGCAGGGCCACGTTATCCGTCGCCTGGCTCAGCTGACCCCAGTTGATCGTGCCCCATCTGTCGCTCTTGATCCACATATAGGACAGGAGCGTGTTGATGTCGCCGAAGCGACGCAGTCCAAGCATTGTCGTTGAACTGGTTCTCGCCGAAACCGACCGAGGCGCTGTTGCCGGGCATCTCGACGGCGATCGTGTAACCAGCCGACCAGCCGGGGCTGATCTGCGCGCTACCGGAAATCTGGAAGTGGCTCGACAGGGTGGTGTCCTTGTCACCCACGTAGAAGTTCGTCTCGTGGCCGTCGTCCCACCAAGATCCCAGCTTGACCACCCAACCGGACAAGGTCACGGAGACCTTTTTGTTGCCCTTGCGGACGGTCGTCGCTTCGAGCTCAGCTACCCTCTCCTCGAGATCCGCGCAGCAATCACCACCGAGATCCGCGGCCTTGGCAGGGCTGGCGCTCATGGCGAAACCGCCAAGCGTCATACCAAGCGCGGCTGCGATGGCGATGCGGCTGGATGTTTTTGTCAGTCCCCCAAACATGTCCATCTCCACCTTCCCTGATAAAAATTGCCTAATCCAAACTCTCGGTCCGGATTAGCCTCCCGGCGTCACCCAGTAGAGTCCCATCACGAGCGCCGTGACAGAACTCCCCCGATAAGAGAGTTCTACTTTGCTTATAAGGATTCCTTTCGGAAGGTAAATTGCTATCCGACGAGGCGCGGACGTTTTCAAAACTCTTGTGACATTTCCGCCACGAAAATCCGCCCTTCCGCCGACGCTCGAAACGGCCTTCGACCGTTTCTAAAACATTAGCCAGACCAATGGCTTGGACGATCGGCGGAGAACAAGCGTAACAAGCCGCGGCGTTGCTTGCCACCCGCGGAAGGAGAGCGTCTTGGCGCGTTGAGCGACGCGCGTTTGCCTAAGAACGAAGCAGCTGAAGAGCATTTCGACGGCAGTCAAATTCGCGTCGAGAATTGTCAATTTCGGGCTCTTCTCAAACCTGCGAATCCGTCTGTTCGACGCCGGGATTCGGGGTCTAAGCCTGCCACGTATCGGCAAGCCGACGATCAAACCTTCTCGGAGTTGTTGCCAACTCCGACCGCGACGATCGGCTCGGACAACAACGGACTCCCCTTGCGGCAACCAGTTCCCTCCACCGGAACGGCGATCGTCGGGAAATTTCCCTACCATTGCCACATCCTCGAACACGAGGATGGAGGCATGATGGGCAATCTGCGGGTGACCGCTGCGCCCTGACCGGAGCCCTCTCGCGCCTTCCGTCCTTTGCGCGGCAAAAGCCTGACCCTGTCAGAACTTGGGCCTTCGCAAAACCCGCATTGAACCAAGTCAAGATGCGGGGACGGTGAGACCATTGCAATGGTCGAACCGGCGGCCTCACCGGTGCGTTTTCGATGTGGACGACGTCGATCAACGAGATCGAGACTGGCGCTCAGGGCTGGAGGAGCGCTGGCTTCGAGTATCGAAAGGAGAACAAGATGCAGATACCTTTGCAGATCAGCTTCCGGAACATGGACCCCTCGCCTGCCATCGAAGCCGTCGTCCGCGAGAAGGCAGCCAAGCTCGACCGCTTCTTCGAGCGCATCGTGAGCTGCGACGTGACCGTCGAGGCGCCGCATCGCCATCATCACAAGGGCAAGCTGTACAAGGTGCGCATCGACATCGGCATGCCCGGCAAGGACGTGCATGTGAACCAGGAAGGACCGAAGAACCACGCCCATGAGGACGTCTATGTCGCCATCCGCGACGCCTTCGACGCCGCGGTGCGCCAGCTCGAGGATCACGCGCGGAAGCTCAGGGGCGACGTCAAATCCCGCGCATCTTAGCCGCTGACCCCGCTCAGCCCTGCACTGAAGAGGAGTCCCCCATGAAAGTGAAAGACATGATGCATAAGGGCGTCGAATGCGTGTCGCCAGACACCGACGATCAACGCCGTCGCCAAGAGAATGCGCGAGCTCGACGTCGGCGCCATCCCGGTCGCCACCAACGGCACGCTCGTCGGCATGGTCACCGACCGCGACATCACCATCCGCTGCGTCGCCGACAACGAGAGCATGTCCAAGGTCAAGGCCAAGGACGTGATGACCTCCGGCGTCGTCTATTGCCGCGACAATGAGGACGTCGAGGACGCCGTGCGCATCATGGAAGGAAAGCAGATCCGCAGGCTGCCGGTGCTCGACGAGGCGATGCAGATGGTCGGCATGGTAAGCCTCGGCGACGTCTCCCACGCTCTGCCGCGCGACATCACCGGCGAGGTGGCGAAGGCCGTTTCAGCCCACCATCCCTGATGGCCAATCCACTTAGGCGGCTTGCTCCAGCTCAGGCTTCCACTGCCCTAGCGAGGCGAGCCCGTTCATGCGCGCGCGATGGGCGAAGGCGGCTTGCGCCGCGGCGACGTTCTCAGATTTGCCCGACCAGGCCTTTTGCGGCGCGGCTTGCAGTGCTCGGCTATACGAGAAGCTGACCTTCCACGGCAGGCCGCCGATCTTGTTCATGGCGTCGAGCCGCGCCGTAGCGTCGACGTCGGACTGTCCGCCGGAGAGGAAGGCGATCCCCGGCACCGCGGCAGGCACGCATTCTTTCAGCACGCGCACCGTCCTCTCCGCCACCTCGGCGACCGAGGCCTGCTTCGCAGACTTCTTGCCCGGCACCACCATGTTCGGTTTGAGCACCGTGCCTTCGAGCTTCACGCGCGCGTAGTAGAGCTGCTCATAGAGCGCCTTCAGCGCGAACTCGGTCACCTCGGCGCAGCGGTCGATATCGTGGTCGCCGTCCATCAGCACTTCCGGCTCGACGATCGGCACGATGTCCTCGCTCTGGCAGAGCGCCGCGTAGCGGGCGAGCGCGTGCGCGTTGGCGTTGATGCAGGCATAGCTCGGGATGCCTGCGCCGATCTCGATGACCGCGCGCCATTTGGCGAATTTCGCGCCGAGCGAGCGATACTCGGCAAGCCTCTCGCCCAAGCCGTCGAGCCCCTCGGTGATCACCTCGCCAGGGCAGAACGGCAGCGGCTTCACGCCCTTGTCCACCTTGATGCCTGGGAGCGTGCCCGCTGCCTCGATGATTTTGACGAGCGGCGTCCCGTCCTTCGCCTTCTGCCGGATGGTCTCGTCGAACAGGATCACGCCCGAGATGTTCGCCATGCCCTTTGAGCGGAACAGCAGCTCGCGATAGTCGCGTCGATTGTCCTCGGTACATTCGACCCCGATCACGTCGAAGCGCTTCTTCACCGTGCCCGCGGATTCGTCCGCGGCAAGCACGCCCTTTCCGGGCGTCACCAGGAAATTGGCAACTCTGTTGAGCTCAGCGAGATCCACGTTTCTCTCCCCTTTTTTCAGCGCTACCGCTGCTAGAGTATTTTACCGCTAACCGCGTTTGGCATGGAAGCACTCTCCCATGAAGCCCGATCTCCGCCCCATGCTTGCCACCCTGACCGACAAGCCCTTCGACGACCCCGACTGGATCTTCGAGACGAAATGGGACGGCTTCCGCCTGATGGCCGAAATCAAGGACGGCTCGGTCGCGCTTTATTCGCGGAACCTGATCGACCTGTCGAGCAAATATCCATCGATTTGCCGCGCCTTGCGTAAAGTTAGCGGCTTTGCCGTGATCGACGGGGAGCTCGTGGCCCTCGACGCGAATGGCCGCTCGCGCTTCCAGCTCCTGCAAAACGCAGAACGCGAGAAGGTGCGCCTCCTCTACTGCGCCTTCGACCTCCTCTATCGCGGGGACGAGGATTTGCGCGGCCGCCCGCTCATCGAGCGTAAGGCGGTGCTGGAGAAGCTCCTGCCAAAAGACCCTCTGCTGCATTACAGCGCCCATGTGTGGGGTGACGGCATCGCCGCCTTCAAGCGCGCGTCACGCGCGGGCGAAGAAGGCGTGATGGCGAAGCTTGCAACGAGCCGCTACTACTCCGGCGAGCGAACCCGCGACTGGCTCAAGGTTAAGACCTCTCTTGGCCAGGAGGTGGTGATTGTCGGCTTCACCGCACCGCGCCGCTCGCGCGAATATTTCGGCTCGCTCCTGCTTGCCGTGCGCGACGGCAAAGCGTGGCGCTATGTCGGCCGCGCCGGCACCGGGTTCGACCGCGAGATGCTGAAATCGCTCCACGCTTTGATGGTGCCGCTGATCACCACGACAAAGCCGGTGGCCGAGAAGGTGCCCGACGCGGCGAACACCACCTGGATCAAGCCAAAGCTCGTCGGCGAGGTGAAGTTCACCGAATGGACCGCCAAGGGCGAGATGCGCCACCCGGTCTTTCTCGGACTTCGCACCGACAAGAAGGCAACCGACGTGATCCGGGAGAAACCGAAGCCGGGCGCCCGCCCCGCTCCTTGACGCCCGCGCGGACCTATTTCCAGAAGGATTTCACCGCCGCGAAGTCCGCATGCGCTTTTTGGGCGCGGTCGAGCAACTGGTCCACGTCGGCCTCCTTCGGCGCCAGCAGCCCGTGCGCGTGGTCTGCCAAGTCGTGGCCTTCGGCAACGAGGGCTTCGCGCTGGGCGAGGTCGTTCAGCGCGCCGAGCTGGTCCTGGAGTTCCTTCAAGGCAGTCAGCGCCGCCTCGCGCCGCTTGGCGTTCTCCTCGCCAGGGAAGGCGCCGGCGAAGAACTCGACGGCATAGCGCAAATTCTTTGCCCTGATGCGGAGCTTGTGGCGCTTCTTGGCGCTGAGCGCGCGCAAGTCCGCGCCGTCTTCCCTGATCCGCTTGCGTCCACGCGCGAGGAGCTTGGCGGCGTGGTCGGCGACTTTTTCGTCGCGGCGCTTGCGCAAGTCTTTGTCGCGCGTCCACGGCCCGGCCTCGATCCATTCGGCGATATCGAGCAAGGCGGTGCGGAACCTGTCCGAGCGCACCGAGCCGACCGCAGACAAATAGGCCTTGGCGCGAGCTTCGTCGAAGGCGCGCCGCGTCTCCGCGTATCGCGCATCGCCGCCGTGGGTGGCGCTCATCGGCTTCAGGATGTCGATCTCGAACACGTCGAGATCGCGGGCAGGCCCGAGCTCATTGGTGATCCATTTCAGCTCGGCCTTGATCCTCTCCTGCTCGGAATCAGCGACGACCTTCTCGAAGGCAACGATGGCGGCACGGATGCGTCGCAAGCCGATGCGCATTTGATGTAGGGAGCTCGCATCGCCGGCGCACATGCCGCGCTCGTTGACGATGATCTGGCGGAGGCAATTCTGCCCGATGGCGCGGAAAGCCTGCCGGCACGTGAGGCCGCCATCGAGATGGAGCCGCGTCGCCTTCTCGGCTTCCGGCGCGGCGCCCATCGCAAGCTCATAGCCGCGTTCGGCCTTGGTCTTCACCGCAAGGCGCAAAGGTACGCTCGCCGCGAGCTTGCGCGCCACGGCGAAGAGCTCGGCCGGATCGCCTTTCCTCAGCTCGATCTCGACCTCATGCACTGGAGACCCGCCCTTGGCGGCCTCGATCTCGCCGCGGTCGATCGCGACTTCGATTTCGGAGCCGTTGCTTTCGACATGGTAGAGGCCGCGCTCGATGCGGGTCTGGAACAGCGGCCGCAAGCGCTCGCCTGCGTCACCCTTCAGCAGCGGCTCGATCGGCGTGCCGGCGATCGCGCCCAAGTCAGGGTGAGGGCCGGCGATCGCCTGCTCCCATTCCGGGCGGTCGAACAGCTCGCCGGGCCCCTCACCCTTGATCGTCTGTACAAAGCCTAAGTCCGTCTTGCGCACGCGCAAGGCGAACCGCGCCTTGTGCAACGCGGCTGTGTCCGTGTCGTAATAGACCGAGATCAGAGCCTGGCGGTTGAGCCTTATCCCGGCGAGCAAGGGATGGGATTCGATGGCGGCAAGATCGGCGGGATCGAATTCAAGTTTAAGCTCGAATTCTCTTGGCTCAGTTTTGGCTCTTACCATCGCCACTCATCGCCGCAACTCAGACTGCACCACGCCAATTTGAGCCAGAAGGCGCTGAAACTATCATGTCTGAAGACACCCAATCTCGCGCGAAAAGCGTCATCGGACGTTGGGGGGCCGGACAGCCTCATCAAATTCGCAAAGAGCGTTCTTCGTCTCTGCCATGGTTGATGGATACGCTTATTGCTGGGTGGCAAGGGACTGGAGTGTTCCAGCAGTGCCCTTAAAGTCGATCCGATAGATGAGAAATGTCGATGTTGCGGTTTCAATGCCTATTACGGCACCTGCCTCTGGCCACACGCGGATGTGCACGCCAGACACGACTGGAACCGTAGCTCGCTGGCTGTTTACAGAAACAGAGCCACTTGCCGGTAATCACTTATTGCCATGTACTAGGGCGAAGCCAAGCGGATCCACGCGCAATTAGGTTGGTCATGGCGTCCAATCCAATGAATACGAGCACAATTCCAACCCATTCCACAGCGTGCACGTAACGACCTAGCGCATCACCGAAGCCAAAAGTCCCAAGGAGATATAACACCGCAGGCAACAAAAGCAGCGCTCTACAATCGAAATGGCGAGGTGAGAGGCACACAAAAACGCCCAGCGCCAGCAACCAGCCGAGCGCCGTCAAGCCGATATTGGTATTCTTGCCGATACCGCGTTCGCTGTATAGCGTCCAAGTCAAACCCCTTTACTGTTTATGCATCAACGGCGCCATCCAAATAGTTCGCTACCGTCGTTCTTCCACCATGCGCAGGTGGTTAATCTCTGTCGTCCCATAAAGCAATTCTACTTGATCCAGGCGCTTCGCTGTCTCGCGCTCCTGGGACCTCCAGATTTTCCCTGCGAGATCGTATCTCCCGGACCCTTCTCTGTTCTGCCAGCGCAATTTTCCTAAGTAGAGTAGAATACTCATACGGATGAGCAAATATACCTCAAGAGCCAAGCGTCTCACCACCTTGACAAAGTTTTAGATTTTTCTTTTTCGTCAACTCTATCTATATCACTGATGACGAACTTAGCCGTCTGTTGTCCTCCCGAGCTTTCTTGTAATCACCTTACGTGAAGCGTAGTTCTCTAGATCTCCCCGAGCATCCTCTACGAAGGGCCGCAGAAGAGCGCGATACTCGGAGTAAGATTCACCTTCTGTCTTAACTTATATAAAGCTTGAAGTGAGCAGTAACCAGCCGCCTTGCGATCGCTTCCTGACGGTGACGTCAGCATAATGACAACAGCGATCATTACCTCTCCTATACTCCTCCACTCCCACTTCTATTCGTTGCCATCCATATCTATCTCCTTGATCATCAACCCCAACCAAAGCGATCTCCCCTGTATCTTTAGATATACCATTACACAAACATTACTAGAAACCAGAATAGTCATCTCTTATCTCTCAATGCTCCGCTAGAGAGAGCTATATCGACATCTTCTACTAAAGCCTCTATCAGCCACACCTCTGCAGTCATCACGTGCTCCTGCCAAAACATACGTGGCCAAACAGCTGCCACAACTGTGGCCAGCTGTACCCACAGTACTGTTAACCTCTTCATTTCATCGACTATCCAGCCTATTCCGACTATAATTGCCAAACCGAGGATGTGCTGTATGACTGCGCCCCGACCGCCACGCTGCCTGGAAGAAGAGGCGCAAAAACGAGCAAGATAGGGTAAAGAAAACTCCGCTTCGGATTGATATCGAAATCGCCCTCAGTCTATAATTTCTAAGCTGTTATAAAATACGAATAGGTATCTGTTTGATAATAAACTTCGGGCGTAACCGCTAAGAATGAAGCCCGGAGAGCCTCACCGAGAATTAGTGCCGGGATACAGAGGAGAAGAACTCGCCAAAAGGAAATATTATTGCAGTGTCACTGCCTTGATGCGCCTCCACCACTACATCGGACTTACTTTTCATCTCGTTGCTCGTGGTTCAACCGACCTTCGACATAAAGTTCCAGTGCGCTCATTTGAGCCCCCGTCCCGAGCGAAGACCCTCCTTCGCCGCGGGTCTGTGACTTTCTGCACCTCGGTCAGAAAGTACCAGTGCCTTGGTTGGGGGCGCTCCTGTCGTCTCGTTCAGTCCTTTTCATTTTCTACGCAGAGTATGCAGCGCTAGTTGGAGGCTGCCTCGCTGGCCGTTCGCTTGCGGCACTGCTTGTCATCGCCGCGCGCGGCTCCGAGGCTTCGCCTCATCCTCAGCGCACGCTCCCGCACAATAGAGCCTGGCGGTTGAGCCTTATCCCGGCGAGCAAGGGATGGGATTCGATGGCGGCAAGATCGGCGGGATCGAATTCAAGTTTAAGCTCGAATTCTCTTGGCTCAGTTTTGCTTTTACCGTCGCCACTCATCGCCGTAACTCAGACTCACCACGCCAATTTGAGCCAGAAGGTGCTGAAACTATCATGGCTGAAGAAGCTCAATCTTGCGCGAAAACCGTCATCGAACTGTCACAAAAGGAGGGCTCGCGGACCCGCGCAAAATGGCAAGCTTCGATGCCGGTAAGGTCTAGCCTGGGGGCTGCGGCGCCGGCGGCGCGGGTTCCGACGGCATGGCCTCGCCCTCGGCAGGCGGCGCGGGCTCGGGTGGCATCGCCGGCTCCTCGGCAGGCGGCGTGGGCGCGGGCGGCGCGTTCTTGATCGCCTCGACCGCCCACGGCACGAGCTCGGTCGCGGCCTTGGCGAAGGCCTGGTTCAACGCCGCGGCGGCGGCAGGAGCGTCGGTGCCGGTCGCCGGCGCCGTCGTGTGGAAGGACTTCGCCGCGACGATCTTGCCGCCAGGTCCGAGGATCTTCGCCTCGAATTCGAGCTCGCCCGTAGGCTCCGCGCCGGAGACGAGCGAAAAGCTTCTGATGTCGAGCGCGAGCTGGTAGGCCGCCTCGAATCCGTCGCGCGGCCGGCTCACGGCTTGCGAATAGCCCGCATTCTCGAAGCTCTGCAGAAACTTCTCCTGAAGCAGGATCGGAATATTGTCGCTCCACCTCGCATCGGGAATGTCGGTGCTCTCCGCACCGTCGGCAGGACGCACCTTGATCTTGTCGGAGTTGAGCGCGAGCAGCGCCGAGGGCTCTGGGATGACGAGCTGCCAGGACGGCGTCTCGGCTCGGCTTCGGGAAGTCTTTCACCGCGGTGACGTCATAGGTCGGCGCGGTGGATTTGGTTGACCCTCCGCCGGTCAGCTTCTCGAGCCCGCCGAGCAGGCCCTCGATGCGATCGGAGTTGCGCGCGAGAACATCGGTGAAGGTGTTGAAGTTGGCGATGGCGCTATGCAAATTGTCGGCGTTGTCGGAGAGAATCCCGTCGAGCTTGCGCAACACCTCCCGGCCCAATGACTGCCAATCCTGGCCGGCGCCAGGCTCGGCGCTGAGAAGCGGCAGCTCGCCGTTCTCAGCCGTCACCGGCGGACTTGAAGCGTCGCCGCCGTTGAGCGTCACCGCCGCGCCACCGGTCAGCCCCTGAGATTCGATACCGACCCTGGTGTCGCTGCGGACCGGCGTGCCGCTCACCACGCCAATGGTGGCGATCACCTGGTCGGGATGATCGGGGTCGAGCGCAAGCCCCGTCACTTCGCCGACGCGAATGCCGTTGAACAGCACCGCGGAGCCCCCCTGAAGCCCCGACACCGAGTTCTCGAAGCGCAAGCGATAATAGGCGCGCTCGCCGAACCCGCCCTTGTTCTCCAGCCAATAGACGAAGGCGAAGCTCGCCGCGATCACGGCGAGCATGAAGGCTCCAATCAGCGCGTAGCGGGCACGGGTTTCCATCTTCGCCTCAGTTTACCTGTTCGAGTCGATTCGTCAGCATCCCACCGCGCTTCCCCTGAAAATAGGTCTGCACCCAAGGATGCGTGCATTCGAGCATGGTTTCCATCGGCCCCAAGGCGACGATGCGTCCATCGGCGAGCGCGGCGATGCGGTCGCACACGGTGTACAGGCTTTCGAGGTCGTGGGTGTTCATGTACACGGTGAGGCCGAGCGTCCGCTGCAAGGTCTTGATCAGCGCGTCGAAATCGCCGGCGGCGATCGGGTCGAGGCCTGACGTCGGCTCGTCGAGGAACACGATCTCAGGGTCTAGCGCAAGCGCGCGGGCGAGCGCCGCGCGCTTGGTCATGCCGCCGGACAGCTCAGACGGAAATTTCTCGGCATCGATTGGCGTGAGCCCCACCATGTCCAGCTTGGCGAGCGCCATCTCGTCCATCAGCCGCTGCGAGATCTCGAGATTCTCGCGCATGGGAAATTGCACGTTCTGCCGCACGGTCAGCGAGGAGAACAGCGCGCCCTGCTGAAACAACACGCCCCAGCGGCGCTCGAGCGCCCGGCGCTCCTGCTCGGTCGCGGTGTCGAGATCGACGCCGAGCACTTCGATCTTGCCGTGCCACTTCGGCAGAAGCCCGATGATGGTGCGCAACAGCACCGACTTGCCGCCGCCAGACTTGCCGACCACGCCGAGGATCTCGCCCTTGCGCACGTCGAGCGACAAATGGTCGAGCACGGTCTGGTCGCCGAAGCCGACGACCAGGTCCTTGATCGAGATGACCGGCTTGTCTTTCGCGTTCATCACATTCCGATCGAAGCGAAGAAGATGGCGAACAGCCCATCGAGCACGATGACGAGGAAGATCGACTTCACCACCGACTTCGTGGTCTGCAGGCCGAGCGACTCGGCGCTACCCTTGACCAGCAGGCCCTCGGCGCAAGCCACCACGCCGATCACCAGGCCCATGAACGGCGCCTTGATCATCCCAACCTTGAAATGGGTCAGCGAAATGGCCTCTTCGAGCCGCGAAATGTAGATCTCGGGACTCATGCCGCCATAGAGCCAGGCGACGACCCCTCCGCCATAGAGCGCGGCCATCGAGCCCAGGAAGGTCAGTATGGGGAGCGCGATGATCAGCACGAGCACGCGCGGCAGGATGAGCACCTCGACGGGATCGAAACCCATGGTGCGGAGCGCATCCACCTCCTCCCGCATCATCATCGAGCCGAGCTCGGCGGTATAGGAGCTGCCCGAGCGGCCGGCCACCATGATGGCGACGATGAGCACGCCGACCTCGCGCAGGATGAGAATGCCGACGAGGTCGACGGCGTACATTTCCGCGCCGAACTTGCGGAAGTGGAAGATGCCCTGCTGGGCGATGATGGCGCCGATCAGGAAAGTGATGAGCAAGATGATCGGCACCGCCTGCCAGCAGACGCGGTCGAGCTGATTGACGGCGGAGGTGAAGCGGAAATCGCGCGGGCGCGCGACGACGCGCGTGGCGGCGACGCCGATGGCGCCGAGCATATTGGCGAAGGTGCCGAGGTCGCGGCCGAAGCCCGTCATGCCCCTGCCCATGGCGGCAAGAGCCGAGACGATGGGGTTGGGCCGCGCGGGTGGAGCGACCGGCTCGAGGTTCACCCCGCTCATCTCTTTCAGCAAGGTCCGGTCATGCTCAGGCATGCCGACCACCGAGGCCTGCCCGCCGATGCCGCGCCACTGCCGCGTCAGCCGCTCGAGCAGCCAGGCACCGTAGGTGTCGAACTCGCGCACCCCGCGCATGTCGATGGAAACAGCCTTCGCCTTGGCCGCGTCCTCCGCGGCACGATCGACGAGCGTTTCGAGCTCCGCCGCATGTGGCGCGGTCCACGAGCCGCCGGCGGCAAGCTCAAGCCTGCCGTCTTCGAACTTGGCTGTCAGCAAAGCCGCGTCGCTCGCCATGGGCACCTCCGGCGTTATGGTCGCTAAGGCCTACGCCATAGAGACCCCGTTCCTTGCGAAGGCAAGGCCCGACTGAAATGCCGGGAAAGGCTGGCGGCGGTCAACTGCGCGAGAGCGAAATGCGCACACCCTGCAAGGCGACGCCCGAAACCGAGATGTTCACGTTCTGCGTCGTCTTCGTATAGTTGACGAGCATATTGGCCGAGACACCGCCCTTGATCGAAAGCGAGATCTTGTTGGGAGAGGCGGTTCCAGAGGCGGTTCCGGAAGCATTGAAGGTGCGCTCTTCCCAATTGCCGGAGAGGCGGCCGCCGCTATAGCTGAGCTTGCTCCTGATCTCGATCTTGTAGTTGTCGCTTTGGCAGCGGATGGCCAATCCAAGGTCGGACCCGCCGCCGGTGTAATAGGCGTTGCACTTGATGCGTTCCTTCCGCCCCTTGTCGAGGCGGATCTCGCCCGAGCCGCCCCAGGAGCCGAGCAGCGTGCTGAACGGGCTAGGGTCCGATTTGGCAGGCCCGGCGGGGACTAGGAAAATCAGCGCGCCCATGGCGATGGCCGCAAGCGGCAGAATGGCTGAACGCAAAATCATGGATCGAGTTTCTCCCTGAGCCTGAATGTTACGTCCCCAATGACACAGAATTGCTACCGCAGGGGGATTGCATGCCGCAAGCACTAGGGCGCCGCAACACACAAATCCGAGAAAATCGCAGCCCCGGAGCTAGGTATCTAGGTCAGATCGCGCTTACCGCAAGACCGACGCCTGCAAGGAACAGCAGGAGCGAGGCAACGATCAGGCCCAATCCGAGCCTACGCATGACATTGCCAAACGCGCTGGAACTGCCGGATGCGATGGCGCCTTGGGCAATATAGGCATTCACGAAGGTCATGCCGGCAAGGAACATGCCGAGCCCAAAGAGGGCCAATGCCCACTTTAGCGGCAACAATTCGACCGTATGACTCCGCTGCCCTGATGCGGTGAGGATCGTGGCGAGAAAGAGGAGGAGGGCGACAGCGCCGCCGCCATTGAGGAGAAGCCCCGCCTGAATGGCGGAACGCGCGAGGCCGACGCGCAACTCGATGAAGAGAAGCTGCAAGGGACTGATCGGCGCGGCCTCTTGCATTTCAGTCAGCCCCGTAAGAAGGGACGGACGCCGCTTCTTGAGCGGCGCCCGCGCCGTCAACTTGAACTAGCCACACTCTTTCATGGTGGCCATGGCCTTCTTGGCCTCGTCCATGCTGCCGTAGGTGCCCATGGACTTCTTGCCCTCGGGGATGCTGTGCATCGCCTCGCACTTATGGCTCGCCGGGTCGAAGACCACATAGAACTGCTCGGCGAGAGCGGGGGAGACGAAGACAGCGGTCAGGGCCGCCGCGATCAGATATTTGCGCATAGAGTTTCTCTCCTTGAATGGGTGGCGGTTAGCCAGGGACGTCCGAACCGGCTTGCCAATCACCCGGACCGGAACGTTGATCAGGCTAGAGAGACGGCCGCCCGCTTCCCAATACCTTCTGGCTATGGTTTCGCTATTCGGCGTGCAGGGTCGCGCAGAGGTCGTCAAAGGCCAAAAAAAACGGGCACCCGCTTGGTCGGCGAGTGCCCTTAAGGCTTGGGAGGGATTGGGTGGTCAGCGAACGACCACTTGGTCATCGATTAGCCGCAAGGCTTAGCGGCCAAGATGGGTTGCGTAGACGTTCGGGAAGTTGTCGGCCATGGCGGGGGCGGCGAACGACACAACCAGGGCAACGGCGATCAAAAGCTTCTTCATAGGGGTCTCTCCTAATTTGATGGCCTTGGGGTTGAGGACGTTCCGGCGGGCTGGCCATGTGGCTCATCGGAATGAGCGATAGGTAATGCCGACCCCCTCGTCTTGCCCAATACCTGTTCGCTATTGATCCGTTGCACGAAACGGCAAGGAATAGCGTTCGGCTATCGAGTTCAAAGCCAACCGGCATTTCCGTCTGCGCCGGCTTCGGCCGATCCTCCTTTGTATCGTCGCGGCCAATTCTTCCCCGGCCCGAGCAACAGACAAAGGAGACGAGGATGTTTCACTTCAACAAAGAGTCACGACTTGGCCGCGGCCTTCTTCTTGCCGCTGTCGTCGCAGGCGCAGCCGCGTTTGCCGTTCCCGCCGTCGCCGGCGAATGCCCCGCCGATCAGAAGAAGCCGAATGCGCGCGAAGCCGTCGACCTGAAGCCGGTCGGCGTCACCGACACCACCATCGCCGCGATCGACGTGAGCAAGGCGCCGTTCAACATCGATGGCCGGAACTTCCGCATGCGCAAGCTCGTGGTCGAGCCGGGCGGCATCGTCCCCTGGCACAGCCACGCCGACCGTCCCGCCATCATCTACATCGTCGAAGGCGAGATCCACGAATATGCGAGCAATTGCTCCGTGCCGCTGGTGCATGACGCGGGCGACGTCGTGGCCGAGACCCCCGACGTATCGCATTGGTGGAAGAATCTCGGCGACACGACCGTCGTGCTGCTCTCCGCCGACCTCTTGAAGGACGAAAAAGACCACAACATGTGAGGCCGCCCCTCCTCACGCCCTGGACGTGACGCTCCGCCCTCCTCCCCGGAGCGTCACGTCCACCCCCCACTATCGAGGAGCCAAGGCCATGTCGGACATCAGTCACGCGATTCCCGCCGCCAAGGGCCAAGCCCATGGTCACTCGGCAGGCGTGTTCTTCCGCTCCATCGTCATCGCGCTCACGGCGTTTCTGAGCCTCGTCGATCTCTTCGCCACGCAAGCCATCCTGCCCATGCTCACCGAGCATTACGGCGTGACGCCGGGCCAGATGGGTCTCGCGTCCAATGCGAGCACGCTCGGCATGCTCGTGTCCGGCCTTGCCGTCGGCTATTTCTCGAGCAGCATCGACCGCAGGCGCGGCATTCTCATCAGCCTCGTGCTGCTCTCGATCCCGACGGCGCTGCTCGCTTACGCACCAAACCTCGCCGCGTTTGCGATTCTGCGCATCCTACAGGGGCTGTGCATGGCCTCGGCCTTCACCCTCACCCTCGCCTATCTCGGCGAGCATTACAGCGCGCAGGATTCGGCCTCGGCCTTCGCCGCCTATATCACCGGCAATGTTGCGAGCAATCTGATCGGTCGGCTGATCTCGGCCGGCGTCGCCGATCATTTCGGGCTCGCCGCCAATTTCTATTTCTTCGCGCTGCTCAATCTCGCCGGCGCGCTGCTCGTCTATTTCACCGTGGAGAAGACCCCGCCGATGAAAAGCGTCGGACCGGGCATGGGCTCGCATTTCTCCGCCTGGATCATGCACCTCAAGAACCCGTCCTTGCGCGCGAGCTTCGCCATCGGCTTCTGCATCCTGTTCGCTTTCATCGGCACCTTCACCTACGTGAACTTCGTCCTGGTGCGGCCGCCCTTCAGCGTCGACGCCATGACGCTCGGCATCATCTATTTCGTGTTCCTGCCCGCCATCGCCACCACCCCGCTTGCCGGCCGCGCCGTGAAACGCTTCGGCACGCGTGCGACCTTCTGGGGTTCGCTTGGCGTGGCTGCGCTCGGACTGCCCTTGATGCTGTCGCCGAGCCTCGCCGCGGTGCTCGCAGGCATGGTGCTGGTCGGCGTCGGCACCTTCTTCGCCCAGGCCACGGCCACGGGCTTTGTCGGCCGCGCCGCCACCTCCGACCGAGGTTCGGCGAGCGGCCTCTACCTCGCCTTCTACTTTTTCGGCGGCCTGATGGGCGCGGCCCTTCTCGGTCAGCTCTTCGACCGGTTCGGCTGGGGAGCCTGCGTGGCCGGCATCGGCCTGTCGCTGCTGATCGCGGCGCTGCTCGCTATTCTCCTCAAGACGCCGATGACGCCGGAAGGGATGCGGCATGACGCTTGACTGAAGGCCGAAGGTCGCATCGTTCAGCGCACAAAAAAACCGGCAGGCTAATGCCTGCCGGTTCAAAACCAGTCGCGATGGCGAAAGGGCTAGGCGATCTGGACGTCCGCAGCCTGCTTGCCGCGGCCGCGCTTGTCGTCCTCGATCACGAAGGAGACCTTGTCGCCTTCGTTCAGCGCCGGAACGCCGGAGCGCTCGAGCGCGGAGGCATGGACGAACACGTCCTTGTCACCGCCCTCCGGCGAGATAAAGCCGAAGCCGCGCGCATGATTGAAGAATTTCACTGTGCCATTGACACGAGTCATTTGGGATTCCTTTCCCGTTCAAAGATTTCACATAGCGGTCCGATCGCCTGAAAAGGCGTCCGGCGTCTTCAAATTGATCGGGGAAAGTTCGTCGTGCTCGTAGTCGGCGCGATAGTCTTTGCCGTCACTCTTAAAGGCCCGCGCCCACCTCGGGCGCGCCGTGCGTGTCATATGGCGCACTGATCGGATGATTGCAAGCCGCGATTGAGCCGTTAGACCGGCTGCAAATCCGATGCGCGAGATTTTTGATCTGGCGCAAAGCCCGCCACGGGAACGCACTTAAGTCTAGTAAGGCAGCGGCAGCCATGTCGCGTGGTGGTTTCCTGCTCCTGCCTTGGCGGCCCCGACCGAACGGACAAACCCGCTCCGATCGGGGCCCGCCAGTAGGCCGCAGTTTTTTCGCGCCGAAATCTCGGCTTTCCGGCCGCCAACTGCGCCAGGGCACAGCATTGCCAAATGCCGGCCCTCTTTTGGTCGGCTTCGTGCGGGAACCGTTAACCCTAACGCCGACTTAACAACGAGCCCCCCGTTAATCATTTTCTAAGAGGCGGGGCGTAAAACGCTGGAAGTCTCGTTTAGGGGGATTTGTCTTATGCGCACTGTTGTAGCTCTCGCCATCCTCGCCTCGTCGGTCATGCTGGCCGGCTGCTTCCATCATCGGCAGGCAGTTTATGCCGAGCCGTTGCCGCCGCCGGTCTCCAACCCGTCCATCAAATAGGACGAGTAAGGCGAGGCGCGAAGGGCCGGTCCCCACGTAGGACGGCCGCTTCCCAAATGACGGTTTCGCTGGAAAGCCGGGGGTCATGCCTCCGGCTTTCTGGTTTTTTGCGTGACGCCCGGAACCAAGAGCGGGGGTCCGCGTTTAGTGAATTCATGGTGGCCGGCCGGGCTCGCCCCGCGCTCCCTGTAAGGCCGGCACCAACTAGTTTGTCACGCGTCTAGTTGGAGAAGCCCGGTTGCTTTTGAGGCCGGGCTTCTTCGCAAGCGGGCTTTGAGCGTAGACTGGCCTCCCTTGCATCGTTTGGGCGCGCCAATGCCGGCTTTTCCCTGGATCGTCATCACCTATTTCGTCTTCGTGCTGTTCGGCTTCTACCTGCTCTACGTGTACGAGCCGATCAGCACGCATTATCTGTTCAGCTGGATCTTCAACCCATTGATCTAGGTTTTGCGCGCCGGCGAGACGCGCCTGCGCCAGCACGTCGCGGGCTTGGGCGTTGCCGGAACTCCCCGTCGGATCAGGACGTTGGCTAGGCATGCGGCCGGTAGGGCCGTCCTCCCCAGAGGACATTTCCTCCGGCTTGCGGAAGCCCGGTCTCGATCCCTTGGCCGGGCTTCTCTTTTTCGGTTTGACGGCGCCGCCGGTCCTTCGGCTGGGAACCCTTCAGCCGCCGGCGACGTTTTTGAGGCAAGCGGTCGGCAATGGCAGTTCCTTCTGCCACGTGCATCATGCCCCGACCGTGTGAGTTCAGTACAGAGAAGCCCGGCACCCCAGCGCCGGGCTTCTTTTGTTTGGCGCTGTGGAAATCGACCGAGCTGAATGCAACTTGCTAACAGATGCTCGCTGCCAGCTACACCCCACACGCGCTGACCCAGATCATCAGCATCACCGCCGCGGCGCTGGCGCCGAATGCAACGAACATGTTGAGCAAGCTCTGACGCTTCAGCGTCGGGGCGATGTCGCCGTTGTGCAACTCCTCGGGCAGCTTCACCCAGAACATATCGAGGCAAAGCACGGCGAGGAGGAAACTCGCGCCGACCATGCCAAGCTGAAGCGCCGAGATGCCGGTGCAGACACCCATGGCGCGCCCCTACTCCGCCGCAAGCTTGCGCCGGTTCGCCGGCGCACAGAGCGGATCGCCCGGCTCGATCTCGGCGGCCGGCTCGGCGCCTGGCTCAGGCTCATGCAGCAGCACGCCGTCGAGGATGCCGAACTCGCCGAGCCATGCCTGGCGCTCGAGCGCGCGGTTGGTGTCGGCATAGCCTGCCTCCCACCGGGCGCGGATGCCCGCCGGCGAGAAGTCGATGTCCTTGGTGTGGGTCTCATTGTCGAGGCGCGGCGCGAGCAGCCGCACCACATGCATGCGCGTGTCGCAGTGATATTGCGCGAGCTCCTGGTACAGCGGGTCCCGCCTCTCCTTCTCGGGCACGTATTCCATGAGCTTGGTGATGACGTGGCGGAGCTTGTGCGCCTCGCGCTGGCGCACGATGTGGCTCGCGATGCGGCTCGAATATTGGATGTCCTTGTGCCGGTTGAGGATCTCCCAGATGGTGGTGGGCTCATCGCCTGTCGGGTTCCACAGATGCACGGCGAAGATCAGCGAGTTCCGCCGCGGATGATCGTCGAAGATGCGTTCGGTCGGCGTGTTGGAGAGGATGCCGCCGTCCCAATAGAGCTCGCCGTCGATGCGCACGGCGGGGAAGGCCGGCGGCAGCGCGCCTGACGCCATGATGTGCGCCGGCGCCACCTCCATGTCCTTCGAGTCGAAATAATGCATCATGCTGGTGCGCACGTGCGCGGCGCCGACGGTAAGCCGCGGATGACCCGCGTTGATGAGCGAGAAGTCGACGAGCTCTTCCAGCGTCTGGCGCAACGGCTCGGTCGAATAGTATCCGGCATGGTCGGCGCCGAGCGGCACATGGGCGCCGAGAAACGCGCGCATATTGGTTTCGAAGAAGCCGGGGATGCCGGTCGGCGAGCGTCGTCCATGAGGAGAGCGCGTCGGCGACGCCGGTGAAGGCAGGGAAGGCGCCCCACAATGTCGAGCGCTCGACGCGACGCCAGAACTCCTGAAGCCTCGGGAGGCGGTCCTCGACTTGGTTGCCGGCGATGATGCCCGCATTGATGGCGCCGATCGACGTGCCGATCAGCCAGTCAGGCTCGATGCCGGCATCGTGCAGCGCCTGGTAGACGCCGCCTTGATAGGCGCCGAGCGCGCCGCCGCCTTGCAGCACGAGCACGACTTGCCCGTTATTGGCGTTGCGGATTTCGTTGGCGGCTTCGAGCGGGGTAAGGCCTCTTGGGATGGCCATGGTCGTTTCTCCAGGTTTTTCTTCTGCGTGGGCTCTGCGGCCTCTAATGCGCGGTCCAGCCGCCATCGACGGCGATCGAGGTGCCGGTGATCGAGGCGGCGGCGTCGGAGGCGAGGAACACGGAGAAGGCGCCGAGCTCCTCCACGGTGGCGAAGCGCTTGTTCGGCTGTTGCGCGAGCAGCACGTCGCGGATCACCTGCTCGCGCGGGATGCCATGCGACTTCGCCTGGCCTTCGATCTGCGCTTCGACCAGCGGCGTGTAGACATAGCCGGGGCAGATGGCATTGCAGGTGATGCCGGCTTCCGCGACTTCGAGCGCGGTCACCTTGGTGAGCCCGAGAATGCCGTGCTTCGCCGCCACATAGGCCGATTTGTAGGCCGAGCCGACGAGCCCGTGCGCCGAGGCGATGTTGATGATGCGCCCCCATCTGTTGGCGATCATCGAGGGGAGCGCGAGCCGCGTGGTGTGGAAGGCGGAGGACAGATTGATGGCGAGAATCGCGTCCCATTTCGCCGGCGGGAAGTCCTGTAGCGGCGCCACGTGCTGGATGCCGGCATTGTTGACGAGGATGTCGAGCCGGCCGAATTCGCGCAGAGTCGTTTCGATCATCTCGGCGATCGAGGCGGGGTTCGACATGTCGGCGGGGGAATAGTCGACGCGAACGTCGTAATCCTTGGCGACGCCTTCGCGCGCAGCTTCAATCTCCTCCGGCTTGCCGAAGCCGTTCAGCACTACGTCCGAGCCTGCGCCGGCGAGCGCGCGGGCGATGCCGAGACCGATGCCGCTGGTCGAGCCGGTGACGAGCGAGACTTTGCCCTTGAGCGAGGGTGAGACGGCCGGCCTTCGGCTCCGTCATGGCGATGTTCATGGCCTCTTGCCTCCTTGGCTGGCGGCATCCGCGTTGGCTGGACGCCCCGGTTCTTCAGCCAGGATGATGCTCGCGGAGGTGGGCTCCCGGGAAATGCCCGTTGGCTAAGACTTCGATAGGGGGGCGCTATTACGGGTCAAATGCCGGGAGGGCTCACCTGCCCAAAAATTAGGCATGACCGTTAAAGCGTCTCGACGGCAAACTGCGAGAAAGCGTAAAAGATCGAGCTTAACCAAAGCGCGACCAAACCATTTCCGAGGCCAAGGACCCCACCAAAGCATGGCGCGAGCCCATCATGCGCGCACACGCCTGCCCGCGTTTGCGCGAGCAGATGTGAACCATCGTCATGCGCGCGTGCCGCTTCTTGCCGCTAATCTGCCGCGGTCGCATGTGAGCTAAAGAAGCGGGGCGCGTTCCTCATGGAAATGCATCAGGTCCGCTACTTCCTCGCCGTGGCGCGCACGCTCAATTTCACGCGCGCGGCGGAGGAATGTCACGTGGCCCAGCCCTCCCTCACCCGCGCCATCCGCCAGCTCGAAGGCGAGCTTGGCGGCGATCTGTTCCGCCGCGAGCGGCCGCAATCGCAGCTGACCGAGCTCGGCCAGCGCATGCTGCCGCTGCTCAAGCAATGCTACGACAGCGCCATGAGCGCCCGCTCGCTCGCGTCCGCCATCAAGAGCGGCGAGGTCGGCTCGCTCAGGCTCGCCCTGTCGCAGACCATCGACCCGTCGCTCGTCATGCCGCATGTGGTCGAGCTCGGGAAATTGTTCAAAGGCCTCGAGCTGAAGCTTTATCGCGGCAACAGCGAAGAGGTGCTTGCCTATCTCAAGCGCGGCGACGCCGAGCTTGGACTCGGCGCCGATCTCGGCGAGGAATGGGACCGCCTCGATTCTTGGCCGCTGTTCACCGAGGATTTCCAGATTGTGGTCAGCGCCATGCACCGTCTTGCCAATGCCGGGGCGGTCGCGCTCGCCGATCTCAAAGAGGAGCGCTTCGTCGTGCGCAACTATTGCGAATGCACGCCGATGGTGCTCGATTTTCTGCGCGCGCAGGACATCGACGTCGAGCGCCGGCACGAGACCGGCGCCGAGTCCGACCTGATGGCCCTGCTCGAGGCGGGCGTCGGCGTGGCGCTTCTGCCGCGCAGCACCAAGGCCCCCGACACTCTGCTTCGCCTCATGGTGGAGAAGCTCGAGCTCAACCGCACCGTCTACCTCTATGGAGTCGCCGGACGGCAGCGCACCGCGGTCGCCTCCACCCTGATGAAGATGCTGCGCGCCTGCGATTGGTCGCGCTACGCCGTCGCTGCGCCGTCTTGATTGCCGTGACGCCGAAGCCCGTGACCATCGCCGTCGATGAGACGCATCGCGTCTCGGGTCTCTTGCTGGCGCCGAAGGCCGCGCGTTGCTGCTATGTGCTGGCGCACGGCGCCGGCGCCGGCATGACCCATCCCTTCATGACCGCAATCGCCGACGGGCTCGCCGAGCGCGGCATCGCGACGCTTCGTTATCAGTTCCCCTATATGGAGCAGGGCGGCAAGCGCCCCGATGCGCCGAAGCTTGCCCAAGCCACGGTGCGCGCCGCGGTGGCGGAAGCGGCAAGGCTCATGCCCAAGCTTGCGCTCATCGCCGGCGGCAAGTCGTTCGGCGGCCGCATGACCTCGCAAGCGCAAGCCGAAGCTCCGCTCGCGGGCGTGCGCGGCTTGGCGTTCCTCGGATTTCCGCTGCATGCGGCGGGCCGCCCCTCGGAGGAGCGCGCCGCGCATCTCTTCGAGGTCAAAATCCCCATGCTGTTCCTGCAAGGGACCCGCGATGCGCTCGCCGACATCGCGCTGATGCGCAAGCTTGCGAAGGCGCTCGGCAAACGCGCCACCCTCATCGCCATCGAGGACGGCGATCATTCCTTCCATGTGCCCGCACGTACTGGCCGGAAGGACGCCGATGTCAGAGGCGAACTGCTGGACGCGCTCGCCGGTTGGGTCGAGGCCTTGTCCTAGGTTCCAAGCCGCTGTTCAGGCTTGTTCGGGGCGAGCCGATATGCTCCGTTCGGAGGCAGCAACGCGAGGCGCCGATGACGGGTGAAGTCGGAGGGCCATCCATCCAGGTGCGTCCCGACGCGAGACCTGTCCCGCTCGTCGTCTGGGCCGCAAGACTGTCCGTCTATTTCCTGCTGCAAGGAGCGCTCCTGCTTCTTGCGTACGCCTATTACGGCTTCGCCACCGACCCGCAGAGCTTTCCGCCTGGCCAGCGGCTCGATCCGCTACATGCGGCCGTGCATCTCCTCTGGGGAATCGCCGGAACCTATGTGGGCTTCATCCGCCCGCGCCTTGCCACCCCCTTCATGCTTGCCTTTGCCGCTTTCTATACGCTGTTCGCCATTCTCGGTACCTTCACCAACCAACATCTCGGCATGCACCTCGACACATCGGTAAATCTGTTTCACTGGTCGCTGGTCTTTCCGGCCTGGGCCATCGGACTCTATGGGCTATGGCGAGAGCGGCACCCAAGATAGACGACAGCGCCGCGTCGGCCTATGGCAGGCTGATCGCGCTCTACTCACGGTTCTTGGTCCGTGACGTCACCACCCAGGTGCTGTTTGTGACACCGCTCGGCTCTCGGCCAGTGGTGTGGATCAGCTGGCACGAAGGAAATCTGCTGACGCTCGCCGTTCACCAGCTGATTTTGCGCCGCGTTGGCATCGCCTTCGTGCCGCCCGGCCTCGGCGGAAAGGCGATGCGGGGGTGGCTGGAAGGATTGGACATCGCGCCGGTGCCGCTCGCCGAGGACGCTAGACGCGGATTGGGGCTGCGGCAGATGGAGGCGGCGATCGCCGGCGGCAAGGACGTGTTGATCGCCGTCGATGGACCGCGTGGCCCACGGCATAGCATCGCGCGAGGGGCGCTGTGGCTCGCAGGGTCGACGGGCGCCGAGGTGCGCCCCGCGGGCTCCGCGTCTTCATTCTGTCTTCGGCTGCCGCGGTGGGACCGGCTCATCGTGCCGTTGCCCGGAGCGCGCAACATTGTCGCGGTGGGCGCTCCTTGGTCCTTCGCCGGTCCCGATCGGCGGTCGTCCGAGGGCTTCACCAGTCTTGCCGCGGAGCTGCACGGGCTTAGCCGCTACGCACGCGCCGCGCTCCGCGCTGAAAGCGTCCCGAGGCCGATGGAGGTAGCGCCGTGGAAATGAGGCTGCCGAACTGGGTCAGGGCGATCATCCTGATATCGGCGCTGATGCAGCTTAGCTTCGGCATAGCCCTGCTGCTGGATCCATCGCGTATCGCCGAGCTCTGGCCGTGGAAGCTGCCGCCGCTCACGGCGCGTCTCCTCGGCGCAAGCACGCTCGTTTCGGTCCCGATGTCGCTCCTTGCCATCGGCATCAATCGATTCGTGGTGGCGGCGATTCCCTTGGTGATGATGCTGACCTACCGGGTTCTCCAGCTTCTCGCCGGCGCGATTCATCACGACCGCTTCCCCACCGACTCTCTCGTCACGCTCAACTATTTCGGCGGCGGGCTCCTGATGGCGATCGCGTTCGGCTATCCGCTTTGGGCCGGACTGCGCGGAGCGCTTCCACCGGCGAAGGAGCGCAGCCCGCTCAGAGCACCTCTGCCGTGGCACCCTCCACCTTCCGCGCGCGCCGGTCTTGGCCTGCTTGGCGGAGTTTACGTGGGACTTGGTCTCGTGTTCCTGATGCATGGCGCCAATGCCAAGCCATTGTGGTTCGACGCTTCCGGCATCACGCCGCTCACCGCGCGGCTCTTCGCTTCGCCACTTACGGGCTTGGGACTCGGGCTCATTCTCGTCGCGCGCGCCAAAGACTGGCGCGCGGTCCTTGTGCCCGCAGTCGGCATGGCGACCATCGGCATTCTCGGCACGCTTTCGCTGGTTCTCGACCGCGCCGATTTCGCGCCGCAAAGCGCCGGCGCATGGCTAACGGCGGCAACGCCGCCGTTGCTGCTGCTGATCGGGCTTACGCTTCTGATTTCCAGGCCGTCGCCGTCCGCTGGAGCACCGCGCGGCTCGCCGCATTGAGCCGAGGCAGTCAGCCTCTTCGCGCGCGCGTCTGCCGGTTGAATCCTACTTC
The DNA here is from genome assembly GCA_963744945.1 of uncultured Alphaproteobacteria bacterium. Taxonomy (GTDB): domain Bacteria; phylum Pseudomonadota; class Alphaproteobacteria; order Rhizobiales; family Methyloligellaceae; genus Methyloceanibacter. The sequence continues at coordinate 15,683 of CAVUVO010000010.1, read as the reverse complement.
AATGGTGGAAGAGCCTGTGGTGCCGAATAGACTTGGCTGGTGTGGAAGTGAAAACACCCGCCCAATGCACATGATGCAGCGAGAACCGCCGCAAGGACGATGATACGCATAACTGCCCCCTCAAACGCCACTATCACGCATCGCCAACTGGCGAAAAATCGAAGGTCAAATGCACCACATTTTGCTGTGGATTTGGTGACGATTCTGCAACAGTGACGGAAGGCAGTTGTGCTCGCGCGAAGCGCCGCGAGCAGAGTCGGCGCGAGCGCCGGCGCGCGCAAGCTCCGGGTCCAAAATACAAATCTAGCATTGGCGGGAGTCCGCGACTCAGGTAAGCCGGATTCGGCGTAACGGGTTCAGTTGGCAATCGTGCAACACCAACCCATTCTGCCGTGACCCAGAGAGACCGACCGAAACTGCCCCTTCTCGTGCTTGCCGCCGGCGGCATTCTGCTCGGCGCAGCCGCGTTGCAGTCCGTGCTCATCACGGTGCCGGGTCCCGGCAGCAGCAACCCGCACGCCATCACCGTCGATACCAAGCCAGCGGCCGCGAAGCCTAAGCCTTGGGAGGAACCCGCGACACCCATAGTGGAAGTGACGCCGGCAGAGCCCGCCGATCCGTCGCCGACCGGCGCCGTGCCCGACGCACCGCAGAGCGCCGATCATGCCGTGGATCCAGCGGCTCCACCCTCGCCGGCACCGGCGGAAAGCACCGGCGGAGAGACGGCGACAGAACCTGCCAAGCCTGTGGCTGACGAACCGAAGGTCGAGACGCCGCCTGCCGATTTGAAACCGGCGCCGAAGCCGGAGCCGTCGCAGATCGCCAAGGGCGAGCCTGAGACTGTTGCCGCACCGGTGCCGTCCGAGACGGTTGCCACCGCGCCGAAGCCCGAGCCCGAGCCTGCCACCGTCGCCAAGGCCCCTGAGGAGACGCTCGAGGCGGTGGCGAAGGCGCCTGCCGTGCGCGAGGCAAAGACCGTCGAGGAGGCGAAGGTCGAGACGCTGCCGGACGAGCCAAAACCGGCCGCACGGCCTGAGCCTGCGCAAGTCGCAGCCTCTCCGGCGAGCGAAGCACGGCCCGAGGCAGAGAAGGCGCCGGAAGCGCCCAAGACCGAGGTCAAGGAGACCACGGCCGCGGCGGAGGCGACATCGCCCAAGCCTGAACCTGCGCCCGTCGCCAAGGCAATCCCGCGCGAAGAGAAGCCCGCGCCGAAATCAACTCCGGCGGAAAAACCGAGAGAGACCGCCTCAGCCAAACCGCAAGGCGGACTGTTCGGCAAGCCCATGGCCCTCGGCTTCGGCCGCAAGCCTGCTCCGGCCGCCGGTAAAGTCAGCTCCGGCCGCTATGCCGCCAATGTGCGGGCGGCGATCGGACGGCATCGGCCGAGAGTTGGTGGAGGCGGCAGTGCCACGGTCGCCTTCAGCATCGGACCCGGCGGTGGATTGCAGGGGGTGAGGATCGTCCGCTCGAGCGGCAAGCAAGCCGCCGACCAGGCCGCGATCGCCACAGTGCGGGCCGCGGCTCCCTTCCCGCCGCCGCCCGCCGGCACCAACAACACGTTCTCGATCCAGATCTATTTCCGCTGAGCCCAGCGACTCTCGCTTGGTTTGTGGTTATCGCCCCGCCCTTGAGGAGCGGATCGCGCTAGCCTAGCGTGTCAGCCTGGTTAGCTTCCGATTGATTTGACCGAGTTGAGCCGCGATGTACTCAAATGCGTGCGCCATGCGCAGTGCCGCGTCCGTATCAACGCCCTTGCCGGAAGCAGTGAAGAGCGGCTCGAATGGTCGATGAGCCCGCTCTTCCCAAAGTTTTTGCGCATTCTCCTCTGACATTTCACACTCCTTGTTGCTCGCAAATTAGAACGTACACCAAGGAGGGGCGCCGACTGAACTGAGCAGCTTGGATCGATAGGACTCGCGATCGGCTAATGCGCGCTCTTCAGCGCTGCGATCAGATCCTCGACCGCCACGCGCTTGCGGTAATCGGGATCGAGGAAGCGCGACTTCACCTCGCCGTCGGTGCCGACCACGAACGTTGCGGGGATTGGAAGCAGCCAGGTGTTGCTGCCTTGCGAGCGCGACACGTCCCAGCCCGCGCCGGTCATCAGCTTCTGCATCTCGTCGCCGACCCAGAAGGCGAGGTTCAAAGACATGGCGTAACCATTGTCGATGTCGGTGAGGATCGGGAACGGCGCGTCGTGCTCTGCCTTGAGCTCGGAGGTGAAATGCTGCTGGTCGGGCATGATGGCGGCGATCTGTCCGCCCTCCGCCGCGATCTCGTCTTGCGCCTCGGCGAGCGCACGCGTGTTGATGCGGCAATAGGGACACCAATATCCGCGATGGAAGGTGATGGCGACCGGCCCCTTGTCGAGAAGCGTGTCTAGGCTGACGAGGTGACCCGTTTCGTCGGGCAGGACGAAGAGCGGCATGGGCTCGCCGGGCTTAGGCGCGGTCTCGCCGACGCCCTGCTCTTTCAGCCGCGCCACAAGCTTGTCGACAGCTTCCTGGAAATGCGGGCCAAGGCGTCGCACCGCGTCGGCGAAAGCCTGTAGGCGCTCGCCAAGCGAGGCGTCCATGTCGCGGGCCTGGACGTAGGCCTCGTGCAGCGCATCGGAAAGCGAATTCGCCGTCATCTGCAAGCTCCCCTCGTCCTGGCGGCCGCGTAGCTGCCTCCAATCCGTAAGGATGCTGAATTGTTGCGTTTTACCCCTGGGTTCTCAATAGCACTTGAGGACGGGAATGGGTAGGCGAGATCGGGCGCGAGCAACAAAACTACCAGGGTGAACGGGGCCGTGAAATTCCCGCGTCCCGCACCGCCTGGAGCAGATCCTCGATCGCCATCCGCTTGCGGTAATCTGGATCGATGAAGCGCGCCCGCACGATGCCCTCCGCATCCACGACGAAGCTCGCCGGCAGCGGCAGCATCCAGGAATCGTTGCCCTGATAGCGAGGCAGATCGCGCCCGGACGCCGCCATCAGCTCCTGCACTTCGCCGCCGACCCAGATGGCAAGGTTGAGCGAGAGCGCGTAGCCGTTGTCCATGTCGGTGAGCACCGGATAATGCATCTTCGAGTCGTGCTTGAGCGAGACGGCGAATTGCTGGCGGTCCGGCATGATCGCCACGATCTGCCCGCCTGCCGCGGCAATCTTGGTCTGCGCCTCGGCGAGCGCCCTGGTGTTGATGCGGCAATAGGGACACCAATGGCCGCGATGGAAGGTGACGGCGACCGGCCCCACCCGCAACAGGTTCTCCAGGCTCACGAGCTCGCCAGCCTCGTCCGGCAGAACGAAGTTCGGCATGGGATCGCCGATCTGCGGCGCGCCAGCCCCTGCGTCGGTCGCCATGAGCCGCACCACGAGGCGATCGACCGCCTCCTGCATGGCCGGGCGAAGCGCCCGCGCCGCGTTGGAGAAGGTATCGAGCCTCTCGCGCAAGGAGGCATCCATGTCGCGGCAATAGCGGAAGGCCTCGTCGAGCGTGTGGAAGACTGGAGTGGTCATCTTCAGGCTCGGCTCCCGCAAGAAGGACGGCCTCGGCACGGCGAACAGAACCGGCGCCCGGCGATCTCGTCACGGACCTCACTCACATCACGCTGCGCATCAGCTGCGCCGTTTGAGTTGCGTGCTGCGGCTGCGCCATGTGAACCACGCAGGACCTCGAAATCAACATGCGTCTCTCCATGTGCAGGCGCCCGAAAGCGTGGCGCAGGAGTGCGTTGGCTGGCTCGCGAGATGCCCCGCTCAGCCTGTCTCAGGGTGGATTAGGCGCCGATGCCGCCGCGAGGTCCAATAGCGAGGCGCTATGGTGTTGATCCTCGATCGGCATTTCCCGATGGGCCAGGCTTAGGCTTTGATCTAGGCCGGAAATCGTGCCTCGCGGGGCCGATCGACGCCAGGATGTCTTGGGTTCGAATGGCCGCCAGGATCAAGGAGAAGACCCATGTGGCTCGTCAATTTGCTGGAACGCGGCAGGGCGCTCGCCGAGCGCATTCCCTATAGTCTGGTCGCGCTTCTGGCGCGCTTTGCCGTTGCCGGTGTGTTCTGGCGCTCAGGCCAGACCAAGGTCGAAGGGTTCTTCATGATCAAGGAGAACACGTTCTTCCTGTTCCGCGAGGAATATAAGGTTCCGCTGCTGCCGCCGGATACCGCCGCCTATCTCTCGACCATCGCCGAGCATGTGTTTCCGGTGTTGCTGGTGATCGGCCTTGCCTCTCGGCTGTCGGCGCTTGGCCTTCTCTGCATGACGGCCGTCATCCAGCTCTTCGTCTATCCCGACGGCTGGCCGGACCACATCCTATGGGCAGCGTGCCTGCTTCTCATCATCGCCCGCGGTCCAGGGGCCATCTCCCTCGATCATCTGATCTGGAACCGCGTGCAGCCGGCTTCCGAGCCGGCGCCCGCCCGCTGAAAACGTGACTCGTCATGGCCGGGCTTGACCCGGCCATCCACGTTTTCCTTACCTTCTGAGTTAGCTCGCGTCGTCGAGGGCGACGGCGAGATGCGCGCCGATCAGCACGGCGAGACCATCCGAAGCATTGAACTCGGAGGTGGCTGTGGCCGCGCGCTCCACCGCCTCGGCAATCGTCGATCCTGCCTGAAGCGCGAGCAGGAACACATCGGTGCCGGGGAGAAGCCGCCGCGTCTCGACCTCGAGGAAAGGCCGCGCCACGACCGCGGCCTCGGCCCCCCAATGAGGCACGGCCCGCACTGCTCGATCCTGATTGGCCTCCCAGATCGACAGCACTGGAAAGCGCGAGGCGACAATGCCGACCGAAGGGTGCAGCATGACGCGGGCGGCGCCGATGCGCCCTGCCGGCAGCGCGGCGAAGGCGGCACGTTGCAGCGGCTCGGCATCGGCTGCATGATAGGCGCGTCCCCGCGCATATTCGAGCCGCGCCACGTCGGAGAGATAGGGCAGCGGCGCAGCGGCATCGAATTCCTCGATGAAGGCCGCGAAGGTTTCGCCGTAATGAATGAGGAGCGGCGAGACGGGCGGCTCGCGCAGCACGAAGGCATGGGCCATGGCGCCGAAAAACTCATCGCCGACGAGGCGCTTCACCACGGGGAACCGCGCGCCGAGCGCCTCGATCAGGCTGACGGCGACATTGTTGCGATAGACGGCAAAGCGCCGGTCGGCCCGGCGGAGCGAAGCGCCCTTGAGGCTCGAGGGCACCGGCGTCGCGGCGCTCAGCAAAGCGTCGGCAAACTCATCCTGCAAATCCAAGAGGGTCTGCATATCGGCTCCCTTCGGCCAAAACCATTCCGGCGCCACGCCGTTCGCGGCGCTTGGTTTCGGCGGTCATGACGCGCATCGCCCGCTCGGCCTCGGCGGCGAGCACCGGGAAGGCGGGCACGTCGTTATCCCATTCGATCAGCGTCGGTATCGCTCCGATACGCGCAAGCGTGCGGGCGTAGAGCTGCCAGACGACGTCGGCGACCGGCGTGCCGTGGGCATCGATCAGGAGCGGCGCGTCGAGATCGTCGCGATCCTCGAAATGGCCGCCGAGATGGATCTCGCCGACATGCTCCATGGGGAACTGGTCGAGATAGGCCATCGGTTCGCTGCCATGATTGACGGCGGAGACATAGACATTGTTCACATCGAGCAGAAGGCCGCAGCCGGTGCGGTTGACGATCTCGCGCAGGAACTCGACCTCGCTCATGGTCGAGTCCTCGAAGGCGACATAGGTCGAGGGGTTCTCGAGCAGCATCTGCCGCCGGAGCGTCTCCTGCACCTCGTCGATGTGGTCGGAGACCCGGGAAAGCGTCTCGGCGTTGTAGGGAACCGGCAGAAGATCGTTGAGATAGACGCCGTCATGGGTCGACCAGGCGAGATGCTCTGAGAAGAGCGCAGGCTCGTAGCGGTCGATCACGCGCTTCAGGCGCGCGAGATGCTCGCGGTTGAGCGGTCCTGCGCCGCCGATCGACAACGCCACGCCATGCACCGAGAGCGGCGCGCGCAGTGCGAAGCTCGGTCAGCATGCGATGGGGCGCGCCGCCGTCGCCCATATAGTTCTCGGCATGCACTTCGAAGAAGCCGAGCCCGTGATCGACGTGGAGCGCCTCTTCGGCATGCTCAGGCTTGAATCCGACGCCGACGCTCGCGGCCGGGATCGAGGCATGGCCGGGGAAGTTCCGGGAGGTCATGTCAGCCTCCATGGCCAACGGCGGGGAGCGAAGGCGAGCAGCATGCCGGTGAGGCACCGCTTCCCATCTTCGCCCCCTCGCCTGTCACGCGTAAGGTCCTTGGCGCGGGTTCACGAGCTAAGCACGCGGCTCGAGAGAGCCCTTGCCATTGGGAGTGTCGATGGTGGTGCAAGTGCCCTTGGGAACGAGCTTCCAGGCATTGCCCTGGTAATCGGTCTTGGACGTGCCGGCGCAGGTGGTGCCGGGGCCGGCGGCGCAGTCGTTCTGGCCCTTCAAGGCAACGCCGAAGCATTTCTCCTTGGAGGACTCTTCGGCCGAAACGGGGGCCGACAGGCTTGCAAGCGCGGTCGCCAGCGCGCCGGCAAGAGCAAGTGAAAGGGTAGCGGTCTTGTTGGTCATCAGATCACTCCGTTCTATTTCCGAGCTTTACGCCGATTCTCTCGAGCGTGTGCCCAGATAAGAGCCGTTTTCCGCCATTTTCGGAAATACCGTTGGCCAATTGAACCGATAGCCTTGGCCTATTGCGGCCGTGCTCAGGCAGCCGCGGCGCCCGTGGTGAGGATCGAGATGTCGGCGTGCTCGATCTCCTGCGCCATGGAGTCCTTCAGCGCATCGATGCGGCGGTTGACCTCGGCGATGGTCAATCCGGGCTCGAAGCTCAGCGCGATCTCGACGAAGACGACGCGGCCTGAGCGCCTCGACCTCACCCGGTCGAGCCGCTGATAGTCGCCCGCGCTCTCGGCAAGCACGCGATCAACCGTGTCGCGGACGGTCTTGCCGGCGGAGCGGTCAAGCAGATCCGGAATACCGGTACGCAGCATCTCGCTGCCGTTGATCACCATGAGTATGGCAACGAACACCGAGCCGGCCGCATCGGCGGAGGCCACCACCACGTTATCCGTGGAGAGTGCGGCAATCGTCATGGTGAAGAGCACGACGATTGAGCAGAGCAGCTTCACCCGTCGCGCCTGCAATTGGCCTTGCATGACGAGGCTTGAGTCTCCCCACCGCAGCCCGCCGCATGGCGTCCCAGGCGACGAAATTGATATAGGCGTTGAGCGCGCCGACGATGGCGGCAAGGGCGAGGCCAAGCGGGGCGCCGACCTCACCATGGCCGCCGACGATGGCCATGGCCTTGCTGGCGATCCAAGCCGCACCACCGAGCATGCCGATGCCAGTCACGAGATTGGCGATCTGCTCGAGCTTGCCGCCGCCGAACTCAAGGTCATGCAGCTTGCCGCGATGCAGGCGCCACATCACCGTGTAGGCGAAAATCTCAATCGACATCCCCAGCACGAAGCGAATGGCTTCGGCCTTGATCGTCAGCGAGCCGCCCAATAAGCCGACGGGAACCGCCAGCGCGAGCACCCCAAGATCGGCAAGAAAGGCGAACCGAATTGAGCGCTCTTGCGCCAGTTGCTCCGGAGTGACTTGCGGATCGCTCGGCATCTCGGTTGCTAGAGGCGCAACCTGGCGCGCAAGATGTCGAGAATGCCGATGTCCGGAAAATCGACATAGGCCGCGGCCCCTATCGGACATTCCCAGATGTCGGCGGCGGACGGCTCGAACTGGACAAGAACCTGCCCGGTCCCGGCATGCCGCCCCTTGGCAAGCGCGGCAAGATCGTCCGCGCCGATGGTCGCCGCGGCGCCGCGCGTCAAATAAACCTTGCCGGCGCGAACCTTTTGGTCGCCCTCAATGACGATGCGAGCCGGCGCGTCGGTCCGCAATAGCGCGAGCTCGACATCCGATACCGGCACATCGACAAGCATGATGCTGCAATCGACCCAGGTCGCGACCGGCGCACCGGCGCGCACGAAGTCGCCAGGAGAAGCGATCAGGCTCCAGACATAGGAGTCCGGCGGCGCCTTGACCGGCTGAAACTTGGCGGCTTCATAAGACGCTCTTCACGCTGGCGAGAATCTTCTCCGCGCTGTCCGCCTCGACTTTGGCATCGGCAAGTTCCATCGCGGCGCGCGCCGCGGCTCCGGCTTCGAGACTCGTCATCAGCTCCTGCAACCCGCGCACATGTTGCTTCGCCTTGTTTAGATCGGCCTCGGCCCTGATCACCGGCGTCGCATCCTGAAGCGGATTCCCAATGGTGGCGATCAGCCCGTCTTTCCCGACGCTGTCGCCGAGCATGCAGCGGCTTGCCTGAGAGAAAGCCATCGATCGGGGCCGCCGTGGTGTTTATCCAGGTGGTGACAGCGGCATCGCGAACGACGACGGAGCGAAGATAGGGAGCACCGATCCACGCGGTATAGGCCAACAGGAGCGCAAGCCCGACAAAGGCCCAAAAACGCCGCCCGAAGCGAAATTCCCTACTTTCCGGCATCTGATGGAGCCCCCCAGAGCCCAGAGTATCGTCTGCGATCCGGCCGGAAATCAAATGCCGCCTTCCGACTAGGTGAACTGAGCATGGTAGTGCTGGCGGCCTAGGCGCCGAGCCGCTCGGAGAGGAAGGCGGCAAGAACCTCGACCCGCGCCGGCCTCGGACCGCCCGGCGGCATGACGAGGTGGAGTGCGATCGGCGGCGGTGACCAATCCGGCATCACCACTTCGAGGCGTCCGTCCTCGATTGCCTCGCCGACCACGAAATCGGGCTGCACCGCAAGCCCGAGACCTGCAAGGAGCGCAGGCGCAAGCGCATCGGCATTGTTGGCCCGAAGCGGCCCGGCGGGCCGCACCTGAGCCACCTCGCCGGCCTTGTTGACGAAGCGCCAGACGTCCGGCGTCGGCAGATAGGCGTAGCAGAGGCAGGCGTGGTGCAGGAGGTCGCGCGGATGGGCGGGGCGCCCGTGGCGCTTGAGATAGGACGGGGCGGCGACGAGGTTACGGCTCACGCCGCGCAGCCGCCTCGCCCGCAAGGAGGAATCGGGCAGTGCGGCGATGCGCAAGGCGGCATCGAACCCGGCGCCGATCAGATCGACCAGCTCATCGCTCAAATGCAGATCGACCGAAACGTCAGGGTATTCGGCAAGAAACTCCGGCAGGAGGAGCGCCACCTCCCTGAAGCCCGAAGGACATCGGCACGGCGAGGCGCACGAGCCCGCGCGGGCTCGCCGACTGTGCATGGGCCTCGCTTTCGGCTGCCTCGCCCTCGGCGAGGATGCGCGCGGCGCGATCAAGCAGGAGCTGGCCTGCGTCGGTGAGCGCCAGCCGGCGCGAGGTGCGATTGAACAGCCGCGCGCCCAGCCTCTTCTCCAGCCTGGCGATGGCCTTTGATATCGTGGCCTTGGACAGCTCGAGATCCTTGGCGGCGAGCACGAAAGAGCGGAGCTCTGCCACCTTGGCGAAGACGGCAAGCCCTTCGAGATCGGGAAGCTTAGACATGATTTGAGAAACAATGAGTTTCTAAAGTTTCTATTTATTCGCCGATCCTGCACCCCATTTTGGGGACATGCAACAGCGCCGAGCATGGCGCGGAGGGTAAGGACATGATCGAGGTAAGAGCATTCAAAGGGCTTGGCGGCGCCGACCACGGTTGGCTCAAGGCCAAGCATCATTTCTCATTCGGCGGCTATTACGACCCCGAGCGCATGGGCTGGGGCTCGATCCGCGTGTGGAACGACGACGAGATCGCGCCGCATACCGGCTTCCCGCCGCATCCGCACGCCAACATGGAGATCATCACCTATGTGCGCGACGGAGCCATCACCCATGAGGACAGCCTCGGCAACAAGGGACGCACCGAGGCCGGCGACGTGCAGGTGATGAGCGCCGGCAGCGGGGTCCGCCACGCCGAATATAATCGCGAGCCGGAGACGACCCGGATCTTCCAGATCTGGATCGAGCCGGAGCGCGAGGGCGGCAAGCCTTCATGGGGCGCAAAGCCCTTCCCCAAGGGCGACCGCGCAGGCTCGTTCGTGGTGCTGGCGAGCGGCTTCGAGGGCGATTCCGACGCGCTGCCGATCCGCGCCGAGGCGCGCGTTCTCGGCGCCACGCTGAAAGCCGGCGAGAGCGCGGAATACGCTCTCGGCAAAGGCCGCCACCTCTATCTCGTGCCGGCGGAAGGCGAGGTCGAGGTGAATGGCGTGACGCTGAACGCGAGAGACGGCGCCGCCATCGCCGACGAAGCGGTGGTGAAGATTACCGCGCTCGCCGACTCGGAGGTCGTTCTGGTCGACGCGGCCTAGACTGCGGACCAACCATATCGACTCGTCATTGCCGGGCTTGACCCGGCAATCCGGGGCCGCTTGCTCCGAGCCGGAAGCCCTGGATGCCCGGGTCTTCGCCCGGGCATGACGATTCGATTTTTTGCAGGCCCTTTTTGCTGGCGCAGCGCGGCGGCGGCGGGCTAAGCAACGGGCCATGCAACTCGGCTCCGAAGCACTCCTCGCCTCGTCCCGCTTGAACGGGCTGCGCGTCGGCGTGCTCGCCAACCCGGCCTCGGTCGGCCACGACTTCCGCCATGTGACCGACGTCTTGAGCCACTCCAACCGCTACAAGCTCACCGCAATTTTCGGGCCGCAGCACGGCTACCGCTCGGACCTGCAAGACAACATGATCGAGACGCCGCACGCAAAGGACCGGCGCCGCAACGTTCCGATCTTCTCGCTCTACAGCGAGACGCGCGAGCCGACCAAGGAGATGCTCGATCTCATCGACGTGCTCGTCATCGACCTGCAGGACGTCGGCGCCCGCATCTACACCTTCATCTACACCATGGCGAATTGCCTGCGCGCCGCGGCGCGTCATGGCGTACCGGTCATCGTCTGCGACCGCCCGAACCCAATCGGCGGCGGCCAAGTCGAAGGGCCGACGCTAGAGCCGGGGTTTGAGTCCTTCGTCGGCCAGTTCCGCATGCCGATGCGCCACGGCATGACCATCGCCGAGCTTGCGCGGCTGTTCAACGAGCATCACGGCATCAACGCCACGCTCGAAATCATGCCGATGGAGGGCTGGTCGCGCGACATGTATTGGGACGCGACCGACCTTCCCTGGGTGATGCCGTCGCCCAACATGCCGACGCTCGACACGGCCATCGTCTATCCCGGCACCGTGCTCTACGAAGGCACCATGCTGTCAGAGGGCCGCGGCACCACGCGCCCCTTCGAGCTGATCGGCGCGCCCTGGCTCGACGGCGACCAGCTCGCCGAGCGCATGAACAAGGTCGGGCTGAAGGGCGTACATTTCCGCGGCGTGAACTTCGAGCCGACCTTCCAGAAGCACGCCCGCGTGACCTGCGGCGGCTGCCAGATTCATGTCACGAGCCGCGAGGCATTCCTGCCGGTGAAGGCCGGCGTGTCGCTGCTCCGCGAATGTTACGGCTCGGCGCCGGACCGCTTCCAATGGCGCGATCCGCCTTACGAATATGAGCACGACAAGATGCCGATCGACATTCTGGCCGGCTCCCCGACCCTCAGGCAGCAGATCGAGAGCCAGATGCCGCTTCAAGATATCGTCGCGAGCTGGCGCCCCGGCGTCGCCGAGTTCCAGGAGATCAGGCGGAACTACCTGCTCTATTGACACGGCCTAGAGCGGGTAGCAGATCGGCGGGAACTGCCAATAGCAGTGTCCGCTCCTTCGCGGCGGCCAAGAAGCGGACATAGTTAGGCGTATGCTTAACCCGTTCGGCGGCAATTCGGACTTGCGGCGCATGTCTTCCCATAGGCTTGGCTTGATGCTCTCGGCAGGATGTCTGCTTGCGGCATCCTTCAGCGTCCTGCGCTCGCTCAGGACGCGCAGAAATGCTTTGCGGCCTCCGACCGCGTGAAGGACGGAGATGCGCTCGATGATGCGGAGAAGCGTGCGGCGCACGACGCTTGCATGCGCGCGCTCGCCGACTCGTCCAACATCGTGCAAAAATACCATCTGCAAGAGGCCGATTTCGACATCATGGGCAACCGGCCCAAGCAGTGAGCGAAGGGTCTACTGCCGCGTCGGCTGCACGATCAGCGCACCCTGGCCGCCGTCGATGATCTCGTCGTCGGGGAGCTTGAAATTCTCCATGGCGACGGTGTGGAAGCGCGAGAAATAGTCTTCCAGCGGCCGCTCGATGGATCGGTCGTAGTGGGGACGCACCACATGGGTGGCGCCATGCACCACCTTCACCACCTTGCCGTTCTTCACGATCAACTCGCCGTTCTTGAACACGAGCTCAGGCGTTTTGAACATCGCTTCGCGGTCGGCATCGTCCTTGTAGACGGTGATATCGGCAGAGGCGCCGATGCCGAGATGGCCGCGATTCACCAATCCTAGGCTCCGCGCCGGCCCTGCCCTGGTCAGGATGGCGATCTCGTCGAGGCTGTATTCGCGGGTGATCGTTGGCAGGATGCTCATCGCCGCGGCGTCAGGATTGATCTTCTGTAGCATGTCGTTGCGGAAGCCGCGGTCCATCAACAGCCTGATCAGATGCGGATAGGTGTAGAACGGCGCGCCGTTCGGATGATCGGTGGTCAGGAACATGCGCCACGGATCCTCGACCAAGAGGAAGGTCTCGAGCCCGACCACCCATTGCATGGCGTTGACGAAGCTCTTGTCGCGGTAGCGCATCGGCACGACGCCGCAGCCGGCGTCGCATTCGATGTCCATCACCACCGTGCGCTTCGGGTGCGCGCTCTTGCCGATGGCGTATTGGCGCATGCTGTCGCCAGACGCCGTGCAGGTCTGCCCGAACAGCACCTGGCCGACGTCGATCGAGACGTTCGGCGTCTTGTTGACGAGCTCGGCGAGCCGCGGCGCGCCTGAGGAGAACTTGCGGTCGCCCTCCGTGCCGTAGCTCAGGAACTGGGTATGCGTCATGTGCAGCGGCAGGCCTTCCGCCGCGCGGATGGTGGCGAGCGTCGATTCGATATTGCCCGGGATGCCGAGATTGCAGCCATGCACGTGCAAGCGGATGCACGACGCCGAGCTCTTTCAGCGCGCGGGCCAAGGTCACGATGATCTGCCGCGGCGTCACGTGGTAGTAGACGTGCTCCTCGTCGAGATCGAGCTTCCGCTGATTGAACTTGAAGGCGCTGATGCCGCCGGGGTTGACCACCTTGACCGCGATGGCTTGCGCCGAATGCATGGTCCAGGCGACGTAATCCTTGATGCGTTCGAACTCGTTCTTGGCCGCGAGCTGACGCAGGAAGAAATCGTCGCTGCCGAGCATGACGAAGGCGCCTTTGTCGACCATTGGCGTGTCGCCCATCTCCATATGCGCCTGGCGCGCATTGGCAGGCAGCATGGCCGGCTCGAAGCAGGCGGTGTAGCCCATCTCGGCGTAGCGATAGCCGGTGACCATGGTCGAAGGCACGGCGTGGCCTGTGCCGGCGCGGGTGATATCGGTGCGCGCCACCTCGTCCTTCATGTGGTCTTCGGGGATCAGCATGCGGGCGATGGTCATCTTGCCGCCGCCGATATGGGTGTGCGGGTCGATGGCGCCTGCCATCACCACGCGGCCTTTCAGATCGTAGGTCTGCGCCACGCGCCCGTCGGCCGGAGCAGACACGATCTTGCCGTCCTCGACATAGATGTCGCGAACCTCGCCGCTCACCTTGTTGGCGGGGTCGTAGATCTTTCCGCCAGAGAGCCTGATGACCATGTGCTGGAGACCCCGCTTACAGCGCAGCTTCGATTGACTTGAGCACATCGGCGACGTGCGGAAGCTCGGCGCGATGCAAATTCTTCAAGGGCAGCGACACCACGCTGTCGCAACGCACGAGCCGCCCCTTCTCGTCGACGCCTGGCGTGCCGACGGGTATGAACACCGCCGGTTCCTGCGGCAGCCTGAGCCCGGGCGTCCCGAGCACGATGGTGGGAATGTCGGTCGAAGGGGGCGCGAGGTCAGGAGAAATGGAGGCGATCCACATGAGCAGGTCGCCCTCGCCTTCGATGACCATGCGAAAGATCGCATTGCGGTAAGGATCGAACCGCGGAGAGCCGCTTGCATAGGAGATGCGCAGCGGAAAGCCGCTCTGCCAGGTCGAGACCGCGCCGGCCGACATGGCGCCTTCGTTGCCGCCGAGCGATAGCCCTGCGAAGCGCTGCGTCACGTTGAGGTCCTTCACCAGCCCAGCGACCTGGTCGACGGTGAGCTCGGCATGCGGCACGTCGAGGGTGGGCGGCGCCCACACCACCACGCCGTACTGCGCCTTGCGGCAGTGCTCCATCAGCGCATCGATCTTGGCAATCGGGATGCCGCCCGCGGTCTTGGCATCGATGCGGAAGCCGCGAAGCCGCGCCCGGAGCGCACCCAGGACCTCGCCCACCTGCTCCACCTTGCAGGGAAGCGCGATGATCTCGCCAACCTTCGCTCCGGCAGCGACCTTGCGGTCGGGAACCTCGCCGATCAGCACAACGGTGCGCTTCGGCGCGGTGACGCCGAACATCGAATCCGGCGGCGACACGATGCGCTCGAAGAAGCGCGGGTGCAGCTTTCGCATGTCGCTGCCCACCACGATGATGAGATCGGCGCGGTTGCGCGTCTCGGTGAGCGTGGACGTGGTCCAGCCGGTGCTCTGTAGCACCCTGATATTGCGGTACTGGCCTTCGCTCAACGCATGGTCGACCACGCCGCCCGCCCGCTCGGCGAGCGCCATCGCGGCGCGCATGCCTTCGACGTCGGTGGCTAAACCGCCGAACAGCGGATTGCCGGCGCGGCTGATCAGGGACGCAGCCTCCTTCACGGCTTCGGCGAGCGTGACCTCCTTGCCGCGAATTTTCGGGCTGCTCGGCGGCAGCTTGCGCTCGAAGCCCGCCACCGACCGGCCGCAGCCGTTCTTGAGCACCTTCAGCGCGTCGCCGTTCCGCTCGATCTCGAGATCGTCGCAAAGCATGCCGCAGAACGGGCAGGCGACATTCTTGAACAATTCGTGGCTTGCGCGCATCCCTGTCGATTTGCGCGCGTCTGAATCCTGCATGAAGTAGGCACCCCATCGCAAAGTGGGAGAAGAAAGCACGGGCGGGACAGCAACTCAATCCATGGCGAAGACGCTGTCGCCCTGCCAGTAGCGCAAAATTGGCGAGACTCCAAGCCGGGGCGACATTGTCGCAGCCGCCGTCTATGCTGCGGCCCTCGCAGATGACGACAACCTAGAGAGGAGACCATGCCTACGGGCGATGGCAGTTTGACCAACATTCTTGGAATTATCTCCGTGTTGGCGCTCGTGGCCGCGAATGGATTCTTCGTGGCCGCGGAATTTTCCCTGGTGGCGGTCCGGCGGAGCCGGGTGACCCAGCTCGTCGAAGCCGGAAAGCGGAACGCGAGGGCCTTGCAGCGGGCCTTGGATAGGCTGGACGCCTATCTCGCCGCCTGCCAGCTCGGCATCACCATCTCGTCGCTGGCGCTTGGCTGGGTCGGCGAGCCTGCGCTGGCGCGCCTGATCGAACCGTGGCTTTCGGGTCTCGGCTCGTATGCGCTCGCCGGCTCTCATGCCATCGCGGTGGCGATCGCCTTCACCATCATCACCGCGCTCCATATCGTGCTTGGCGAGCTGGCGCCGAAGAGCCTCGCGCTACAGAAGAGCGAAGCGACGGCCCTTTGGGTGGTGCGTCCGCTCTCGGCCTTTCTTTTTCTGCTGCGGCCGGCGATCGTTTCGCTGAACGGCCTCG
>CAVUVO010000009.1:0-206171 GCA_963744945.1 uncultured Alphaproteobacteria bacterium | reverse complement strand
GAGCCTCACCTGCCGATTGCCCGGCATGGACTGCCGCTCGCCGGTGCGGGTGATCCAGACCGCCGCCTGCGCACGCCGACCGATGCGCGCCTGTTCGAGGATGAGATGGTGCCGGTGTGGTTCATCTGCGCTGCCGATGAGAGCGAAGCCAACGCCTCGGCACTGCAGGAGCTTGGCGCCGAGATCATTCCGGTCGCCATAGATTCCCACGGACATCCGGCCATCAGGGAAGCGCTCGATCAGCTTGCGAGGCGCGGCATCACGCGCCTTCTCGTTGAAGGCGGTCCGTCGGTCGCCCACGTCATGCTCGATGCCGATCTCGTCGACGAGGCGGTGATCTATCATGGCTCGACGCCTGCCGGCAGCGACGGCCTCCTCCCCTTTGTCGGCGAAGGGCTTGATCGCCTCACGATGAGCGGTCATTTCACGCAAACCCAGGAACGGACCTTCGGGCCGGACCGCATGACCTGGTGGCAGAGACAGCGTAGATGTTCACCGGCATTGTCACCGACATAGGCACGGTCGCGGCCCGCGACGGCACGACGCTCAAGATCGCAAGCCATTACGACCCGGCAAGCGTGACGGAAGGCGCCTCCATCGCCTGCGACGGCTGCTGCCTCACCGTCACCCGGATCGAGGACGGCAGAGAAGAGACTGTGTTCGAGGCGAATGTCTCCAACGAGACCGCCTCCCGCACGACCTTGGGAACGTGGAAGAAAGGCACCCGCGTCAACCTCGAGCGCTCGCTGTCCTTCGGCGCCGAGCTCGGCGGGCACTTGATGACCGGTCATATCGACGGGCTCGCGCGCATCGTTGCGCGCACGCCGGACGGCGAAAGTGCGAGGTTTGTGCTGGAGGCTCCGGCCGAATTCGCCCAATTCATCGCCGCCAAGGGCTCGGTGGCGCTAAACGGCGTCTCGCTCACGGTAAACGAGGTCGAGGGCGACCGCTTCGGCGTCAATATCATTCCGTACACCTTGACGCACACCACATGGAGAGACCGTAAGCCCGGCGATCTGGTAAACCTTGAGGTGGACTTGCTCGCACGCTACGTCGAGCGCATCGCGGCCGGCCGCTTTGCCGCCAGCCGCGCCATATCTGAACAGGATCGATAAAAGCAGTGAACATCGTAAGCCACACCAAGTATCACCCGGCGCTGTCCCCTATCGAGGAGGTCATCGAAGACGCCCGCAACGGGCGCATGTTCATCCTCGTCGATGCAGAGGAGCGCGAGAACGAGGGCGACCTCGTCATCCCCGCGCAGATGGCAACGCCGGACGCCATCAATTTCATGACCAAGCATGGCCGCGGGCTCGTCTGCCTGTCGCTCAACGCCGACCGCGCCAAGCAGCTTCATCTCGAGTTGATGTCGCGCTCGAACCGCGCGCGCCACTCCACGGCCTTCACCGTGTCCATCGAGGCGCGCGAAGGCGTAAGCACCGGCATCTCGGCGCATGACCGCGCGCATACCATCTCCGTCGCCATCGATCCCACCAAGGACTTCCGGGACATCATGACGCCTGGCCACGTCTTCCCGCTGGTCGCCAAGGATGGCGGCGTGCTTGTCCGTGCCGGACATACCGAGGCCGCCGTCGACATCGCGCGGCTTGCCGGACTTTATCCCGCCGGCGTGATCTGCGAGATCATGAACGACGACGGCACCATGGCGCGCCTGCCTGACCTCATCGCCTTCGCCCAGCGTCACGGGCTCAAGATCGCCACCATCGCCGATCTCATCGCCTATCGGCTTCGCTACGATCACCTGGTCAAAGTCGTCGCCGAGACCACGATCGACAGCGTCCATGGCGGCACCTTCGCGCTCAAAGTCTATGCGACGACGGTCGATCCCGCCGAGCATGTGGCGCTGATCAAGGGCGATGTGAGCGAGGGCGGTCCTGTGCTCGCCCGCGTGCATGCCTCAAACACGCTCGAAGACATCTTCGGCGCAGGCGGTCACCGCGAGACTCTGGTGCACAAGGCCATGGACATCATCGGCCGGGAGGGCCGCGGCGTGATCGTGCTGATCCGCGAGAGCAAGCCCGACGCCATCTCCTCGCGCCTCAAGCGCGATGAGAAGCCGGAGCAGGCCGGCCAGCAGCGCCTCATCGAATACGGCATCGGCGCGCAGATCCTGCTCGATCTCGGCGTGCGTGAGATGGTGCTGCTAAGCAATTCTCCAGCCCGCAAGATCGTGGGCCTTGAGGGCTATGGCCTCAAAGTCGCGGGCCACCGCAGCCTGGAGTCGAAGGCGTCATGAGCCGCAAATCCCCTCGCTCGGTGCTGATCATCGAGGCTCGTTTCTATGAGGATATCGCCGACGAGCTCGCCCGCGGCGCCATCGAGGAGCTGGAAGGACGCCGCATCGAATATGAGCGCATCGCCGTACCCGGTTCGCTCGAGATTCCGCTGGCGCTCAGCCTTGCGCTTGCCAATGGCTTCGTCGGCCGGGCAGGGCGCCATCGCGGCTGCATCGCGCTTGGCTGCGTGATCCGCGGCGAGACCGCCCATTACGACATCGTGGCGCGGGAATCCGCGACCGGCTTGTACACGCTCGCCGTCGACCACGCCGTGCCGCTCGGCAACGGCATTCTCACCTGCGACAGCCGCGAGCAGGCCCTGGCCAGGGCGAGCGTCACGGGACGCGACAAGGGCGGCGACGCGGCGCGCGCCTGCCTCGCCTTGATGCAGCTCGAGCAGCATTTCTCCTCTGCGAGCCGGCGCTGATGACCGGCTCAGGCCACAAAACGCCCTCGCGAAGTCCCTCGGGGCGAAGTCCCCAGGCGCGGACCGCGGCAAGGCTTGCCGCCGTCCAGGCGCTCTACCAGATGGACATGACCGGCATCGACCTTACCCACGTGATTGCCGAGTTCGAGGCCCATCGGCTCGGGCAAGAAGTCGAAGGCTCTCAATATTGCGATGCGGAGGCGCAATTCTTCCGCGACATCGTCGAAGGCGTGGTGCGCGAGCAGCGCCGCATCGATCCACTCGTCGATCGCCACCTTGCCGAAGGCTGGAGGCTCAACCGCGTCGATTCCATCCTGCGCGCCATCCTGCGCGCCGGCGCTTACGAGATGCTGATGCGCAAGGACGTGCCGTCGCGCGTCGTCATCACCGAATATGTCGACCTCGCCCATGCCTTCTTCGAGGGCGAAGAGCCGAAGGTGGTCAACGGCATTCTCGACAAACTCGGCCATGAAGAACGGCCGCAGGAATTCGCCCGTCAGGGGTCCGGCGGTGCCTAACCGGCGGGGCAAACGCGGGAACGGCGGCGAGTTCGACATCATCGCCCGCTATTTCTCGCCGCTCGCCACCAACCCCGCAGCTCTCGGCCTGCTCGACGATGCTGCAGTGCTGTCGATCCCGGAAGGGCAAGAGCTGGTCGCCACCTGCGACACTATCGTCGCCGGCGTGCACTTTCTCGGGAGCGATCCGCCGGACACCATCGCCTACAAGGCGGTCGCCGTCAGCCTCTCCGATCTCGCCGCCAAGGGCGCCCGGCCGCATGTCTATCTGTTGAGCGTGGCCTTAGCCGAGCGTCCGTCGCCGCCCTGGCTCGAGGCCTTCGCCATGGGCCTACAGGCGGCGCAAGAGAGCTCCGGCATCGAGCTCGTCGGCGGCGACACTTGCAACACCCTCGGGCCGCTTACGATCACGGTCACCGCCATCGGCATGCTGCCGCAAGGCGAGGCGGTGTTGCGCCGGGGCGCCATGGAAGGCGACCACCTTTACGTCAGCGGCACCATCGGCGACGCCGCGCTCGGGCTGAAGTTGTTGCGAACGCCAGGGCTCCAGGCGGAATGGGGTCTATCGGCAGACGAGGGTGCTTTTCTCGTCGATCGCTATCGTTGCCCCTCTGCGCGCAACGCACTTGCCTTGCCGCTGCGTCAATGCGCCCGCGCGGCGATCGATGTCTCCGACGGGCTCGTCGGCGATACGATGAAGCTCTGCAACGCATCCGGCGTCAGCGCCACGATCGAGGCCCAGCGCGTGCCGCTTTCGCCTGCCGCCGGAAAGGCGGTCGTCAAAAACCCTGAGCTTCTCGCCGAACTCATCACCGCCGGCGACGACTATGAGATTGTCGCCGCCATGGAAGCCTCCCATGCCGGAGGCTTCGAGAAGGAAGCCGAGCAGCACGGAGTCACGGTCACCGCCATCGGTGAAGTCCGTGCCGGGTGCGGCGAGGTCGAGGTTCTGGACAAGGAGGGCAGAGCTCTCAAGCTCGAGCGCAACGGTTACGAGCATTTCGAATAGTCGATAATCGCTCCATCACAATCTGGCGCGTCCCAGCCACCCCGTTATTGCAGTTATTTCCAAGGACTTAGGCTTCTGTTGCTTCGCCGCCCCAACTTTGGCATTTTCCGGCCCGAGTTCACGCCGGGGGCGAGTCAGGCAGCGGGACCTTGGTCTGGTGCCGCGCGCGCTCACCCAATTCCTGCCAATTCAACCAAACGAACGGGGACAATTCCGTTATGACCCTAATGCTTTATCTCATCATTGCTTGCGGCGTTCTCTCCATCGTTTACGGCGTCGTCACCACGCGCGCCGTGCTCGCCTCCGATCCCGGCACCGCGCGCATGCAGGAAATCGCGGCGGCGATCCAGGAAGGCGCTGCCGCCTATCTCGCGCGCCAATACACGACGATCGCCGTTGTCGGCGTCGTCATCTTTCTCATCCTCGCCTATCTGCTCGGGCTGCCGCAGGCCATCGGATTTGCCATCGGCGCCGTGCTCTCGGGCGCCGCCGGCTATATCGGCATGAACGTATCGGTGCGCGCCAATGTGCGCACGGCGCAGGCCGCCACCGTGAGCCTCGGCGACGGCTTGAGCCTCGCTTTCCGCGCCGGCGCCATCACCGGCCTGCTCGTTGCCGGCCTCGCTCTGCTCGGTGTCTCGGTCTATTTCCTCATCCTCACCTCGATGCTGGGCTATGAGCCCGCCTCGCGCGTCGTGGTCGATGCGCTCGTCTCGCTCGGCTTCGGCGCATCGCTGATCTCGATCTTCGCCCGTCTCGGCGGCGGCATTTTCACCAAGGGCGCCGACGTCGGCGGCGATTTGGTCGGCAAGGTCGAGGCCGGCATCCCCGAGGACGATCCGCGCAACCCTGCGACCATCGCCGATAACGTCGGCGACAATGTCGGCGACTGCGCCGGCATGGCTGCCGACCTGTTCGAAACCTATGTGGTGACCGTGGTCGCCACCATGGTGCTCGCCTCGATCTATTTCGCCGGCGGCGACCGTGTCATGCCGATGATGATCTATCCGCTCGCCATCGGCGCGGTATGCGTCATCACCTCGATCATCGGCACCTACTTCGTGAAGCTTGGCAAAAGTCAGTCGATCATGGGCGCCCTCTATAAGGGCGTGCTGGCGACCGGCGTTCTCTCCCTCATCCTACTCTGGCCGCTCACCTCATGGCTCGTCGGCATGGACACGGTGATGACGGTCGGCGATCTCACCTTCACCGGCAAATCGCTGTTTCTGTGCGGGGCCGTAGGTCTTGTGATCACGGCGCTGATCGTGGTCATCACCGAATATTACACCGGCACCAACTATCGCCCGGTGCAGTCCATCGCCAAGGCCTCTGTCACCGGCCACGGCACCAACGTCATTCAAGGTCTTGCCGTATCGATGGAAGCGACCGCGCTGCCCGCGCTCGTGATCATGGCCGGCATCCTCGTCACCTATGGCCTCGCCGGCCTGTTCGGCATCGCCATCGCCGTCACCACCATGCTCGCGCTCGCCGGCATGATCGTGGCGCTCGACGCCTTCGGTCCCGTCACCGATAACGCCGGCGGCATCGCCGAGATGTCCGGCATGCCGAAGGAGATCCGCAAGACCACCGACGCGCTCGATGCCGTCGGCAACACCACCAAGGCGGTGACCAAGGGTTACGCCATCGGCTCGGCAGGTCTCGGCGCGCTCGTGCTGTTCGCGGCCTATACCGAGGACCTCAAATTCTTCGCCGCCAACCCGGACAAGTTTCCCTATTTCCAGGGCGTCGATCCGGTCTTCACCCTGTCGAACCCATACGTCGTGGTCGGCCTCTTCCTCGGCGGACTGCTGCCCTATCTCTTCGGCGGCATCACCATGACGGCCGTCGGACGCGCGGCGAGCTCGATCGTCGAGGAGGTGCGCCGCCAGTTCAAGGAGAAGCCCGGCATCATGAAGGGGACGGATCGCCCGGACTATAAGCGCGCCGTCGATCTCCTGACCCGCGCCGCCATCAAGGAGATGATCGTGCCGTCGCTGCTGCCGGTGCTGTCGCCGATCGTGTTCTACTTCATCGTGAACGCCATCGCCGGCAAGAGCGCTGCCTTTTCCGCCCTCGGCGCCATGCTGCTCGGCGTGATCGTCACCGGCCTGTTCGTCGCCATCTCCATGACGGCCGGCGGCGGCGCCTGGGACAACGCCAAGAAGTACATCGAGGACGGCCACTACGGCGGCAAGGGCTCGGAGGCCCATAAGGCTGCCGTCACCGGCGATACCGTCGGCGATCCTTACAAGGACACTGCCGGTCCCGCCGTGAACCCGATGATCAAGATCACCAATATCGTGGCGCTGTTGCTGCTCGCCGTGCTCGCCCACCAATAGGAGAGGGGCCTCAGGACCCTACGGGCCGCCGCCTGGTATGGATCCCGGGATGCCCTGTTGTCTCTGATCCTTGAACATCTTGCGCTGCGAGATGTTGCCGAAGAGCTGCTCAAGCAGGCCGAGATCCTTGCCGCGCGCCGGGGTCTCGTCCTTTGCGTAGCGGACCACAATGCCGTCCTTGAGCCCGTATTGGGCGACGTAATCGACCGAGGATTGCCCGTTGAAATAGACGGCGACCACTTTGCGGTCGATCTCCCAGGGCTTGAAGAACGCGTAGGATTTCTGCGTGGTCGAGATATAGTAAAAGGCATCGCCGCCGATCGTGCTCGTCGTATCGGGGGAGCCAAGCGTGCTCGCAACCTGTTCCTTCGACATGCCGGGCTGGATCGTGGCGAGGTCGATATCCATGAACACATGGCCATGGCGGTCGATCTGGGCGCCGCAGCCGGCAAGGGCGGCGGTGAGGAGCGCCGCTGCGAGGCAAGCCCCAAGAGGTCCCCTCGGCCATATGCTGATCGGCTCGTCCTTAAGCACTGCGAATTTGCCCCCAATAACCCCATGCGAGCGGCGCGCCCGCGCGAATTCCGTAAGCGGGCGTCGAGACCGCGGAGGTTAGGCGAAGTGCCCGCTCGTTTGAACCCTCTTGACCGCCTGCGGCGATGGCGCTCCGGCGCGAGCAACAGCGAAAAACTCTATGGCGCGATTGTGGCGCAGGCACGGCTCCCCATTTTCTACCGGAGTCTTGGCATTCCGGACACGCTTGAGGGCCGCTTTACGCTGCTGTCGCTGCATCTCTTCGTCGTGCTGCACCGGTTCAAAGCCGAAGGCGCCGAGGGGGCTGGGATCGTCCAAGGGCTGGTCGACCGCTTCAGCCAGGACATGGAGACGGTGCTACGCGAGCTCGGCGTAAGCGACACGCGCATCCCAAAGAAGATGCGGGCCCTTGCCGCGTCGAGCATGGGCCTGCTCCAGGCTTACGAGAGCGCCTGTGCCAAGGGAGAGAAGAGCTCATTGGCCGAGGCCATTGCGGCGGCCCTGCCGGACGGCACGGCGAATGCAGAGCTTAGCAGCAGTGCTCTCGCTTCCTATCTATGGGCAAGCGTGACGGCGCTTGAGCAACAGACTTTTGCGGCTTTGCGGAAAGGCGCGATCGAGTTTCCGGAGGTAAGCCAGACGAGATGAGAAAACTGCCGAAGACCGCAGAGCGCGAGCCTGAAAGTCCGCCACCACCGATCTCGAAGATGTTCCGCGTCGATGAGCTCAAAGATGGCGAAGAGCGCTCGATCGAGATCAATCGCGCGGAGCGGGACACGATCGCAAAACTTCTCGAGCTAGTCGCGCTCGACGATCTCCGCTTTACCTTCCGCATTCACCGGCGCGGCGAGGGGCGGCTTGCGGTCAGCGGCACGCTCGCAGCAGCCGTCACTCAGACCTGCGTCGTGTCGCTCGAGCCGGTGGCAAGCACGCTTGAGGTTCCGGTCGAGATCGAGTTCTGGCCCCGTCACCTGATCGAGGACCGCGCCGAGACCATCGACGAGGCGGCAAGCCATGGCACGCTCGATTGGCCCGAGCCGATCATCGACGGCAAGATCGATCTCGGCCCGGTCATCTACGAGACGCTGGCAACCGGCCTCGATCCTTATCCCAAGCGCGAAGGCGTGAGCTTCGAATGGGCCGAGCCTGGCCCTGAAAGCGGCCCCGAAGAGAAGCCTGAAAGCCCCTTTGCCGCCCTCAAGCGGCTGAAATAGCGGCAATCGGCGGCATTTCGCCTCGTCAAATACAGGTTGTCACTCAGTCCCATTTGGGTATGTTCGGGACCACTTTCAGGGGGCTCCCGGCCGCTTAGGCCGTGATTAGCAACGCTCTTCCTATCGGCACGGCAATAGATGGCTGCTCCAGTCACCATAGCGCTCGACGCCATGGGCGGCGACCATGGACCAAGCGTGGTCCTGGCCGGCGCGGCGATCTCGCTCGTCCGCCACCCCGACACGCGCTTCCTGCTCGTGGGCGACGCGGCGCGCATTGACGCCGAGCTCAAGCGCCACCCGGCGCTCGCCGCCAAGTCCGAGGTCCTCCACACCG
The DNA here is from genome assembly GCA_963744945.1 of uncultured Alphaproteobacteria bacterium. Lineage (GTDB taxonomy): Bacteria > Pseudomonadota > Alphaproteobacteria > Rhizobiales > Methyloligellaceae > Methyloceanibacter. The sequence continues at coordinate 197,499 of CAVUVO010000009.1, read as the reverse complement.
ATGTTGCCGTCGCCATGGATGCGAAGCCGAGCCAGGCGCTGCGCAAGGGCCGCAGGCATTCCAGCATGTGGCTGAGCCTCGAGGCGGTGCGCGAAGGCCGTGCCGACGCAGCCGTATCCGCCGGCAATACCGGGGCGCTGATGGCCATGGCCAAGTTCTGTCTGAAGACCATTCCAGGCATAGACCGGCCGGCGATCGCCGTTCTGTGGCCGACGGTCGAGGCCGAATGCATCGCGCTCGACGTTGGCGCCAATGTCGGCGCTGACGCCCGCCAGCTCGTCGAGTTTGCCCTGATGGGTGCTGCCATGGCCCGCGCTCTCTTCGGCATCGACAGGCCAACGGTCGGGCTTCTCAATATCGGGGTGGAGGAGGTCAAAGGTCTCGACGAGATCAAGGCTGCCTACGCCGCGCTGAAAGACACGCCGCTGCCGATCGAGTTTCGCGGCTTTGTCGAAGGCGATGAGATCGGCCACGGCGCCGCCGACGTGGTGGTGACCGACGGCTTCACCGGCAACATCGCCTTGAAGACCGCCGAGGGAACCGCTAAGCAGATCGGCGAATATTTTCGCGCTGCCATGAGGCGGTCGCTTCTCGCCAGGCTTGGCGCCGTTTTGGCGCAAGGCGCTTTTCGCGCTCTCAAGGAGAAGATGGACCCGCGCCAGCTGAACGGCGGCATTTTCCTCGGCCTGAACGGCATTGTCGTGAAGAGCCATGGCGGCACCGACGCCACCGGCTTCGCCTCCGCCGTCGATACGGCCTATGACATGGCGTCGAGCGGGGTGGTCAAACGGCTTGCCGCCGACGTTACCCGTTTCCACACCGAGCTTGTGCTCGATGGCGCGGCGTGACCCTTAGGAGAAACTGCCGGTGAGCGTGTTGAGGACCGTCGTCAAGGGATGCGGTGGATACCTGCCTGAGCGGGTGTTGACCAACGAGGACCTTGCCAAGGTCGTCGATACCACCGACGACTGGATCGCCACCCGCACCGGCATCAAGGAGCGGCGCATCGCCGGCAAGGGCGAGTTCACCTCGACCATGGGGACGGCCGCCGCCCGGGCGGCAATCGAAGACGCCGGGCTAAAGCCGGAAGACATCGACCTTATCATCCTCGCCACCTCGACCCCCGACCAGACCTTTCCGGCCACCGCCGTCACCATCCAGGCCGATCTCGGCATCACCCATGGCGCTGCCTTCGACGTGCAGGCGGTCTGCTCGGGCTTCGTCTTTGCCCTGACCACCGCCGACAATTACCTGAAGAGCGGCGCCTTCAAGCGAGCGCTGGTGATCGGCTCGGAGGTCTTCTCCCGCATCCTCGATTGGGACGACCGTGGCACGTGCGTGCTGTTCGGCGATGGCGCCGGCGCCCTCGTGGTCGAGGCCGAGATGCAGAATGGCAGCACCAAGGACCGAGGCGTGCTCGCGACGTGCCTGCGCTCGGACGGCCGCTATCGCGACAAGCTCTATGTCGACGGAGGGCCGTCGACGACCGGCACCGTCGGTTATGTCCGCATGGACGGTCCGGAGGTCTTCCGCCATGCCGTCACCAATATCGCCGAGGTGATCGACGCGACCTTGAAAAAATCCGGTTACCAGGCCTCCGATATCGACTGGTTCGTTCCCCACCAGGCCAATAAGCGCATCCTCGACGGAGCGGCCCGCAAACTGGGCTTGGCGCCCGAAAAGATCGTCATCACCGTGGACAAGCACGCCAATACCAGCGCCGCCTCAATCCCGCTTGCGCTCAACGCCGCCTGCCGCGACGGGCGCATCAAAAAGGGCGATCTTGTGCTGATGGAGGCCATGGGAGGCGGTTTCACCTGGGGCGCTGTCCTGGTACGCTGGTGATCTCAGGTGGACAACTGCCGCGCGAAAGCCACACCTAGCTCGAAAATGATGCAATATCAGGAATTTGATGCTCGCGGCGATTGACCGCCTTGCGCCTGCTCTATTAGCATCTTGGTTTATCCCGCGACCTCTGGGGGAGTTGTCGTACGATGAGCGGGAAGACATTGACCCGCGCCGACCTCGCTGAGGCGGTGTTTCAGAAGGTAGGGTTGCCTCGCAACGAGTTGGCCGAGATCGTGGAGCTTGTGCTTCGCGAAATCGTGGCGAGCTTGGAGCGCGGGCAGACCGTGAAGCTTTCCTCCTTCGGCTCGTTCGGTATTCGCGACAAGGGTCAGCGGATCGGACGCAACCCAAAGACAGGTCAGGAAGTTCCTATTACGCCGCGGCGAGTTCTCGTGTTCCGGGCGAGCAACATCATGAAGCAGCGTATCAACGACACGCTGTCTCGGAGAAAGGCGGCCGAATAGACGTGGAATGAGTCTGTAAGAGTTAGCGGCGGGGAGTTTGAGCGGTGGACAAATCACCCGAGGCCTTTCGTACGATCAGTGAAGTTGCCGACGAGCTGAAAGTCCCGAAGCATGTGCTTCGCTTCTGGGAAGCAAAATTCGCCCAGCTAAAGCCGATGAAACGTGGCGGTGGACGCCGCTACTACCGGCCTGAAGATGTCGCCCTGTTGCGCGGCATTCGTTTTCTTCTCTACGACGACGGCTACACCATCAGGGGCGTGCAGAAGATCCTGCGCGAGCAGGGGCCTCGCTTCGTCATGGAGCAGCGACCCCCTGTCGAGGGTCACGACAAGAAGGTCGGCGTCGCCATCGAGCGCGAGATTCCCGACGTCGCCGCCGAAGCCGCCCAGAGCCGCAGCTTCGGCAGGCCGCCTGGTCTCTCCGACCAGGGCGAGGAGCCGGACGCCGAGAGCCTCGATTCAGTGCTGAAAGAGCTCGAGGACTGCCGCCGGATCCTGACCTCGGCCAAGGGCTCATAGGCCGCTATGGCGACGGAACGGCTTGTTTCGCGCATTTGAGCGTGTATATCCAAGCGCAACGAGCATGAACGGTATCGGAGCGTAGCGCAGCTCGGTTAGCGCACCGGTCTGGGGGACCGGGGGTCGGGAGTTCAAATCTCCCCGCTCCGACCATCCTTCCCCGAAGCGGCGTAAAAAGTCCCGAAATAGCCCCGAAGGATGTTCTCACTCCGTTCGCACTTTTTCCAATGCTGTTGATGCAGGTCCACTAGCGCCATCGAAAATTCAACGCGGCATTGCCGAGCGCGACAGTGACCGGTCAACGACATGGTGCAGGTGCGCGGGAAGATTGGCGATGTGACGTTGCTGAAGCCGTGTATCGATAATCTTATCGAAAGGCATTTAGGGCTTGCCACTCGGATAGCCGCCACGACTTGCGGTGCCGCTCACTTCCAGATCTCTACTCACCGCCCAACGCTCAGCGAGGGTATCCATGGACGACCTAGCGTCGCTATTCAGCCTCAACAATTGGCCGGGTCATCTCTCCTACGTGCTGATCGCGGTTTCCTATTGGTTGACCGACATGTTCTGGTTGCGATTGGTGGCCGTTGTCGGCCTGACGCTCGAAATTCTCTACTTCATCTTATCGGGCGGAGATCTGCGCACAGGCATCGGCTGGGACCTCATCTTCATCGCCATCAACGCCTACCAGATTTATCGATTGATGCAGGATCGCCTGTCCCTTCGCCTGCCAGAACCCGATCGCGAACTGCTTCGCAGTGTTCTCTCCGGCCTAGACGATGCACAGATTGCGCGGCTCCTGTTCGCCGGAGAATTTTCTGCTATCGCCAAGGGTACGACTCTGACCACTGAGAATGAGCCCCTCGAAAGGCTATTCTTCATTTGCGCGGGCGATGTGAGGGTGTCGATCGCCGGCCGTGAGGTCTCGCACTTGCAGAAGGGCAATTTCGTCGGTGAGGTCGCTTTCCTGACGGAAAAGCCGGCTACCGCCACGGTGATTGCCGAGGACGAGGTGCGGGCAATCGTCTTTGAACGAGACAAGCTCAGCAAGTTCTTCCGCAACGAAGCTGAGGTGGCGGGTATCATCTATCAGCTGCTCGGTCGTGAGCTCGCCAACAAGATAAAGGTCAGCAACACGCTGATCTCTACCGCCAACAGTTTGGCTTAGTTAGATCTGGCTAGAAGCGGCGTTGACCCGACAGACGCTACCGCCGGAACGCACGGTCGAGCAGGCTTGCCACGCCATCGCTAGAGGGACGGAAGCGGGACACGGCTCTCTGCGGCTGGACCTCCGGAGGGGCAAGGAACCGTGGCTGCTGGAGCACCTTCCGCACGGCCTTCGATGGGGCTGCTGAGACCACGGGCGCCGCGTTGATCGGGGCTTGCGGCGCTTGCACCGCCGCTACGCGCTTCTGTCCGGGGCGGTCGATCGGCTCGAGATAATATTTGGCGTAGACCCAGCCGCGCTTCCCGGTGTCGGGGTCGAAGACCTGGTACCAGCCTTGCGAAGAGTCGATGAGGTGCATCTCCTTGCCTGGAGACTGATGGCCGACCACCGGTGTCGCAACCGACGGGCCGCTATGCATCCAGGCCCCGCGGGTGACGACCACCCACATGGCGCTTTCGTCCACGAGCCTCGCGTCGCTGGCCTTGGCGTCTTCTCCCGGCTTGGCCGCCTGCGGCAGCGCCGGCGCAAAGAGATCGTCGATGCTGGCCACAGGTGTGCCGTCGGCCTGAAGAGCGCCGACCGCCGGAGAGCGGAGGGCAACCTGCTGGAGACCCGGATATTGGGACTTGGCGCGGCTAGAGACACCCCCGGAAACCGGGGTTACGGCGTCGGCCACGTTCAGTGGCTCGCTCGCAGGCTCGCCTTGCATGGATTTGGGAGACGGGGGCAGACCGGCGAACAGGATGCCGACAAGGCACGCAGACAGAAGGAGCCGTTTCATGGCGCTACGTCCTAAACGGTGCCCCCACCGTCTGACGCCAGAGCTAAGCAGTCGCCCTGACACATTCAAGGACGGAGCGTGTTTATCGCTTCGAAAAGGTTGCGGTCCGCGCTTTTCCGAACGTGTGCACGCCGGCCCGAGCGACTGTCCTCAGGCGTGAGGTGAAACTGCCTATCCCAAGACTTTGATTCTGCTCAAAAGGGCGTCTTTGTCGCAAGCAGCCCTTGAACCCTCCATCCCGCCCGCGCGTTGCGGCCTTCAAGGGGGCAACCAACCGCATGGGTGCCAATATGAACTGGCTTCTGAACTTGCCGCCCCTCGAGGGCTATCTCATCGCCATCCCCGCTATCATGGTCGGCTCGATCCTGCTCGTCGGGGCCATCGTGCTGCTGTTCGAATCTCGGCACAACGGCGACAGCGACGTCCGGCACGGCTAGGCGGCTATTAGGAACTACACTTTCGCGGCAGTGGCTTCGGTCTTTGCCTCCAGCGTCGAACTGTAGAAGTCGACGATCTCGCGTGTCATGCGCTCGACGGTCAGCCGGTTCGCCACGTGGCGTTGCAGCTGGATGGCGCGGCCGAGAAATGGCTTCGGGTGCGCGAGAAACGCCCGCATCTGCTGCGCCAGCGCCGCGATGTCGCCCGGCCTGATGAGCGGCGTGTCGGTGCCTTCAACGATCTCTGGGATGCCGCCGACTTCAGTCGCGATCAGCGGCATCTGCGCCGCGGCAGCCTCCAGCACCACATAGGGGAAGGACTCCGCCCGCGAGGGCACCACCACGCAGCGGCCGCGGGCAAAGGCGGTGCGCGCCGGGACCGAGCCGGCAAAGCTCACCTTGTCCTCGATGCCGAGCTTCTGCGCCAGCCGCTTGAACTCTGCCTCGTCGGGGCCGGTGCCGACGATGACCGCGGTCGCCGGATAGACGGTGCGCTGCGCCGCGAGCGCGGCGAGCATGATGTCGACGCCCTTGAGCGGTCTCAGCTCGCCGACAAAGACAAAGTCCGCAGCGTCGTCGGCGATGCGCGGCTCGTAGAATTCATGCGCATAGAGGCCGTTCGGCACGATGCACACCGGGCAGGTCGGCGGACCGATGAACTCGCTGAAACGGCGTGCCGCAAACAGGCTTTCGAAGATGAGACCGTCGGTGAGCGGCGCAAGCCTCTGCTCAGCCTTGACATAGATGCGCCCGGTCAGCGTGGTCGGCGCATGGTGCAGGCTTCCGCCATGCGGCGTGTAGAACGCGCCGACGCTTTTTCGCTTGCGTTTCAGCCCGCGCGCCGCGAGCCGGGCATAGGCCCCGCCCTTGGCGCCGTGGCCGTGCAGCACATTGACCTCGAGGCGCGCGGCAAGGCGCTTCACCTCGCGGTAGCTCTTGAAGTCCGAAGGCCTGATCTGGCGGGCCATCGGCACGCGCGCCACGCCGAGCGTGCAGAAATCCGCAAGCCGCTCGAGCGCGCGGGCGGCAGGCTCGCCGCCGGTCTCGGAGTCGCAGATGACGCCGACTTCAAGCCCCAGTTCGGCCTGTCCCTTCACCAGATCATGGACGTGCCGGAAGAGACCTCCGATCGGCGCCCTCAAGCAATGGAGAATGCGAAGAGAGGGGGTCACGATTGAGACGGTGGCAGTCTTGGGGTGACGGTTCCCCTGAAGCTAGAAGAACGGCCCCGCGCCGTAAATAGCGCCGCCCCCGCTAAATCTTGCGAAGCGTGCCGAAGCGGGGCGGTCTTTAACAACTTAGTTACGGGCGGGCGCTCTAATGGTCCCCGCAGGCGAGGGGTTCGGTCTTCCGAAAGAGCCTGCCGGGGAACCCATGAAGCCGTTCGATCTGCCGAAGCGCGGCGCGCTTGCGGCCAACGAATTAATGCCGGGGCATGTCGCGGGCGGCGCGGCAAACGACCTCCGCAGCTATCTACAGCGCAGCGTCGTCTTGCGCAGCCGCGCCCTTGCCGAGGCCTCGCGGCGGAGCGAGCCGATCGCGCCCGCTCCAGCCAACGGCAGGGCGAAACCCACGCTCAGTTCAATTGACGATGTGCTCGTTCATCTCCGTGGCCAGGTGGCGCCCGATGCGCCGCGCGCCATTCTCGTCATGGCGGCGCGACCAGAGATCGACGCATCCCATGAAGCCATTCGCATCGCCCGGGCGCAAAGCGCCGACCAGAGATTGTGCGTCCTGGTCGACCTGACCCATGGCGCCATCGGGCCCAAGCTCGGCATTTCACCCACCCCTGGCTTTGCCGAACTCGCCGCAGGCCACGCAGGCTTCGATGACATCGTCCATGTCGACGACGAGACGCAGCTTCAGGTGATCCCCGCAGGGAAGGCCGCAGCAAAGCAGGAGACGAAGCCGGAGCGCCTTGCCCTGATCTTCGAGGCCTTGGCGCAGGCCTACCACTTTATGGTGCTGCACGCCGACCGTGAGACGGCTTTCAACTATCAACCCGTGCTCGCCGGGCGCCTGCGAACGGTGCTCGCCGTGCTCGCCTCTGGCGAAGGCAAGAGCAGACGCGCCGAGCCGGCCTTGGCCGAGCTCGCCGGCTTCGGCTGCACGGTGATGTTGCATGAACAGAGCGCCGAGCGACGTTGGTTCTTGAGGAGGTCTGCATGATCGGAATGAAGAGCGCCATGACCAGGGCCGCCATGTCCGGGCTTTATCACTCTGGCGCGCATCGCCTGCTTGCACCCTACACACAGGGCGCCGGCGTCATCTTCACGCTGAACCAAGTGCGGCCGCCGCAAGACAAGGACTTCGCGCCGAACCGCGGCCTCGAAGTCGCCCCAGGCTTTCTCGAGGCTATGCTCGATCAGGTCGAGGAGGAGGGGCTCGACGTCGTCACGCTCGATGAGGCTGCGCGCCGCCTGCGCGAAGACGACGAGCGCCGCTTCGTCTGCTTCACCTTCGACCAGGCCTATCGCGACACGCTCCGCCACGCCTACCCCTTGTTCCAGCGGCGCTCGCTGCCGCTCACTCTCTATATCGCCACCGACTATGCCTCCGGCTGGGGCGAGCTGTGGTGGCTCGCGCTAGAGGAGGTCGTCGCGCGGGCAAGCGAGATCGAGCTTTGCCGCCAAGGCGGCTTGTGGCGTCTCCCGACCGCAACGGCGGAGGAGAAGCAGCGCGGCTTCGAGCAGATCTATGAGTGGCTGCGCAGCGTCGACGAGGCGCGGCAGCGCCAAGTGATCCGCGCGCTCGCCGATAGCTACGACATCGACATGTCCGCCGCCTGCCACGAGCTGATGTTGGGCTGGGATGAGATCGCCGCGCTCGCCGCCGATCCGCTGGTCGCCATCGGCGCGCAGTCAAAGGCCCATTACGAGATCTCCAAACTCGCGCCCGAGAAGGCGCTGTCGGAGATGGCGGGGTCTGCCGATATCATCGAGGACAAGCTCGGGCGCCGCCCGGTGCATTTCAGCTTCCCCTATGGCGATGAGACAGCGGCACGCGCCCGCGACTTCGCCCTCGCCAAGGAGGCTGGCTTCAAGACCGCGGTGACGACGCGAAGGGGCATGCTGTTCCCGGCGCATCGGCGCTTCCTCACGGCGCTGCCGCGTGTCCCGCTCGCCGGCGACTACCAGTCGCTCACCTATACGGCGCTCTATCTCTCAGGCGCGACCTTAGCCTTCCGCAATCGCTTCCAGCAGGTCAGCGCCGCCTGATCGCGGATCGGCTCAAGGCCGCTGCATCCACCGGATCAGCAAGCCTGCCGGCACCACCCAGGCAAGCCCGGCGACGAAGAAGAAGGCAAGCTGGGCGAGGGGAGTGGCGGTGGTGATGCGGCCCGCGCCAATGCTCGCGATCACCAGCGCATAGGCACCGAGGAACGCGAGCAGCACCACCGTGCCGATCAGCTTGCGGCTGCGCACGCCCATTTAGCCGCGCGGTCCGGCCCGCTCGATGCCGGCGCGGATCAGCTCGATGGCCTCGGCCGGCTCCACCCAGCGCAGCACCTTCACCCATTTGCCCTGTTCGAGATCCTTGTAGTGCTGAAAGAAGTGGCCGATCTGCTCCATGAGGATCTCTGGCAGGTCGCGATAGCTCGCAACCCGCTTGTAGTAGGGATGCAGCTTGTCGACGGGCACGGCGATGATCTTCTCGTCAACGCCCTTCTCGTCCTCCATCAAGAGCGCGCCGATCGGCCTGGAGCGAACCACGGCACCAGGGGCCACCGGCGTCGGCGCGATCACCATGCAATCGACCGGATCGCCGTCCTCCGACAGCGTGTGCGGGATGAAGCCGTAATTCGCCGGGTAGAACATCGCCGTGTGCAGGAAGCGGTCGACATACATGGCGCCCGAGACCTTATCGACCTCGTATTTGACCGGCGCGCCGCCTTGCGGAATTTCGATGATGACGTTGACCTCGTGCGGCGGGTTGGCGCCGACCGGGATGTGCGAGAGATCCATCGGCCTATCCTAGTCCCCTTCGCGCGGATTTGCCTGCCGCCAGTCGAACGGCTTGTCGAATGACCCGCGCCACACCCCGCGCTTGGCGGCTTGCGCGTCGGCCTCGGCAGCAGAATAGGGGCCGGGCGCATCGCCCACGCCGAAATTCACCGCAAGTCCTTCGCGCACCAGAGCCTCGCCGAGATCGGGCACGGCGCTGGTGTAGCAGACGGCGACAGTGCGATCGAATTTATCGCGGGATTTCGGCGCGCAATCGACGGCCCTGCGCGCGACCAGCGATTTCAGCTTCGCTTGCGCCGCTCGGCCGCAGTCCCACGGCTTGCCGTCGGCGCCGGTGCAGGTCTGGTAAAGCTCGGGTGCGTCGATGCCGTAAAGCCGGACCTCGGCGTTCGCGGATTTCAGCGTGTCGCCGTCGATGGCCGAGACCTGGTCCTTGATCATGAAATGGATGTCCTGCTCGAACCCGCAATAGCGCGTGATCAGCGCCACGAGGATCAGGACGATGACGATGCCGACCAGGCGGGCAAGCTGCTGCTTCAGATTGCCCGAACGGCCGGTGCCGGTGGAGCTGGCGCGCGAGGAACGCGAAGGCGAAGGACTCATGGCATTTCTCTAATTCGTAAGGGGCGACCTTGTCTCGCCTCACGCGGGCCCAAAGTGGACCTGAAAAATAGTTCAGTGCGGAAGTGCATCGATTGCCACACCATTCTCGATGATTGAGGAACATTACCAACAATCTGCACTAGGGGAGGGCTTGAAATTTATCGGAACCTCCCCGATGTCTGGCCCCACATTTCTGAGTTGCAGGAGTGTGGCAAATGCCACAGCGCCAAACTGGGAACTTCTGCATGACTTGTTTCTGCGCAAGATGGTCTTGAGCCGAGGAAACGCAAAATTGGAGAGATTCGATGTCTTTGAAATTCGCCGCTGTCGGCAACCTGATGGCGCTCAGCGCCTTTGAGAACCGCGCTTTGGTCGAGGACCGGTTCAAGACCTTGTCGCCGATCGAGACCTACGATCCCCTTCTCGCCATGATCGGCCGCGGGCGCAGGGCAGAGTCAGACAAGCCTAAGTCCGAAGAGAAACCCGCCAACCAGGCTCGCTGGTAACGGGACGCTCGCCGCCGTCTAGCCAGCAAGATTCGTCGCGAGGAAATCCAGAAACGCATCCCACGATAGTTCGTCGGCGCGCTTCTGGTATCTCTCCGATCCGAAATGGGTAAAGCCGTGCGGCGCTCCAGAGTAAATCTGGATTTCGTAGGGAACGCCGGCGCTCTCCAACTCCTTTGACAGCGCCGCCACGTCTTCCATGCTGACGGAAGCATCCGCCCCGCCATGCGCGATCAAAATGGGCGGCGTACTGGAAGGATAGGTTTGGCCTTGGGGCGTAGCGAGGCCGCCATGAAACGAGACATAGCCGGAAATGCCTTCCGCTTTTCCCGAGCGGGCGAGCTCAAGTACCGCGGCCCCGCCGAAGCAATAACCCATCACCACGGTCTTGGCATTGCCGCCCTTGCGCGCTTCTTGCAGTCCCGCGAGGATGAGTGTGCGCATCCGCTCCCGATCATCGTAGAGCCGCCCAGTCTCCTTCTTCTTGGCAGCGGTCTCGGCCGGACGGTTTCCCTTGCCAAAAAGATCGAGGGCGAAGGCGTCATAGCCCAGCCCGGCAAGCATGTCCGCGCGCTTCATTTCATAATCCGTAAGACCGTCCCAATCGTGGATGATCAGCACCGATCCCTTCGACTCGTCTTTGGCCGCGGCGCGATAGCCTTCGAATTGCTCCTCACCGACGGTGTAGGTCACGGTTTCGCCGGCCTGCGCGGCCCAGGGCAACATGGCAACGGCGAGCCCAAAAATGATGGATCTCATGGAGGCATCCTGCGTTTGAGCGCTTTCGACGACGGCTCAGTCGACCGCGAAGGCGATGAGACGTCCGCATGCAAGCGCGCCAAGCCAGCATGCGACAGAAATAACGGCGTGCCAGCTCCGCCGTTCCTGGCTCGCGCCTTCAAGCGTGAGTCCATAGGTTCTGTGGATCAAAACCGCCGATAGGATCCCGAGGGCGACGAACACGACTTTGACCTGCAGGAACGCCACCTGCGCATATTCCGTCGCGCGCACAGAGAACAATAGGGCGCCGGTCACGACAGCGAGCGCAAGTCCCGCCGCCGCGACAGGAACAAGCACGCGCGCCAGTGCCCGCAGCGGCGTCGCCGGCCAAAATCCGAGAAGCCGCAGATTGAGCGATGCGGCAGAACCGACAAGAAGGGCGATGCCGAGCACGTGCGCGCCGCTGACTCCAGCGTAGACCCAGCGTGCGGTGCGGAGATATTGTGCCGGAGCCGTCGCCTCCAGCATCGCCAAAAGATGCTCCATCGGCGCTAGTCGCGATCGGGATACAGCACGTATTCCCGGTCACCGAGAAAAAGGCGCTCAACTTTCAGCCGCTTCTCCGCAGGATCGGCCGACGGCTCGCCGATCATCCGGATTTTGACGCCTTCAGCCAGGTCACCATCCTTCAAACCGGCACGTTCGTTGCGCCACGGTTGGCCGACCTCGACGGTCCAGACCTCGCCGTCAATGTCGACGTGGAGAATGCCGTGGGGATTGCCGAGGCTGACCTTCTTGATGACGCCGACAACATCCACGTTCTTGCCCGTCGTCCAGGCCCACCCATGATGGGCGAGGGCGCTGCCAGCATGGAGCGCCAATCCGAGCACGAGAGTTATTGCGAACGCCAATGTCTTCACGGCTGATCTCCTGACACTTCAATACTATCGCAAACGCCCCTTCGAATCATGCGTTCCACTGCGGCAATGGGGCTGGCGGAACCGATTGAGTTTGCAGGCCGCGCCAGCTATCAGACCTCTATGTCTTCGACGGCAGCCGAAAGCCTGACCGCATCCCGCGCGGGCCAAGCCCGCATCGACGCGCGCCACGTGAGGGTCCTGCGCCTGTGGCTCGGCGCGCTCGCGCTTCTCATCGTGGCGATGATCCTGGTCGGCGGCGCCACACGGCTCACCGATTCAGGCCTCTCGATCACCGAATGGAAGCCGGTCACCGGCGCCATTCCGCCGATGTCCGACAGCGCGTGGCAGGAGGCCTTCGACGCCTATCAAAAGATCCCCGAATATCTCGAGCTCAAACGCGGCATGAGCCTCGATGAGTACAAGACCATCTATTGGTGGGAATGGGGCCATCGCTTCCTTGGCCGCCTGATCGGCGTCGCCTTCCTTGTGCCCTTCCTCGCCTTCTGGTTCGCCGGCTACATACCGCGCGCATTGCTGCCGCGGCTGCTCGGACTGTTCGTGCTCGGCGGGCTGCAAGGCGCGCTCGGCTGGTACATGGTGAAGAGCGGCCTCGTCGCCCGTGTCGATGTAAGCCAGTACCGGCTGACGGCGCATCTCGGCGTCGCCGTCGCCATCCTCGGCTACACGCTGTGGCTCATCTTCGACCTCGGGCGTGAAAGCAAAGGAGGGACGCGATCGGGCACGTCCGCGGCGGCATGGGTCGCCGGCGTGGTGCTCGCGCTGATCTATCTCCAGATTTTGGCGGGCGGACTTGTCGCCGGAATCGACGCAGGGTTCGGCTACAACACCTGGCCTCTGATCAACGGCGCCTTCGTGCCGAGCGGGCTTAGCGAAGCCTCACCCTGGTATCTCAACCTGTTCGAGAACCCGCTCACCGTGCAGTTCGATCACCGCATGCTGGGCTATGCCGTGGTGCTCGCCACCATCCTGCAATCGGGCTGGCTCGCAGCCCGCCGCGGAGCGCCTGAGCGCATCACCAGCGGCTTCATCCTGATGTGCCTCGCGCTGCTGCAAGCGACGATCGGGGTGTGGACGCTGCTGCTCGGCGTTCCGATCGGGCTCGGCCTCGCGCACCAGGCCGGCGCCATGGTGCTATTCGCCGCCGCGCTTTATCATTTGTGGCTGAGCCTGGAGCGAAGAGCTCCGGCGGGGAGAAATCAGGCCGCAGCGAGCGCCTGATCGAGATCGGCGATGATGTCGCCGACGTCCTCGAGCCCAATCGATAGCCGCACCACGTCAGGCCCGGCCCCCGCGCGCAACCGCGCCTCGTCGGTGAGCTGGCGATGCGTGGTCGAGGCGGGGTGAATGATCAGGCTCCGCGTATCGCCGATATTGGCGAGATGGCTGAACAGCTTGACGTTGCTCACGAGCTTGACGCCTGCCGGATAGCCGCCCTTCAGGCCGAAGGTGAACACGGCGCCGGCGCCCTTCGGGCAATAGCGCTTGGCCATCGCGTTGAATTTGTTGCCGGGCAGCCCGGCGTAATTCACCCAGGCCACCTGGTCATGCTTCGACAGCCACTCGGCAACGGCCAGTGTGTTGTCGCAGTGCCGCTGCATGCGCAATGGCAGCGTCTCGATACCGGTGAGAATGAGGAAGGCGTTGAACGGCGAGATGGCTGGCCCAAGATCGCGCAACGAAAAGGCGCGGCAGGCGATGGCGAAGGCGAAATTGCCGAAGGTCTCGGCGAAGGTCACGCCGTGATAGGAGGGCGAAGGCTCCGTCAGCGTCGGATAACGCCCGCTCTTGAACCAGTCGAAGGTTCCGCAATCGACGATGGCGCCGCCGATCGAGTTGCCGTGGCCGCCGAGAAACTTGGTCAGCGAATGAATGATGATGTCGGCGCCGTGCTCGATCGGCCGGATCAGGTAGGGCGTGGCGAGCGTATTGTCGACGATGAGCGGAACGCCAGCCTCCTTGGCGACCGCCGAGATAGCGGCAATGTCGGTAATGATGCCGCCGGGATTGGCGATCGACTCGACGAAGATCGCCTTGGTCTTCGGCGAAAGCGCCGCGCGAAAGCTCTCGGCATTGTCAGTATCGGCGAAGCGCACGTTCCAGTCGAACTTCTTGAAGGACTGGGTGAACTGGTTGATCGACCCGCCATAGAGCTGGCGCGCGGCGACGAACTCATCGCCTGGCTCCATCAGCGCATGAAACGCGATGGCCTGTGCTGCATGTCCTGAGGCCACGGCAAGCCCGGCAGTGCCACCCTCCAAGGCCGCGATGCGCTCCTCGAGCACGGCCTGGGTCGGGTTGTTGATGCGCGTATAGATGTTGCCGAAGGTCTCGAGATTGAACAGCGCCGCGGCGTGGTCGACGTTCTCGAAGACATAGGAGGTCGTCTGGTAGATCGGCGTTGCCCTGGCACCGGTCGCGGGGTCCGGATGGGCGCCAGCATGAATGGCGAGCGTATTGAAGCCAGGCTTGCGGTCGGCGGACATCGTCAGTTCCCTGCTTTTTGCGACGCGACTAGAGCAAACAACGTCGCGTCCTCATGGCTGTGCGCGATGCTTCATGGTGCCGCCCTTGCTAAACAGGAACGGCTTGCGGTTGTCGATCACGCGGCGGTTGACGCCGACCCAGCCGATCTCGCCGGAGAGGCGGCCATATTCGATCTTGGGGCAGCGGTTCATCACCACCTTCAACCCGCCGTCCTCGGCGATCTTTGCCGCCTCGTCGCTACGCACGCCGAGCTGCATCCACATCACCTTGGCGCCGATGGCGATGGCCTCGCGGGCAATCTCAGGCGCTGCGTCAGGGTTACGGAACATGTCGACCACGTCGACCGGTTCCTCGATGTCGGAAAGCGAGGCGAAGATCTTCTGCCCGAGCAGTTCCTTGCCGGCATGCGTTGGATTGACGGGAATGACGCGATAGCCCTTGGCCATGAGATATTTCATGGCGAAGTAGCTCGGCCGCGATTCGGTCGGGCTCGCGCCCACGAACGCAAAGGTGCGGCAGTTAGCGAGAATGTCCCCGATATAGGCGTCGCTGTAGCTGTCGTGGTTCACGCGAGCCCGCGAGCCCGGTCATGCTCGCCAAAGGGAAGGAAGGGATACGCCGTGCCGCTTTAGGTCATGCGGCACGGCGGGAATCATCATTACGGCTTGGTCTCGGCTCCGCCCGGTGCTGCCGGGTCGGCAGGGGCGGGCGTAGCCCCTTCGGCAGGCTTATCCTCGGGCTTCGCCTCTGCCGGCTTCTCGCCCGCTGCCTTCTTGGCCTTCTTCTCGGCCTTCTTCGCCGCCTTTTCCGCGTCCGACTTGGGCTCCTTGGGCTTGTCGACGAACTCCTTACAAGCGGGGCTCAACTCCGCGCTGTGCTCCTTCAGGCATTCGCGAAGCTTCTTACCTGCGGCCTTCGCATCCTTGCAGAACTTATCCTTTTCTTCCTTGCAGGGGTTCTTGGCGAAAGCCACGGAGGCGGTCGCCGGAACCAAAAAAGCGATCATGACTAACGCGACGAGCTGCTTCATGCCTATCGACTCCAATGATTCAGAAAGATGACGGGGTCCATACCCGAACCGGCGATTCCACGATAGAGCGCATCGCAAGAGACAGGGCAGGGTGGTCAGGTGCGCGGAATATAGGTGATGTAGAACGGCAACACTAGGGCAACCACACCAAAATTCATCGCGGCCAGCGCGGTTGCCGCTTCTCCAGGAAGGCGCCGATGCCCTCCTTAGCCTCCTCGTGCAGCATGTTTTCGACCATGACGGCGGAGGCGTAGGCATAGGCCTCCTCGAGCGGCATCTCGAGCTGACGATAGAAGGCCTCCTTGCCGATCTTCAGCGTGGCTTTCGGCTTCTCCGCGATCCTGCGGCCAAGCTCGACGGCTGCGTTCACCGTCTCATCGGGCCTCACCACGCGATTGACGAGGCCAAGCGCCTTCGCCTCGTCCGCTCCCACCATGTCGCCGAGCAGCAGCATCTCCATCGCTGCCTTGCGCGAGAGGTTGCGGCTGAGCGCGACCATTGGCGTCGAGCAGAACAGACCGATATTCACCCCTGGCGTGGCCAAGCGCGCGTCTTGGCTCGCCACGGCGAGATCGCAGGTCGCGACGAGCTGGCAGCCCGCCGCGGTGGCAATGCCGTTCACCGCCGCGATCACCGGCTTCGGCGAGCGGACGATTGACAGCATCATCCTTGAGCAGGCGTCCATGATCTTGGCGAAATAGGCCTTGCCGCGATCTGGGTCGGTGCGATGCGATGAAAGCTCCTTGAGATCGTGGCCTGACGAAAACGCGGAGCCCGCGCCGGTGATGACGATCGCCCGAATGGCATCGGAGCCGCCGATCTCGGCGATGGCCGCGTGAAGCGCGGCAAGCAAATCTTCGGAGAGGCAGTTTCGGGCCTCAGGCCGGTTGAGCGTGAGTACGGCAACCGGGCCCTGGTCCGCACGCAATAGCGGCGTGGCGCCAGGGTCCAGTTGCGCAGCGATGTCAGAGGTCCGAACCTGTTCCAATGTCTCTCATGCAAGGCTGCACGATCATTCGAAATTCATGATCGGCTTCACCTTGTCCTTCATGTGCTCGACCAGAGCGTAATTCTCCGGCAGCGGCTCCAGTCTACCAAGCTTCTGCCCAAAATCCTCCAATCGCGCAATCTGCGCTTCTTTCTGCTCGGAGTTGAGCTTGGGGTCTTCCTTGACCTCGGAGATATGCATGCTGATGGCCTTCGATAGCTCGCCCGGCTTCTTGCCTTGCAGGGCATAAGTATAGCTCATCGCGATGGAAGAGCCGACAACCGACCACTCCTCGAGATCCTTGAAGCCGTTCGCCGTGGCGACTTCCGTCATGGCGGCGCGCTTGTCCTCAGGCATGTGCTTGAGCTCCGACCCAGGGGCCTCGTCGATCACCGAATCCGGCAACTTGGTGTTGGGGAACTTCTTGGCGACCTCTCGCATGCCCTTGAACGACGCGATGAAGCGGTTGACCATATCTTCGGTGAGCGGCACCTGACGAACGTCAGCCGCCATCTTCTCGATGGCGACGGGATCGACAGGCTGCTTGTCGGCAAAGGCCGGATCGTTTTCGTTCTGCGAGACCGGCGGCTCGGCATTGTCCTCGGCGGACGCAATCTGTCCCGACAGGACAAGGGCTAGAGACATCAAGACGGCAAGTGTGAAATGGCGAAGCATGGGGGACCTCTCACGTGGGTAGGGATAAGAGCGAGCGCGGACGCTAGACCAGTGTCAGCCGTCTCGCGATGCCACGCCGTGGTGTTCTCTCATGGGAGAAGTCCCATGGATCAATGTGGTAGCATGATACCACATAGATAATCGCAGGAAGTTGCTACATATTCCTGCTTCTCTCTTGACCGCAAATCGCGCAGCCGTTAGAAGCCGCCAACCCGGTCGGAGAGCGTTACGCCATGAAGACTTTTTCAGCAACACCCAAGGACATCGAGAAGTCCTGGATCCTCATCGATGCCGACGGCCTCGTCGTGGGCCGGCTCGCGGCGCTGATCGCGACCAGGCTCAGAGGCAAGCACAAGCCGACCTTCACTCCGCACATGGATTGCGGCGACAATATCGTCGTCATCAATGCCGGCAAGGTCGTGCTCACCGGCAATAAGCGCGCCGACAAGGTCTATTACTGGCATACCGGCTATCCCGGCGGCATCAAGGAGCGCACCGCGGCGAAGATTCTCGAGGGCAAGCACCCCGAGCGCGTGCTGCACAAGGCCGTTGAGCGGATGCTGTCGCGCGGGCCTCTCGGCCGCCAGCAAATGAAGAACCTCCGCATCTATAGCGGTGCCGAACACCCCCATGAGGCGCAGAACCCGACCAAGGTCGATATCGCAGCCCTCAACAGCAAGAACGTAAGGAGCGCCTAAAGCCATGGCCAATCCTGAGGTAAGGACACTCGAGGACCTCGGCCCGCTCAAGGGCGACACGACTGCGGCATCGCAAACCCGCGTCTATGAGCAGAAGCTCGACGCCAAGGGCCGCGCCTATGCCACCGGCAAGCGCAAGGACGCCGTGGCCCGCGTCTGGGTCAAGCAGGGCCCCGGCAAGATCACCGTGAACGGCAAGGACCACGTCGCCTATTTCGCGCGGCCAGTGCTGCAAATGATCCTGAAGCAGCCGCTCGTCACCGCCAAGCGCGAGGGCCAGTACGACATTATCTGCACGGTGAGCGGCGGCGGTCTCTCAGGCCAGGCCGGCGCCGTGCGTCACGGTATCTCCAAGGCCCTGACCCGCTACGAGCCGGAGTTGCGCGGCGTGTTGAAGAAGGGCGGGTTCCTGACCCGCGACGCCCGCACCGTGGAGCGCAAGAAGTACGGCAAGGCCAAGGCCCGACGAAGCTTCCAGTTCTCCAAGCGCTAGCCGCCGCTATCCGCTTTATCCGATTGGGACGCTCGCCGGCGCATCGTCGCCGCGAGCGCATCCCGTCGCTTTCACAAAGCTTCGAATTCAGCTAAGCCCGCGTCAGGCGAGGAAACTCGCCTCGCGCTCGTTCGAAAGTTTCGACCATGGCTGCACAGACCAAGATCCGGGCCGCGGTGCTCGGCGCCTCCGGCTATACCGGCGCCGACCTGATCAGGCTCGCCGCCCGCCACCCAAAAATTTCAATCACCGCGCTGATCGCCAAGGGCCACGCCGGCCAGACGCTCGCGCAAGTCTTCCCGCATCTTGCGACCCTCGACCTGCCGGCGCTCGTCACCTCCGACGAGGTGGATTGGAGCAAGATCGACGTGGCGTTTTGCGGGTTGCCGCATGCCACAGCCCATAGCGAGATCGCCAAGCTCCCCGAGCGGGTGAAGGTGATCGACATGTCTGCGGACTTTCGCTTGCGCGACCCTGCCGTCTACGCCGAATGGTACGGCGGCGAGCATGGCGCGCCGCAACTTCTCAAGGGCGCCGTCTACGGCCTGACCGAGCATTACGCGGAAAAGATCAAGACCGCGCGGCTTGTCGCCTGTCCGGGCTGCTACCCCACGGCCGTGCTTCTCGCGCTGCTGCCGCTCGCCAAGGGCAAGCTGATCAAGAGCGACGGCGTCATCATCGATGCGAAGTCTGGTGTCTCGGGGGCAGGCCGCACGCTCAAGCAGAACATCCTGTTCTCCGAGGCGGGCGAGGGGCTCTCACCCTACGGCATCGGCAATCACCGCCACGTGCCGGAGATCGAGCAGGAGCTGAGCGCCGCCGCTGGAGCAGCCGTCAGGGTGAACTTCACGCCGCATCTCGTGCCGATGAGCCGGGGCGAGCTTTGCACCTGCTATGTCGAGCTTGCCGGCAAGGCCACCGCCGGCGATCTCAGGCAGGCGCTTGCCAAGGCGTATGCGGCGAGCCCCTTCGTGCATGTGGTGGAGGAGGGCGTGATCCCTGCGACGCAGCATGTGCGCGGCTCGAACCACTGCCATATCGGCGTGTTCGCCGATCGCTTGCAAGGCCGCGCCATCGTGATCTCGGTCATCGACAATCTGGTGAAGGGGTCCGCCGGCCAGGCGCTCCAGAACTTCAACCTGATGTACGGCTTCGACGAGACGCTCGGGTTGGAGCAGCTTCCGCTGTTCCCGTAGCTCAGGCTTGAACCGGAGGCGCTTGCCGCAGCGACAGCCATCGCTTGAAGGCGACGGCAGCCCAGATCAATTCCAGAACGCCAAAGGGCCAAGCGCCCTGAAGGAAGCCATAGATTGACGCGGCGATGCACGCCCCGGCCATTGCAAGCACGTACCAGTGACTGCGATGCTCGAAGCGCGTAGAACACGAGCATTGCGCTCAGCGACAGTAAGCCGAACAGAGTCAGGCCGTCGAGCTGCATGCGTGCCGGTTGGCCCTAGAGGCGCTCTTTCACGAAAGACCCTGGCGCGTCCTCGATCGGCTTCAACGGTCCGGCCGCGGGATCGCGCGCCGGGACCTTGGGACCGGAGAGGGCGGCGAGCCATGAGCCCCAGTCAGGCCACCAGGAGCCAGCCGTCTCGGTCGCTTTCGCCATCCATTCGGCTAGCGTCGGGGCAGGCTCGCCCGACCAGAACTGGTATTTCTTCCGGGCCGGCGGATTGACCACGCCGGCGATATGCCCCGAGCCCGCCATGACGTGGCGCACCGGACCGCCGAACAGTTTCGATCCGATGAAGACCGAGTTCGCCGGCGCGATGTGATCTTCCTTGGTGAACAGCTCGTAGATCGGGATCTTCACTTTGGAGAGGTCGAGCTTCACGCCGCCGAGCGTCAGTTCGCCCTTGCTCAGCCGGTTCAGGTGATAGAACTCACGCAGATAGAAGGCGTGATTGGCGGCGGGAAGCCGCGTCGAATCCGCATTCCAATAGAGCAGATCGAAGGGGAAGGGCTTCTTGCCGAGCAGGTAGTTGTTGACGACGTAAGGCCAGATCAGGTCGCGGGGCCTGAGCATGTTGAACACCGCCGCCATGCGCGAGCCGTCGAGATAGCCTTGCTCGGCCATCATCTCTTCGAGCGAGTTCAACTGCGCATCGTCGATGAACACGAGGAGGTCGCCGGCCTCGCTGAAATCGACTTGCGCCGCGAGGAAGCTCGCCGAGGCGATGCGGTTGTCCTTCTTCGCCACCATATAGGCGAGCGTCGAGGCAAGCAGCGTGCCGCCAACGCAATAGCCGAGCGCATTGATCTGCTTCTGTCCGGTCTGCTTGGTGACGGCGTCGACCGCGGCGAGGATGCCCTCGTGCATGTAATCTTCGAAGGTCTTCTGCGCGAGCTTCGCGTCCGGGTTGACCCACGAGACGATGAAGACAGTGAAGCCCTGCGCCACCGCCCATTTGATGAAGCTTTTCTCCGGCACGAGATCGAGGATGTAATATTTGTTGATCCATGGCGGCACGACGAGGAGCGGCCGCTCGTACACCTCGGCCGTCGTCGGGCTGTACTGGATGAGCTGGATGAGGTTGTTCTGGAAAACGACCTTGCCGGGCGTCACCGCCAAATTCCTGCCGACCTCGAATGCCGCGAGATCGGTCTGGCTGATGCGCAACAGATCCTTGGAGTGCTCAAGGTCTTGCGCAAGATGCGCCATGCCCTGCACCAAATTGGCCGCGTTGGTGGAGAGCGTAGCGCGCACCACTTCGGGGTTGGTGAAGGCGAAGTTCGATGGCGAGAAGGCCGCAAGCATCTGCTCGAGATAGAACAGCGCGCGTTTTCGCGTCTTGTCGTCGACGCCCTCGGTATTGCGGGTGACGTCCTCGGCCCAACGGGCGGTGAGGAGATAAGCCTGCTTCCAGAAATCGAAGAATTGAGTGTTCGACCAGTCCGGGTCCTTGAAGCGATTGTCGCCCGGTGCCGGCTCGATCACCGGCTTCACATCCTCTTCGCCAAGGAAGCGGCGCACCGAACGTCCCCAAAGCTCTGCATAGTCCTTGAAGAGTTCGTTCTGCGCCGCGGCGAGCTTGCCAGGTTCGCTCACCCATTGCCTCGCGACCTCGCCAAGCGCCTTGGTCGCTTCGTTTGCCTCTGCCGCCATGCTGTACGGCCCGGAGCCGTTGCGGCGCTCGACCAGAGTGCCGAGCACCTTGGTGCCCTCGTCGAAGAGGCGCACCATGTTCCGCGCGAACGCGTCCCACTGCCCGACTTGGCTCTCTTCGACTTTGGCCTCTGCCCCTGCCACGGACTTGTTCTTTTCCTGCATGAAAGGTCGCGCCCTTATTTTACCCCCGGTTAATCGCAATGATGCCAAGCTAACGGAGCAACTGAGCGATTACGGCGACTCCCGTTCTTAGACTCATTGTGCTATGCAATATAGCAAGGGGCGTGCAATTCCAATCGCTGTGGCCGAGACAAGGGAAAGATTGCCTGAAGCCATGCTGCGGCTGCTGTCAAAACGGGCATCATTTCTGATTCTTGCCCTTCCCGTGCTCATTTTGGCCGGTTGCTCCGACTCGTTGACATCCGCCGGCCCATCGCCCTCGACCTTCTCCGCGTCTACCAAGCAGCTTGGCAAAACCCTCAGCGCCGCTGAGCAAAAGGCTGCGATCGCGGACCTGCAGAACGAGCAAACGAGACGCCAGGGGGCTTCGGCAGAAAGCACGGCCTCGGCAAAGCCTGCCGAGGCGCAAAACTAGGACGAAACCTTAAACGGGGCGCTTCTTGCCCCGGGGCCCGCTTTTGTGGTTCAAATGCCCACCCGTTAGGCATGGGATTGCTCGCCGGGGGACAGCGGGACAAACGCGTGAACAGCGATTTCCACAGGATCAGGCGGCTTCCGCCCTACGTCTTTGAGCAGGTCAACAAGCTCAAGGCGCAGGCCCGCGCGCGCGGCGACGACATCATCGATTTCGGCATGGGCAATCCCGACATGCCGACGCCGGATCACATCGTGCAAAAGCTGGTCGAGACGATCCGCGATCCGCGCACCAGCCGCTATTCGGCCTCGCGCGGTATCCAGGGATTGCGCCGGGCGCAAGGCGCCTATTACGAGCGCCGCTTCGGCGTGACGCTCAACCCCGAGACACAGATCGTCGCCACGCTCGGTTCCAAGGAAGGCTTTGCCAATATGGCGCAGGCCATCACCGGGCCAGGCGACGTCATTCTTGTGCCGAACCCGACCTATCCCATCCACGAGTTCGGCTTCATCATGTCCGGCGGCGTGATCCGCCATCTGCCGGCTTCGACCGACTCAGCCTTCATGACGTCGCTGAGCAGGGCGGTGAAGCACTCGGTGCCGAAACCATTGGCACTCGTGCTCAACTATCCGGCCAACCCGACCGCGGTCGTTGCCAATCTCGATTTCTATCGCGAGGTGGTGGGCTTTGCGAAGAAGCACGACCTGATCGTGCTCTCAGACCTCGCCTATGCCGAGATCTATTTCGAGGGCGAGCCGCCGCCGTCGATCCTTCAGGTCCCTGGCGCCATGGATCTCGCGGTCGAGTTCACCACGCTGTCCAAGACCTATGCCATGCCAGGCTGGCGCATGGGCTTCGCCGTCGGCAATGAGCGGCTGATCGGCGCGCTGACGCGGGTGAAGTCCTATCTCGACTATGGCGCCTTCACCCCGGTTCAGGTCGCAGCGGCAGCGGCCCTGAACGGTCCGCAGGACTGCATCGACGAGATCCGGGGAATTTACCGCCGCCGCAGGGACTGCCTTGTCGATTCGCTCTCCCGCGCCGGGCTGGCCGATCCCGTCGCCCGCCGCGACCATGTTCGCCTGGGCGCCGATCCCGGAGATGTTCTCGCATCTCGGTTCGCTAGAATTTTCCAAGATGCTGCTCGATCAGGCCTCGGTCGCCGTGTCGCCTGGCGTCGGCTTCGGCGAATATGGCGAGGGCTATGTCCGTATCGCGCTCGTCGAAAACGAGCAGCGTATTCGCCAGGCCGCACGCAATATCCGAAAATTCCTCGCCGAATCGGCGAAAAGCCTGCACAACGTCATTCCACTTGCGTCTAAGGCGACGAGGACGCTCTGATCCTTCAATGACCGAGCCTCTGAAACTCGGGCTCGCCGGTCTCGGCACAGTCGGAGGCGGGGTCCTGCGACTTCTCGCCGAGCGAGGCCCAGCCCTCGCCAAAGCCACCGGCCGGCCGGTCGAGATCGTGGCCGTGTCGGCGCGCGACCGGCGCAAGGACCGCTGCTCCGACATCTCCGGCTTCCGCTTCGTCGCCGACCCGGTAGAGCTCGCCCGCGATCCCGGGATCGACGTCTTCGTCGAGCTGATCGGCGGCGAGGAGGGCATCGCCAAGGAGTCGGTCGAGGCCGCGCTCCGCGCCGGCAAGCATGTGATCACCGCCAACAAGGCGCTGCTCGCCCATCATGGGCCCGCCCTCGCCGCGCTCGCCGAGAAGCATGGCGTTGCGCTGAATTTCGAGGGCGCGGTTGCCGGCGGCATTCCCGTGGTCAAGGTGATGCGCGAGAGCCTGCAAGGCAACACCATCAGCCGCGTCTACGGCATCCTCAACGGGACCTGCAATTACATCCTCACCCTCATGCTGAAAGAAGGCAGGAGCTTCGCCGACGTGCTGAAAGAGGCGCAAGCGCAAGGCTATGCCGAAGCCGATCCAACCTTCGACATCGGCGGCTTCGACACCGCGCATAAGCTCGCGCTTCTGACCACGCTCGCTTTCGGCACGCGCACTGCGTTCGACTCCGTTTATATCGAAGGCATCGAGACCATCACGCCCGCGGATATCGAGGCCGCCGACGATCTCGGCTACCGCATCAAGCTTCTCGGCGTCGCCTCGCGCACCGAAAGCGGCATCGAGCAGCGCGTGCATCCGACCATGGTGCCGAAGCATACGGTGATCGCTTCCGTCGACGGCGTGTCGAACTGCGTCGCCATCGACGGCAACTTCGTCGGCGACATCATGCTGATCGGACCTGGCGCCGGCGCCGGGCCCACCGCCTCGTCGGTGGCGAGCGATCTCATCGACATCGCCCGCGGCCATATCCTGCCGCCATTCGTGGTCAAGGCGAAGGACCTCAAGCCTTACAAGAAGGCCGAGATGCGCGGGCATGAGGGCGGCTACTACATCAGGCTCTCGGTCTACGACCGGACCGGCGCGTTTGCGGCCATCGCCAGCCGCATGGCAGAACAGGGCATCTCGCTCGAAAGCATCGTCCAGCGCCGGCGCCGTGCCGAGCTGCCGGGCTCGCTCCGCCAGGACGTCGGCTCGCCGACCACTGTCGTGATGATCACCCATCAGACCACGGAAGCCGCCATCCGCAAGGCGCTGGCTGCGATCGAACGTGACGGCCACGTGGAGCGCAAACCTCAGATGATCCGCATAGAGAAGTTGTGATACTTGATTGTGGCGCGGAGACGAAAACGTCCCGCTGAGTGCCAAGGGAGGGTCCGAGTTGGCAGACGATCAGGAGAGCCCCAAGCTCGATCGTACCCTTGGCCTTGAAATTGTCCGGGTGACCGAAGCGACCGCGATCGCCGCGGCGCGGTTGCGCGGCCGGGGCGACGAAGCCGCAGCCGATTCAGCCGCCATCACCGCCATGTACCGCGAGCTCGCGCGTCTCCCGCTTCACGGGGTGATCGTCGTCGGCGAGGGCGAGGAGAGCGAAGCGCCGCTGCTCTATATCGGCGAGACCGTCGGCGCTGGCGGCGGGGGGATTGAGGTGGATATCGCCGTCGATCCCATCGAAGGCTCGACCCTTGCCGCCAAGGCGCTGCCTAACGCGCTCGCGGTCATCGCCATTGCCGAGCGCGGCAGCCTGCTGAAGGTGCCGACGCTCTATATGGACAAGATCGCCATCGGACCTGGCTACGCCAAGGACCTCGTCGATCTCGATGCGCCCCCAGCCGACAATCTGAACGCGCTCGCCAAGGCCAAGGGCGTGCCTGTCACCGAGATCACTGCCTGCATCCTCGACCGTCCGCGTCACGGCAAGCTGATCGAGCAGGTTCGTGCCGCCGGCGCAGCGGTGCGGCTTATCGGCGACGGCGATATCGCCGGCGTCATCCACACCACCGAGCCGCACGACACCGGCATCGACATCTATATGGGCGTTGGCGGCGCGCCTGAGGGCGTGCTTGCCGCCGCGGCGCTCTGCTGCATCGGCGGCCAGATCCAGGGGAGGCTGATCGCCACCAACGCCCATCAGCGCGAGCGCGCCCGGGCCGCGGGCATCGTCGACATCAATCGCAAATACACGATGCGTGACATGGCCTCGGGCGATGTGTGCTTTGCCGCGACCGGCATCACCGACGGCTCGCTGCTCGAAGGCGTGCGGCTCTCCCGCAACACCATCTTCACCCACTCCGTGGTGATGCGGGCGCGGACCGGCACCGTGCGCTGGATCAGGACCGAATATCGCGATGTGGGCGCCCGCGACTGAGCTTGCCGGGAGAGGCGCCGAATCAGCTTAAAGTCGGCACTTGACCCCCTTCCGGCAGGTGCTCGGCGTATGACGGCTGCTCTCAGCTATAAGACAGCGGACTTTGCGGCGTCTTCCGCCTTTCTCGGCGTGGAGCGGTCGGCGCGCGGCTTGCGCTGGGTCGAGCGCCTCGATCCAGCGCGTGCTTCCACTGCGCTCGCCATCGCTCAAGCCCATGGAGTGCCGGAGCTGATCGGGCGCCTGCTCGCCGCACGCGGCGCCGACGCTTCCACCCTGTCGCATTACCTCGACCCCTCGCTCCGCCACCTCCTGCCGGACCCTGCAAGCCTCCAGGACATGGAGCGAGGCGCAGAGCGCTTCGCCCGCGCCATTCGCGCCTCGGAGCCAATCGCCGTATTCGGCGACTACGACGTCGACGGCGCTGCGTCGGTGGCGCTGATTCAGCGCTTCCTGCGCGCCCATGGGCAGGAGGCCGCGACCTACATCCCAGACCGCCTCACCGAAGGCTACGGGCCGACGTCTGCCTCGATGACGGCGCTCGCCGAGGAGGGCGCGACCCTCATCATCACCGTCGATTGCGGCACTGCCGCTGGCCCTGCCATCGAGGCGGCCAACGCGCGCGGCGTCGATGTCATCGTGGTCGATCATCACCAGGCCGACGAGATGCTGCCGCCAGCCTTCGCCGTGCTCAATCCCAACCGGCAGGACGATCTCTCCGGCCAAGGTCATTTGGCCGCGGCAGGCGTGGTGTTCCTCTTCCTCGTTGCCACCGCGCGTGCGCTCCGCACCTCCAGTGCCTATGCGCAGAGTGCCGAGCCAGATCTTCTCGGCCTGCTCGATCTCGTTGCGCTTGCCACCGTATGCGACGTGGTGCCTCTCAAAGGCGTGAACCGCGCGCTCGTCGCCAAGGGGCTGAAGGTCCTGCGGCACAGGCACAATGCCGGCTTGCGTGCGCTCGCCGATGTCGCGCGCATCGATGCGGCACCGACCTGCTACACGCTCGGCTACATTCTCGGGCCACGCATCAATGCGGGCGGCAGGGTGGGGGCCTCGGGCCTCGGCGCCAAGCTGCTCGCCACCGACGACGAGAGCGAGGCGCGTGTCATCGCGGCAAAGCTCGAAGCGCTCAACACCGAGCGGAAGGCGATCGAGGAGCGCATGCTCGCCGAAGCCTTCGCTCTCGCCGAAAGCGCGCTCGCGACGGGCAGGCCGTTCATCTGGCTCGCAGCCGATGGCTGGCATAAGGGCCTGCTCGGCCTCGTTGCCGGTCGCGTCGCCGAGCGCTTCGCTCTCCCTACCTTCGTCACCGCCTGGGAACCAAACGGAGAGGGCACCGGCTCGGCGCGCTCGATCGCGTCCGTCGATCTTGGCCGCGTGGTGAGGGACGCCGTGCAGGATGGACTCCTGACCAAGGGCGGCGGCCATGCCATGGCGGCAGGCTTCAAGCTCGACCGCCGCAAGGAAGACGATGTGCAGGCCATGCTCGGCGAGCGCCTCGCCGTTCCCGTCGCGGCTGCCACCGCCTCGCGTCCGCTCGCCATCGACGGCGCGCTGTCGTCGGGCGCGGCCAATATCGAGCTGATGGAGCTGCTCGAGCGGGCGGGGCCCTATGGCGCCGGACATCCGGAACCGCGCTTCGTCTTCCCCGCCCATCGCCTTTCGCGCGTGCGCATCATCAATGACGAGCATGTCCGCTGCACGCTGATCGCCGCAAACGGCGCGCGCCTCGAAGCGGCAGCCTTCCGCGTTGGCGACACGCCTCTTGCCAAGCTCTTGCGGAACGGCGAGGGGAGGCCTCTGCATCTTGCCGGCCATCTCCGCCGCGACAACTGGAACGGCAGGGACGGGGTCGAGCTGATCGTCGAGGATGCCGCGGAAGCCTCAGGCTCACGCTAGCTTGCCCACGCCCGCAAAGCTTTCTATATGACCGCCGAGGCTTGCACGCTTGAGGCTGCCAAGCCCCCTTCGTCTAATGGTCAGGACGTCAGGTTTTCAACCTGAAAACAGGGGTTCGATCCCCCTAGGGGGCACCATCCCGCATGGTTAGAAGGGGAACTTCATTAACCCCTTCCGTGTTCTATCTCCATCCCGTGTCGGATATCCTGCGGCCCCCGCAAGGTTCGGCGCATTTTACCATGGCGCCTGTTTCTCCCCGCCCGTTACACTGCTTTCGACTAGACGGTGGCGCCTAAGCAAAGGAGCAAAAGGGAACGCACATGATCAAACACATCCTGTCCGCAGCTGCATTGTCGTTCGCGCTCGTTTCGGCGGCGTGGGCCCTGCCGA
Source organism: uncultured Alphaproteobacteria bacterium (assembly GCA_963744945.1). Classification (GTDB taxonomy): domain Bacteria; phylum Pseudomonadota; class Alphaproteobacteria; order Rhizobiales; family Methyloligellaceae; genus Methyloceanibacter. The sequence continues at coordinate 169,471 of CAVUVO010000009.1, read as the reverse complement.
CGGCGCCGAAGGCCGACCTACCAGCGCTGAACCAGTCCGACATCATTCAGGTCGGACACGGCCATGGCGGCAAAGGCAAAGGCAAGCACTACGGCGGCCACAAGCACTACAACAAGCATTACAACAGGCATTACAATTACAAGCACTACAACTATAAGTACCGCGGTCCGAAGCACTACGGACGCTACTATCATGGTGGCCGCTATTGGGGACGCCGCTACTACTACCGTCCCTACAACTGGCAGGCTCTCGGCTGCGTCGTCGTCGGTCCGATCTGGTACTGCCCGTAAGCTCTAAGAGTTAGGAGCATGCGCTCAAGCGAGCCGGTTGAACGTGAGTTCAGCCGGCTCTCTTTATGTCCGCATGTCCGCCTACCACTTCCCTTCATTCTGCATCGACGCCCAGGGCTCTTGCTTCGGCAGCGGCTTGCCCTTCTGCAGAAGCTCGATGGAGATGTTGTCCGGCGAGCGGATGAAGGCCATGTGGCCGTCGCGCGGCGGCCGGTTGATGGTGACGCCGTTCTTTATCAGCCTCTCGCAGGTCGCGTAGATATCGTCGACCTCGTAGGCGAGATGTCCGAAGTTCCGCCCCTCGCCATAGGGCTCCGGATCCCAATTATGGGTCAGCTCGAGCTGGGCATCCTCGTCATCGTCGCCGGGAGCAGCGAGGTAGAACAGCGTGAAGCGCCCTTGCGGGCTCTCCATGCGCCTCACTTCCCTGAAGCCGAGCTTGTTGCAGTAGAAATCGAGCGAGCGGTCGACGTCGCTGATGCGCACCATGGTGTGGAGATACTTCATGACAAACCTCTGGATTGCTCCTGTCCCACGCCTCGGTCACCCCTAGCGCCAAGATGCATGTCGTGACAAGCGGGTGACGCAGATGACTGCTCTTCGCAACTTTCGATGCAGATTCGCATGCCATTGTTGCACGGTGTCCACAAATTCAGGAGCTGCTCGCGCAACACTGCTGGAAAGGCAAAATTTGCTCGACGGTAGAGCCGCTTGCCCGATTCCTCAGCGTACGGGGCATGAGCTGTGCCGCATCCTCGCTCCTCCCTCTGAATCACACAAGAATCGCTTTCCGCTCAGCCGCTTGCGGGTGTCGTCGGCGACGTACCACGAAGTGCAGGCCGGACTGTGGAGAAGGGAAAATGACGCGGAAAATTCCACTGGCCTACCAAGGCGGCGATGCTATGTTTCGAGCGAGCGCCAGCCGGGTGATTCGCGTGGGGTCGAGTATCACGCCGGGCTCATGAGTGAAGCGGGGGGAATGCGGCATGGGGGCGAAAGAACCGCCACATATTGAAGGCCTTACCCAACGCGACGAGGAAGCCACAGTTGATGTCTTTGAGGTCTCGGGATCGATCAAGTGGTTCGACGCGTCCAAGGGTTATGGTTTCATTGTTCCAGACGAAGATCATCTTCCAGACATTCTACTGCACGTGACGTGTCTCAGGCGGGATGGATTTCAGACCGCCTACGAAGGTGCCAGGGTGGTATGCGAGGTCTTGCGCCGGCCCAAGGGCCTGCAAGCCTTTCGCATCCGCGCCATGGACGATTCGACGGCCGTGCACCCGTCGCAATTGCCGCAACGGACGCATGTTGCGGTCGTTCCGGAGAGCGACTGGGAAAGCGCCATAGTGAAATGGTTCAATCGTCTACGCGGTTTCGGGTTTTTGACCCGGGGCCCACAGACCTTGGACATTTTCGTGCACATGGAGACTCTGCGGAGGTTCGGCTTTACCGAGCTCCGCCCCGGACAGACCGTGCTGGTCCGCTATGGCCGCGGTCCGAAAGGACTGATGGCGGCGGAACTGAAACCCGACAGCATGACGGGTCCGTCCTCCCACTAATCCTGGAAAGGTTCGGAAGATTAGGACGCCTGGCGGCGGGAGCTGGCTTCGCGCTGATGCTGCTTCTGCCGCCGCCTGGCGCCATCGCCGCCGGCAACGGCACGCTGGTGCTCAAGACGGACTCCGGTCCGCACAATTTCAATATCGAGATCGCCACCACCAATGGCGAGCGGGCTCTCGGTCTCATGTATCGCCGCGAGCTCCCGGACGATGCCGGTATGCTGTTCCTCTACGATCCGCCACAGCCGATCACCATGTGGATGCGAAACACGATCCTGCCGCTCGACATGATCTTCATCGGCACCGACGGCAAGGTGCATCGCATCGAGAGCCACACCGAGCCGTTCTCCACCGACATCATTTCCTCAGACGGCACGGTGCAGGGCGTGCTCGAGGTCAATGCCGGCACCGCCGCCAAGATCGGGCTTGAAGGCCGGCGACGAGGTGGTCTTTCCCGGGCTGCTCAACGCGCCGAAACCTTAAGTCTTCCGCAGCTCATCGCCCCCTAGCTTGCCGCATCCGCGCGAACTATGTATGTGCTGAAGCCTGAGCGGCAGTTCGGGGCATAGCGCAGTCTGGTAGCGCACCTGCTTTGGGAGCAGGGGGTCGCAAGTTCGAATCTTGCTGCCCCGACCACTTTCCGCTCAGGAACGCGAACAACGAGGCGCGACATGGTTGCCCGTATCTACAAGCCTGCCAAGACCGCCATGCAACAGGGCCGCGCCGGCACGCGCGAATGGGTGCTCGATTACGAGCCCGCCAGCCCGCGTCAGATCGAGCCGCTGATGGGCTGGACGAGCTCGGACGACACGAGATCGCAGATCCGCATGCTGTTCGCGACGCTCGAGGAGGCCGTTGCCTACGCCACGCGGCACGGCATCGCCTTTCGCATCGACGAGCCGCAGAAGTCCGAGCTCAAGCCGAAATCCTATGCCGAGAACTTCAAATTCGGCCGCATCGGTCTCTGGACGCATTAGTTTCAGGCACAGTTTGTCATTCCCGCGAAAGCGGGAATCCAGTAACCAATGCCTTGTATGAGTTGTGGGCACGGGGGTTACTGGATTGCCCGGTCAAGCCGGGCAATGACAACCCCAAGGCCCGCAAACTCAGTCCGGCGAAACTGGTCCCGTAGCTCAAGGGATAGAGCATCTGCCTTCTAAGCAGAGGGTTGAAGGTTCGAATCCTTCCGGGACCGCCATCGCCGCCGCATAACAACACCCTAGCCGGAGACCAAGAACAATGACGCGTGTTCTCGTTGCGTTGATCCTATCACTCTGTGCCCTCAGCGCCGCTCATGCCGGCGCGCCGAAGAAATTGTGGGAGCTGAAAGGCTTCGATGCGCCGGAATCGGTGGTCTTCGATCCGGCGTCGAACGCGCTCTATGTCAGCAATATCGGCGGCAAGATCTGGCAGAAGGACCGCAACGGTTTCCTCGCCAAGGTCTCATCTGACGGCAAGATGATCGAGCGCGACTGGCTGACCGGCTTAAACTCGCCGACCGGCCTCGCGCTCGATGGCGGCAAGCTCTACGTCGCCGACATCGATCAGCTCGTCGAGATCGACATTGCCTCGAAGTCCATCGCCAAGCGCTATCCCGCGCCTGGCGCGAAATGGTTCAACGATGTGGCGAGCGACGGCAAAGGCGTCGTCTACGTCGCCAACTCGGCGACCAATACCATCTGGCGCCTGAAGGACGGAAAGTTCGAGGCTTGGCTCACCGACGATGCGCTTAACGCGCCGAACGGACTTCACGTCGAGGGCGACACGCTGATCGTGGCGCCCTTCGGCGCCATGGCCGAGGCGGGCAAAGAGGCAAGGCTCGCGCCCTTGCTTGTCGTGTCGTTGAACGACAAGTCGATCAAGCAGCTCGGCATCGGGCTTGCCTTCGGCAATCTCGACGGCGTCGAGCCGATCGAGCCCGGCGTCTATCTCGTCACCGATTGGGCTTCCGGACCACTCTACCGGGTGGATGCGCAAGGCAATGTGGTGCGGCTGCTCGATCTGCATCAGGGGACGGCAGACCTTACCTATCTCCCCGAGACCAAGACGATCCTCATCCCGATGATGCTGGACAACGCGCTCGTTGCCTACAAATTGGAGTAGGGACCTCAAAATTCCTCTGGATATGCCCGAGCATCGGTGGCCGAGCCGCCTAGCTTGGAGGGGCCGTCCGCGCTAGCCTTGAGGCTCATTCGCAGCATGGGGGGCGGATGGCGACGGGGCTTCCAGATTCCGCAGCGCGGCCGCGCTTCCTGATGTGCCGCCCGCAATATTATGCGGTGAGCTACAGCATCAATCCGTGGATGGATCCGCAAGGTTGGGCTGCTGAGGGCTCCGATCTCGGTGAGGCGGCGCACCGGGAATGGGCTGCGCTGCACGCGGCCCTGCTCGACAAGGGCGCGACCATCGAATGCGTCGATCCCAAGCCCGATCTGCCAGACCTCGTCTTCACCGCTAACGCCGCCATCGTGCTCGACGGCAAGGCTCTTCTGTCGCGCTTCCGTCACCCTGAGAGAAAGCCCGAGGAACCCGTGTTCGCGGACGCGCTCCAGTCGCAGGCCGGGCTCGATGCGGTCGAGGCACTGCCCGGCGACATGATTCAAGAGGGCGCCGGCGATTGCATCTGGGATTCCTATCGCGGCCAATTCTGGATGGGCTGCGGTCCTCGTTCCGATCGCGCCGCTGCAAATGTTGTCGCGGATTATTTCGCTGTCGAATGCGTTGCGCTCGAATTGGCCGACCCGAGCTTCTATCACCTCGACACCGCGTTCTGCGCGCTGCCAACCGGCGATGTCATCTATTATCCGCAAGCCTTCTCGACAGCCGCGAGAGGCGCCATCGAGGAGCGCGTCGCGCCCACCCAGCGCATCGCCCTCGACCGCGCCGAGGCCTCGCAGTTCTCGGCAAACGCCGTGTCGTTCGATCACTGCCTGGTGCTGTCGAGCTGCACCGGCACGCTGCGCGCGAGGATCGAGGAGCGCGGCTTCACCGTGCTCGCCACGCCGCTGCATGCGTTCCTGAAGAGCGGCGGCTCGGCCTGCTGCCTCACCCTCCGTCTCGACCACCGCTCGGAAGGCTAGTTGAGCGCCAACTGCTGCGCGCAATACGCGCGGAGCGAATGCTGCTGCTCCGGCGATCCACCGATGGTGGTGGGCGTGAATCCGCGCCCGTCCAATGTGCCGACGAAGGGCTGATTGCCGGTGTAGTTGCCCGAGACGTTCCTGGTGTCGACCAAGCCGCAAACGTAGAGCGTGCCGTCAGGTTGCCGGCCGGCGTTGATGTCGCTGAAGCGGGCCGAGTTGGGATCGCTCAGCACCCGCTGCACGCCGGCATAGACGAGCTGGATTTGCTGCTGGGTCAGGCTCACCCGCGGAAAGATCTGGGCCGAGGACTGAAGCTGTGGCGGAGCAGGCGTGTCCCCTGCGCAGCCTGCCAGCAAAAGGATCGGAAGCAGCCATAAACGACGCATCGGTCGCGTTCTCCACTCGCGAAACCGCTCTAACATGCAATTTGATGCTTAAGAATTTGTCGCCAGTCGGGCAAAACCGGCTTCGAGGTCGGCCTTGAGGTCGTCAACCTCCTCAAGCCCCACATGCAGGCGAAGGGCCGGACCCTCGCCGTTCCAATGCGTCGCGGTGCGATAGGTTGAAGGGTCGAAGGGGATGATCAGGCTCTCGAACCCGCCCCAGCTATAACCCATGCCGAACAGCTCAAGCCCGTCGAGCATCGCCGCCACCGCCTTTTTCGATGCCGGTTTCAGCACCACGGCGAAGAGGCCCGAGGCGCCGGTGAAGTCGCGCTTCCAGATGGCGTGGCCAGGATCGGAGGGAAGGGCTGGGTGGATCACGCGGGCGACCTCCGGCCGGCGCGACAGCCATTCCGCCAGCGCCAGGCCCGATGCCTGATGACGCGCAAGCCGCACGCCGAGGCTCCGCAGGCCGCGTAGGCCGAGATAGACGTCCTCAGGCCCGGGACAGAGGCCAAGCTCGTCATGAGTGCGTGCGACCTTCGGCCAAACGGCTTCGTTCGCGGTGATGGCGCCGAGCATGGCGTCGGCATGTCCGACGATGTACTTGGTCGCCGCCTGGATGGACACGTCGGCCCCATGGGCGAAAGGTTGGAAGTAGAGCGGCGTCGCCCAGGTATTGTCCAACACCACCAGAGCGCCCGCCGCATGCGCCGCTTTGGCAATGGCCGGGACGTCCTGCACCTCGAAGGTCTGCGAGCCCGGCGACTCGGTGAACACCATCTTGGTATTGGGCTTGAGCAGCGTCTTGATGCCGGCGCCAACCAGCGGATCGTAATAGGTGGTCTCGATCCCGAGCCGCTTCAGCGCAGTGTCGCAGAACCGCCGCGTCGGGCGGTAGACGCTGTCGGAGACGAGCACATGGTCTCCCGCCGAGAGAAGGGCGAGGAAGGTCGTGGCGATGGCCGAGAGCCCTGACGGCGTGAGCAGCGTGGCATGGCCGCCCTCGAGCTCGGCGATGGCCTCGGCGAGCGCCTTGACCGTCGGCGTGCCGAGCCGCCCATAGGTGTACTCCTGATCGTTGGCTTCGAGCGCGGCTGCGGTCGGAAACAGGACGGTCGAGCCGCGATAGATCGGCGTGTTGACGAAACCGTGGAAGCGCTCCGGATCGCGCCCGGCATGGGCAAGCCGCGTGCCTGGTTTTTGATTTGGCCGCCGCTTGCTCATTGGCCGAAAGCCGGGAAGGGGGCTGGCATCGCCTCAGCCTAGCCCGTCTCGATGGGAAGGCTTTGATCCCCACCCCACTCCGTCCAGCTCCCGTCATAGACAGCCGTCCGGCGATGCCCGATCTCGGCGAGCGCAAGGGCGAGCACGGCAGCCGTGATGCCTGAGCCGCAGCTCGCGACAACGGGTTTCCCGAGATCGACGCCGGCCTCGTTGAACTGCGCCTCGATCTGGGCGTGGCTCTTCAGCGTTCCGTCCTGCTTCAACAGCCGCCCATGGGGAAGATTGTGCGCGCCGGGAATATGCCCCGAGCGCAAGCCAGGCCGCGGCTCCGGCGCTTGCCCGGTAAATCTCTCAGCCGAGCGCGCATCGACGATCTCCGCCGAACGATCCTTGATCAGCGCCTTCATGTCGGAGACGTCGCGCACGAGGTCGGCATTGCGGCGCGAGGTGAAGTGGCGCGTGGAGCGAAGCCGCGGCTCGCCGCTCTCCAGCGGCAGGCCCTCGCGCTTCCATTTCGGCAGACCGCCATTCAGCACGGTCACGTCCTCGACACCCATGACGCGGAAGGTCCACCACACCCGCGCGGCGCTGAACAGCCCCGCGGAGTCGTAGACCACGATGCGCGACCCGTCGCCGATCCCCATGCTCCGCATGCGCGAGGAGAATTTCTCCGGGGAGGGGAGCATATGCGGCAGGTTGCTCTTGGTGTCGGCGATCTCGTCGATGTCGAAGAAGATCGCACCGGGAATATGCTCGTCGAGATATTCGGCGCGCGCGTTCCTGTTCTCGCCAGGCATGTGCCAGGAGGCGTCGATGATGACGAGGTCCGGCGCGTCGAGCTCGGCCGCGAGCGCGTCGGTCTCGGTCAACCAGGACTTTGAGCGTTCGGTCATTTCCAATCCTAATCTATACGAAGACGGCTGGCACCGGAGCTTCGCGGCGATCGAGCCAGGCGGGAACCGGCAGCCCCTTCTCACGCAGGAATGTCGGGTTGAATAGCCGACTTTGGTAGCGGGTGCCGTAGTCGCAAAGGACCGTGACGATCGTGTGTCCCGGCCCCATGTCGCGGGCAAGCCTGATCGCTCCGGCGACATTGATGCCGCTCGATCCGCCGAGGCACAACCCTTCCTCGCTGAGCAAATTGAAGACGACCGGCAGCGCCTCGGCGTCCGGGATCTGATAGGCCTGGTCGATCACCGCACCTTCGAGATTGGCGGTGATGCGGCCCTGGCCGATGCCTTCGGTGATCGAGCTTCCTTCCGCCTTGAGCTCTCCGTGCTTGTAGTAATTGTAGAGCGAGGCGCCCATCGGATCGGCGATACCGACGGTGATGTCCTTGTTCTTCGCCTTCAGTCCCATGGAAACGCCGGCGAGCGTGCCGCCGGTGCCGACCGCGCAGATGAAGCCGTCGACCTTGCCTTGCGTGTCGTCCCAGATTTCGACCGCCGTCGTCTCGATATGGCCCTGGCGGTTGGCGACATTGTCGAACTGGTTCGCCCAGATGGCGCCATGCGGCGCGGTCGCGGCAAGCTGCTCGGCGAGCCGCCCGGAATATTTCACGTAGTTGTTGGGGTTCTTGTAGGGCACCGCGGGAACTTCGATCAGCTCGGCGCCGGCAAGCCGCAGCATATCCTTCTTCTCGTCCGACTGCGTCTCAGGGATGACGATGACCGTCTTCAGCCCGAGAGCATTGCCGACGAGGGCAAGCCCGATGCCGGTATTGCCGGCGGTGCCTTCCACCACGGTGCCGCCTGGCTGGAGGCGGCCGGCGTTGAGCGCGTCGCGGATGATGAAAAGCGCGGCGCGGTCCTTCACCGACTGCCCGGGTTCATGAACTCGGCCTTGCCGAGGATGGTGCAGCCGGTTTCTTCCGACGCGCGCTTGAGCTTGATCAGCGGGGTGTTGCCGATCGCCTCGATGATGCCGTCACGGTAAGCCAAGGGAATTTCCATTTCTAAGAGTCGACGCGGCAACCTAAAGAGCCGCGCGCGGCCCCGCAAGGTGATGGATTTTCAAGCCTTGCCGTTTCCGCGCATTGCTTTGCCACGATATGCCTCGTCCTCGCTAATGCAGTGCCACGGAGGCGACGGCGCGGGCAATCTTGTCGGCGCCCCAGGGCTTGACCGCGCCCGGCGGATCGAGCGGCGAGGGGATGTCCGTGCCTTGTCCCTGCGCCGACAGCGTCACGCTTCCGGCCTGGTTGGACACGGTGACTACACCTTCGAGCAGCAGCACCCCATATTGTCCGTCCATCGGCCCGCCCCAGAACTCGGTGCCGCGCACGCCGATATCGGCGACCGGAGTCGAGACGGCGATCTTGCTCTGCTTCATCGCCTTGATGCGGCCGGACGCGAACCGGAAGGCGCCCTTGGTCGCTTGCAATATGGTTTCGCCGACCTGCCTGTCGGGATCGTAGACATAGCGGTCGATGACGACGCTCGCCTTCTCGCCGAGCGTCAACACCGTCTCGTCGCGGAAGGTGATCTTGAGGCGGCCTTCCGCCCCGGTGCGAAGCTCGTCCCGCATATGGACGGGGGTTCCGATGATGGCGGCGGTCGCGTTGTCGCCGGAGACGATGTCCGCCTCGTTCTCGACCTTGTCGACGACGCCGATCTCGGAAGGATCGTCGGCTGCGTTGGCCACGAGTGGCAGGGCAACAATGAGAAGCAGGGCAAATTCGCGCAAACCGACACGCGGAGTGGGCATAAGGCTCTCCGTTAGAACAGACCTTCCATCGGCTTGGAGGCATTAGGTGAGCAATTGGGCCACATCATAGCCGAAGGGACGCTCGCGGCGATAGGCGCTAGAAGCGGGGCCCGGCCTATGCATCCCCTTGCTCCACCGGGCGAGAGCTGTGTTATAGACCCGTCCCATTGGCGGGTAGAGCGGGCGTGGTGGAATTGGTAGACACGCCAGATTTAGGTTCTGGTGGCTTCGGCCATGGGGGTTCGAGTCCCTCCGCCCGCACCAGCGAAATTAGGCCGCAGGCTAAGCACAAGACAACGGATTAGGCGTAGATGGACATTACCGAAGTGACGACAGAGGGCCTCCGCCGCGAGTTGAAAGTGGTCGTTGGCGCGGACGAGCTCGAGCGGCGCCTGTCGGCGCGCCTCGACGATCTCAAGAACCAGGTGAAGATCAAGGGCTTCAGGCCCGGCCATGTGCCGAAGGCGCATCTGCGCAAGGTGTACGGCCGCTCGGTCATGGCCGAAGTGGTGCAGCAGGCCGTCACCGAGACGAGCCGCGAGGCCATCTCGCAGCGGCAGGAGCGTCCGGCCTTCCAGCCCAATATCGCGTTGCCCGAGGACGAGAAGGAGATCGAGCAGATCTTCTCCGGCAGCGCCGATCTCGCCTACACCATGTCCTTCGAGGTGCTGCCCAAATTCGACAGCATGGATTTCGGCAAGATCGCCGTTGAGAAACCGGTCGCCGCCGTCACGCCTGAGGATATCGACAAGGCGCTCGAGCGCCTGAGCAATGCCAATCCGCTTTACAAGGCGAAAGACGGTGCGGCTGCGGAAGGCGACCGCCTCATCATCGACTTCAAAGGCTCGATCGGCGGCGAGGAATTCGCCGGCGGCAGCGCCGAGGATGCACCGGTTATTCTCGGCAGCCGCAACTTCATCCCTGGCTTCGAGGAAGGTCTCACCGGCGCCAAGATTGGCGAGGAGCGCGCGGTCGAGGCGACCTTCCCGGAAAACTATCCCGAAGCGAGGCTCGCCGGTAAGACGGCGCGCTTCGACGTGACGGTGAAGGAAGTCGCAGGCCCCGAGCAGCCGAAGATCGACGACGATTTCGCCAAGGCCCTTGGTCTTGAGTCTCTCGATAAGCTGCGCGAGACGGTAAAGGCGCGGCTGGAGCAGGATCGAAACGCCGCATCGCGGCTGAAGCTCAAGCGAGCGCTGCTCGACAGTTTGAACACAGGCTATGATTTCGAGCTGCCGCCGACGCTGGTCGACAATGAGTTCCAGGCGATCTGGCGGCAGGTCACGAGCGACCTCGAGCAGTCGAAGCGGAGCTTCGAGGACGAAGGCACGACCGAGGAGAAGGCGAAAGCCGAGTATCAGGATATCGCCGCGCGCCGCGTCCGCCTCGGCCTGATCCTGTCCGAGGTCGGCACCCGCAACAAGATCGAGGTCACCGACGACGAGGTGAACCGCGCGCTCCTCGAGCGCGTGCGGCAATTTCCGGGACAAGAGCGGAAGGTCTATGATTTCTACCGCAACAACCCGCAGGCGCTCGCCGAGATCAGGGCCCCGATCTTCGAGGACAAGGTGATCGACTTCATCGCCGAGCTCGCGAGCGTGAAGGAGAAGGCGGTGACCGCCGAGGAGCTGTACGCGGACCCGGAGGACACCGGTCATCACCATCATGATCACGATGATCACGATCACGACCACCATCACCACGATCACGATCATGACCATCACGACCACGATCACGATCATGGCCGCGGCAAGAAGAAGAAGAAGAGCAAGAAATGAAGCTTTGTCCGGAGCGGGGGATGAAAGTCGGGGGTGGGACCCCTTACACTTGCGCCTCCGGCTCCATATGTAGTAGCGCGAGCGCCGATGGAGGCCCATGAGGCCCGACCAGAGGTCTCCATCCCGCCAAACCCTTAGAGACAGCAATGAACGATCCGGCCAACACCTACATGAATACGCTCGTGCCAATGGTGGTCGAGCAGACCAACCGCGGCGAGCGCGCCTATGACATCTATTCGCGCCTTTTGAAGGAGCGCATCGTCTTCGTCACCGGCCCGATCGAGGATCATCTCGCTTCGCTGATCACCGCCCAGCTTCTGTTCCTCGAGGCGGAGAATCCGAAGAAAGAGATCTCCATGTACATCAACTCGCCGGGTGGCGTGGTCACCTCCGGCATGGCGATCTACGACACGATGCAGTTCATCCGCCCGGCGGTGGCGACGCTCTGCATCGGCCAGGCCGCCTCCATGGGCTCGCTGCTGCTTGCGGCTGGCGAGAAGGGGATGCGCTATTCGCTTCCCAACTCCCGTATCATGCTGCATCAGCCCTCGGGCGGTTTCCAGGGGCAGGCGAGCGACATCGAACGCCACGCCGAGGACATCATCAAGATGAAGCGGCGGCTCAACGACGTGTACGTCAAGCACACCGGCAAGGACTACGAGACCATCGAGCGCACGCTTGACCGCGACTACTTCATGTCGGCGGACGACGCCCGCGCCTTTGGCATCGTCGACGAGGTCATTTCCAAGCGGAATGCCGTCGAGGAGAAGTTCGAGCGGCTGGCGCCGGTATCCTAAGAGCGAGTTCAGCCCACGCGGAACCGCTTCGGCCTCTTTTAGGCCTAACCCACAAGTGTCCTGGCGCGCGCGGCACGGGCCGTGCATTGGTTCAGCCAGGCCTTAGCCACGCCCCTGACGGCACGGATTAATCAATCCTTGATCAGTGGCACCCTAGCATGCTGAGATTGTCCTTCGACCGCGTCGCCAGGAGGATGACCCTCACTTGCAAAACGTAGGAAGAGCCGGGCGTTGTGGCCTGATTTGCCACAATTTTCCGGTCAGAGGATATTGGATAGATAGATGAGCAAGGTGAGCGGAAGCGATTCGAAAAACACCCTGTATTGCTCCTTTTGCGGCAAGAGCCAGCATGAGGTCCGCAAGCTCATCGCCGGCCCGACGGTCTTCATCTGCGATGAATGCGTCGAGCTCTGCATGGACATCATCCGCGAGGAGAACAAGTCGAGCCTTGTCAAATCGCGCGACGGCGTGCCCACGCCGATGGAGATTTGCGCCGTTCTCGACGACTATGTGATCGGGCAGGACTACGCCAAGCGCGTGCTGTCGGTCGCGGTGCACAACCATTACAAGCGGCTCAATCACTCGAGCAAGAACTCCGACGTCGAGCTCGCCAAGTCGAACATCCTGCTGATCGGACCGACCGGGTGCGGCAAAACGCTGCTGGCCCAGACGCTCGCGCGCATTCTCGACGTGCCCTTCACCATGGCCGACGCCACCACGCTCACCGAGGCCGGTTATGTCGGCGAGGACGTGGAGAACATCATTCTGAAGCTGCTCCAGGCTGCCGATTACAATGTCGAGCGCGCCCAGCGGGGCATCGTCTATATCGACGAAGTCGACAAGATTAGTCGGAAGTCCGACAATCCCTCCATCACCCGCGACGTGTCGGGCGAGGGCGTGCAGCAGGCCCTGCTCAAGATCATGGAAGGGACGATCGCTTCCGTGCCGCCGCAAGGCGGCCGCAAGCACCCGCAGCAGGAGTTCCTTCAGGTCGACACAACCAACATCCTGTTCGTCTGCGGCGGCGCCTTCGCTGGTCTCGAGAAGATCATCGCCGCCCGCGGCCGGTCGACCTCGATCGGCTTCGGCGCCAAGGTCGAAGCCGTCGACGAGCGCCGCACTGGCGATGTCCTGAAAGGGGTGGAGCCCGAGGATCTGCTCAAATTCGGCCTCATCCCCGAGTTCATCGGCCGCGTGCCGGTGATCGCGACCCTCGACGATCTCGACGAGGAAGCTCTGATGCGCATCCTGACCGAGCCTAAAAATGCCTTGGTCAGGCAGTATCAGCGGCTGTTCGAGATGGAGGACGTCCAGCTCAGCTTCGCCGAGGAAGCCATGCGCACCATCGCCAAGAAGGCGATCGACCGGAAAACCGGGGCGCGTGGCCTTCGCTCCATCATGGAAGGCGTCCTGCTCGACACTATGTTCGAGCTGCCGAGCCTGAGGGGCGTAGAGGAGATCGTGATCAGCTCCGAGGTCATCGAGGGCAAGGCCAGGCCCTTGCGCATCTACTCCGACCGGCACGAAGAGCTCGGCACGAGCGCCTAAGCGGATAACGCCGCTTTCTTGCTTGCTGGACCGGCCGAATCCCACGCAGAATGGCTGGGAATCCACGCTGCGTCTGATACAAAGGGGGCCATTGAAGGTGGCCCAGAGGCTCGCTACTTACGAATGGCGGCCCGCAAAATGCCGCAGGGCCGCCGCTCTTTTTTGCCGAAATAATCGGAGGTGACGAGGGCAGAAGCGGGCTGCCGAATGCAAGGGGAGGGGAAGAAGAGGTGCGAATGGAGCGGTTGGCGCGCCATTTGCTTAGAACAATGGGACTGACATGACCGAATCAAAGCCGCAAAGCACAGACGCAGAGGGCCCGGAGCGCTATCCGGTCTTGCCGCTCCGCGACATTGTCGTCTTCCCTTACATGATCGTGCCGCTCTTCGTCGGCCGCGAGAAATCGATTGCGGCTCTCGAAGAAGTGATGCGCACCGACAAGCAGATCCTGCTCGTCGCGCAAAAGAACGCGAGCGACGACGAGCCGTCGACCGACGGCATCTACACCATGGGCACGCTCGCTTCCGTGCTCCAGCTGTTGAAGCTGCCCGACGGCACCGTGAAGGTGCTGGTCGAAGGCACCGTGCGCGCCGCCATCACCCGCTACACCGAGAATGAGAGCTATTTCGAAGCCGAGGTGACCCGCGTCGAGGAGACGCTCGGCACCGAGGACGAGATCGAGGCGCTTGCCCGCTCGGTCGTGTCTCAGTTCGAGAGCTATGTGAAGCTCAACAAGAAGATCTCTCCCGAAGTGCTCGGCACCGCGGCGCAGATCGAGGATTACTCGAAGCTCGCCGACACCATCGCCTCGCACCTCGCCATCAAGATCGCCGAGAAGCAGCAGCTGCTCGAGGTCACCACGATCTCCGAGCGGCTCGAGCGCGTGTTCACGCTCATGGAGAGCGAGATCTCGGTGCTTCAGGTCGAAAAGAAGATCAGGAGCCGCGTCAAGCGTCAGATGGAGAAGACGCAGCGCGAGTATTACCTGAACGAGCAAATGAAGGCGATCCAGAAGGAGCTCGGCGACAGCGAGGAAGGCCGCGACGACCTGGCCGAGATCGAGCAGAAGATCGAGAAGACCAAGCTCTCGAAGGAAGCGCGCGAGAAGGCTCTCGGCGAGCTGAAGAAGCTCCGCCAGATGAGCCCAATGTCGGCCGAGGCCACCGTCGTGCGCAACTACCTCGACTGGCTGTTGTCGATCCCGTGGGGCGTCAAGGGCAAGATCAAGCGCGACCTGGACGAGGCGCAAGTCATCCTCGATCAGGACCATTACGGGCTTGAGAAGGTCAAGGACCGTATCGTCGAATATCTCGCCGTGCAGAACCGGACCAACATGTTGAAAGGTCCGATCCTGTGCCTGGTCGGCCCTCCCGGCGTGGGCAAGACCTCGCTCGGCAAGTCGATGGCGCGCGCCACGGGCCGCGAGTTCGTGCGCATGAGCCTGGGCGGCGTCCGCGACGAGGCCGAGATCAGGGGCCACCGGCGCACCTATATCGGCTCCATGCCCGGCAAGGTCATCCAGTCGATGCGCAAGGCGAAGAAGATCAACCCGCTCTTCCTGCTCGACGAGATCGACAAGATGGGCGCGGACTTCCGCGGCGACCCGGCGTCGGCCTTGCTCGAGGTGCTGGACCCCGAGCAGAACCACACTTTCAACGACCACTATCTCGAGGTCGACTACGATCTGTCGAACGTGATGTTCGTCACCACGGCCAACACGCTCAACATTCCGCCGGCGTTGATGGACCGCATGGAGATCATTCGCATCGCGGGCTACACCGAGAACGAAAAGGTTGAAATCGCTCGCCGTCACCTGATCCCCGCCCAGACCAAGGCGCACGGATTGGAGGGCGACGAGTGGAGCCTCGACGACGATGCGTTGAAGGAGGTTATCCGGCGCTACACGCGTGAGGCCGGCGTCCGCAATCTTGAGCGCGAGATCGCCAAGATGTCCCGGAAGTCGGTCAAGGAGCTGCTGACCACCAAGAAGAAGTCGGTCAACGTCACGCTCAAGAACCTCGAGGACTATCTCGGGGTGCAGAAATACCGCTATGGCGAGGCTGAGCTCGAGGATCAGGTCGGCGTGGTCACCGGTCTTGCTTGGACCGAGGTCGGCGGCGAGCTGCTCACGGTCGAAGGCGTGATGATGCCCGGCAAGGGCAAGATGACCGTCACCGGAAACTTGCGCGACGTGATGAAGGAGTTGATCCAGGCGGCGAGCGCCTATGTGCGCTCGCGCGCGGTCGAGTTCGGCATCAAGCCGCCGCTGTTCGAGAAGCGCGACATCCACGTGCACGTGCCTGAGGGTGCAACTCCGAAGGACGGCCCGTCAGCCGGCGTCGCCATGGTGACGGCGATCGTCTCGATGATGACCGGGATCCCGGTGAAGCGCGACGTCGCCATGACCGGCGAGATCACGCTCCGGGGCAGGGTACTGCCCATCGGCGGTCTGAAAGAGAAGCTGCTTGCTGCTCTGCGGGCTGGCATCAAGACGGTGATCATTCCCGATGAGAATGCCAAAGATCTCACGGAGATCCCCGACGAGCTCAAGAACGTGCTCGATATCCGGACCGTTTCCCGCATGGACGAAGTGGTGAAAATCGCCTTTGTCCGGCCTCCGCAGCCGATTGCTTGGGAGGAAGAGGGCGAGGAGGCCGGCAAGATCGTGCCGCCGAAGGAAGAGACCCCGACCGGCGTTACGGCCCATTAAATTGGCGGAAAACGGCGCTTTTTGCCGTTGATTTGCCCCATTTTCATGGTCCGGCTCGATGACTCGAGCCGGACCATTTTTGTTGATTTTCCTCGTTTTTTGGCTCAGTCATACACCACTTGTTTGTGAATTGGAGCGTACCCAGACAGGCTGTGGGGGACTGACCCCCTGCAAGTAAGGCCGAGCGAAAGGATGGACACCCGTGAACAAAGCTGAACTTGTCGCCCAGGTGGCGAAGGAATCTGATCTGTCGAAGGATGCGGCCGAGAAGGCCGTGGACGCGACGTTCAAGAATATCGAGAAGGCTTTGAAGGGCGGCGATACCGTCCGGATCGTGGGCTTTGGGAATTTTCAGGTCGCGCAGCGCAAGGCCTCGACCGGACGCAATCCGCGCACCGGTGCCGAGGTAAAAATCCCAGCCTCGCGCGTGCCGAAATTCCGCGCCGGCAAAGCCCTCAAAGAGGCCTGCAACAGCTAGCCTCGAAGCAGTCGATGATTTTTAGGGCGGAGCTCGGCACTCAAGCGGGCTCCGCCTTTTGTTTCCGCTAGGCAACGAGCCGCCCGTTGCTTTATCTCGCTCTCTTGGCAGGGCGGTTAGCTCAGCTGGAAGAGCGCCTGGTTTACACCCAGGAGGTCGGCAGTTCGAGACTGTCACCGCCCACCATCGCTCACGAAGTATTGCGTCGAGACTTACCGCGATGAACATCGATTGTCCAGCGACCATGCGCCGCCACGTCCAGAAGGTTCTGGACGGGGAATATGAGGTGCCGTATCGGGCGACGCGGCCGGTAATCCTCGATATCGGCGCCAATGTCGGAAGTTTCGCGGCCTGGGCGCTTAAGCGCTGGCCAGGGCGCCCACGTCCACTGCTACGAGCCGCTCCCAGACAATTTCGCGCTGCTCAAGAAGAACCTCGGGTCTCTTGAGGGGCAGTCGATCAGCTTGAACAATTTTGCCATCGGCGACCCTGAGCCTGAAAAGTCTCTATCTCGGCCGCAACAATTGCGGGGAAGCGAGCTTCTACGATGTCGGCGAGCAATCGACGGCCACGGTCGAGGTCGAGACCAGGGCGCCGAGCGTTCTGCCCAAGGCGCATATCGTGAAGATCGACACCGAGGGATCGGAGATCGACATCCTCAGCCGCATGACCTCCCTCGATTTCGACGTGATCATGCTCGAATACCACTCCGAGGCAAACCGCCGGAAGGTCGAGGAGCTGTTGGGGGATTTCTTCCTCGTCGGCGGCGAAATCAGGTGCCTGCACCGCGGCACGTTGAAATATTTCCACGAGCGCCTGATCAAAGCTGCCGGCTTGGCTTGTGCCAAGGCGCGTCGGATAATCCCGTTCCCAACTCGCCCCTCAACCCGCTATGTCTCAGTTTCAGTTCAAGCCTTGGAGGTAAGTATGCGGCGCGTCACTGCTGCCTTTGGCATGTTCCTGCTCGTCATCTGCTTGTCATTCTGCCTGCGCTCGCGGCCGAGCCGCCATCCGCGGCGGACGATGCGGCCCTACAGCAAGGCCTGCCTGAAGCTCGCCGCCGATCCGTTCGCCGGCAGCGGTCCCCGGGAATGGTCGACGCCCTTCCAGACCATCGACGCCTTCCAGGCCATCCCTGTCTGCAAGGAGGCGCTGCGCCGCCACCCTGACGATGCGCGCCTCAAGCTCGCAACCGCGTTTGCCTATATCGCCGGCCGTAAGAACGACCAGGCAAAGCCGCTGCTCGATCAGCTCGTGGCGCAGAACAACAGCGACGCCATGCTTGCGCTTGCCTTCATCTCGAAGGGCGCCGAGGCAACCGAGCTTATGCGCAAGGCTGGGGAAGGCGGCAACGCCTCAGGGCTGATGCTGTACGGCATGGCGCAGCTCTTCGGCCAAGGTGTGCCGAAGGACGAGACCGGGGCTCTGCGCAGCTTGCGCCGCGCCGCCGAAGCCGGCTCCACCCGCGCCATGCTCGTCCTCGCCAATTTCTATTACAAGGGCGATTACGGCGTCGGCTACAATCCTGGCGAGGCGAAGCGCTCTGCTCACGCAAGCCGCCGACCGCGGCGATCCGAGCGCCAAGGAGGCCCTTGCCAATCTTGAACGGAACTTGGCCGACGACGCAGCCAAGGAGTGAGGCGCGACAGCGCTGGTCGCACCAATCGATGCGGCGAGGTGCGGACTTCCAGGACCCTCGCCTTGACTTGGCGAATCGCAACCCGTACATGCCTCTCACGGATTGCCCCTGGCCGCGATAGGCGGCCGGCGAAGGGGGTGTAGCTCAGTTGGTTAGAGCGTCGGCCTGTCACGCCGAAGGTCGCGGGTTCGAGTCCCGTCACTCCCGCCATTCAGCGTGAGCCAGCGAGTGCGGCAGCGGCCTTTCTGCGGCTTTCACGAGTTCATATCGACTGCCGAGCGGGCACACGCTCGGTGACATCGCCGAGGCGCTCGGTAATCGCCGATCGGCGAGACGGCGGGCAGGATGGCGTCGCAAGCGCATAGGCGTCAACACGGACGGGTCTGAGACCGCCCGGGGCGGCTCGCGCCCTTTCTCTAGGCAAAAGGGACAATTTGCGGCACTGCACGCGCTTGCCATCATGGCCTCCCTGCGCTAAGCCAAAAACGGGGCTCAATAACGGGCGAACCCGCGCTTTTGCAGCGCGTCAAAGAGTGCCATGAGCCAGCTCCTCCAGGCCTATCTGCCGCTCGTCATCTTCATCGGCATCGCCTTTGTGATCAGCACCGCGTTGCTCGTGGTGCCGTTCTTCATCGCGCCGAACAAGCCCGATCCGGAGAAGGTGTCGGCCTATGAATGCGGCTTCGACGCCTTCGACGACGCCCGCATGAAGTTCGACGTGCGCTTCTACCTAGTGTCATTGTTGTTCATTATCTTCGACCTCGAGGTCGCGTTTCTCTTTCCCTGGGCCGTCGCCTTCGACGATGTCGGCCTCTTCGGCTTCTGGGCCATGATGGTGTTCCTCGCCATCCTCACCATCGGCTTCATCTATGAATGGCGGAAAGGCGCGCTCGAATGGGATTAGGCCCCGAGATCGCTTATGAGCAGCCCAAGGAGGGCAGGGGCTCTGGCCTCATCACGCCGGCGCAAGTGAGCTTCGGCGACTTCTCCGATGCGCTCGCCGACAAGGGCTTTCTCCTCACCTCCGCCGACGAGCTGATCAACTGGGCCCGCACCGGCTCGCTGATGTGGATGACCTTCGGCCTTGCCTGCTGCGCCATTGAGATGATGCAGGCCTCGATGCCGCGCTACGACCTCGAGCGCTTCGGCTTTGCGCCGCGCGCAAGCCCGCGGCAGTCCGACGTGATGATCGTCGCCGGCACGCTGTGCAACAAGATGGCCCCTGCCTTGCGCAAGGTCTACGACCAGATGCCGGAGCCCCGCTACGTCATCTCCATGGGCTCCTGCGCCAATGGCGGCGGCTATTATCATTATTCCTATTCCGTGGTGCGCGGCTGCGACCGCATCGTACCCGTGGATATCTACGTGCCCGGCTGCCCGCCAAGCGCCGAAGCGCTCGTCTATGGCGTGCTGCTCCTGCAAAAGAAGATCAGGCGGACCGGCACCATCGAACGCTGAAGCCTTCCAAGTCCTGGATGAATGATGGACGACGCCCTTAACGAGCTCGGCGCTTACCTCGCGGATCGCCTCGGCCCTGCGCTTCTTGCCTCGCAGGTCGCGCTTGGCGAGCTGACCATCGAGGTCGATCGCGAGGAGATCGTGCCTACGCTCACGTTCCTGCGCGACGATCCGCAATGCCGCTTCGGCTGCCTGATCGACATTTGCGGCGTCGATTACCCCGAGCGCGAGCGGCGCTTCGACGTGATCTATCATCTGCTTAGCCCCTGGCAGAACCAGCGCATCCGCGTTCGCGTGAAGACCGACGAGGCGACGCCGGTACCGAGCGCGGTCTCCGTCTTTCCGGCCGCCAACTGGTTCGAGCGCGAGGCCTACGACCTCTACGGCATCCTGTTCTCCGGCCACCCGGATCTGCGGCGACTGCTGACCGACTACGGTTTCGAGGGACATCCCTTGCGCAAGGACTTCCCGCTCACCGGCTTCGTCGAGCTTCGCTACGACGATGAGCTGAAGCGCGTGGTGTACGAGCCGGTGAAGCTGATGCAGGAGTTCCGCAGCTTCGATTTCCTCAGCCCATGGGAGGGCATGGATACCGCCATCCCCGGCGACGAGAAGGCAGGCGAGGCGAGGCGCCCCGACAAGGATGCCAAGCCATGAAGCCGACGCTCAAGCCAGGCCTCACGCACCGCTTCACCTACACGGTGCCCGTCGCCAAGACCGTGCCGCATCTCTATGCCGAGTCGCCTGAGCTCGCCGCCATGCCGGAGGTGTTCGCCACCGGCTTCATGGTCGGTCTCATGGAATGGACCTGCGTGCAGCTGCTTTGCGCCCCATCTCGACCCTGGCGAAGGCAGCCTCGGCGTCCATATCGACGTGTCGCACAAGGCGGCAACGCCGGTCGGCTTCACCATCACCGTCGATGCCGAATGCATCGAGGTGAGGGGGCCGCGCGCAAAGTTCAGCGTGAGAGCCCATGACGGCATCGACGAGATCGGCGCAGGGATCCATGAGCGGTTCATCGTAACCTGGGACCGCTTCAACAAATCCGTCGCCGCCAAGACCGCGAAGGCTTCGACCCAAGGTGGACGCGTGATGGCCGAGACACGAACAGACGCCGCGGACACCGAGACGGAAAGCGGCCAGCTGAAGGCGACAACCGCAAGTTCACCATCAATTTCGGGCCGCAGCACCCGGCGGCGCACGGGGTGCTGCGCCTTGTGCTCGAACTCGACGGCGAGATCGTCGAGCGCGTCGATCCCGCATATCGGGCTGCTCCATCGCGGCACCGAGAAACTGATCGAGTACAAGACTTATCTCCAGGCTCTGCCCTATTTCGACCGCCTCGATTACGTCGCGCCGATGAATCAGGAGCACGCCTACTCGCTCGCGGTGGAGAAGCTCGTCGGCGTCACCGTGCCAAGCGCGCCCAGCTTATCCGCGTGCTCTATTCGAGATCGGCCGGCTGCTCTCGCATCCGTGCTCGAGCTCGACGGCGAGATCGTCGAGCGCGTCGACCCGCATATCGGCCTGCTTCACCGCGGCACCGAGAAGCTGATCGAGTACAAGACCTATCTCCAGGCGCTGCCCTATTTCGACCGCCTCGACTACGTGGCGCCGATGAACCAGGAGCATGCTTATGCACTCGCCGTGGAGAAGCTCGTCGGCGTGACCGTGCCCATGCGCGCCCAGCTCATACGCGTGCTCTATTCCGAAATCGGGCGCCTGCTCTCGCATCTCCTCAACGTCACCACGCAGGCGATGGATGTCGGCGCGCTGACGCCGCCGCTCTGGGGCTTCGAGGAGCGCGAGAAGCTGATGGTATTCTACGAGCGGGCCTCTGGCGCCCGCATGCATGCGGCCTATTTCCGCCCCGGCGGCGTGCATCAGGATCTGCCGCCGGAGCTCGTCGCCGACATCTACGCCTTCTGCGATCCCTTCCTCAAAGTCTGCGACGACATCGAGGGACTGCTCACCGACAACCGCATCTTCAAGCAGCGCAATGTCGATATCGGCGTGGTGAAGCTCGAAGATGCCTGGGCATATGGCTTCTCCGGCGTCATGGTGCGCGGCTCTGGCGCCCGCTGGGACTTGCGCAAGAGCCAACCCTACGAGTGCTATTCGGAGCTGCAATTCGACATCCCCATCGGCAAGAACGGCGATTGCTACGACCGCTATCTCGTGCGCATGGAGGAGATGCGCCAGTCGGTGCGCATCATGAAGCAATGCTGCGAGAAGCTGACCACCGAGCTTGGGCCGGTAACGGTGGAGAACCACAAAATGGTGCCGCCGAAGCGCGCCGTGATGAAAAGCTCGATGGAGGCGCTGATCCATCACTTCAAGCTCTACACCGAGGGCTATCACGTGCCTGCCGGCGAGGTGTACGCGGCGGTCGAAGCCCCCAAGGGCGAGTTCGGCGTCTATCTCGTCTCCGACGGCACCAACCGCCCGTATCGCTGCAAGATCAGGGCGCCGAGCTTTGCCCATCTTCAGGCCATGGATTTCCTATGCCGCGGCCATATGCTGGCCGATGTCTCGGCGGTGTTAGGATCGATCGATATCGTGTTCGGCGAGGTCGACCGCTAGGCGAGATGAAGGGCCGCGGAGGGGCAATATGATAAGGTTTGCCAGTGGCTTATTTTCCTTAAGTGCCGTCTGCACTGTCGCCCTCCATTGCCTCGCTCTGCCTGTGCTTGCCGCCCCTGCCGACAAGAGCGGCGCACCTGAAGCTTCCGAGCCGAACGACGCGGACGCTGCCCCCAAGGACGAGGGCAAGCCTGACGAGGCGCCCCCGACTGATGCACGAGCCGAGGACGCCCCTCCTGAAGGCGCCGGCGAGATCCAGTCCGGCGCAAAAATGAGGGACATTCTCGCCGAAGGTTTTCTTATCCGCACCACGGTGCTCGTTCCGGCCGATGCGGTCACCCGCCAGCTCGGCAAGGTCTCGCCAGATGCCATCATCCTCACCCTGCAAAAAGAAACGGCGATCGCGGTTTGCTATTACACGCTCAAGGCTTATGTGAAGGGGAGCCTGACCGATATCGCCTCCTGCACCGTGTTCCGATAGGCGATGCCGGGTCACGCTCTTGCACAACGTGAATAGAAAAGAAGAAGCGAACTCATGAGCGTCCGTCGCCTCGCCGCCGAGCAGCCCGAGACCTTCGCCTTTACACCCAAGAACCTCGATTGGGCGAAGGACCAGCTCATGAAATATCCGCAAGGCCGCGAGGCCTCCGCCGTGCTGCCGCTCTTGTGGCGCGCGCAGGAGCAATGCGGCGGCTGGCTGCCGGAGCCGGCACTTCGCACCATCGCCGACATGCTCGGCATGGCATACATCCGCGTCTACGAGATCGCCACCTTCTATACCATGTTCAATCTCGCGCCGGTCGGCCGCTACTACGTGCAGCTCTGCGGCACCACGCCCTGCTGGCTGCGCGGCGCCGAAGCGCTGAAGGACACCTGCCGCAGAATGATCGGCGAGCCCGGCCACGTCACCAAGGATGGGATGTTCTCCTGGATCGAGGTCGAATGCCTCGGGGCTTGCGTCAACGCGCCGATGGTGCAGATCAACAAGGACTATTACGAGGACCTGACGCCTGCGAGCTTCGAGAAGATCCTGGTGAATTTGCGCGAGGGCCGGAAAGTGAAGCCGGGCCCGCAGGATGGCCGCCATTCGTCGGAGCCGTTCGGCGGCGCCACCACCTTGATCGACCCAAAGCTCTATGCCGCACATCCGGCAGCCAAGGCCGAGGCCGACGATCTCGAACTCGCCCTGACCGACAGTGAGGCAAAGAAGCCTAGTGCCGCGGCAAGCGAGCGCGAGGCAGCCGAACCGAAGTCTCCGCTCCGTGACAGCTCCGGCAAAAGACGAAAGTAATGCTGAAAGACTCCGACCGCATCTTCACCAACCTCTACGGCTTCCATGACTGGCGGCTCAAGGCGGCGCGGGCGCGCGGCGCCTGGGACGGCACCAAGGCCATGATCGAGCGCGGGCACGACGCCGTCGTCGAGGAGGTGAAGGCTTCGGGCTTGCGCGGCCGCGGCGGCGCGGGCTTCCCCACCGGGCTGAAATGGTCGTTCATGCCGAAGCAATCTGACGGGCGGCCGAACTACCTAGTCATCAATGCCGACGAATCTGAGCCCGGCACCTGCAAGGACCGGGACATCATGCGCCACGATCCGCAGCTCCTGATCGAAGGCGCGCTGCTCGCGGGCTTCGCCATGCGCGCGCATACCTCCTACATCTATATCCGCGGCGAGTTCATCCGCGAGCGCGAGGTACTGCAAGCCGCGATCGACGAGGCCTATGACGCAAAGCTCATCGGCAAGAACAACGTCAATGGCTGGGATTTCGACCTCTACCTGCATCACGGGGCAGGGGCCTATATCTGCGGCGAGGAGACGGCGCTGCTCGAAAGCCTGGAAGGCAAGAAGGGCCAGCCGCGGCTGAAGCCTCCGTTCCCCGCCAATGTCGGCCTTTATGGCGCGCCGACTACCGTCAACAATGTCGAGTCGATCGCGGTGGTGCCGGCGATCATGCGGCGCGGCGCCACCTGGTTCGCAGCCCTTGGCAAGCCCAACAACTCCGGCACCAAGCTCTTCTGCCTCTCCGGCCATGTGAATACGCCCTGCAATGTCGAGGAGGAGATGGGCGTGCCCTTGCGCGAGCTGATCGACCGGCACGCCGGCGGGGTGCGCGGCGGCTGGGACAATCTCCTTGCCGTCATTCCCGGCGGCTCGTCGGTTCCCTGCATTCCGGCAAGCCAATGCGATGACCTTCCCATGGATTTCGACTCGCTTCGCGATTTGAAGAGCGGGCTCGGCACCGCCGCGGTGATTGTCATGGACAAATCGACCGACATCATCCGCGCCATCGCCAGGCTGTCATATTTCTACAAGCATGAATCCTGCGGGCAGTGCACGCCCTGCCGCGAGGGGACCGGGTGGATGTGGCGGGTGCTCGAGCGCATGGCCAAAGGCCAAGCTGAGAAGCGCGAGATCGACATGCTGCTCGATGTGAGCCATCAGGTCGAAGGCCACACCATTTGCGCCCTTGGCGATGCCGCGGCCTGGCCAGTTCAGGGGCTGATCCGCCATTTCCGCCACGTCATCGAAGAGCGCATCGACGCACAGGCCGCAAAGCCGCTCGCGCCCTCTGTCCCCGTGGCGGCGGAGTAACCGCCATGATCTGGTTCTGGGACAACGCCGTAACGCTGGCAAATCTGGTGATGGCCGCAGCCGCCATCGCCGCACTGATCTACGCGCATCTGCAAATTGCCGAGAACAAGAAGGCCGAGCGCCGCGCCAATGCCAACGAACTTGTGGCGCGAGACGCTGCGGCTCGCCTTCGACAATCCGAAACTTTCCGATCCCACGCTGAAACTCGCGCAATTCGACTACGAGGAGCGCACCATCGACGGCAGCATCGAGTTCTTCCAGAAATACGAGCTCTATGTGGACACCATCCTCAATGCCAGCGAGGAAATCCTGGAGGTGTCGCCGACGAAGGAATGGGACGTTGCTGTCCGCATTCAGCTCAAGCCGCATCGCGACTATCTGCTGTCGCCTTACTTTCAGAAGTCCGGCTACCTTGAACAATACGGCCCCAGGTTCCAGGCGTTCCTCCACGAGGCGCTAGACGACCCTCGTACACGTCCGCCGGCCGCCGAACCTCGCCCGGATCGAAGCTCCTGAGAAGAAGGCGAAGAAGCGTGCCTAAGCTCATCATCGATAACAAAGAGCACGACGTGCCGAACGGCATCACGCTGATCCAGGCCTGCGGTCTCGCCGGCGTCGAGATCCCGCGCTTCTGCTATCACGAGCGCCTGTCGATCGCCGGCAATTGCCGCATGTGCCTGGTCGAGGTGGCGGGCATGCCGAAGCCTGTCGCCTCCTGCGCCATGAGCGTCAACGACTTGAGGCCCGGTCGCGACGGCACGCTGCCGACCATCATCACCGACTCGCCCACGGTGAAAAAGGCGCGCGAGGGCGTACTCGAATTTCTGCTGATCAATCACCCGCTCGATTGCCCGATCTGCGACCAGGGCGGGGAATGCGATCTGCAGGATCAGACCATGGCCTATGGATTCGATGCCAGCCGCTTCGCCGACAACAAGCGCGCGGTGGAGGACAAATATCTCGGGCCGCTGATCGAAACCTATATGACCCGCTGCATCCATTGCACGCGCTGCATCCGCTTCATGACCGAGGTTGCCGGCGTCGAGGAGCTTGGCGCCATCGGCCGCGGCGAGGACATGGAGATCACCACCTATCTCGAGCACGGCATGATGTCGGAGCTCTCCGGCAACATAGTCGATCTCTGCCCGGTCGGCGCGCTCACCTCCAAGCCCTACGCCTTCATGGCGCGGCCCTGGGAGCTGACCAAGACCCAGTCGATCGATGTCATGGATGCGCAGGGCGCAAATATCCGCGTCGACAGCCGTGGGCGCGAAGTGATGCGCGTCCTGCCGCGCGTCAACGACGCCATCAACGAGGAATGGATCTCCGACAAGACGCGGCATGTGTGGGATGGCTTGCGCGTGCAGCGGCTCGACCGGCCTTACCTCCGGCGCAATGGACGGCTCGAGGCTGTCTCCTGGGACGAAGCCTTCCGCGCCATGGCCGAGAGGCTGCGCGGGCTCGACGGCAAGCGCTTCGCTGCCATCGCCGGCGATCTCGCTGCGGCCGAGGAGATGTTCGCCCTGAAGCTTCTCGCCGAGCAGCTCGGATCGCCCAACATCGATTGCCGGCAGGACGGCGCCAGGCTCGATCCCGCGCTCGGTCGCGCCACCTATCTGTTCAACGCGACGATCGAGGGCATCGACCATGCCGACGCAATTCTGCTCGTCGGCACCAACCCGCGCCTCGAAGCGCCGGTGCTCAATTCCCGCATCCTGAAGCGCTGGCGGCAGACGCAAGGGCATCTTCCCATCGGCCTTGTCGGGACGCAGGCCGACCTCACCTATCCTTATGAACATCTCGGCGCCGGACCTGAGACCCTCGCCAAGCTTGCCGGGGGCTCGCACCCCTTCTTCGAGAAAATCAAAGACGCGGAGCGGCCGTTGGTCATTGTCGGCCAGGCGGCGCTAGCGCGGCCGGATGGCGCCGCCGTGTTGTCGCTCGCCGCCAAGGCGGCGATAGCCATGGGCGCGGTGAAGCCGGACATCGGCTGGAACGGGTTCAGCGTGCTGCACACCGCAGCGGCCCGCGTCGCCGGCCTCGACCTTGGCCTCGTGCCTGGCAAAGGGGGCAGGGACGTGAACGCCATCCTCGATGGCGCGGAAAAGGGCGAGATCGACGTCCTCTACCTGCTTGGCGCCGACGAGATCGATACGGACCGGCTCGGCCAGGCCTTCATCATCTATCAGGGGAGCCACGGCGACCGCGGCGCCCACCGCGCCGACGTGATCCTTCCCGGCGCCGCCTATACCGAAAAGGACGCGACCTACGTCAACACCGAAGGCCGCCCGCAGATGACCGCCCGCGCCGTGTTCCCGCCAGGAGAAGCGCGCGAGGACTGGAAGATCGTCCGAGCCCTGTCAGGAGTGCTCGGCCAGGCGCTGCCGTTCAACAGCGTCACTGAGCTCCGCGCCAAGATGTTCGCCGCCTGTCCGCATCTCGCGCTCATCGAGCAGATCCTTCCCGCTGACAGCCGCGCCATCGAGACGCTCGCAGCGCAAGGCGGCAAGACCGGCAAAGAGCGCTTCGGCGAGGCGATCACCGACTTCTATCTCACCAATCCCATCGCGCGCGCGTCTGCCATCATGGCGAGCCTGAGCGCGATGCATGCGACGAATAGCGCAGGGGCGACCGGCACCGATGGCTGAGTTCTGGTCGAGCTATGGCCTGCCCATCGCCCTCATTGTCGGGCAGAGCCTGCTGCTGCTCGTCGTCCTCCTGATCTTCGTCGCCTTCCTGCTCTATGCCGACCGCAAGGTGTGGGCCGCGGTACAGATGCGGCGCGGGCCGAATGTGGTTGGACCCTTCGGCCTGCTACAGTCCTTCGCCGACCTGCTGAAATTCGTGTTCAAGGAGCCGATCATCCCGGCCGGCGCCAACAAGGGCATCTTCCTGCTCGCGCCGATAGTCACCGCGGGCTTAGCGCTCTCCGCCTGGGCGGTCATTCCCGTGGCCGACGGATGGGCCGTCGCCGACATCAATGTCGGCGTCCTCTACATCTTCGCCATCTCGTCCTTGCAGGTCTACGGCGTGATCATGGCCGGCTGGGCGTCGAACTCCAAATACGCCTTCCTGGCGGCGCTCCGCTCCGCGGCCCAGATGGTCTCCTACGAAGTCTCGATCGGCTTCGTGATCATCACCGTGCTGCTCTGCGCCGGCTCGCTCAATCTGAACGAGATCGTCAAGGCGCAGGACAGCGCCTTCGGCCTGTTCGGCTGGTACTGGCTACCCTTGCTGCCGATGTTCGTCGTGTTTTTCGTTTCGGCGCTGGCCGAGACCAACCGGCCGCCCTTCGACCTGCTCGAGGCCGAGTCCGAGCTCGTTGCCGGCTTCATGGTCGAATATTCCTCGACCCCCTACATGCTTTTCATGTTGGGCGAGTATGTCGCCATCGTGCTGATGTGCGGTCTCGGTACCGTGCTCTTCCTTGGTGGCTGGCTGCCGCTCTTTCCGATCCCGCCCTTCACCTGGATTCC
The DNA here is from genome assembly GCA_963744945.1 of uncultured Alphaproteobacteria bacterium. Taxonomy (GTDB): domain Bacteria; phylum Pseudomonadota; class Alphaproteobacteria; order Rhizobiales; family Methyloligellaceae; genus Methyloceanibacter. The sequence continues at coordinate 141,161 of CAVUVO010000009.1, read as the reverse complement.
AGGCGTGATATGGTTCGTCGGGAAGGTTTGCTTCCTGTTCTTCCTGATCGCCATGGTCAAGGCCATGGTGCCCCGGTACCGCTACGATCAGCTGATGCGGCTCGGGTGGAAGGTCTTCCTGCCGCTATCGCTTGCCATGGTCGTGATCGTCGCGGCCATTCTTAAGCTTTGGCAGCATTCGACGTGAGAGGAGATCGCGGGTGAAGCGCTTTGCCGACACGGCCAAAGCCCTGCTGCTGACCGAGTTTCTCTCGGCCTTCTGGCTCGCCATGAAATATTTCGTGCGGCCGAAGGCGACCATCAACTATCCCTTCGAGCGCGGGCCGATCTCGCCCCGGTTTCGCGGCGAGCATGCGCTGCGGCGCTATCCCAACGGCGAGGAGCGGTGCATCGCCTGCAAGCTCTGCGAAGCGATCTGCCCGGCGCAAGCCATCACCATCGAGGCCGAGCCTCGGCGGAATGACGGGACGCGGCGCACCACCCGCTACGACATCGACATGGTGAAGTGCATCTATTGCGGCTTCTGCCAGGAAGCCTGCCCGGTCGACGCCATCGTGGAGGGACCGAATTTCGAATACGCGACCGAGACGCGCGAGGAGCTCTACTACGACAAGGCACGGCTGCTCGCGAATGGCGACCGCTGGGAGCGCGAGATCGCCAAGAACCTGGCGCTCGACGCCCCGTATCGGTGAGGGGCTGCGTTGCTTATCTCCCATTATTTTCCCTCGTCATGCCCGGCCTTGTCCCGGGCATCCACGAATTTTCAAGCGCGTGAAGCAAAGACGTGGATGGCCGGGACAAGCCCGGCCATGACGAGACGTATGGTCGGAGCAAAGCGACCCGCATGACGCTCTCCGCGCTGTTCTTCTATCTCTTCGCCGGGATGTGCGTGGCGTCGGCCTTCATGGTCATCGCCGTGAAGAACCCGGTGCACGCCGTGCTGTTCCTCATCCTCGCCTTCTTCAACGCCGCAGGCTTGTTCGTGCTGCTCGGCGCCGAGTTTCTCGCCATGATCCTCGTCGTCGTCTATGTCGGTGCGGTGATGGTGCTGTTCCTGTTCGTGGTCATGATGCTCGACGTCGACTTCGCCGTGCTTCGAGCTGGCTTCCTCAAATATCTGCCGATCGGCGCCACCATCGGCATCGTGCTGCTCATCGAGCTGATCCTCGTTCTCGCTGGCCTGGGTGACGGCGCCGGGAATCGCCGCGCAGGCGCCGGCGCCGCCGGCTTCGCAGATGAGCAACACCGTGGCGCTCGGCCAGATCCTCTATACGAAATATGTCTATCTGTTCGAGGCAGCCGGTCTCATCCTGCTCGTCGCCATGATCGGCGCCATCGTGCTCACGCTACAGCATAAGCGCGACGTAAAGCGGCAGTCGGTCGCCCGCCAAGTTGCGCGCACCCGCGAGACCGGGGTCGAAGTGGTCGAGGTCGAGACGGGGAGGGGGCTGTCGTGACTATCGGCCTTTCCCATTATCTCACCGTCGCCGCGATCCTGTTCACGCTCGGCATTTTCGGCATCTTCCTCAATCGCAAGAACGTGATCGTCATTTTGATGAGCATTGAGCTGATGCTGCTTGCGGTGAATCTCAATCTCGTCGCCTTTTCCGCCTTTCATGGCGACCTCGTCGGCCAGGTTTTCGCCATCATCGTGCTCACCGTCGCCGCAGCCGAAGCCGCCATCGGCCTCGCCATCGTCGTCGCCTACTTCCGCAACCGCGGCACCATCGATGTCGCCGAAATCGATCTGTTGAAGGGCTAGCGCTTAAGCCGATGTATCAGGCGATCGTCTTTCTCCCGCTGATCGGCGCCATCTTCGCCGGCTTCTTCGGCTGGCTCGTGCCCGCGCGCGCGAGCGAAGTCATCACCACGAGCCTCGTGCTGATCACCGCGCTGCTTTCCTGGTTCGCCTTCTATCAGGTCGGCATCGAGGGGCATGAGACGCGCATCGAGCTGCTGCGCTTCATCGATTCCGGCGCGCTGCAAACCTCCTGGGCGCTTCGCATCGACACGCTTACCGCCGTTATGCTGGTGGTGGTGACCACGGTCTCGGGCCTCGTGCACCTCTATTCCATCGGCTACATGGAGGAGGACCCGCACCGCCCGCGCTTCTTCGCCTATCTCTCGCTTTTCACCTTCGCCATGCTGGCGCTGGTGACGGCGGACAACTTCCTTCAGCTCTTCTTCGGCTGGGAGGGTGTCGGCCTGATGAGCTACCTCCTCATCGGCTTCTGGTATCACCGGCCCTCTGCCAATGCCGCCGCCATCAAGGCCTTCATCGTCAACCGCGTCGGCGATTTCGGCTTCGCGCTCGGCATCTTCGCCGTCTTCACCGTGTTCAACAGCCTGCAATACGACACGGTGTTCGCCTCGGCCCCGGACCAGGTCGGCAAGACCATGGAATTTCTGGGGATGCAGGTCGACGTGCTGACCACTATCTGCCTCCTCCTGTTCATCGGCGCCATGGGCAAGTCGGCGCAGTTCCTGCTGCACACCTGGCTGCCGGACGCCATGGAAGGCCCGACGCCGGTCTCGGCGCTCATCCATGCCGCGACCATGGTCACGGCAGGCGTATTCATGGTGGCGCGGCTGTCGCCTCTGTTCGAGCTTGCGCCGATCGCGCTCGGCGTCGTCACCGTCTTCGGCGCCACCACCGCCTTCTTCGCCGCGACCGTCGGCCTCGTGCAGAACGACATCAAGCGCGTCGTCGCCTATTCGACCTGCTCGCAGCTCGGCTACATGTTTGTCGCCGAGGGCGTCGGCGCCTACGGCACCGGCATCTTCCACCTCTTCACCCATGCCTTCTTCAAGGCGCTGCTGTTCCTCGGCGCCGGCGCCGTGATCCATCGCGCTCCATCACGAGCAGGACATGCGCCGCATGGGGGCCTTGCGCAAAGTGCTGCCCTTCACCTGGGCGATGATGCTGATCGGCACGCTGTCGCTCACCGGCTTTCCCTTCACCTCGGGCTTTGTGTCCAAGGACGCCGTCATCGAGGCCGCCTATGCCGCGCATTCGCCGATCGGCATGTATGGCTTCGTGCTCACGGCCGTCGCCGCGCTGCTGACCTCGTTCTATTCCTGGCGGCTGATGTTCCTCACCTTCGAGGGCAAGCCGCGCGAGAAGCCAGAGGTGCTGGCGCATGCCCATGAGCCGCCCTGGACCATGGGCATCCCGCTCGTGCTTCTTGCCATCGGCTCGCTGCTCGCCGGCGCCATCTTCATGCATTTCTTCATCGGCTCGGACCAGACCGCGTTCTGGCGCGGATCGCTCGTCACCCATGGCGAAGAGCATCACGAGGTGCCGCTCCTGGTGATGCTGACGCCGACGCTCGCCATGGCCGCCGGCTTTGCCGTCGCCTGGTATTTCTACATCACCAATCCGCTCGTGCCCTTCGGCCTCTCCAAGCGCTTCCGCGGGCTCTACCAGTTCCTGCTCAACGCTTGGTATTTCGACGCCCTCTACGACTTCCTCTTCGTGCGTCCCGCGAAGCGGATCGGGCGCTTCCTGTGGAAGACAGGCGACGGCACGATCATCGATGGGCATGGGCCCTGACGGCGTCGCGGCGCGGGTGATCGACATCACCAACCGCGTGGTCAAGCTCCAGAGCGGCTACATCTACCACTACGCCTTTGTGATGCTGGTCGGCGTGGCGCTGCTCATCACCTATTTCATCTTTGCCGGGGGAGGCCTGCCGAAATGAGCTTCTCCTGGCCCATCCTCTCCACCGTCACCTTCCTGCCGCTGCTTGGCGCGCTGCTGATCGTCGCCTTGCGCGGCAACGACGAAGCGGCCTCCCGCAACGCCCGCTTCATCGCGCTGTGGACCACGCTGGTCACCTTCGTGCTCTCGCTCCTGCTGTGGCGCGACTTCGACCCGACCACGGCGCAGTTCCAGTTCGTCGAGCAGCGCGCCTGGCTCGGGCCGATCAAATTCCACATGGGCGTCGACGGCATCTCCTTGCCCTTCGTGCTCCTCACCACGCTGCTCATGCCGCTCTGCATCCTCGCGAGCTGGCAGTCGATCACGGCGCGGGTGCGCGAATATATGATCGCCTTCCTCGTGCTCGAGACGCTGATGATCGGCGTGTTCACGAGCCTCGACCTCGTGCTGTTCTATCTGTTCTTCGAGGGCGGCCTGATCCCGATGTTCCTCATCATCGGCATCTGGGGCGGTCCGCGCCGCGTCTATGCGAGCTTCAAGTTCTTCCTCTACACGCTCGCCGGCTCGCTGCTGATGCTGCTCGCCATCATGGCGATCTACTGGGAAGCCGGCACCACCGACATCCCGACGCTGCTCACCCACGGCTTCCCGGCCTCGATGCAGACCTGGCTGTGGTTCGCCTTCCTCGCCTCATTCGCGGTGAAGCTGCCGATGTGGCCGGTGCATACCTGGCTGCCTGACGCCCATGTCGAGGCGCCGACCGCGGGCTCCGTCATCCTTGCCGGCATCCTCCTGAAGATGGGCGGCTACGGGTTCCTGCGCTTCTCCATCCCGATGTTCCCGCTTGCCTCCGCCGAGTTCGCGCCGCTGATCTTCGCGCTCTCGGTGGTCGCCATCATCTACACGTCGCTGGTGGCGCTCGCCCAGGAAGACGTGAAGAAGCTCATCGCCTATTCCTCCGTCGCCCATATGGGCTTCGTCACCATCGGCGTGTTCACCCTCACCATGCAGGGGCTACAGGGCGGCATCTTCCAGATGCTGTCGCACGGCATCGTCTCTGGCGCGCTCTTCCTCTGCGTCGGCGTGATCTACGACCGCATGCACACCCGCGAGATCTCCGCCTATGGCGGGCTTGCCGACCGCATGCCGCTCTATGCCTTCTGCTTCATGGTGTTCACGCTCGCCAATGTCGGGCTTCCCGGCACGAGCGGATTCGTCGGCGAGTTCCTGAGCCTCACCGGCGCCTTCCGCATCAACACCTGGGTGGCCTTCCTCGCCACCACCGGCATCATCCTTTCCGCCGGCTATGCGCTCTGGCTCTATCGCCGCCTCATCTTCGGCAAGCTGGAGAAGCCCGCGCTGAAATACATCACCGACCTCAGCTGGCGCGAAGTCGCCGTGATGGCGCCGCTCGTCGTCCTCACCATCCTGTTCGGCTTCTATCCGGCGCCCATCCTCGATGCGAGCGCTGCCTCGGTCGAAGCCCTGATCAAGAACTATGAGACCGCGCTTGCCGCCGCCGAACAGGCGCGCATTGCGCTGGCGCCCTAGGGGGAACCGTGTCGTCAACCCTGCAATTTGCGGTAGCGCTTCCCGAGCTGACCTTGGCGGTCGGCGCCATGGTGCTGCTGATGGTCGGCGTGGCCACCCGCAAGGAGCAGGCCGAACTGATCCTTTGGCTCGCGGTGCTCGTCCTCGCGCTCGCCGGCTTCTTCGTGTTGCGCGGCAGGGAACGGTCACCCTGTTCGGCGACAGCTTCATCGTCGATCCCTTCGCCAGGGTGATGAAGCTGCTCACGCTCACCGGCGCCGCGGTCACGCTCATCATGTCGATCGATTTTTGGCGCGGGGAGGGGCGGCTCAAATTCGAGTTCCCCGTTCTGGTGCTGCTCGCAACCACCGGCATGATGATGATGATCTCGGCCAACGATCTCATCGCGCTCTATGTCGGGCTCGAGTTGCAGAGCCTTTCGCTCTACGTCGTCGCCGCCTTCGACCGCCGCTCGGCGCGATCGAGCGAGGCAGGCATCAAATATTTCGTCCTCGGCGCGCTCTCCTCAGGCATGCTGCTTTATGGCGCGTCGCTGATCTACGGCTTCACCGGCTCGACGCTCTTCACCGACATCGCCGCTTCCGTGCAGCCCTCTGGCACCAATCTCGGCCTTATCTTCGGGCTTGTGTTCTTGATCACCGGCTTCGCCTTCAAGATCTCAGCCGTGCCCTTCCATATGTGGACGCCCGACGTCTACGAGGGCGCGCCGACGCCGGTCACCGCCTTCTTTGCCGCGGCGCCGAAGCTCGCCGCCATGGCGCTCACCGTGCGCACGCTGTTTGCCGCCTTCCCCTCGGTCACGCCGGAGTGGCAGCAGATCGTCACCTTCCTCGCCATCGCCTCCATGGCGCTCGGCGCTTTCGCGGCAATTGGCCAGCGCAACATCAAGCGGCTGATGGCCTATAGCTCGATCGGGCATATGGGCTACGCGCTGGTCGGCCTCGCCGCGGGAACGGTAGAAGGCGTGCAGGGCGTGATCATCTATCTCGCCATCTACCTCGCCATGACGCTCGGCACCTTCGCCTGCATCCTCGCCATGCGGCGGAACGGGAGGATGGTCGAGGACATCGACCAGCTCGCTGGCCTCTCGAACACGAGCCCGATGATGGCCTTCCTGCTCGCCATGCTGCTGTTCTCGCTCGCCGGCATCCCGCCCCTCGCGGGCTTCTTCGCCAAATTCTACGTGTTCCTCGCCGCCATAAACGCAGGCCTTTATGCGCTTGCCGTCATCGGCGTGCTGCTCAGCGTGGTCGGCGCTTACTATTATCTCCGCATCGTCAAGATCATGTATTTCGACGCTCCAGCCGAACGGTTCGAGCCCATGCCCGGGCTCCTTGCCGCCGTGCTCGGAGGATCCGGCCTTTTCATTCTGTTCTATTTCGTCTATCCGGCACCGCTTGTGACTGTCGCCGAGGCCGCCGCCAAATCCCTGTTCTGATGCCGACTTTCGCCTCATCATCGCCGAAGCTTCCCGCTGGATACCGGCTGCTTCGCCTGGAGACGGTCGACTCGACCAACGCCGAGGCGCGCCGACGCGGCGAGGCGGGTGAGCCTGGGCCTCTGTGGATCTGGTCGCTGCGTCAGTCAGCCGGGCGAGGGCGCAACGGCCGTCAATGGCAGTCCCAGCACGGCAATCTCTTCGCGAGCCTTTTGATTGGCCTCAACTGCCCGCTCTCGACCGCCGCGCAGCTCGCGCTTCTTGCCGGCGTTGTCGCTTATGACACCGCTGCGAAGCTTCTGCCTAAGGAGGCCCGCTCGGAGCTTCTGTTGAAATGGCCGAACGACGTTCTGCTCAAAGGCGGCAAAGTCGCCGGCATGCTGCTAGAAAGCACGAGCGAGACGGCGCCGAACCGCTGCAAGGTGGTGATCGGCACCGGCTTCAATCTCGCGACCTTTCCGCCCGACCTCGAGCAGCCGGCGACGAGCCTCGCAGCCCATGGCGGTACGACGACGCCGGCCGCTTCCTTCGAGACGCTTGCCGCCGTCACCGACGCTTGGCTCTCCCGCTGGGCCGAGGGCGTGGCGTTCCAAACGGTGCGGCGCGCCTGGCTCGACCGGGCAGGGCCGACCGGGCGCCCGTTGCGGGTGCGGCTTCATGGCGAAGAGGCGGAAGGAACCTATGCAGGGCTCGATTCGGGGGGTGCGCTCAGGCTCCTGATGAGCGATGGTGCCGAGCGCCGCATCGCTGCCGGCGACGTGTTTTTTGCCACTTCATAGTCAATCCCCAAGCCCTTAGTTAGAGCATGTCCCGCCGTTCCGACCGACAAAGGCCTGAGTTCGTGTTCGTCCCCATTGGCGGCGTGGGGGAGATCGGCATGAACCTCTATCTCTACGGCTACGGGCCTCCGGACGACCGCGAGTGGCTCATCGTCGACCTAGGGATCACCTTTGGCGGCGACACCGAGCCTGGGATCGACGTGATCCTTCCCGACATCACCTTCCTCGAGGCCGAGCGCCCTAACCTCAAGGGGCTGCTCCTGACCCACGCGCATGAGGATCATTTCGGCGCCGTGGTCGATCTGTGGCCGAGGCTCGGCGGCGTTCCGGTCTATGCCACGCCCTTCACCGCCTCGATGCTCAAGTCGAAGCTCGGCGAGGCCGGGCTCCTCCAGGACTTCCCGCTGCACGTCATACCGCTCGGCCATCGCTACAAGATCGGACCGTTCGACGTCGAGCTCATCACCATGTCGCACTCGATCCCCGAGCCCTCCGCGGTCATGATCAAGACCGAGCTCGGCACCGCGCTCCATACCGGCGACTGGAAGCTCGACGAGGCGCCGCTGACCAGCCCCGCCACCGACACCGCGCGCCTCAAGGCGCTCGGCGAGGAGGGCGTCACCGCGATGATCTGCGATTCGACGAACGCGATCCGCGAGGGCGTGTCGGCCTCTGAAGCCGATGTCGCGGTCGTGCTCGAACGCCTCATCGCCGAGGCGCCGAAGCGGGTGGCCGTCACCACCTTTGCCTCCAACGTCGCCCGCATCCGCTCCGTCGCCAATGCCGCGCGCTCCGCAGGCCGCAAGCTCATCGTGGTCGGCCGCGCCATGTACCGCGTCATCGAGGCGGCGCAGGAAACCGGTTATCTCGATCCTGACCTTCCCGTTCACGAAGAAAGCGAGTTCGAGAAGATCCCGCCCCGCAAGGTCGTGGCGCTCTGCACCGGAAGCCAGGGCGAGGCGCGCGCCGCCATGGCGCGGATCGCGCAAAACGAGCATCCCAATGTCGATCTCGAAGCCGGCGACCGCGTGATCTTTTCCTCACGCACCATCCCCGGCAATGAGAAGGCGGTCGGGCGCGTGCAGAACGGCCTTTCCGATCTCGGCGTCGAGGTGATCACCGATAGCGATGCGCCGGTGCATGTGTCGGGCCATCCGCGCCGAGGCGAGCTCGAGCAACTCTATCGCTGGGTGAAGCCGAAGATCGCCGTCCCGATGCATGGCGAGGGGCGGCATCTCGAGGCTCATGCGCGGCTCGCCGAACAGCTCGGCGTTCCGGAGGTCATCAGGGCGCGAAACGGCGACATGGTCCGGCTCGCCCCGGCGCCTGCCGCCATTATCGACGACGTGCCGACCGGCCGGCTTTACCGCGACGGCGCCATCATCACCCGCTCCGAGGACGGGCAGGTGCGGGAGCGGCGGAAGCTGAGCTTTGCCGGTGCCGTATCGGTGTCGCTGGTGCTGTCGGACAAGGGCGCGCTGCTCGCCGATCCGGAAGTTGCGCTGTCCGGGATTCCCGGCACGGACAGGAACGGCACCGCCTTCGAGACCATCGTACGCGAAGCCGCCATCGGCACCATCGAGTTGATCCCGCGGCCGCGCCGGAAGGACCAGGCCTTGGTCAGCGAGGCCGTCCGCCGCGGCGTGCGCGCCGCCGTCAATCAGGCCTGGGGCAAGAAGCCGGTCTGCTCCGTGCTCCTGACGGTGGTCTGACCCGCTCAAAGCCGAAGTAGCGGGACGCGCGACAGCGCATTAGATAGATTGCAGATGAAGTGAAGTCAGGGAGAGTTGTCCGATGATCGGACGTTTGAACCACGTCGCCATAGCCGTTCCCGATCTCGAGGCGGCCACCAAGGTCTATCGCGACACGCTGGGAGCCAAGGTCTCGCCCGCGGTCGATCAGCCCGAGCACGGCGTCACCACGGTGTTCATCGAGCTGCCCAACACCAAGGTCGAGCTGCTCGGCGCGCTCGGCGACAAATCGCCCATCTCGGCCTTCCTCCAGCGCAATCCGAACGGCGGCATCCATCATCTCTGCTACGAGGTCCCGGACATCGTCGCGGCCCGCGACCGGCTCGTCGCCGACGGCGCCCGCGTGCTCGGCCAGGGCGACCCCAAGATCGGCGCCCATGGCAAGCCGGTGCTCTTCCTCCATCCCAAGGACTTTTGCGGCACGCTGGTGGAGCTCGAGCAGGCCTAGGCCATGACGCTCAGCTTCGCCCTCGCCATCTACGCCATCATCTGGTGGATCGTGCTGTTCGCCATGCTGCCGATCGGCGTGCGCACGCAGGAGGAGGAGGGCGAGGTCGCCCCCGGCACCGCCGAAAGCGCGCCGCATATGCCGAAATTGCTGCCGAAGATGCTCGCCACCACGGTGGTCGCGAGCGTGGTGTTCGCGGTGGTCTATGTGATCATCGTCCATCGCGTGATCACGCTCGACCAGATTCCCTTCCTACCGCGCTACGAACCGGTGCGCTGACCAGGGACGACCCGGGGGCATACGCACAAAAAAGAAAGCAAGGCCGCGAGACCTTGCTTTCTTTGTCGTCTCAATACTCCTTATCTCACCGGCCAAAGAGGCTCGTCGTCAATCCTGACTATCGAGTGTGTTCTGGCAAATGAGCGGCTGCGCCTGCCTACTCGCTATTAGCGCGCCTGGAGCTACTTCCTCCCAAGACTTGGACCTGGTCCAATCTCAACGCATGACTCCGAGATCATTTTGCCGGTCCCGAACTCTCATCACGTTGTGCCGGGGACACTAGCAAGGCCGCGCCAAATTGTCACCATCATTGTGATCGTTTGACGTAAATTCGTGCCGCCGACCCCGCTTCCGCTAGGCAGATCGCCTCAAAATTAGTCACTCCGCGAAATTCGTGGCCCCGCCGCCACGTCCAGCGTACGCCCCGTTCGGGTGACGGTCCGCACGATTCGCACGCTCAGGTAGCCGCGCCGCGCCGTTCCGCCCACGATTGCTAACCCTCGGCAAAGTAAGCTATAGCGCCGGAACGGTTTCGCCCCGCCAATTGAAGCACGAGAAGGGCCTACATGCGCCTCAGCCGCTACTTCCTGCCCCTGTTGCGCGATGACCCGAAGGAAGCCGAGATCGTCTCCCACAAGCTGATGCTGCGCGCCGGCCTCGTCCGGCAATCGAGCGCCGGCATCTACTCCTGGTTGCCCCTTGGCTACCGGGTGTTGAGCAAGATCGAGCGCATCGTTCGCGAGGAGCAGGACCGCGCCGGCGCGCTCGAACTGCTCATGCCGACCATCCAGCCGGCGGAAATCTGGAAGGAAAGCGGCCGCTACGAGGTCTATGGCAAGGAGATGCTGCGCATCAGCGACCGGCATGAGCGCGAGATGCTTTACGGCCCGACCAACGAGGAGTTGATCACCCAGATCTTCCGCGACGGCGTGAAGTCCTACAAGGAGCTGCCGCGCATCCTCTATCATATCCAGTGGAAATTCCGCGACGAGATCAGGCCGCGCTTCGGCGTGATGCGCGGGCGCGAATTCCTGATGAAGGATTCCTATTCCTTCGACCTCACGGTCGAGGACGCGCGCGTCTCCTACAACAAGATGTTCGTTTCCTACTTGCGGACCTTCAACCGCATGGGGCTGAAATCGATTCCCATGGCCGCCGAATCCGGCCCGATCGGCGGCGACATGAGTCACGAGTTCATCATCCTCGCCGACACCGGCGAGAGCGAGGTCTATTGCCACAAGGACCTCGTCAAGCTCGATCCGCCGGGCGCCGATCTCGACTATGAGAGCGACCTCTCGCCGGTCATCAAGACCTGGACGGGCAAATATGCCGCAACCAGCGAGAAGCACGATGCCGCCCGTTTCGCGAGCGAAGTGCCGGAAGCCGACCGCGTCACCGCCCGCGGCATCGAGGTCGGCCATATTTTCTTCTTCGGCACCAAGTACTCCGAATCCATGGGATGCAAGGTGCAAGGCCCCGACGGAGGCTTGGTGACGGTGCAGATGGGCTCCTACGGCATCGGCGTGTCGCGGCTGGTCGGCGCCATCATCGAGGCTTCGCACGACGATGCCGGGATCATCTGGCCTGCGAGCGTGGCGCCATTCGACGTTGGCCTGATCAACGTCAAGAGCGGCGATGCCGAGACCGACAAGGTCTGCGAGGATTTCTACCTGAAGCTCGAAAAGGCTGGCGTGAGCGTCCTCTATGACGACCGCGACGACCGGCCAGGCGCCAAGTTCGCGGCCATGGACCTGATCGGGCTCCCCTGGCAGCTCATCGTCGGACCGAAAGGCGTCAAGGCCGGCGAGGTGGAGCTGAAGGAACGGGCGACCGGCGCAAGACAGACGCTCGGCTTCGATGCGGCACTCAATCGCCTCACCGCCTCGGCCGCGGAACCGGGCAGGGCAGCGGCATGAGCGGCAAGGGTACAGGCGCCTTCTCGCCCTTCGAATGGCTGGTGGCGCTTCGCTATCTGCGCCCACGCCGGAAAGAGGGCTTCATCTCGGTGATCGCCGGCTTCTCCTTCGTCGGTATCATGCTCGGCGTGATGACGCTGATCGTGGTCATGGCGGTGATGAACGGCTTCCGCCAGGAGCTGTTCAACAAGATGCTCGGGTTGAACGGCCACGTCGTCGTGCACAGCCTCGATCCCAATTTCGGCAATTACGACGCTGTGGCCGGCAAGGTCCGCGCCGTGTCCGGCGTCAAATACGCGCTGCCCTTGATCGAAGGGCAGGTGATGGTCTCCACCCCGGCCTCCTCCACCGGGGCGCTGGTGCGCGGCTTGCGCGAGGCCGACCTGAAGCAGCTCAAGGCCGTCTCCAGCAATATTCGCTTCGGATCGCTTGACGGCTTCGACGGCAAAGAGGGCATCGCCGTCGGCACGCGGCTCGCCAACGACCTCAACGTCAAGCTCGGCGATGAGGTGAGCCTGCTCACGCCACGCGGCGCCTCCACCGCGCTCGGCACCGCGCCCCGCATCAAGCGCTACCCCATCGTCGCCATCTTCGAGATCGGCATGTCGGAATACGATTCGAGCATCGTGTTCATGCCGCTGGCCGAGGCGCAGCGTTATTTCTCCAAGCCCGACAGCGTCACCGTGCTCGAAGTCGTGCTCGATACGCCGGACGAGGTGAGCGCGCTCGGACCGAAGATCATCGAGGCAGGTGGCTCGTCGATCTATATCAGCGACTGGCGGCAGCGAAACGCGACCTTCTTCACCGCGCTCGAGGTCGAGCGCAACGTCATGTTCCTGATCCTCGCCCTGATCGTGCTCGTCGCGGCGCTGAACATCATCGCCGGCATGATCATGCTGGTGAAGGACAAGGGGCGCGACATCGCCATTCTCCGCACCATGGGGGCGACGCGTGGCGCGGTGATGCGCATCTTCTTCATCACCGGCGCGAGCATCGGTGTGGTCGGCACGCTCGCCGGTCTCGGGCTCGGCGTTCTCATCTGCACCTATATCGAGCAGATCCGTGCCGTGGTCGCCTGGATCACCGATACCGAGCTGTTCTCGCCTGAGCTCTATTACCTGTCGCAATTGCCGGCCGAGATGGACACCGGCGAAACGGCATCGGTGGTGATCATGGCGCTGATCCTGTCGATCCTCGCCACGCTCTATCCCTCCTGGAGAGCCTCCCGCCTCGATCCCGTCGAAGCCTTGCGCTACGAGTAGGGGCGGATCGTGGGGAGGTCAGATCAGGCGCCGGCGCTCCACCTTCAGGACCTGCAGCGCGCTTACGCCCAGGGCTCCCGCGTCATCGAAGTGCTCAAGGGCGCGACGGCCTCGCTCTATGCCGGCGAGACCGTTGCCCTGCTCGGGCCCTCGGGAGCAGGGAAGTCGACGCTGCTGCACATCGCAGGTCTGCTCGAACGCCCCGACGGCGGCGCCGTGGTGATCAACGGCGTCGATTGCGTCAAGCTCGGCGACAGCGAGCGCACCCGCATGCGCCGCTCGGAGATCGGCTTCGTCTATCAGTTCCACCATCTCCTGCCGGAATTCTCGGCGCTGGAGAACATCGTGCTGCCGCAGCTTATCCTTGGCCTATCTCGAGCCGAGGCCGAGGAACGCGCGAGCCAACTCCTCGACTCGCTCGGCATTGCCGAACGCGGCGATCACCGTCCGGCGCAACTTTCCGGCGGTGAGCAGCAGCGCGTAGCCATCGCCCGTGCCGTCGCCAATGGGCCGCGTCTCCTCCTCGCCGACGAGCCGACCGGCAATCTCGACCCGCCCACCGCCGAGCGCGTGTTCGAGCAACTGTTGAGCCTCGTGCGCCAGTCCGGCGTGGCGGCGCTGATCGCCACCCACAATCTCGAGCTTGCCGCCCGCATGGACCGCACCTTGCGCCTCAAGGAGGGCCTTCTGGTCGAGGAGCAGGTGACAGTGGTGACGGTCACCGAGGCGTAGGGCTGGAACTTGCATTCCGTCGCCGGTTAGAACAAAATAAGAACGAAGCTGTGCGACCTGTTGAAAAGCCAAGCGCAGATTTGCGCATTCGGCACTCGGTCACCCAGGCTTAGTGCGGGCCGAATCGAAGCAGAGAAGATCCATGACGAGCGAACAGCAACCCTTCGTGCATCTTCGGGTGCATTCGGCCTATTCGCTGCTCGAAGGTGCGCTGACCATTCCGAAGCTGGTGAGCCTTGCCGCCGAAGAGCGCATGCCTGCGCTCGCGCTCACCGACACCAACAATCTGTTCGGCGCGCTCGAATTCTCCGAATACGCGGCGCAGGCCAAGATCCAGCCCATCATCGGCTGCACGCTCTCCTTGAGCTTCGCGGCCGAGCCCGAGGCGCGCCCGGAAAGCGGCGAGCTGGTGAAGCACATCAATCACGGCCGCATCGCGCTCCTCGCCAAGGATGCGAACGGCTACGCCAATCTCATCAAGCTTTCCACCGAGGCCTACCGCTACGGCGCCGACAGCGGCGAGGCGTTGGTCACCATCGCTCACCTTGCGCTCCACCAAGAGGGGCTCATCGCGCTGACCGGCGGCCCTGACGGCGTGATCGACCGCGCCATCGCCGCCAACGATTTCCGCTTCGCCGAAACAGCCCTCAATCAGCTGAAAGGCATCTTCGGCGACCGGCTCTACATCGAGCTGCAGCGGCACAGCCTGGCACAGGAGCGGACCATCGAGCCGCTCCTGCTCGACCTTGCATATGACAACCACCTGCCGATCGTCGCCACCAACGAGCCATACTTCGCGAGCCCCGACGATTTCGAGGCGCATGATGCGCTCATCTGTATCGCCGAGGGTAGCTATGTCGGCGTGGACCAAAGGCGCCGCCTGAGCCCTGAGCATCACTTCAAGAGCGCGCGGCAGATGACCGAGCTGTTCGCCGATCTGCCGGAGGCGATCGAGAACACCATCGAGGTGGCGCGCCGCTGCTCCTGGCGCCCGCGGGAGCACGCCCCGATCCTGCCGCAGTTCCTCGGCGGCACGCGCGCCGAAGCGCAAGGCGAGACCGAAGCCGCCGAGCTTCGCCGCCAGTCTGAGGCCGGTCTCGCCAGGCGGCTCGAGGCAGAGGGCACGGCGCCGGGTTTCGACGCCAAGGCGTACGCCGACCGCCTCGCCTTCGAGCTCAACGTCATTACCGGCATGAACTATCAGGGCTACTTCCTCATCGTCGCCGACTTCATCCAATGGGCGAAGGCGAGGGGGATCCCTGTCGGACCGGGGCGCGGTTCCGGCGCGGGCTCGCTCGTCGCCTGGGCGCTGACCATCACTGATCTAGACCCCATGCGCTTCGGGCTCCTGTTCGAGCGCTTCCTCAACCCCGAGCGCGTGTCGATGCCGGACTTCGACATCGATTTCTGCCAGGACCGCCGCGACGAGGTGATCGCCTATGTGCGCGAGCGCTACGGCGCCGACCGCGTCGCCCACATCATCACCTTCGGCAAGCTCCAGGCGCGCGCGGTGCTGCGCGACGTCGGCCGCGTGTTGCAGATGCCCTATGGCCAGGTCGACCGGCTGTGCAAGCTCGTACCGATGAACCCGGCAAACCCCGTCACGCTTCCACAAGCCATCGCAAGCGAGCCACGCCTTCAGGAGGCGCGCGACGCCGAGCCGCTGGTGGCAAAGCTGCTCGATATCGGCCAGCGCCTCGAGGGGCTGTACCGCCACGCCTCGACCCATGCCGCCGGCGTGGTCATCGCCGACCGGCCGCTGATCGACCTCGTGCCGCTCTACCGCGATCCGCGCGCCCAGCTCCCCGCCACCCAGTTCAACATGAAATGGGCGGAAGCCGCCGGGCTCGTGAAGTTCGACTTTCTCGGCCTGAAGACGCTCACCGTGATCGAGACCGCGCGCGAGCTGCTTGCCCGCAGGGGCGTGACGCTCGATCCCGCCAGGCTGCCGCTCGACGATGCGGCGAGTTACGCGCTCATGGCGCGCGGCGATACGGTCGGCGTGTTCCAGCTCGAAGGTGCTGGCATGCGCGACGCTCTGCGCAAACTGAAGCCCGACCGCTTCGAGGACATCATCGCCATCGTCGCCCTCTATCGGCCGGGGCCGATGGACAACATCGACAGCTACGTCAACCGCAAGCATGGGCGCGAGCAGCCGGATTATCTGCATCCCGCCATCCAGCCGATCCTGGAAGAGACCTATGGCGTGATCATCTACCAGGAGCAGGTGATGCAGATCGCGCAAGTCCTGTCCGGTTTCTCGCTCGGCGAGGCCGATCTGCTCCGCCGCGCCATGGGCAAGAAGATCAAGAAGGAGATGGCGCAGCAGCGAAACCGCTTCATCGAGGGCGCCGTCGGCAAGGGCGTCGATCGCGGCCGCGCCGAGTTCATCTTCGAGCTCGTGGCCAAATTTGCCGGCTACGGCTTCAATAAGTCCCACGCCGCGGCTTACGCGCTGATTGCCTATCAGACGGCGTATTTGAAGGCCAATCACCCGGTCGAGTTTCTGGCCGCCTCGATGACCCTCGATATCGGCAACACCGACAAGCTCAACGGCTTCGCTCAGGAAGCGCGCCGCATGGGCATTCGCATCGAGCCGCCCTCGGTCAATCATTCCGAGGCGGGCTTCATGCCGAGCGAAACCGGCATCCGCTATTCGCTCGCGGCGCTCAGGAATGTCGGCCGCCAGGCCGTCGACCATATCTGCGCCGAGAGGGAGAAGCGCGGACGCTTCGAGGATGTTTCGGCCTTCGCCCGCGCCATCAATCCGCGCCTCGTGAACAAGCGCGCGCTCGAGACGCTCGCCTCAGCCGGCGCCTTCGACGAGCTTGGCATCGACCGCGCCACGGCGCTCGCCAATGTCGATCGCATCATGGCGGCGGGCTCCCGCTCGCTGGAGGACGAGACCGGAGGGCAGAACGATCTCTTCGCCGGTGCGGCGCGCACGCCGCCGCCGATCGATCTCCGTCCCGCCAAACCTTGGGTGCCGACCGACCGGCTGTCGCGTGAGCTCGAGGCGGTCGGCTTCTTCCTCACCGGTCACCCGCTCGACGACTACCGGGAGGTGCTCGAAGCGCTCGGCGCCGACACCTGGGTCGACTTCGCTGCGAAGGCCCGTACACGGCGGGTCGTCGGCACGCTTGCCGGCACGGTGCTTTCCGCGCGCGAGCGCCAGGGCAAGACCGGCAACGCCTACGCCTTCGTCGCCTTCTCCGATCCGACCGGCCAGTTCGAGGCGGTGGTGTTCTCGGAAGCGCTTGGCCGCATCGCGCGAGCTGCTTCAACCCGGCAGCGCCGTGCTGCTCGACGTCGAGGCCGAGGCCGACGGCGAGACGGTGAAGGTGCGCGTCCAACGCATCTCCTCGCTGGAGGCGGCGGCGGAGGCACGCCATAGCGGTATCAAGATCTATCTTGAGGGCACCCGTGCCCTCGATTCCATCGCCGAGCAGGTCGGCGGGAGGGGAGGGCAGGGCGAGCTCAGGCTCGTGCTCCGCCTCGACGACGCCGGACGCGAGGTCGAATTCGTGCTGCCGCAAGGCATCGACGCCACCCCGAAGCAGCGAAGCGCGCTCAAGCTGGTGCAAGGCGTGGCCGCGGTCAGCGCCCTCTGAGCGGCTGAATCAGGGGCTTCCCGCCCTTGCCAAGAGGGGGTTGCATCCCTATAAACCGCAACATCTCACACGCGGGACCTTAGCGCCGCGAGGCCCATTCCAAGGGCTCTCACGCTCGCTCCGGTGACCGGGAAACCGGTCTCATCATCCCGCGGCGGCAGAACCGGAAAAAGGAGAATGCAGTCCCATGGCACTGCCTAATGTATCTATGCGCCAACTGCTTGAAGCTGGCGTGCATTTTGGTCACCAAACCCACCGTTGGAACCCGAAGATGGCGCCGTTCATCTACGGCTCCCGCAACAACATTCACATCATCGACCTGACCCAGACCGTACCGCTGTTCCATCAGGCGCTGCTCGCCGTGGCCGACACCGTCGCCAAAGGCGGCCGCGTGCTGTTCGTCGGCACCAAGCGGCAGGCCTCCGAGGCCGTGGCGGACGCGGCGCGGTCCTGCGCCCAGTATTACGTGAACCACCGCTGGCTCGGCGGCACGCTGACCAACTGGCGCACCATCTCCAATTCGATCCGCAGGCTCAAATCGCTGGAAGAGCTGCTCGCCGGCGAGACGCAGGGTCTCACCAAGAAGGAGCTGCTTCAGCTCACCCGCGAGAAGGAGAAGCTCGAGCGCGCGCTTGGCGGCATCAAGGACATGGGCGCGCCGCCGGATTTGATGTTCGTGATCGACACCAACAAGGAGGCGATCGCCATCGCCGAAGCGCGCAAGCTCGGCATGCCGATCGTCGCCGTGGTCGATTCGAACTGCAATCCGGATGGGATCAGCCATCCCATCCCCGGCAATGACGACGCTGGCCGCGCCATCACGCTTTATTGCGATCTGATCGCCCGCGCCGCCATCGATGGCATCGAGCGCGCGCAAGGCTCGGCCGGCATCGATCTCGGCGCCTCCGACGCGCCGCGCGGTGAATCGGCGCTCGACGAAGGCGAAGAAGGCGGCGAGGGCTCTGAGAAGCCGTCGTCTGACGGCGAACGCAAGCCCCAGCGGCGGAGGCCGGGCCGGCCCGACACAAGAGGCGGCAATGGCAAGGGCCCGTCGCCGGCGAGGCGAGGCCCCGCACGGGGACCAAGGCCGAGCGCCGAAGCGAAGCCTGAGTAGAGCGACGATCGAGATTAGGGCCGGGGCAAAGCGGGCTCCGGCCAGTAGAGGATGGCATGACAGCGATTAGTGCAACGATGGTGAAGGACCTGCGCGAGAAGACCGGCGCGGGCATGATGGATTGCAAAGCCGCGCTCAACGAGACCTCCGGCGACATGGAGGCTGCGGTCGATTGGCTGCGCACCAAGGGTCTCGCCAAGGCCGCCAAGAAGGCCGGCCGCGTGGCGGCGGAAGGGCTGATCGGCCTTGCCGCTGACGACACTCAGGCGGCGCTCGTCGAGGTCAACTCGGAGACCGACTTCGTCGCCCGCAACGACAAGTTCCAGGAGATGGTGCGCACCGTCGCCGCCGACGCGCTGAAGGCCAAGGGCGATCTCGATAAGCTCGCCAAGGCTCCTTACGGCGGCGGCAAGGTCACGGTCGCCGATCACCTGAAAGAGATGATCGGCTCGATCGGCGAGAACATGACGCTCCGCCGGAGCGCCTATCTCGGCGTGAAGAACGGCGCGGTCGCAAGCTACATGCACAACACGATCTCGCCGGGCCTCGGCAAGATCGGCGTCATCGTCGCGCTCGAGTCGACCGGCGACGCCGCCAAGCTCAAGAGCTTCGGCAAGCAGGTGGCGATGCATATCGCCGCCGCCAACCCGCAAAGCGTCGATGTTTCCGGTCTCGATCCGGCCTTCGTCGAGCGCGAGCGCGCGGTTCTGACCGAGCAGGCGAAGGAGTCAGGCAAGCCCATGCCCGTCATCGAGAAGATGGTCGAAGGCCGCTTGCGCAAATTCTACGAAGAGGTCGTGCTGCTGTCGCAGGCCTTCGTCCACGATCCTGAGACGACCGTGGCCAAGGCGCTCGCCGCGACCGAGCAGAGCGCCGGCGCCCCGATCAAGATCGTGGGCTTCCATCGCTTCGCCCTTGGCGAGGGGATCGACCGGCCGGACAGCGATTTCGCAGCGGAAGTCGCTGCCGCGGCGTCCGGCTCTTAAGCGGACGGCGGGGGATCGGCTCATGGCACAACCGCGCACGGGCCGATCGCCAGGCTACCGCAGGGTCCTCGTCAAGCTATCCGGCGAAGCCCTGATGGGAAAGAACGGCTACGGCATTGACGTGGACGTGCTGAACCGCGTCGCCGGCGACGTGTGCGAAGCCGCGGGCCTCGGCATCGAGCTTTGCCTCGTGGTCGGCGGCGGCAACATCTATCGCGGCCTCGCCGCCGCCACCGACGGCATGGACCGGGTGAGCGGCGACTATATGGGCATGCTCGCCACCGTGCTGAACGGCCTGGCGCTGGGTCAGGCGCTCGAAGCCAAGGGCCGGTCGGCGCGGGTGATGTCGGCCATTCCCATGATCAGCATCTGCGAGCCGTTCATCCGGGCCCGCGCTCTTGCCCATCTGGCTGACGGGCATCTGCTGGTTTTGGTCGGCGGCACCGGCAACCCGTTCTTCACCACCGACACCACGGCGGCGCTGCGGGCGGCTGAGATGGGCTGCGACGCGATCTTCAAGGCGACCCAGGTCGACGGCGTCTATGACTCCGACCCCGCCAAGAACCCAAAGGCTCGCCGCTACGACGCTCTAAGCTATGCCGATGTGCTGCGGCAGGATCTCAGGATCATGGACGGGGCGGCAATCGCCCTTGCCCGGGACAATCGGATTCCGATAATTGTGTTCTCCATCAAGGAGCAAGGCGGCTTGGCTGCGGTGTTGCAAGGGAAGGGATCCTCGACCACGATATCCTAGCTGACCGCAATTGGCGCCGTTCGGAGGCGCGTGATCGGCGGGAGGACAAGCTTACTCAAGCACGGATTTCAACCGTGCGAGGAGGAGAGGCGACATGTCTGGCTTCGACCTTAAGGACACCGAGCGGCGCATGCGTGGCGCTCTGACCGTGCTCAAGCAGGAGTTTGGCGGCTTGCGTACCGGCCGTGCCAATATGAGCCTGCTCGATCCGATCATGGTAAATGCCTATGGCAGCCAGATGCCGCTCAACCAGCTCGCCACCGTCAACGTGCCTGAATCGAGGCTGATCACCGTGCAGGTGTGGGACCGCTCGCAGGTCGGCGCGGTGGAGCGCGCCATCCGCGAATCCGATCTCGGATTGAACCCGGTGGTCGAGGGGCAGCTCCTGCGTTTGCCGATCCCGGAGCTGAACGAAGAGCGCCGCCACGAAATCGCGAAAGTCGCGCACAAATATACCGAGCAGGCGCGCATCGCCGTGCGCAACGTCCGCCGCGACGGCATGGAGCACCTGAAGCGCATGGAGAAGGACGGGGATATCGGCAAGGACGAGCACCATACGTTGTCCACCAAGGTGCAGGAATTGACCGACAAGGTGATCAAGGAGATCGACGAGGCGCTTGCCAGCAAGGAAGCCGAGATCATGCAGGTCTAGCTGGCGAGACGGCGCGAAGAGCAACATGCCGCTCACCCTTATTGGAGCATTGAGACCGTGACGCTTGCAGTTGAGGAGCTTGCCTGGTCGACCACCGAGACGGCCGCGCCTCGGCATATCGCCATCATCATGGACGGCAACGGCCGCTGGGCGGGCGAGCGGGGATTGCCGCGCGCCGAAGGCCATCGCCAGGGCGTGGAGAGCGTGCGGCGCACGGTGAAGGCCGCGCTCGAGCTCGGCATCACCCATCTCACTCTGTTCAGCTTCTCGTCGGAGAACTGGTCGCGGCCGAAGCAGGAGATCCACGATCTGTTCGGCCTGATGCGCCGCTTCGTCAGGCGCGACCTCGCCGATCTGCACAAGAACGGCGTGAAGATCAGGATCATCGGCACGCGCATCGGCCTCGACGACGACATCCTGCGCCTGATCGACGACGCCGCAACGCTGACCAAGGGCAATACGACGCTCAACCTCACCATCGCCTTCAACTATGGCTCCCGCGACGAGATTGCCCGCGCCGCCGCGCGCATCGCCGAGGCTGTTGCCGATGGCTCGCTCGACGCCTCCGACATCACGCCGGAGCGGTTCGGCTCCTATCTCGACACCGCCGACCTGCCTGATCCCGATTTGCTGATCCGCACCAGCGGCGAGTTGCGCTTGAGCAATTTCCTTCTCTGGCAGCTCGCCTATAGCGAGTTCGTGTTCGTCGATACCTATTGGCCGGACTTCTCGCGCGAAACCCTCGACGCCGCGATTGCCGAATATCAGCGGCGCACCCGCCGCTTCGGCGGCCTCAAGGCGAGATCGACCGCGTGACACCGCTCGATGTGGCGCCGAGTGGCGCCGAGCCGCGAGCTCACCCCAAAAAATCCGAGATGACGACACGCCTCGCATCCGCAGTGGTCATGGCGGTGCTCGCGCTTGGATCGGTGCTGGTCAGCGTGTGGACCTTCGTGGCCCTGGTCATCGCCGCCGGCGTCACCGTCTCCTGGGAATGGGGACGGCTCGTGCGCAAGGCCGGCTTCGACGGTATCGCCTTGATCCAAGCCGCGTCCGTCGCCGTCGTCGCCGTGACCATCGCCGTGTCGCGCCCTGGCCTTGCTCTGATCGCCACCGTCGTCGCGTTGGCCGGGACGGTGCTCCTCGGCATGTCATCCGCAACGCTCGGCTGGTCGGTGCTCGGCATCGCTTATTCGGTGCTCCCGGCCTCTGCCATGGTCTGGCTCAGGGCCGACCCCGAGCTTGGCGCCATCGCGCTCCTTTATCTCCTGGTCGTGGCCTGGACCACGGACTCTGCCTCCTATGCCGGCGGGCGGTTGATCGGAGGGCCGAAGCTTGCCCCGAAAATTTCGCCGCAAAAGACCTGGAGTGGGCTTATTGTCGGGACCTTGGCGCCCGCCGCCGTCGGCTTTGCTTTCGCCTTGTTTCTGAAGGACACCTCGGCATGGCGCCTGGCGCTCGTCAGCGTGGTGATCGCCGCGGGCTGCCAGATCGGCGATCTGGGCGAGAGCGCGATGAAGCGCCGGTTCGGCGCCAAGGACATGAGCAATCTCATCCCTGGCCATGGCGGATTGCTCGACCGTATCGACGGCCTTCTCATCGCCGCAATCGCGGCGGCATTGATCGCAATGCGCGATCCGGGCAATCCCGGGCGCGGCCTGCTCATCTGGTGAGGCGTTGCCTATGACCGTTCTCGCCGCTCATTCCGAAGCCGTCAGGATCACGTCGCCAGGCACGCAGCGCCGCCGCATCTCGGTGCTCGGCGCCACCGGCTCGATCGGCGAGAACACCCTCGATCTCGTCGGACGCGATCCGTCGTCCTACACGGTGGTGGCCTTGACCGGTGGCCGCAACGCCGCGCGTCTCGCCGAACTCGCCGTGCAGCACAGGGCGGAGCTTGCCGTCATCGCCGATGAGAGTTGCTACGCCGACCTCCGCGCCAGACTTGCCGGCACCGGCATCGAGGTGGCGGCCGGCGCGGACGCGCTGATCGATGCCGCAAGCCGCCCGGCAGATTGGGTGATGGCGGCGATCGTAGGCGCGGCAGGCCTCAAGCCGACGCTGGCAGCAGTGAGGCAGGGCACCTGCACCGCGCTTGCCAACAAGGAGTGTCTCGTCTCGGCGGGACGCATCTTCATGCGCGAGGTCGCCCTCTACGAAACCTCGCTGCTTCCGGTCAACTCAGAGCACTCCGCCGCCATGCAAGTGATGGGCGGCAGCGCATCTGAGACCATCGAGCGCATCTGTCTCACTGCCTCGGGCGGTCCCTTCAGGTCGTGGAGCCTGACCGACATGGCTGGCGTCACGCCGAAGCAGGCGCTCGCCCATCCCAACTGGTCCATGGGGCCGAAGGTCACCATCGATTCGGCGACTCTGATGAACAAGGCGCTCGAGCTCATCGAGGCGCATCATCTCTTCTCTATCGACGCCGATCGGCTCGATGTGCTGATCCATCCTCAGTCCATCGTGCACTGCCTTGTCTATTATCGCGACGGCTCGGTGCTGGCGCAGATGAGCTGCCCTGACATGCGCACGCCGATCGCCTACAGCCTTGCCTGGCCCAATCGCATGCAGGCGCCGACCGCGCGGCTCGACCTGGCATCCATCGGCGCGCTCGCCTTTGAGGCGCCGGACGAGGCGCGCTTCCCGGCGCTCCGCTTGGCGCGCGACGTGCTTGCCGCAGGCGGCAGCGCCAGCACCGTGCTCAACGCCGCCAACGAGATCGCGGTTGAGGCATTTCTCGACGGCCGTATCGGCTTCCTCGCCATCGGCCGCCTCGTCGAATCGACTCTCGATCGTTCGTCCCATCTTGTGGGGCTCTCAGCCGACAGCGTCGACGACGTCCTTACCATCGACGCGGAAGCAAGGGCCATCGCGCTCTCGCTTCTCCGCACGTTTGCACAACCGGCCGAGGCGCGCTAGGAAGCCCTCGGCATCTGGGATAACCTATGGACACGATACTCAAGCTTTCAGGCTTCGGCGACACGGTGCTGTCTTATCTGCTTCCCTTCCTGTTCGTGCTCACCATCGTGGTGTTCTTCCACGAGCTCGGCCACTTCCTCGTGGCCCGCTGGTGCGGCGTCGCGGTCAAGACATTCTCGATCGGCTTCGGGCCTGAGATCGTCGGCTTCAACGATCGGCACGGCACGCGGTGGCGGCTGTCCTGGATCCCGCTCGGCGGCTATGTGAAATTCATCGACGACGAGAACGCAGCGAGCGCAGGTCAGCGGCCCCTCGAAGGCATGACCGAGGAAGAGCGCAAGCACAGTTTCCAGGGCAAGTCGCTTGGCGCCCGCGCGGCCATCGTCGCGGCAGGGCCGATCGCCAATTTCCTGCTCGCCATCGTCATCTTCACCGCCATCTTCACCTTCTTCGGCGAGCGGAGCACCGCCGCCAAGGTGGACATCGTCAATCCCGGCAGCGCGGCAGAGCGCGCGGGCTTCAAGCCCGGCGACCTCGTGGTCAAGATCGATGGCTCGACCATCGAGAGCTTCGGACAGATGCAGCGCATCGTCGGCATGAGCCCGAACCAGGAGCTGCATTTCAGCGTCGAGCGCGAAGGCAGGCCGGTTGAGCTGACGGCCACGCCTGAGCTCAAAGAGATCACCGACAATTTCGGCAACACGATGCGGATTGGGCTCCTCGGCATTCAGCGGAGCGCGTCACCCGACGACTGGACCTTGAAGCGGCACGATCCGCTGACCGCCTTCGTCATGGCGGTCAAGGAGTGCTACTTCGTGATCTCCCGCTCGCTCGGCTATCTCTATGACGTGATCACCGGCCGCGAAGCCGCCGACCAGCTTGGCGGGCCCATCCGAATCGCGCAAGTGTCGGGGCAGGTGGCGACGGCCGGGTTCTTCGCTCTGCTCAATCTGGCAGCCATTATTTCGGTGAGCATTGGGCTGATCAATCTCTTCCCGATTCCCATGCTCGATGGCGGTCATTTGCTGTTTTATGGAATCGAGGCGATCCGCGGCAAACCTTTGAGCGAAAGCACACAGGAAATTGGTTTCCGGATTGGCCTTGCCTTCGTACTTATGCTAATGATCTTCGCAACCTGGAACGACCTGATTCACTTGAAGTTTTTGTAAGCTGCGGGGGCAGATAATACGCAACGCAAGCGCGTGATTTACTTGGCGCCCCCCCGTGGGGGCACGGACCAAAATCGGCCACAAAATCTGGCCACTTTCGATCCTGGGCTCTGCGTCCACGGGGGATCGGTGTTGAGGGGACGACACCAGTGATGGTGCGGCGGTTGTGGTTGGCTAGAGGGCTGTGCGCAGTCCTGCTCGCGGCAGGTGCGGTCGTGCTGTCGATCGGCATGAGCGCAAGCCTGGGAGAGCTGTCGGCTCACGCCCAATCGGCGGGAAATGTCGGCGCCATCCGCGTCGAAGGCAACAAGCGCGTAGAGCCGGAAACCGTCCGCACTTATCTCACGTTCAATGTCGGCGATCCTTACGACCTCGCGAGAGTCGACGAATCCCTGAAAGCCTTGTTTGCCACGGGCTTGTTCCAGGATGTTCGCATCCGGAGGGAAGGCGGCACGGTTGTCATTGTCGTGGTTGAGAACCCGATCGTCTCCAGGGTGGCCTTCGAAGGCAACAAGGAGGTCGAGGACGATGCACTGACCGCCGAAGTCCAGCTCAAGCCCCGTACCGTCTACACGCGCGCGCGCGTACAAGCGGACGTGCGGCGCATTCTCGACGTTTACCGCCGCCAGGGCCTCTACGCGGCGCAAGTCGATCCGAAAATCATCTATCTCGAGAACAACCGCATCGACGTCGTGTTCGAGATCAATGAGGGCCCGACCACCAAGGTTCGCGCCATCAATTTCATCGGCAACACCGCCTTCAGCGACTCGCAGCTCCGTTATGTGATCAGCACCACCCGGACCACGCTGCTGAGCTTTCTCAAGAACACCAACATCTACGATCCGGACCGGCTCAATCTCGACCGCGAATTGCTGCGCCAGTTCTATATGAAGAACGGCTATGCCGACGCGCGGATCATATCGGCCACCGCCGACCTCGACCGTGACGGCCGCGGCTTCTTCATCACCTTCACAGTTGACGAAGGACCCAAGTACCGTTTCGGCGATATCGACATCGAGACCACGCTACCCTCGCTCGACCCGCGCGCTCTTCGCGGCTCCCTCGCGACGAAACCGGGCCGCGTCTATAACGGCCAGAGGGTCGAGAAGACGGCCGAGGCCCTGACCATCGGCGCCTCGCAACAAGGCTATGCCTTTGCGCAAGTGAGACCCCGCTACGATCGCGACGAGATCAACCGCCGCATCAACATCACCTACATGATCGAGGAGGGGCCGCGCGTCTATATCGAGCGCATCAATATCGTCGGCAACTTCCGTACCCAGGACGATGTGATTCGCCGCGAATTTGTCCTTGCGGAAGGCGACGCCTTCAACCGGCTGCTGGTCGAGGCGGCGCGCCGCCGCTTGCGCTCTCTCGGCTTCTTCAAGACCGTGGAAATCGACACCGAGCCCGGCAGCGCTCCGGACCGCGTGATCGTCATTGTGAGGGTTCAAGAGCAGCCCACCGGCGAATTGTCCTTCGGCGCGGGCTACTCCACGAGCGAAGGCGTCATCGGCGACATCAGCGTCGCCGAGCGCAATCTGATGGGCAAGGGCCAATATGTGAGGCTTGGCTTCTCGGGAAGCCTCGAGCGCGCTCAAGTCGATTTCAGCTTCACCGAGCCGCGTTTCCTCGATCGCAATCTCGCCGCCGGCTTCGACCTCTTCCACAAGGAGGTCGACTTCACCAACGTGGCCTCGTATCGCGAACGCAACACCGGCGGCAATCTCCGGATGGGATTCCCGATCGCTTTCAACACCCAGCTCGGTCTGCGCTACCGGCTCGAGCGTGAAGAGATTTACGACGTCGCCGACAACGCCTCGCTGGCGGTGAAGGCGGCCGAAGGCGAATCCATCGTATCGAGCGTCGGCTTCACCGTCGCCTACGATACGCGCAACCTTCCGCAATCGCCGACGAGCGGCATATTTGCGTCCTTCTCGGAGGATCTGGCCGGTGTCGGCGGCGACGTGAACTATTTCAGGTCGGTCGTCGACGGTCGCGGCTATTATCCGGTCACGCCCAAGATCACATTGGTTGGCCGCGGTCAGGCCGGCTACATCTCGGGATGGGGTGGCGAGGACGTCCGCATGACCGACCTCTTCTTCAAGGGTGGCGAAACCATCAGGGGCTTCGAGCGCGCCGGTATCGGCCCCCGCGACGCCTGCGAAAACGCCATAACTGGCAAGCGCGTGAAGAATTGCAGCCAGGACCCGCTGGGCGGACAGGCCTTCTGGGCCACGACCGCCGAACTTCGCTTCCCGCTTCCCTTCGTTCCTGACAATCTCGGCATGCAGGGCGCCGTATTCATTGACGCCGGTTCGCTGTGGGATGCGAGCGGTCTTGCCGAGACAGCCGTTGCCGAGGAAGGAAGCTTCATCAATCAGGCTGCCGATGTCCGCATGTCGTCCGGCGTAAGCATTATCTGGCAATCGCCGCTCGGTCCGCTCCGCGCCGACCTCGCCCAGGCCCTGCTCAAGGCCTCCTTCGACCGGACGGAATTGTTCCGCTTTGGCGCCTCGACCGCCTTCTAGGGGCTTGTTTCTCCTGCCCGCTTGGCGTCATTAGCTGATATTCGGCGCCCCCTTCGGTGAGTACTCGATGGAACATCCAGGCTTTTTCGAGCGTGCTGGCCCGTTCTCCCTGCGCGCCATGGCCGAGGCCGCAGGCGCGTCCCCAGCCGGCGAGGTCGATCTCGACGCCAAGATCAAGGATGTGCGGCCGCTCGATGCCGCCGGGCAGGGGGATTTGTCGTTCCTCGACAACCCGAAATATCTCCCTCTCTTCACGCAGACCGGCGCCACGGCCTGTCTCGTCGCTCCGAAATTCGCAAGCCAGGCGCCGGCTGGAACCGCAGCCCTGGTCACGCCTGAGCCCTATCGCGGCTTCGCCAAGGTGCTTGCGCTGTTCTATCCCGACGCGCTGAAGCCGAAGGCGGCGCGGAACGGTGCCGACGCCCCGTTCGACAGCGTCGACGGAAGCGCGCGCCTGGAGGAGGGGGTCACGATCGAGCCTGGAGCGGTGATCGGACCGGAAGCATCGATCGGGCGCGGCACCACCATTGCCGCCGGCACCGTCATCGGCTACCGCGTCCATGTCGGCCGCGACTGCTATGTGGGGCCGAACGCCACCCTCACCCATACGCTGGTCGGGAACCGGGTGACCATCCATTCCGGGGCCTCGATCGGCCAGGATGGGTTCGGCTTCGCCATGGGGCGGTCAGGCCACCAGAAAGTGCCCCAGATCGGGCGCGTGATCATCCAGGACGACGTTGAAATCGGCGCAAATACGACGATCGATCGGGGCGCCCTTAGGGATACGGTGATTGGTGAAGGCACGAAAATTGATAATCTCGTGCAAATTGGGCACAACGTGGTGATTGGAAGGCATTGCATCATCGTGGCACAAACCGGTATTTCCGGTAGCGCCGAGCTTGGAGATTTCGTGGCCCTTGGCGGCCAGGTCGGCGTGGTTGGCCACGTTAAGATCGGCGCCGGCGCTCAGATCGCCGGCAGCAGCAACGTGCGAGGCAATGTGCCGCCCGGCGTGAGGTGGGGAGGCACCCCCGCCAAGCCGACGCGGCTCTGGTTTCGCGAGCTCACCATTCTGCGCCAGCTCGCCGAGCGCAAGGATTTGAAGTTCGAGGATAAGGACGGCGGCGAGTAGTATTTTGCCGATTTCGATAGGAGCGAATTGGGATGAATGAGAGCGGCGCAAAATCCAAGCTGGGGAGGGCGGAGACCACCGACATCCTCAAGCTGTTGCCGCATCGCTATCCGTTCCTCCTTGTCGACCGCATCGTCGACATGGATGGCGACCGCTCCGCCACCGGCATCAAGAACGTCACCGCCAACGAGCCCTATTTCCAGGGGCACTTCCCCGGCAACCCGGTCATGCCCGGCGTGCTCTTGATCGAGGGCATGGCGCAGACCGCTGGTGCGCTGTGCATGCGCCACATCGAAGAGTTCAAGGAGCCCCCGCTCGTCTATTTCATGGCCATCGACAAGGCGCGCTTCCGCCGCCCGGTGGTTCCCGGCGACACGGTGCATTATCACGTGCAGAAGATCCGCAACCGCGGGCGCGTGTGGCGCTTCAAGGCGCAGGCGCTGGTCGACGGTGCTCTCGTCGCCGAGGCTGAAGTCAGCGCCGTCATCGTCGACACCGTCGACACGGTCGACACCATCGAGACCTAGAGTTCAAAGTTCCGCGCATGGCCAACATTCATGCGACCGCCGTGGTCGATCCGGGTGCTGAACTCGGCGCCGGAGTCGAGATCGGACCGTTCTGCGTCGTCGGACCGCAAGTGAAGCTCGGCGACGGCGTCGTGCTCCAGTCCCATGTCGCGGTGGTGGGCCGCACGACGATCGGCGAAGCCTGCCAGATCTTCCCCTTCGCCTCTATCGGCCACATTCCCCAGGACCAGAAATATCACGGCGAGAAGAGCAGCCTCGAAATCGGATCGCATACCGTCATTCGCGAGCAAGTCACCATTAATCCGGGCACCGAAGGCGGTGGCCTTGTCACACGGGTCGGCTCGCATTGCCTATTGATGGTGGGCGCCCATGTCGCCCATGACTGCCAGGTCGGCGACAACGTCATTCTCGTCAATAACGCGACGCTTGCGGGCCACGTCTCAATCGGCGACCACGCCATTCTCGGCGGCCTGTGCGCCGTGCATCAATTCGTGCGCATCGGCGCCTACGGTTTTGTCGGCGGCATGTCAGGGGTGGAGAAGGACGTCATTCCCTTCGGCATGGTGCTTGGCAACCGCGCCTATCTGTCTGGTCTCAACATCATCGGCCTCAAGCGCCACGGCTTTCCCCGCGAGCGCATCCACGAGCTTCGCCAGGCCTATCGCATGCTGTTCTCGAGCGAAGGCACCTTGATGGAGAGGCTCGAGGACGTGGAGAACATGTTCTCGTCAAATCCGCTCGTCCGGCAGATCATCGACTTCATCAAGTCTCACTCCGACCGCTCTTTCTGCGTCCCGAACAACAATGTCCCAGCGAGCCAAAGCTGAGGTGAGCCAGTCCAAGCCCGATGCGGGCGCCCTTGACACTGGTCCGCTCGCCATCATCGCCGGTAGCGGCGCGCTTCCCACCACGCTTGCCGAAGCCGCGGTGGCGCAAGGCCGCGGCGTGCATATTCTCGGCATTCGCGGCGAGGCCGACGAGAAGATCAATCGCTTCCCGCACACCTGGTTGAAATGGGGCGAGGTCGGCAAGCTGTTCGCCACGCTCGAGGACCGGGGATGCCGCGATCTCGTCATCATCGGCGCGGTCACGCGGCCCGATCTCGCCAATGTCAGGTTCGATTTCGGCGCCGTGAGAAATCTGCCCTTCCTGCTCAGCCTCGGCGTCGGCGGCGACGATCACGTGCTGTCGAGCGTGGTGCGCTTCCTCGAAGGCAAGGGCTATCGCGTCTATGGCGCGGGCGAGGTGGCGCCGGAATTGCTCGCAGGCGAGGGGACGCTTGGCGCCAAATCCCCTTCGCCAGAGGATCGGGCCGATATCGAGACGGGATTTCGCGTGGTCGCTGCGCTTGGCCGCCTCGACGTCGGTCAGGCTGCCGTGGTGGTGAAGGGGCGTGTGCTCGCGCTCGAAGCCGCGGAAGGCACCGACGCCATGATTGCCCGTTGCGCCGAGCTGCGCAAAGGCGCGAGCGGACGCCGCCGCGGGCTCGCCGGCGTGCTGGTCAAGGCGCCGAAGCCCGGGCAGGAGGAGCGCGTCGATCTGCCGACCATCGGGCCCGATACGGTTGAGAGCGCGGCGCGCGCAGGTCTCGCCGGAATTGCAGTCGCCGCAGGGCGCGTGCTCATCGCCGATCGCGCCGCGACCCTCGCCGCGGCCGACAGCGCATGGGCTGTTCCTCTTCGGCCAGAAGCTCTCCCGCGTCCAGGATGCCTAGCCAGCCCAACTTGGCCCCGGCGCTAAAGCCGCTGAAGCTGTTCCTGATCGCCGGCGAGCATTCCGGCGATGCCCTTGGCGGCAAGCTGATCGCGGCCTTAAGGGCGCAGTCGCGGCGGCCGCTCGAGATTCAGGGAGTCGGCGGCGAATTGATGGCCGAGCAGGGCTGCTCTTCGCTCTTCCCGCTCTCCGAAATTGCCGTGATGAGCCTCGTCGACGTGCTGCCCCGCCTGCCGAATATTTGGCGGCGCATCCGGCAATCGGTCGACGCCGTGATCGCGCAAAATCCCGACGCCCTCGTGATCCTCGATAGCCCCGAATTCACCCATCAGGTGGCAAAGCGCGTGCGCAAACGGGCGCCGCATATCCCCATCATCGACTACGTCTCGCCGAGCGTCTGGGCGTGGCGGCCGGGCCGCGCGCGCAAGATGCGCCGCTATGTCGATCATATCCTGGCCATTCTGCCCTTCGAGCCAGAGGCGCATCGGCGCCTTGGCGGGCCACAGTGCAGCTATGTCGGCCATCCGCTGGTCGAGAAGCTCGATTGGATGCATGGCCTCGATGCTGAGGCTCTGCGCAGGCGACTTGGCATCGCCAAGGACCGCGCCGTGCTCGTGGTCCTGCCCGGCAGCCGGACAAGCGAGGTGAAGCGGCTGATGGCGCCCTTCGGCGAGGCCTTGCGCCGGCTTCAGGCGGAAGCGGGTCCCTTCGAGGTGATCTTGCCGGCGGTGACAAGCGTCCGCCCCTTGATCGAGGAGGGGCTGAAGGGCTGGTCCGTCGCGCCACATCTCGTGAGCGGGGAGGAGGACAAATACGCCGCCTTCAAGCTTGCCCGCGCCGCGCTCGCGGCATCAGGCACGGTGACGCTCGAGCTTGCCCTTGCCGGCACGCCGATGGTCGTCGCCTACCGCGCCGATGCCATCGCCAGCAGCATGCGTTTCCTGCTCATCGCGCATTCCGTCGTGCTGCCCAATCTCATTCTCGGCGACAACGTCTTTCCCGAGCTTCTCAACAAGGACTGCAACGGCGATGCGCTGGCCCGAGCGCTTTTGCCGCTGATGCAAGGAGGGCCCGAGCGCGATGAGCAACTCACTGCCGTTGCCTCTGTGGTTGAGTGCGTGCGCGAGACCGACGAGGCCCCAAGCGTGAAGGCGGCGCAGATCGTCCTCGCCTATGCCGAACAGGGCAGCGCCGCTCTCGCCCCGTTTCAGCGGGCGTCGAACGGGATGTAGGCGCGCTCGACCGGTCCGGTATAGAGCTGCCGCGGCCTGCCAATGCGCTGCGACGGGTCCTCGATCATCTCCTTCCACTGGGCGATCCACCCGACGGTGCGGGCGATGGCGAACAGCACCGTGAACATGTCGGTCGGGAAGCCGAGCGCCTTCAAGGTGATGCCGGAATAGAAGTCGATGTTGGGGTAGAGCTTCTTCTCGACGAAGTAGTCGTCATTGAGCGCAATGCGTTCCAGTTCGAGCGCCACCTGGAGGATCGGATCGTCCTTGTGGCCGACCGCCTCGAGCACCTCATGACACGTCTTCTGCATGATGCGGGCACGGGGATCGTAGTTCTTGTACACGCGATGGCCGAAGCCCATCAGCCGGAAGGAGTCGTTCTTGTCCTTGGCGCGCTTGATGAACTCCGGGATACGGTCGACGGTGCCGATCTCCTGGAGCATCTGGAGCGCTGCTTCGTTGGCGCCGCCATGGGCAGGGCCCCAGAGGCAGGCGATGCCGGCGGAGATGCAGGCGAAGGGATTGGCGCCGGAGGAGCCGGCAAGGCGTACCGTAGAGGTGGAGGCGTTCTGCTCGTGGTCCGCATGCAGGATGAAGATGCGGTCCATGGCGCGGGCGAGGATCGGATCGACCTTGTATTCCTCGCACGGCACCGCAAAGCACATATGCAGGAAGTTCGCCGAGTATTTGAGCTCGTTCCGGGGATAAACGAAGGGCTGCCCGATCGAGTATTTGTATGCCATGGCGGCGATGGTCGGCATCTTGGCGATCATGCGCACGCTGGCCATTTCGCGCTGCGCCATATCCTTGATGTCGATCGAGTCGTGATAGAAGGCGGAGAGCGCGCCAACCACGCCGACCATGACGGCCATCGGGTGAGCGTCACGGCGGAAGCCGGTGTAGAACCGGGTCATCTGCTCATGCACCATCGTGTGTCTCACGATGCGGGCGTCGAACGCCTCATACTGCTGGCGGGACGGAAGCTCGCCATAAAGCAGCAGATAGCAGGTCTCGATGAAATTGCCGTACTCGGCGAGCTCGTCGATCGGATAGCCGCGATAAAGCAGCACGCCCTTGTCGCCGTCGATGAAGGTGATCTTCGACTTGCAGCTCGCGGTCGAGGTGAAACTCGGATCGTAGGTGAAGTGGCCGGTCTCGGCGTAAAGCGTGGTGATGTCGATCACGTCAGGACCGAGCGTGCCCTTGCGCACGGGCAGCTCATGGTGGCCCCCAGCCAGCGTCAACGACGCCTCGTCCGAGATCGGCTTGCCGATATAGCTTTCTGCGACGCTCATCAGAGCCTCCTGGAACCCCTAATGCGATGAGAGGAACTCAACGCGTATTGCGGTGCATTGTGCCAGCAGTTCTGCGTTTGGCGTAGTAAATTTTTTGCACTGCGGCATAGATGCGGAGAATGTGACGCAGTGCAATATTAACATGCACAAAATCTATGCAGTTTTGGTTTCCAGATCCTGATCGCGAATGCGCGCGAGCGATTCGTCGCGGCCGAGCACCTCGAGCACGTCGAAGATCCCGGGCGACGTCGCCCGGCCGGTGAGGGCCGCGCGGAGCGGCTGCGCCACCTTGCCAAGCTTGAGACCTGCCTCGTCGGCATAGGCGCGGACGGCAGAATCGAGCGCCTCAGGCGTCCACGGCTCGACGGTTTCGAGCTTCTGCAACAACGCGCCGAGGACCTTGCGCCCGGCCTCATCGAGCAGCTTCTCGGCTTGCGCGTCGAGGCCGAGCGGACGCTTGGCGAACAGATACTCGGCATTGTCGAGGAGCTCGACCAGGGTCTTGGCGCGCTCCTTGAGGCCGGGAAGCGCGCGCTCGAGCTTGTCCCATCCCTCGGCATCGATCTTGGCGGTAAGCTCGCCGCCATTCGGCAGCTCAGGCACGAGTGCCTTGAGCCTCTCAATGATCTCTGCGTCGGGCATGGCGCGGAGATAATGGCCATTGAGGTTCTCGAGCTTGGCGAAATCGAAGCGCGCGGCCGAGCGGCCGATGGCGTCGAGATCGAACCAGCCGACCATGTCCTCCGTCGACATGATCTCGTCGTCGCCATGGCTCCAGCCGAGCCGCACGAGATAGTTGCGCAAGGCCGCCGGCAGATAGCCCATGGCGCGATAGGCATCCACGCCGAGCGCGCCATGGCGCTTGGAGAGCTTGGCGCCGTCAGGTCCGTGGATCAGCGGCACATGGGCGAAGATCGGCGTCTCCCAGCCGAGCGCTTTGTAGATCTGAGTTTGCCGCGCGGCATTGGTGAGGTGGTCGTCGCCGCGGATGACATGGGTGATGCCCATGTCGTGGTCGTCCACCACCACGGAGAGATTGTAGGTCGGCGTGCCGTCGCTGCGCAGGATGATGAGGTCGTCGAGCTCCTTGTTGGGGAAGACGACGCGTCCCTGCACCCGGTCGTCGATCGCCGTGTCGCCCTCGCGCGGGGCCCTGAAGCGGATGACCGGCGAGATGCCGACCGGCGCATCGCTCTCGTCGCGATCGCGCCAGGTGCCGTCATAGCCTGGAGCCCTGCCATGCGTGCGCGCGAGCTCGCGCATGGCGGCAAGCTCCTCCGCGCTCGCATAACAGCGATAGGCCTTGCCTTCGGCGAGAAGCTGCTCGGCGGCCTCGCGGTGACGCGCGGCGCGGGCGAGCTGATAGACGGGCTCGCCGTCCCAGTCGAGCTCGAGCCAGCGCAGCCCGTCGAGGATGGCGAGGATGGCGCCTTCCGTTGAGCGCGCCCGGTCCGTGTCCTCGATGCGGAGCAGCATCGTTCCGCCTTTGGCCTTGGCATAGAGCCAATTGAACAGCGCCGTGCGCGCGCCGCCGATATGCAGAAAGCCGGTGGGCGAGGGCGCAAAGCGGGTGACGACGGTGGAACTCATAGGTCAGAAATCGCTGTGGTCGCGCTCGCGCGCACTGTGCTTCACGCTGAGGACAACGATCTCCTCAGCAACCTCATCGACGGTGTAATAGATCAGGTATGAATATTTCCGAGTCACGAGCTTACGAACACCTTCGGTTGTCTGTTGGCGCCCCACATTCGGAAACAAGAGGAGGTTTGCCAGGCTGTCATAGATCGCAGTACGGACGGCTTCCGCAGCCTCGGGATTGCGAGCGCGGATATAGTCGGCAAGCTCGGCGATATTATCAACGGCACGCCGCGTGAACCGCAGCTTCATTGGTCGAAGCGGCGAAACGCTGCTTCAACCTCGGCGTCGCTGGCAAATTGGCGGCGGCGCGCCTCCGCCAGGCCCTCCAGCACATCCGGCAAGTGGGCAGGATCGATTGGCTCCGGAGCGGTCCCATTGCCTGCAAGCGCAAGCATGGCCCGGGCGATCTCGTCCTGGCTTTCCGGCGGCAGTTTCTGCACCGCCTCAAGTGCCTGTCTCAACAGCTTGGTCATAGCGAGGAATACGCTTCTCCCGTCCGGCCCGGAATGTCAATTCGGGACCAGGGTCCGCGCCCTTTTTGGCGCCCCTGCGACCGTCCGGCTGATGTAGCATAGGGACGGGGAAAGGTCAGGGCAGAGGCATCGGCGATGCCGGGCCGGGACGAGCACGCCTCGGAGCATTGGACGGGCGAGCCGCAGCGCCGCTTGGGCGGCGCCGCACTCGCTCTCAGCGCTGTCGCCCGCGCCTTGGAAGCCGAATCCGACCGCCTCTCGCTTTGGATCCCGGTCCTGTTCGGCAGCGGCATCCTCGCTTATTTCGCCCTGTCAGAGGAGCCTCGGCTGCTCACTGCCGCAGCTTTGATCATGGCGGCCGCAGGGCTGATCCTCGCCGGCAGGGGAACCGGCCTCGGCCTCATCATCGGCGGCGCCGCACTCGCGCTTGCCGCAGGCTTCGCCAATGCCAAGCTCCACACCGAGATGGCCCGCGCGCCCGTGCTCGCCAAGGAGATGCGCGGTGTTACGGTGAAGGGCTTTGTCGAGCTCTACGAGCGCCGCGACAAAGCAAAGGCCAGGATCACGCTGCGGGTGATCGCGCTCGGCGAACTGCCGCCGATAGAGACGCCACATCGCGTGCGCGTGACGCTGTCGGCGGCGAACGCTACTGTCGAGAGCGGCGAGGCGGTCTCGCTGAGAGCCACGCTCCGGCCGCCGCCCGAGCCGATCTCGCCCAATGGCTTCGACTTCGGGCGCAAGGCCTGGTTCGACCGGCTGGGAGCGACGGGCTATGCCATCGGCAAGATCGTGCCGCTTGAGGACGCAGGCGAGCCGCCGTGGGATTTGCGCGCCTGGGCTGCCATCGATCACCTCCGCTCGCTCGTCACGGCCCGCATCCGCGCGAGCCTTCCCGGCGAACGCGGTGAGATCGCCGCGGCGCTGATCACCGGCGAACGCGCCGGCATCTCCGAGGAAGACAATCAGGCCATGCGCGACTCGGGCCTGTTCCACATCCTGTCGATCTCCGGCCTGCACATGGTGATCATGGCAGGCACCGTGTTCTGGCTGATCAGGGCAGGGCTCGCGCTCGTTCCGTCCATCGCGCTGAGTTACCCGATCCGCAAATGGGCGGCGGGCGCCGCGCTCGCCGCGGCCTTGTTCTATCTCCTGCTATCCGGCGCCGCCGTGCCCACCGTCCGTTCCTGGATCATGATGAGCATCGTGCTCATCGCCGTGCTGCTCGACCGGCCTGCACTCACCATGCGCAACGTTGCGCTTGCCGCGCTCCTCATCCTCATCGTGTCGCCTGAGAGCCTGTTCGACCCGAGCTTCCAGATGTCCTTCGCCGCCGTGGTCGGCCTCGTCGCTCTGGTCGAGGCGGCCGCCGCACGCGAGCGGGACGGCCTGGAGGATGTGAGCTTCGTCTGGCGGGGCTTGCGGCGGCTGAAGGCCATCGTCGTCGCCGACGTGATGACCACGCTCGTCGCCACCGCCGCCGTCGCGCCCTTCGCCGTCTATCACTTCCATCGCCTGTCGCATTACGGCGTCGTCGCCAATCTCATCTCCTTGCCGCTGGTCGGACTTCTGATCATGCCGTTTGCGCTGATCGGTCTGATCGCCATGCCCTTCGGGCTCGAGTTCTGGCCGCTGCAAATCATGGGGCTCGGCATCGACCTTCTGGTTGCCACCGGCAAATGGGTGGCGTCCTGGCCAGGCGCCGTCTCCGTCCTGCCCTCGATCTCGGCGCCGGCGCTTCTGCTCCTCGTGCTTGGCGGGTTGTGGCTTTGCCTGTGGCAGACGCGCTGGCGCGCGCTCGGCCTGGTGATCGCAGCCGTAGGGCTCATGGTGAGCGGGGAGGGAACCAGGCCCGACGTTCTGATCGAGCGCGACGGCCGGAACGTTGCGCTCCGCACCGAGGACGGCACGCTGGCGCTCCCTCCGGCGACGCGGGCGAATTACAGCGTCGACAATTGGCTGCTTGCCGACGGCGAGGAGCGTGACGCCGAGGAGGTTGCCGCCAACAGCCCATTTCGC
This sequence comes from uncultured Alphaproteobacteria bacterium, assembly GCA_963744945.1. Lineage (GTDB taxonomy): Bacteria > Pseudomonadota > Alphaproteobacteria > Rhizobiales > Methyloligellaceae > Methyloceanibacter. Next base: position 103,579 of record CAVUVO010000009.1, on the reverse strand, counting down.
TGCGACCTGCTTGGCTGCATCGGCAAGGTGAAGGGCAAGAGCATCGCGGTCGTCCGCCATCCAGCGGCGCTGGAAGAGGATTGCCGCATCGCCGACATCGTCATCGCGCCGTTCAGCGTCGGCAAGGGATGCGAGACGGCGGCGCGCGTGGTGATCGACCGGCGTGCGCTGCAAGCCGAGGGCGCGCACGCGATCTATATCGAGGGGCTGTCGATCAGGAGCGAAAGCGTCGCCGCGACGCGGGGGCGGAGGCCTTGGGTGCCTGAGCGCCAGATCGCCAAGCCTTCATTGCCGTCAGGCCAGGCCTATGCCCGCGATCAGGGCGCGTCTGAGGAAGCGCCCGATCCCCGCTTCGACGGCAATCCAGAGGAGTGACGCTTAGTACCGCCGGATCAGGCCAACGAGGCGGCCCTGCACGCGCACGCGGTCAGGCCCGAAGATACGGGTCTCGTAGGCCGCGTTGGCGGCTTCGAGCGCGATCGAGTCGCCACGCCGGCGCAAGCGCTTCAGCGTCGCTTCCTCTTCATCCACCAGCGCCACGACAATGTCGCCATTGCTCGCATCCTCGGTTTTTCTGAGGATGATGGTGTCGCCGTCGAGAATGCCGGCGTCGATCATGGAGTTGCCCTTCACCTCGAGCGCGTAATGCTCGCCCTTGGTCAGCAACTCCGGTGGAACCTCGATGGTGTCGAGGCGCGTCTGGATCGCCTCGATCGGCACGCCGGCGGCGATACGGCCCATGACCGGCACGCTGACGGTCTGGGGCAGGCTCTCGCCCTCGGCGACCTGGGGCACGCGGCCAAGGCTCCCCTCGATCACGCTCGGCGAGAAGCCGCGGGCGCGGACCGCGAGCGCCTGAGGCATGGAATCCGGCAGCCTTACGATCTCCATGGCGCGGGCACGGTGCGGCAGGCGGCGGACAAACCCCCGCTCCTCGAGCGCCGTGATCAGCCGGTGGATACCGGATTTCGACTTGAGATCCAGCGCTTCCTTCATCTCGTCGAAGGAGGGGGGCACGCCCGTCTCCTTCAGACGCTCATGGATGAACATGAGAAGCTCTTTTTGCTTCGTCGTCAGCATCTGGTCCCTTCCGCGCGGCCTTTAAGGGGCCGCGAGCCCGTTGTACAAATCATGAACAGTTTATCTGTTCTATTTGTGTTCTGCAAGCAAGAACGACCCCATATCTCGTGCCGAGACATGGAGCAGGGTCAGGATTTCAGCGATTCGGGTTGCCGAGGGATTAACCGAGGGGCTCGATCAGTCATCCAGCTGGATAATCGTCACCCGCTCGCCGGCCGCGAGAGCAGGGGCGTCTGGGGTCCGCACGATGAGGCAGTCGGCGCGGGCGAAGTCGGCCATCAGAGCGCTATCCTGGGCCGCCAGAGGCGTCACCAACCTCTCTCCGCCGGGTCGCCAGGTAGACGCCGCCCGCATGTAATGCTCCCGTGGGCCGTTGGCCTCGAGCGCCTGGCCCAGGACCGCCTCATGAGGCCCCCGCGCACCCTCGCGAAGCCCGAGCAGGCGGTGCAGCATCGGCACCAGGAACACGAGCCCGCAGATCAGCGCCGCGACGGGGTTGCCCGGCACGCCGAGCACCCGCTGGTTGCCAAGCCGGCCATAGAGGAGGGGCTTGCCAGGCCGCATGGCGATCTTCCAGAAGTCGAGCTCCATGCCTTCGGAGCGAAGCGCGGCGCTGACCAGATCCCGCTCGCCGACCGAGGCGCCCGCCGACGGTGACGAGGATGTCGGCGCCCTTGCCGGTGCTGGCGAGGGTGACGATGCTTTCGGCTGTGTCCTGCGCGATGCCGAGGCTCATCGGCTCGCCGCCCTGTGCCTCGATCAGCGCGGCGAGGCCTGCTGGGACGGAGGAGACGATCTGATCGCGGTCGAGCGCGGTGCCGGGCGGCATCACCTCATCGCCGGTGGCAAGGATCGCAACCTTCGGCTTGCGGCGGACGGGAAGCTCGGCATGGTTCATGGCCGCGGCGAGCATCAGCTCGCGCGGGCCGAGCCTTGTCCCGGCGCGAAGCAGCACCTCGCCTTTGGTGAAGTCCTGACCGCGCGGCCTGATGTGGCGGCGCGGCGCAGCATCATTGACCGTGACCACGCCGGGCGCCACCTCGGTGTTCTCCTGGATCACCACAGTGTCGGCGCCCTTCGGCACCGGAGCGCCGGTGAAAATGCGCACGGCCTCGCCCTGCTTGACCTCGCGGTCGAAACCGCGTCCCGCAAGCGCCTCGCCGATCAGCCTAAGCGTGGCGGGGAGTACCGCCACATCCGCGGCCCGCACGGCATAACCGTCCATGGCCGAAGCATCGAAGGGGGGCTGGGTGAGATGCGCCGCGATGTCCTCGGCGAGCACGCGGCCGCGCGCCTGCTCCAGCTTCACACGCTCAGACTCGAGCGGTTCGAGCCCCTGCGTTACGCGGGCGAGAGCTTCAGCGACGGAGAGGAGTGCCATGCAAGGATCAGCGGCGGTAGGTGCCCGAGCGGCCGCCGGTCTTCTCGACCAGCCTGATGCCGGAGAATTCAACGCCCCGATCGACCGCCTTCACCATGTCGTAGATGGTGAGGCAGGCGACCGAGACCGCGGTCAGCGCCTCCATCTCGACGCCGGTCTTGGCCTCGACCTTTGCGGTCGCCTCGACGCGGATGCCTGCTGGATCGCGTGACGGCGTGAAATCGACGGTGACTTGCGTCAGGGGCAAAGGATGGCAGAGCGGGATCAGCTCATGCGTCCGCTTCGCCGCCATGATGCCGGCGATACGAGCAGTTGCGAGCACGTCGCCCTTCGGCGCGCCGCCGCGCAGGATCAGGTCGAGAGTTTCAGGCGCCATGGCGACGAAACCCTCGGCGGTGGCGCTCCGTTCCGTCACCGCCTTGTCCGAGACGTCGACCATGCGCGCCTCGCCGGCCTCGTTGAGATGACTGAGACGCCGCGCGGTCATTGCGCCGCCTCGCGCTGCTTGGCGGGGACGCCGGTGAGAAGCGCGCGCGTGGCGGCTGCAACGTCAGCCTGACGCATCAGGCTCTCGCCGACGAGGAACGCACCGACGCCGGCGCCGGCGAGCCTCGTCACATCGTCATGGGTGAAGATGCCGCTCTCGGCGATGACGATGCGATCCTTGGGCACGCGAGGGCTAAGCTCCTCGGTGATGGCAAGATCGGTGACGAAAGTCCTGAGGTCCCGGTTGTTGATGCCGATCAGCCTGGTGTCGAGGGCAAGCGCGCGGGTCAATTCCGCGGCATCGTGCACCTCGGCGAGCACATCCATGCCGAGATCATACGCGGCAGCCGCAAGCGCCCGCGCGGTGGCGTCGTCGACGGCAGCCATGATGATGAGGATGCAGTCGGCGCCCCACGCCCGCGCCTCCAGCACCTGGTAGGTGTCGAGCATGAAGTCCTTGCGCAGCGCAGGCAGGCTCGTCGCCTCGCGTGCCTCGGTCAAGATATTCAGGCCGACCCTGAAACGAGGGCGTGTCGGTCAGCACGGAAAGACAGGTGGCGCCGCCTGCCTCATAGGCGCGGGCGAGTGCCGGAGGATCGAAATCGGCGCGGATCAGTCCCTTCGACGGGCTCGCCTTCTTGATCTCGGCGATCAGCGCAAATTCGGACGCGAGCGAGCCGCGCCGCGATGGCGCCGGCGAACGGCCGCACCGGCGCGGCAGCTTCGGCTTTGGCGCGCAGCACATCCGCAGGGCAGGCGGCCTTGGCGGCTTCGACCTCGCGCCGCTTGTAATCCATGATGGTGTCGAGCACGGTGGCCATCTCTCAGACCTTACCATGGCTCAGCGGCACCAGCGCCTCGAGAACGCCGAGCGCCTTGCCGCTGTCGATCGACTCCGCGGCCAAGGCCACGCCATCGCGCAGCGTCTTCGCCTTGCCCGCGACCAGCAGCGCGGCACCGGCATTCAACAGCACGATATCGCGATACGCACCCTTAGCGCCGCCAAGCACGGCGCGGATATGGGCGGCATTCTCAACCGCAGTGCCGCCGGTGAGATCCTCTGGCCGCGCATCCGGCAACCCGGCGTTGCGCGGCGAGATCCTGAAGGTCGACACCTTGCCGCCATCGACCACCGCGACATCGCTGACACCTGTGGTGGTGAGCTCGTCAAGCCCATCGCTGCCATGCACCACCCAGGCCCGCTCCGTCCCGAGCAGCGCAAGCACCTGCGCGATCGGCTCGACCCATTCCTTGCCGAACACACCGATGATCTGGAATTTGGTGCCGGCAGGATTGGCGAGCGGCCCGAGCAGATTGAAGATGGTGCGCGTGCCGAGCTCGGTGCGCACATGAGCGACATGGCGCATGGCGGCGTGATGCGACGGAGCGAACATGAACCCAAGGCCGCATTGCGCGATGCAGCGCGAGATCGTCTCGGGCGAGGCCTCGATATTCACGCCGAGCTCTCTCAGCACGTCGGCGGAGCCTGAGCGCGAGGAGATCGCCCGGTTGCCGTGCTTCGCCACCGGCACGCCTGCGCCAGCCACCACGAAGGCCGCGCAGGTCGAGACGTTGAAGGTTCCCTTGCCGTCGCCGCCGGTGCCGCACGTGTCGATGGCGCCGTCAGGCGCCCGCACTTTCAGCACCTTCGCGCGCATGGCGCGGGCGGCGCCGGCGATCTCATCGACGGTCTCGCCGCGCACGCGGAGCGCCATCAACAGGCCGCCGACCTGCGCCGGCGTCGCCGACCCGGACATGACCAGCTCGAAGGCTTCGGCTGCTTCGTCTTGTGCTGAGGCTTTTGCCAGACGCGACCTTGGCGATGGCGCCGCGCAGATCGGCGGGGATCGCTGTCTCTGCCAGCACGGGATTAGAGGGCACCGACCGCTTCTCTTGGGCCGGACGCTCTTGCGCGCCGCTCCACCCTGGCAAGATCGAGGAAATTGGCGAGGAGCTGATGCCCGTGCTCAGAGGCGATGCTCTCGGGATGGAACTGCACCCCATGCACGGGATAGCGCTTGTGCTGCACGCCCATGATCACGCCGTCCGCTGTCTCCGCGGTGATCTCGAGTTCCTCGGGTAGGCTCGCGCGCTCGACCACCAGCGAATGATACCGCGTGGCGGAGAAGTCCTGCGGGATGCCGGCAAACACGCCCTTGCCGCTGTGATGCACCTTGGAGAGCTTGCCGTGCATCAGCGTTGGCGCCCGCACCACGCGGCCGCCATAGACCTGGCCGATGGCCTGATGGCCGAGGCAGACGCCGAGGATCGGAACCTCAGTCCCCGCCCGCTCGATGAGCTCGAGGCAGATGCCGGCCCGGTCCGGGTCGCAAGGGCCCGGCGACAGAACGATGGCCTCCGGCGCCTCGGCCAGAACCTCATCGACGGTGATCTTGTCGTTGCGGTAGACGCGCGCCGGCGCGCCCAATTCCCCAAGGAAATGAACGAGGTTATAGGTGAAGCTGTCGTAGTTATCGATCAGCGTGAGCATAGGCAGGGTGTTACGCCCGCTTCCCGCGCGCCGTCAAGTTGTCAGCTCTTTTTCACGTCGCCTGGCGTCAGGAACAGCTCGAGCTTGCCGCTATTGACGGTGATGTCCTTCCAGGCGCCGGCCTGAAAGCGCAACACCACGAGGCCCGCGGTTGGGTACTTCACCTCCAGCCGGTCCTTGAGGAGCTTGGGGCCCGAGCCGATGAGATCGAGCGCGAAGGATTGCAGCTCCGGATTGTGCCCAACGAGGAGGACCTGGCTCGCCGGAGCCGCGACCTCGTGCAAGAGATCGAGCATCTCCTGCGCCGTGCCGTGATAGAGGCCGTCCTCGTAGACGATCTTCGGCTCGGTCTTCAATTCCGGCAGCACCAGCTGAAGCGTGTCGCGCGTGCGCCGCGCCGTCGAGCAGAGCACGAGGTCCGGGTCGAGGCCGTGCGCCGCCATCGCCTTGCCCATGACCGGTGCTTCGGCCGTGCCTCGCGTGTTGAGCGGCCGATCGTGATCGGCGATGGTCGGGTCCTTCCAACTCGACTTTGCGTGGCGGAGCAGGCTCAAGATCAGCATGCTACTGGCCCCGCTTGCCGCGCGCGGCAAAGCGCACGGCCTCTTCTGCGGCGCGGAACAGGGCGGAGGCCTTGCTCACGCATTCCGCCTGCTCGCGCTCCGGCACAGAGTCGGCAACGACGCCGGCACCCGCCTGCACATACATGGTGCCGTCCTTCACCACCGAGGTGCGCAGCACGATGCAGGAATCCATCTCGCCATTGGCGGAGAAATATCCGACGCAGCCGGCGTAGGGCCCGCGCTTCTCCTCTTCGAGCTCGTCGATGATCTCCATGGCGCGCACCTTCGGCGCGCCCGACACGGTGCCGGCGGGGAAGCCTGCCATCAGCGCGTCGATCGCATCGTGAGCAGGATCGAGCCGCCCCTCCACATTCGACACGATGTGCATCACCTGGCTGTAATATTCGAGGAAGAACGAGTCGGTGACGCGCACGCTGCCGACCTCGGCCACCCGCCCCACATCGTTCCTGCCGAGATCGAGCAGCATCAGATGCTCGGCGCGTTCCTTGGCGTCGGCGAGAAGCTCCGCGGCAAGCGCCTTGTCTTCATCGGGATTGGCGCCGCGCGGCCGCGTCCCGGCGATGGGCCTGATGGTCACGGCGCCGTCGCGCACCCGCACCAGGATCTCCGGGCTCGACCCAGCCACGGCGAAGCCATCGAAATTGAGGTAGTAGAGGAAGGGCGAGGGATTGACGCGCCTGAGCGCGCGATAGAGCGAGAAGGAGGGAAGCGTGAACGGCGCCTCGAAGCGCTGGCTCAGCACCACCTGGAAGATGTCGCCGGCGGCGATGTACTCCTTGGCGCGCGCGACCTTCTCCATATAGGCCGCTGGCGTCATGCTCGGCTTCAGCTCAGGGTGCGCGGCTTCCGCCTCGAGATCGCTCACATGCGGCAGAGGCTGGTCGAGACGCTCGATGACGATGTTCAGCCGGTCAGCGGCTCGGCTGTAGGCCACCTTGGCGCTGACGCCAGGCGTCGGCCTGACCGGCGTCACCACGGTCATTTCGTCCTTCACCGCGTCGAAGATGACGATCAGCGTCGGACGCACGAGGATGCTGTCAGGCAGGTGAAGCGAATCCGGCTTGGTCGCGGGCAAATGCTCGATCAGCCTCACCGTGTCGTAGCCCATATAGCCGAAAATGCCTGCGGCCATCGGCGGCAACGCCGGCGGAAGCGCGATCGCCGACTCGGCAAGCAACGCCCGCAGCGATTGCAGCGCCGGCTGCGGCGAGGGGGAGAAGGCCGTCGCGTCGGCTTGCGGCGCACGATTCACCTCGGCGCGGGCGCCATTGGCCCGCCAGATCAGGTCCGGCTCGCAGCCGATGATGGAATAGCGGCCGCGCACGGCGCCGCCTTCGACCGACTCGAGCAGGAAGCTGTTCGGCCGCTCATGGGCGATCTTGAGCATCGCCGACACCGGCGTTTCGAGGTCGGCGACGAGCCGCGTCCAGGCGACCTGCGGCGTGCCTGCGTCATACAGTCGGGCGAAGGTGGAGAAGTCGGGCTCGATCGGAGCGCCACCTTGTTGCGGCAGAGGCGTGACGGAGGTGGCCTGAGCCGGGCTCATTGCTCTTCGCTGCCGCCCGCGAGTTTGGCCAAGGCCTGCCGATTGATGGTGACGCCATAGCGGTTCTCGAGCGCGGAAAAATATTCTCCGATGATGTCTTCGCTGATGAAGAGCTTGAGCTGACGCTTCAGCGCTTCGAGGCTCTGACCTTCAAGCGGAGCAGGGGCCTCGACCTTGTCCACCTGAAACACGATGCGTCCCTCCTCCACGCCTGAAGGCGCCGAGCCGTAGCCGCCTTGCGGCAGAGCGAAGGCCTGCGTCACCGCGACCGGCAGCACATTCACCGTCAGCCCGCTCCGCTTCAGGGGCTCCGTCACCAGGACTTGCGTGTTCTGCTCCTTGGCCAGGTCTTCCAGGGTCTTGCCCGAGCTCAACTGCTTGACCAGCTCGTCGGTGAATTTGACGAGCCGCGTCCGCTGCTCATCGAGGCTCCAATCCTTCTTCACCTCGTCCTTCACCTGGTCGAGCGGCTTGACCTGCTTCGGCGTGACGCCCAAGACCTCGTACCAGATCAAACCCTCATCCTTGGCGTCGAGCGGATCGTTCTCGACACCGACCTCGGTGGCGAACACCGCATTCAACAAATCGGACTTCTGCGGCAGGTCCAACACCTTGCCGTCCGGCGCCTGGCCCCGGCGATCGACCTGATCGAACACCTGGTAATTGAGCTTGAACTTCTGGGCGACCTCTGAGAGCTGGGTGCCGGACGCGCGCTCGTCCTCGATGCGGTCATGCAGATCGAAGATGGCGCTTTGCGCCCGGTCCTTGAGGACCTTCTTCTCCAGTTCCGGCTTGGCCTCCTCGAAGGTTACGACCTTGCCCGGCTCGATTTCGGTGACGCGCAAAAGCACGGTCTTGCCGAGCGCACCGGTGACGGGCTCGCTGACCTTGTCTTTCTCGAGCTTGAAGGCTGTATCGCCGATGGTCGCGTCGGCCATCTCCGAGCGCTTCAACATGCCGAGGTCGATATCGGCTTCGCTCGAGCCGAGCTCCTTGGCGAGCGCCACGAAGTCCGTTCCGGACTGGATCTTCTGATAGGCAGCGTCGGCGGCAGCCTTGTCGGGGAACGAGATCTGCTGGACGCGCCGTCGTTCCGCCGTGCCGAGCTTATCCTTGTCCTTCTCGAAGGCAGCCTTCAGATCGTCTTCGGTGATCTGCACCTTGTCCTTCACCGAGTTGGGCGTCACCGCCAGCACGCCGATCTTGCGGAACTCGGGATTGGTGAACTTGGCCTGATGATTGTCGTAGAACCGCTTCAGGTCCTCGTCGGTCGGCTCGGGCACTGCGCCGGCGGCCGTCCCAGGGATAACGATGTAACGGAGGCTGCGCGTCTCATTGTTGTAGTTGTTGAGCGCGTTGAGGAAGACTTGCGAGGCGGCCGGCGTCTTGCCGACTGTGCTCAGGAGCTGACGGCGCAAATTGCGCTCACGCTCGTTGGCGAGGTAGCCCTGCTCGCTCATGTCGAGGTTGCGCAAGGCTTGCTGCAAGGCGAGCGGATTGAAATTGCCGGTCGAGTCCTTGAAGGCCGGATCCTTCATGATGCCTTCGAGCAGGGCCGCGTCGCTGATGCCGAGCTTCAGGCTCTTGGCGTGGGTGTCGACCGCGGCGCCGCCGATAAGCCGCTCCAGAACGCGGTTGTCGAGACCGGCCTCACGCGCTTCCTGGATCGAGAGGGTGCGGCCGGCGTCGGAACTCATCACGCGCAGGACGTCGCGCTGCGTCCGCGAATATTCCTGAGACGTGATCTCGGTATCGCCGACCTTGATCAAGGTCTGGGTCCCATAGCCCCGGAAAATGTCGGCAATTCCCCAAATGGCGAAGCTGACGACGAGCAGGCCCATCAGGATCATGCCGAGCAGGCGGGCTGCTCCTTTTCGCAAATTATTAAGTAACACGCTGGAGAGACCTTCTTGTTGGCTGTTTGCAATCGCTGCGCCGAGGGGTCAATCTAGGAGAATTGCTCGCGCGGCGGGCGCATCATAGGTAGCGGGAGTTGAGGCGGCAAGGCACCGATCTCTAGGCTACACAAGGGTTTGCCGCAAGCACCAATGGCTTGATGGCGGGGGGTTAAGCATGGGAATGGGGGCATCACAGTGAGTGCAATCAGGCCGCTCGTCGCCGGCAATTGGAAGATGCATGGCTTGAGCGCGAATCTCGCCGAGGTCAGATCGCTGCTCGATCGTCTGGCGGAGGGCCCGCGGCCCGACACCGATATCTTGATCTGTCCGCCTGCGACGCTGCTCTTCCAAACCGCGGTGATGCTGTCCGGAAGCACCGTTCTGCTCGGCGCCCAGGATTGCCACCCTGACGATCACGGCGCCCCATACCGGAGACATCTCCGCCGAGATGCTGGCAGATGCCGGCGCCAAGGCGGTGATCGTCGGCCATTCGGAACGTCGCACCGACCACGGCGAGAGCGACGCCGTCGTCGCCGCCAAGGCCAGGGCGGCGCATCGGGCCGGACTGAAAGCGATCATCTGCATTGGCGAGACCGGGCACGAGAGGCGGGAGGGCGAGACGCTCCATGTCGTGAGGCGCCAGCTCGAGGGCTCGCTTCCGCCGTCCTGCACCGCGGCCAACACCATCATCGCCTATGAGCCGGTCTGGGCGATCGGCACCGGCTGGACGCCAACGCCGCAGGACGTCGCCGCCGTCCACGAATTCATCCGTCACCGGCTCGGCAATGTGCTGGGAGAGGAAGGCAACGGGATCCGCATCCTCTATGGCGGGTCGGTGAAGCCCAGCAACGCCCGCGAGCTCCTTGCCGTGGCCAATGTCGACGGTGCGCTGGTCGGCGGAGCAAGCCTTAAAGCTACCGATTTCTATGGTATTCTATCCGCCTATTCGGGGACTTGAGCCTGAGGACGACCCGTGTTGCTGCGCCGGCAAGCCTTGGCAGTATTGCTTTCCGTGGCGGGGCCTTTCGCCGGCACCGTTGCGGTCGCCATCGCCGAGCCGCTCGACAAGGAGAGCTGCGCCAACCTTCAGGTCGAGCGCAAGAAGCTGCTCACCCGCGAGATGCAGGCGGCGCTGGAGCACGGCCCAGACTGGGTCAAGGACCATCTCGACGATGAGTCGATCGGCAAGGTCCGGAGGTTCTTGAGCGTGGAAGAGCAGATCGTATTCCGCTGCCGGGGCGGCGGCGTGGCCAAGGTCCCTGCAAAAGCCACGGAAACGCCGCCCGGGAAGGGCGAGGATAGCGCAACCGTGCCGCTCCCTGACCGCAATCCGAGCCGGCCGGCTGCGGCACAAAGCGACGACGGGAAGCCTAGCCAAGCGGTGGCGGATTCGGATAAGACACCGCCTGGCAAATCGAAGGCGACCAGATGACCACAGTGCTTCTCGTTATTCATATCATGATCGCCATCGCGCTCATCGCCGTGGTGCTGCTCCAGCGCTCCGAGGGCGGGGCGCTCGGCATTGGCGGCGGCGGCGGATTCATGACCGGCCGGAGCGCCGGCAACGCGCTGACCAAGACCACGGCGGTGCTTGCCGCGGCCTTCTTCGCCACCAGCCTGACGCTCACGCTTCTCGCGCGGAACACCGGCACGCCGACCTCGATCTTCAACCAGGCCGGAACCCCGGTTCAGGGTGGAGGCGGGTCGCTGCCAGGCCTCGTGCTCCCGTCGACGCCGAAGCCAGCTTCCGGCGCGGCAGCCCCAGCGGCGCCCGTGGCACCGGCCGCCCCCGCCGGACCTCAGGCCCCGCAGTCGAAGTAACCACGGCCGATTCGCTGCAACTCAACGGCGCGTAAGTGCGCGGATAGGCGCGCATTGGCGATGAATGACGCGGAATTGGCGCGCAATTCCGCTATCCGTGGATGGTTTGGCGCTTAGGGCTACGACTCAGAAGCCTTTCCGTGTATGGTCGAGGCCCATGGCGCGGTACGTCTTCATTACCGGCGGCGTGGTCTCCTCTCTCGGCAAGGGGCTGGCATCGGCTGCTCTCGGAGCGTTGCTCCAGGCGCGCGGCTACAGCGTTCGGCTGCGCAAGCTCGATCCCTACCTCAATGTCGACCCGGGGACCATGAGCCCCTATCAGCACGGCGAGGTGTTCGTCACCGACGACGGCGCCGAGACCGATCTCGACCTCGGCCATTACGAGCGCTTCACCGGCCGCCCCGCCTGTCAGGCCGACAACATCACCACCGGGCGCATCTACCAGCAGATCATCACCAAGGAGCGCCGCGGCGACTATCTCGGCTCGACCGTCCAGGTCATCCCCCACGTCACCGACGCCATCAAGGCCTTCATCACCACCGGCAACGAGGATGTCGACTTCGTGCTGTGCGAGATCGGCGGCACGGTCGGCGACATCGAGGGCTTGCCCTTCTTCGAGGCGATCCGCCAGCTCGGCAACGAGCTTCCCCGCGGCAACTCGGTGTTCATCCACCTCACCCTCGTGCCCTTCATCCCGAGCGCGGGCGAGCTGAAGACCAAGCCCACCCAGCACTCGGTGAAGGAGCTGCGCTCGATCGGCATCCAGCCAGACGTGCTGCTCTGCCGCTGCGAGCGGCCGCTGCCGCGCGACGAGCGGCGCAAGATCGCGCTCTTCTGCAACGTCCGCCCCGAGGCGGTGATCCAGGCGCTCGATGTGGCCTCGATCTACGAGGTGCCGGGCCGCTATCACGAAGAGGGGCTCGACCGCGAAGTGCTCGCCGCCTTCGGCATCAAGAACGCGCCGGAGCCGGACCTCGAGCGCTGGCGGCAGATCGCCGAGACCATCGCCAATCCCGACGGCGAGGTGAATGTCGCGGTGGTCGGCAAATACACCGGGCTCAAGGACGCCTACAAATCGCTCAACGAGGCGCTCGTCCATGGCGGCATCGCCAACAAGGTGAAGGTCAACCTGCAATGGATCGAGTTGCAGACCTTCGAGCAGGAAGATGCCGCGGCATACTTGGAGGACGTGCACGGCATCCTCGTTCCAGGCGGCTTCGGCGAGCGCGGCTCTGAAGGCAAGATCCGCGCTGCGAGATTCGCGCGCGAGCGGGGCGTGCCCTATTTCGGCATCTGCTTCGGCATGCAGATGGCGGTGATCGAGGTTGCCCGCGATCTCGCCGGCATCGACGGCGCGAGCTCGACCGAGTTCGGCCCGTCGGAAGAGCCGGTGATCGGCCTCATGACCGAATGGATGAGGGGAGACGAGCTCGAGCGGCGCCAGTCGAACGGCAATCTCGGCGGCACCATGCGGCTCGGCGCTTATGAGGCCGTGCTCGCCAAGGGCAGTAAGGTCGCCGAGATCTACGGCACGACGCGCATCTCAGAGCGCCACCGCCACCGCTACGAGGTAAACACGCGCTACCGCAATCGCCTCGAGGCCGCAGGCTTGAGCTTCTCGGGCCTGTCGCCGGACGGGCTACTGCCGGAGATCGTCGAGATCCCGGACCATCCCTGGTTCATCGGCGTGCAGTTCCACCCCGAGCTGAAATCGCGGCCCTTCGAGCCGCACCCGCTCTTCGCCTCCTTCATCGGCGCCGCCGTGGAGCAGAGCCGGTTGGTGTAGCGACGCTCGCCAAACAATCACACTTCGTCATGCCCGGCCTTGTGCCGGGCATCCACGAATCCATTCGCACGTAGGAAGACGTGGATGGCCGGGACAAGCCCGGCCATGACAGGCTAAGGATAGTTGCGAAGTGGGTGGATCGGACCCTGAGTGCGAAATGTCAGTCAGCGTCCATAAAGGCGGGTGCGCCTGCGGCAAGGTGAGCATCGAGGCGAGGGGAGAGCCTTATCGCGTCGGCGTCTGCCACTGCCTGACCTGCCGCAAGCTCCACGGAGCGCCTTTCAGCTTCTACGCCGTGTTCTCCGCCGGATGAGGTGACGATCATCGGAAAGGTCGATGTCTTCGCAAGCTCGGAGCACGGGCGGCGGTATTTCTGCCCGGCCTGCGGATCGCAGGTCTGGTCCCACTATTCGCGGGCAGATGAGCTCTACGTCTATCCCGGCTCGTTCGACGAGACGGGGCTGTGGCAGCCGACCTACGAATTGTGGACGATCAGGCGAGACCCTTGGCTCCCCGCGTTCCCGAGCGTCGTCAGCCGCTACGAGAAAGACCGGCCGAAATGGAGCCGGACGGAGCCTTGACTTCGGATGGCGGCGTCGGCTAACGCTTCTTGCGCTTGGCGCTGTTCACCTGAGTGCGTTCGATCAGAGGCAACCTGAGACGTAAGCCCGGTTTCTGGATTGCGTATCAGTGTTCGCCCGTAGCGGTGTACAGCGTTCCGGACATTGACGATTTTCGCTGCAGATGCGCGCCGACGTTCGCTTCACCCCCCCGCAGACCACTGCTACGCCGCCGGCCTTTTGCTTCGGTCGCGCGGAGGTTGGCGGCAGCGACGCGTTTATGTTCGCGGGTACTTCACCGCTTCTTCGCACGCCGCAGTCCTTGGCCCAACCATTCTGCACCTTCCGCTCTGCCTCCATCAGTAGACGGAAAGCCGCTCCGGCGCCGACCAGTCGTCAGCGTCTCGGACATAAAGGCTCATAGCGGTGTGGACTGCGAGCTGCTGACACAGCGCCGACCTTCTCGCCTGCGCTCAGCAACGTCGCTTTTTTGCTCGTTCTCGGCGCTGAGCTCCACCATCTCTACACACTCCCATTCCTGCTCTAGCACTCATCACACTAGCCCGCTCCAGCTTCACCCCACTTTTACCACCAGCCCATTACGCTCAACTGTGCACCCCTTAGTGACCTCGATCGAATTCCGGAATCGCAGAACGCTACTTCCGCTTGCGTGGCGCGGGCGCAACGTCGGACCGCGTGCCGCCGCGGTCTGGGATCACGTCATCGGCTGCGAGGATGCCGGACTTGAACAGATAGCCGGCAATGCCGGCGCCGATCAGCGGCGCGACGATGAACAGCCAGACTTGCGCAAGCCTCTCCGGTTTCACCCCGGCGCCGACGATAGCCGGCCCGAGCGAGCGGGCAGGGTTCACCGACGTGCCGGTGATGTTGATGCCGATCAGATGGATCACGACGAGCGTAAGCCCGATAGCAAGGCCCGCAAGCCCGACCGGCGCGCCGCGCTGGGTGACGCCGAGGATGCAGACCAGGAACAGGAAGGTCGCCACCACTTCGAAGATGAAGGCTGAAGACAGACTGTATTCGCCGAGATAGCCGGGTCCCCAGCCGTTCTGACCGAGACCGCCGTTCCACCCCGAAGCCTTGCCCGTCATAATGAGATAGAGCACCAAAGCGCCGGCGATGGCGCCGAGAATTTGTGCAATCACATAGGTGATGAAGTCCTGCGTCGTCATGCGCCCCGCGACGAGCACGCCGAAGCTCACGGCAGGATTGATGTGGCAGCCTGAGACCTGGCCGATGCCGTAGGCCATGGCGACGATGGCGAGGCCGAAGGCCATGGCGATGCCGAGAACGTCCACCGACGTTGGGCCGGTTCCCATGCCGGCGACGACCGCGGTGCCGCAGCCGAATAGAACGAGCGCAAATGTCCCAATGAATTCCGCAACTGCCTTCTTCATGATGATCCCCCCTAGCAAGGAGGCCATGATGACAGACCCCGCGCGCCCCGAATAGGGACTGACGCGCGAGTCATTAAGGCGATGCGCCTCTGCCCAAGAAAAGTCAGGGCGTTGCGCCGAGACGCTCAAGCGCGGTCTCAATGTCCTTGCGGTCTTCAGGGGCAGGATTCTTGGAGAGCGCGGCGCGGTAATCGGCAATGGCCCGCTCCTTGTCGCCCTTGTGGTCGTAGAGCACGGCGCGATTGGCAAACGCATCGCGATAGTCGGGGTCGAGCTCGATCGCCTTCGAGTAGTCGGCGAGCGCGCCGTCGATATTGCCGGTCTTCTCGTAGGCGACGCCGCGGTCGTTATAGGCGACGGCGTCCGTCGGATTGAGGGCGATGGCCGCGGTGCAATCCTTGACCGCGAGATCGGGCTTCCCCTTGTCCTCGTAAGCGACGCAGCGATTGACGAAGGCGTCGGCAAAGCGGGAGTTGATCTCGATGGCCTTGCTGAAATCGGCGAGCGCGGAATCGAGATCGCCGTGCTCGCGATGAGCGAGGCCGCGCCCGACAAGAAACCTCGCCTGGCGAGGATCGATGCGAATGGCCTGGTCGAAATCGGCGATGGCGCGGGCGAAATCGCCCTTGTGCACATAGGCCTCGCCGCGGCGGCCATAGGCGAGCGCGACATGCGGGCTGAAGGGATCGACCACGAGAAACTCCGTGCAGCCGTCGATCTGCTTCTTGAGGTCTGCGCTCTGATTGCAATCATCGATCGGGTTTGCTTGCGCGAAACCATGCAGACGAACACGCTGGCGCCAATGAGGCTTCCAGTTATCATCGCGCGCATTGGGCGGGCCTCCCTTGGCTGCTCGGGTCAGTCTAGCAGAGATCGAACGTGGCAGATGGCCCCGTCACCGCGCTCCGAGGCACGATCGTCAGCTGCACGCTGGCGTGCACGTCATGCCCCGCAGCAAAAGCACGATGGCTATGCTGCCGATATCGACCATGCGGTTTCGCTGCGGACTTCATGGACCTGATTGCTCCTGAGGGCGACCAGGCGATATCGTTCGCCAAGCATGGAGAAAGCACCCGTGGATCAAAGGGTCGAATTGGCTCCTCCCTTCTCTTCCCATGATCAAGAACGTTGGACTGAAGTTGATCGCTATATCACAGAGCGTTTGTTACCCAGCCGATCCGGCGCTGGAAGCCGCCCTTGCAGCAAGCGATGCCGCGGGACTGCCCGCCATTCAAGTTTCGCCAAACATTGGCAAGCTACTCCATCTGCTCGCGCGGAGTATCAGCGCGCGAACCATTCTCGAGATCGGCACACTCGGCGGCTACAGCACGATTTGGCTTGCGCGTGCAGTTGCCCCCGGAGGGCGGGTGGTGACACTTGAACTCAATTCAGCTTTTGCCGAACGTGGCGCGTTCCAATATCGCACGTGCAGGCCAGGCCGAGCTGGTAGAGGTGCGCTTCGGCCCCGCGCTCAAGACCTTGCCGCTTCTCGCTGCCGAGGCGAGCGGGCCGTTCGATCTCATTTTCATCGACGCCGATAAGGAGAGCACCGCCGAGTATTTCCGCTGGGCGCTGAAGCTCTCGCGCCTCGGCAGCCTGATCGTCGTTGACAACGTAGTGCGCGAAGGCACGCTGATCGATGAGGACCGTCGCGACGCGCACATCCAGGAAATCCGCGACTTCTATGCGCTAGCCGCCGCAGAGCCGCGAGTGAGCATGACGGCCATTCAGACGGTAGGCATTAAAGGCTATGACGGCTTCGCTGTGGCGCTGGTCGTCGGAGAAAAAAAAAAAAAAAAAAAAAAAAAAAAAAAAAAAAAAAAAAAAAAAAAAAAAAAAAAAAAAAAAAAAAAAAAAAAAAAAAAAAAAAAAAAAAAAAAAAAAAAAAAAAAAAAAAAAAAAAAAAAAAAAAAAAAAAAAAAAAAAAAAAAAAAAAAAAAAAAAAAAAAAAAAAAAAAAAAAAAAAAAAAAAAAAAAAAAAAAAAAAAAAAAAAAAAAAAAAAAAAAAAAAAAAAAAAAAAAAAGAAGAAGATGAAAAGAGCAAAGCGCAGAAGAAAAAAAAAAATTGCGATTTGGAATGGTTTGCAAATAAAAAAAAAAAAAAAAAGCGATGCGGCGAGAAGGGAGAGCGGCGAGGAAAAAAAAAAAAAAAAAAAAAAAAAAAAAAAAAAAAAAAAAAAAAAAAAAAAAAAACAGAAGCGTCTAAAAGCAAAAAAAAAAAAAAAAAAAAAAAAAAAAAAAAAAAAAGCGCCTACCAGGCGTATTCGCGACCATCGTGATTGAAGAACTTGCCGGACTGCGCCGGCCCTAAGGTGTCGATCAAACGTCTCAGCCTCGTCACGCTTTCGGCCGGGGTCAATGTGGCGTGTGGCCCACCCATGTCAGTCCGCACCCAGCCGGGATTGACGACCACGCAAGTGATGCCGCGTGGAGCGAGATCGATTGCGAGACTGCGCATCACCATGTTCACCGCGGCCTTTGAGCTGCGATAGGCGATCGAGCCGCCAGAAGTATTGTCGGTAATCGATCCCATGCCGCTGGTAAGGGTGACGATGAGCTTGCGCTCGCTTCGTGCCACATGGTCAACAAACGCCTCTGAAACCCGCATGGGGCCCATGGTGTTGACGTCGAGCACCTTCGCCCAGGCCTCGTAATCGATGTTTCCGATGGTCTGACCCCGAGCCCCGCCGACGCCAGCGTTGTTGAGGAGGAGGTCAATGGCTTGCCCGTCGAGTTCCGCAGCCGCCGCCTTGACGCTCGCGGGGTCGGTGACATCCAATGCGAGGATCCGCAGTTTGTGGTCGCTCGTGTCAGCCAATCGGCGCAGCTCTGAAGCGGAATTTGGATCACGACAAGCCGCGTAAACCTGCCAGCCATCGGCCAAATACTGTCGGGCGAACTCGAACCCAAGTCCCCGATAAAAAAAAAAAAAAAAAAAAAAAAAAAAAAAAAAAAAAAAAAAAAAAAAAAAAAAAAAAAAAAAAAAAAAAAAAAAAAAAAAAAAAAAAAAAAAAAAAAAAAAAAAAAAAAAAAAAAAAAAAAAAAAAAAAAAAAAAAAAAAAAAAAAAAAAAAAAAAAAAAAAAAAAAAAAAAAAAAAAAAAAAAAAAAAAAAAAAAAAAAAAAAAAAAAAAAAAAAAAAAAAAAAAAAAAAAAAAAAAAAAAAAAAAAAAAAAAAAAAAAAAAAAAAAAAAAAAAAAAAAAAAAAAAAAAAAAAAAAAAAAAAAAAAAAAAAAAAAAAAAAAAAAAAAAAAAAAAAAAAAAAAAAAAAAAAAAAAAAAAAAAAAAAAAAAAAAAAAAAAAAAAAAAAAAAAAAAAAAAAAAAAAAAAAAAAAAAAAAAAAAATTCTACAGCAATCACCCTTGCTCCGTCAACTGGCCGGGAATTGACCAATGCAAAGCCCGAAAAAAAAAAAAAAAAAAAAAAAAAAAAAAAAAAAAAAAAAAAAAAAAAAAAAAAAAAAAAAAAAAAAAAAAAAAAAAAAAAAAAAAAAAAAAAAAAAAAAAAAAAAAAAAAAAAAAAAAAAAAAAAAAAAAAAAAAAAAAAAAAAAAAAAAAAAAAAAAAAAAAAAAAAAAAAAATGAGAATCGGCATAGTATTATCAGTCGAGCAATAGATTTGAAACATAAAAAAAAAAAAAAAAAAAAAAAAAACCAATGAAAACGAGCCTATGAAGAGTTGGCGACGAAAAAAAAAAAAAAAAAAAAAAAAAAAAAAAAAAAAAAAAAAAAAAAAAAAAAAAAAAAAAAAAAAAAAAAAAAAAAAAAAAAAAAAAAAAAAAAAAAAAAAAAAAAAAAAAAAAAAAAAAAAAAAAAAAAAAAAAAAAAAAAAAAAAAAAAAAAAAAAAAAAAAAAAAAAAAAAAAAAAAAAAAAAAAAAAAAAAAAAAAAAAAAAAAAAAAAAAAAAAAAAAAAAAAAAAAAAAAAAAAAAAAAAAAAAAAAAAAAAAAAAAAAAAAAAAAAAAAAAAAAAAAAAAAAAAAAAAAAAAAAAAAAAAAAAAAAAAAAAAAAAAAAACGCTCCCAATCTTGCACGTCGACACATTCTACCAGACAAATCCCCACTCGCAAAAAAAAAAAAAAAAAAAAAAAAAAAAAAAAAAAAAAAAAAAAAAAAAAAAAAAAAAAAAAAAAAAAAAAAAAAAAAAAAAAAAAAAAAAAAAAAAAAAAAAAAAAAAAAAAAAAAAAAAAAAAAAAAAAAAAAAAAAAAAAAAAAAAAAAAAAAAAAAAAAAAAAAAAAAAAAAAAAAAAAAAAAAAAAAAAAAAAAAAAAAAAAAAAAAAAAAAAAAAAAAAAAAAAAAAAAAAAAAAAAAAAAAAAAAAAAAAAAAAAAAAAAAAAAAAAAAAAAAAAAAAAAAAAAAAAAAAAAAAAAAAAAAAAAAAAAAAAAAAAAAAAAAAAAAAAAAAAAAAAAAAAAAAAAAAAAAAAAAAAAAAAAAAAAAAAAAAAAAAAAAAAAAAAAAAAAAAAAAAAAAAAAAAAAAAAAAAAAAAAAAAAAAAAAAAAAAAAAAAAAAAAAAAAAAAAAAAAAAAAAAAAAAAAAAAAAAAAAAAAAAAAAAAAAAAAAAAAAAAAAAAAAAAAAAAAAAAAAAAAAAAAAAAAAAAAAAAAAAAAAAAAAAAAAAAAAAAAAAAAAAAAAAAAAAAAAAAAAAAAAAAAAAAAAAAAAAAAAAAAAAAAAAAAAAAAAAAAAAAAAAAAAAAAAAAAAAAAAAAAAAAAAAAAAAAAAAAAAAAAAAAAAAAAAAAAAAAAAAAAAAAAAAAAAAAAAAAAAAAAAAAAAAAAAAAAAAAAAAAAAAAAAAAAAAAAAAAAAAAAAAAAAAAAAAAAAAAAAAAAAAAAAAAAAAAAAAAAAAAAAAAAAAAAAAAAAAAAAAAAAAAAAAAAAAAAAAAAAAAAAAAAAAAAAAAAAAAAAAAAAAAAAAAAAAAAAAAAAAAAAAAAAAAAAAAAAAAAAAAAAAAAAAAAAAAAAAAAAAAAAAAAAAAAAAAAAAAAAAAAAAAAAAAAAAAAAAAAAACAAAGAGTTCACCGTAATATTCAAAACCGAAAAAACTTTCAAAAAAAAAAAAAAAAAAAAAAAAAAAAAAAAAAAAAAAAAAAAAAAAAAAAAAAAAAAAAAAAAAAAAAAAAAAAAAAAAAAAAAAAAAAAAAAAAAAAAAAAAAAAAAAAAAAAAAAAAAAAAAAAAAAAAAAAAAAAAAAAAAAAAAAAAAAAAAAAAAAAAAAAAAAAAAAAAAAAAAAAAAAAAAAAAAAAAAAAAAAAAAAAAAAAAAAAAAAAAAAAAAAAAAAAAAAAAAAAAAAAAAAAAAAAAAAAAAAAAAAAAAAAAAAAAAAAAAAAAAAAAAAAAAAAAAAAAAAAAAAAAAAAAAAAAAAAAAAAAAAAAAAAAAAAAAAAAAAAAAAAAAAAAAAAAAAAAAAAAAAAAAAAAAAAAAAAAAAAAAAAAAAAAAAAAAAAAAAAAAAAAAAAAAAAAAAAAAAAAAAAAAAAAAAAAAAAAAAAAAAAAAAAAAAAAAAAAAAAAAAAAAAAAAAAAAAAAAAAAAAAAAAAAAAAAAAAAAAAAAAAAAAAAAAAAAAAAAAAAACAGACATCAATCCTCGAATAACGGGGGGATGCGCGTTCGGTGTTCATCGCTAAAAACGGCTCGCGGCTTTTGTACAGGTAGACGAAGAGGTTATACCAATATACGCGGTTCACATCAGGTGGTGCATCGAGAAGAGGCCATATTGCCACGGTGATCGGCTGGACCCTCACAAACGAAGGCCCGAAATGGGAGATACTTTGGAGTTTCAGATGAGTGAGAAGGACCTACTGATGGAAACAGAGTTGCATGAGGCACCGCGCATCGTGGCAAGCAACCTAAGTTGCTACCCGTCGCTTGGTCAGTTGTCTCAGCTCGACGAGCACCACCAAGTCGGGTGACTTGCGCTCGCGGCAGTCCGCGCATGCTGCAAACTCGGAAAATATCTAATTGAGCGTCACCTCGGGTCCTGTCGCTGCAGTTGCTCCGAGCTCATGACGATATATCTACGGGATCTGCGGCTCAAAGGCCAACTCTTTCTCACGATTCTCAGTCGGGACATAGCGACGACCTCGTTGAGGCAGCATCATCTGCCAGAGCTAATGGTGCGCTTACGGCAGCAATCGTAAATGACACGCACAGCCCTCTAGCATCAGCCTGCGAGATAGTCCTGCCAATGACGGCGGGGCAGGAGTTGAGCGTGGCGGCTACAAAGACTTTTGTTGCGTCAGTTGCCGTCTTACTGGCTTAGCAGCCACCTGGCGTCCGAGCGCGCTCTCCAAGATGCGCTAGATCGGTTACCTTATCGCCTCGCCGAAGCAACTCAACTCGACTGGTCGAACGCGATCGGTGCCCTTTCCGCAGCAAAAAGTCTCGCCATCCTAGGTCGCGGCCCAACACTTGCCGTTGCGCAAGAAGCATCCTTGAAGTTGAAGGAGGTCTGCAACATCAGGCTGAAGCGTTTAGCGGTGCTGAATTTCAGCACGGTCCAATCGCGTTAGTGTCGGAAAGCTACCCGGTTCTTATCTTCATGCCGACCGATGAAGCCGCCTCGACCTTGGCAGGAGTGGCAACCGACGTTTCCAGCAAGAGCAGTCGGTATCGTGACGGGAATTCGTGCAGGGGCTGCCGGCGTATTGCCGGTGCTTCCGCCCGACCATCCGGAAACCGATGCCGTGTGTCTGATCCAGAGTTTCTACAGTTTAGCGATTCGCTTGGCGGAGCGTCTCGGCGTTAACGTCGATCAACCAAGGCACTTACAGAAAATAACTCGGACCAGATGAAAACACCCGCTCGGTATGCAGTCGCTGCTGACCATATTTTTGACGGGCGGTTAAAACACAAGAACGCAGCCGTCCTGATTGAGGGTTCTAAAATTGTCTCATTGGTTTCGCAGTCGGAGCTGCCGACAAATCTGAGCATTGATAAGCTTCCAGTGGGATCCTGGCTAGCTCCAGGCTTCATTGATTTACAAGTTAATGGTGGCGGGGATGTGCTTTTCAACAATTCGCCGACGCCAGATGCTATTGCCGCGATCATGGCAGCTCATCGAAAGTTTGGAACGACCGCGCTCCTTCCAACACTGATCACCGATACATTTGAGAAGATGAGGGCTGCCAAGGCGGCGTGTGAAAGCTTGATCGGCAAAGAGCCGAGCGTTTTGGGCCTTCATTTGGAGGGGCCCTACCTGTCGCCCGAAAAAGCCGGTGTGCATGATCCGAACCTAATTCGGACACCGACCAACTCAGACTTGGAGATGCTTTGCGCAAATCGGGAGGGCGAATTGTTGGTGACGTTGGCGCCCGAAAGGGTTCCCAGAGAGTTTATCGGGTGCTTAGTAAAGTCTGGTGTTCACGTATCGTTGGGCCACTCGATGGCGACCTACGAAGAGACATGCGCGGCCAAGGCACAGGGCCTCAACGGCTTCACTCATCTATTCAATGCGATGCGACCTCTCACTTCGCGAGAGCCAGGCCGATCGCCTTAGCCTCGAAGCGCCTGATGTATGGTTTGGAATAATAGTCGATGGATTTCATGTAGACCCCGTTATCCTTCGCATCGCGTTGCGGGGCCTTGGCCGACCAATACTTGTCACGGATGCAATGCCCCCTGTGGGCGGAAGTCGACCAAGCTTCAACCTGTACGGCCACGGAATACAAGCCCTAGGTGGCCGTTGTCTGCGAGCGGATGGCACCTTGGCGGGGACAGTACTTGACATGGCCAGCGCAGTTCGCAATTGCGTGAGCCTACTTCAAGTTCCGTTAGAAGACGCCTTGGGCTTTGCGTCAAGAAATCCCGCCGAATTCATTGGAGTCGGAAACAGGCTCGGCAAACTCGACGCAGGGTATCGCGCCGATATGGTAGCAATCGATCCACAAACGATTTCCGTCTTGGCAACGTGGGTCGCGGGGCAAAAGAATTTTCCGGAGAGGTCGCTCCGAAGACGCATTTTTAACCGCGCAATAACCTTACTGTGGCCATCTTTAGTTTGTTTTTGTGCGGTCGTTTGTGCGGCAACTTTCGAAACTCCGGTAGATGTCCAGCCAACTATTCATCGGCGTCGACGGCGGCGCCAGCTGTTGTCGAGCGCGCATACGCGACGTGCAGGGGCACTTGCTTGGCGAGGGTTGGGGCGGCCCGGCGAATATCCACCTAGATTTGGACTTGGCGGCGCAATCCATTCGGGTGGCAAGCGACGCGGCCGCTCGATCAGCAGGCCTTGACAATCGAAGTCTTCATCGCGCACACGCTGGATTAGGCTTAGCAGGTGCCGGGATGAAGAGAGCATGCGACGGGTTGCGATCGAAATTGCGGCCCTTCGCGTCGATCGTACTTGAGACAGATGCCTACATCGCCTGGCTTGGTGCTCACCAAGCCGAGGACGGGGGCATCGTGATACTTGGCACCGGCTCGTGTGGGCTGGCTGTAATCGGCGGAAGGCGCGTTACTGTTGGCGGATACGGTGCCGAAGTTTCAGATGAAGCAGGTGGCCACCGCTTGGGTAGAGAAGCACTCCGCCGCGCACTTTGGGCCTTCGATGGTCGAGCGGAAACGACAGCTCTTTCAACGGCCATACTTAAGCGTTTTGAGTGGGATCCCGCCAAAATCGTTTGCTTTGCTGCTAGGGCCAATCCGGCCGACTATGCCGAATTCGCGCCACTCGTCTTTGAGTATGCAGCGGCAAAAGATTCGCTCGCCGTTGCAATAGTCCAAGAAGCAGCGGAGGCTGCCACGTGCATTATTGAACGGCTCAAGGATGTCGGCTGTCCCACCATCAGTCTAGTTGGCGGACTTGCGGAGCCTTTGACGAAATGGCTGCCTACTCACGTTCGACGCCTTTTGTCTGCGGCACGCAGCGATCCTTTGGACGGTGCAATCCTCATGGCCCGTCGTGCTTTCTTTAGACTTAAATCTTTGACGCTTCGCGCTGGTTAGGACACGGGCAAATCTCGCAAATCGTGCCTGTTGGGCGCACAGTATTCGCGGGATTTCCCCACCGCATCCGTCAGCACATGTCCGCTCTTGGCACTTGCGGACCTTCGGACGCGCGCGTCGCTAGGTCCGCTAAACGCCTCACGTCCGGTTTTGGGGGTAAAGAGGACATTGTGAACCGCCCTAAGCGGACCACCCGCCGCAATGGTGGTTTACAGCAGCGCCCAATTTCACAATCAGGCTATCTCAACCACCGAAATGTTTGAGACGGGGCTTGTTTCGCTCCTCGCGCGCCATGTTTAGAAGCTGGTCGGGGCGCTTGCCGTCGATATTGATTCCGAGACGCTTTAGCTCTGTCGTGGCATCAGCCACTAGCTGATCGATTTTTGATAAGGCACCCGTGACTATCATGCGGCATCCTTTTCAGGCGGCGCCCCTGCGGTCGTGATCCAGGGTGAAATCCCGATAGGGTTCGTGCGCAGTTATGACGGTCTAAATATCGAAGGGCACTCGCTCCAATACGACCCGCCTTAGATCCTCAGGTTTGGGTAAGGGCTGCGAGAGGCCATTTGCCGCAAGTGGCTTATCCCAAAATTTAATTCGCGAAGAGAGGAGTAAATCACCGATCGAGACGACGCACGCTCTTCGGGGTACTCGATTATGAGTGCCAATCCCACACTGTTGGGCTTACGCAAGCGACAAAGCAAGCTCAATGTTGAGACAGCGCCGTATCGCAGGAACGCTTCAATGTCCGGAATTGGCACATAGCGAACTCTTCGAGCGGGCGCGCCCCACCCGCTTTTGGGGGGTAAGGCGGACACCCCCTGTAATGGCTCAGCTGACGCCTTTATGATTACACGGCCTAGCTAAGCGGCTACGCCTGGCGCCGGCCTCGCCATTGCGTGAGCGCAACGCATTTCCTGTGATGGGAGGGAAACCATCACGTATGAGTTAGGCCGGAGCTTGGTGGGACAACCCCGACAACGTTACGATTTGGTCATCCGCGAAATTACGGCCAGTCCAATCGGTGCGGGCGGTTCTTAACCCGCGTTTTGCTGATGGGCTCGGTTCGGCTCTTGGCCACGTGCTCGATATGACGCCTGACTTGCTCTTTGGTGCAGCCGAGTTTCCGGAGGCGCTTCTCAATCTCTTTGATAGGGGGTGCGGCTTCTGCTGCTTCGAATGTGTCGTCGTACTGTTCCATCGGGTTACGCTTAGTGAGATTTCTTGTTCGCCACCTTAAGTAAGTACTTAAAACATAGATTAAAAGCACCCGACCGCTTGGCTTGTTTTGTCATTCCGCGTCGGCGGAAACGGCACGCTAGGAGAGAGCTGGTGGCCGGAAGCCTTGACTGCCGGGTCGGGAGCGAGGCAAGCCTTAAGCCCATCAACGTCGCAAGCCTCGGTCGATCATTGGCTATTTATTGGTCAACGGCTCGAAAAAGACCGGC
Organism: uncultured Alphaproteobacteria bacterium; assembly: GCA_963744945.1. Taxonomy (GTDB): domain Bacteria; phylum Pseudomonadota; class Alphaproteobacteria; order Rhizobiales; family Methyloligellaceae; genus Methyloceanibacter. The sequence continues at coordinate 78,144 of CAVUVO010000009.1, read as the reverse complement.
ATTACAGTAGATTATATGGTCCGCCCATGACAGCCGCCATGAAGCCAACGCCAAGCCCTGTGGTCGCCGTTGGCGCCGCCCGCTTCGGCAACGATTTGCCGCTCGCCCTGATCGCCGGGCCTTGCGCGCTGGAGAGCCGGGCGCATGCGCTGGAGACCGCCGAAGCGCTGAAGGAGATCGCGGGGACGGCAGGCATCGGCCTCGTCTATAAGAGCTCCTTCGACAAGGCGAACCGCACCAGCGCGCGAAGCGCCCGCGGCATCGGGCTTGCCGAGGCGCTGCCGATCTTCGCCGAGATCAGGGAGCGCACCGGATTGCCCGTGCTCACCGACGTGCATGAGCCCGAGCAATGCGCGGCCGTGGCTGACCGCCGTCGATGTTCTGCAGATCCCGGCCTTCCTCTGCCGCCAGACCGATCTCCTCATCGCCGCGGCGCGGACCGGCAAGGTGGTCAACGTGAAGAAGGGCCAGTTCCTCGCGCCCTGGGACATGACGCATGTCGTTGCCAAGGTGGTCGGCGCAGGCAACCCGCAAGTGCTCGTCACCGAGCGCGGCGTGTCCTTCGGCTACAACACGCTCGTCTCGGACATGCGCGCGCTGCCGATCCTCGCCGAGACCGGAGCGCCGGTGATCTTCGACGCCACCCATTCCGTGCAGCAGCCTGGAGGGCAGGGGGCGCAGAGCGGCGGCGAGCGGCGCTTCGTGCCGGTGCTGGCCCGCGCCGCCGTCGCGGTCGGCGTCGCCGGCGTGTTCATCGAGACGCATCAGGACCCCGACCGCGCGCCCTCCGACGGACCAAACATGCTGCCGCTGAAAGACCTGCCGCCCGCTCCTTGCCGAGCTGATGGCGATCGATCGCTTGGTGAAGAAGAGCGCCTAGCCGCGGCCGCGATAGGGCGCGACGCCCTGGTCCGGCAGCCACAGCCCCTCGGGTATGGTGCCGAACTGCCAGAACACATCGATGGGGATGCCGCCGCGCGGAAACCAATAGCCGCCGATGCGCAAATACGCAGGCTCGATCAGATCGGCGATGCGCTTGCCGATGGTGACCGTCGCGTCTTCGTGGAACGTCCCGTAGTTGCGGAAGCTCGCGAGATAAAGCTTCAGCGACTTCGATTCGAGCAACCAGCGCTTCGGCGCATAGTCGATGACGAGATGGGCGAAGTCGGGCTGGCCGGTGATCGGGCAGAGGCAGGTGAATTCCGGCGCGGTGAAACGGGCGGCATAGAGCGTCTCGGGATGCGGGTTGGCCACGCGCTCGAGCAGCGCATCTGCCGGCGATGCGGGGACCGGCGTCGGCTTGCCGAGCTGCTTCGGCTTGGGCTTAGATGGCTTCTTCACCGCCATTGCGCCTGCTCCGCCGCGCGCGGGCGCTTATCGCTCCGCGGTCCAGTATAGATGCAGCCCTCATGGCAGCTGTCGCGCGAGATTTGAATCTCGGCGAGGCCAGGCAGCCGGTTGTGCAGCCGATCCCACAGCCACATGGCGATGCGCTCGAGCGTCGGCGATTCCAAGTCCCTCGACGTCGTTGAGGAAGCGATGGTCGAGCGCATCGCGCGCCTCGGCAACGGCGGCTTCGATGTCGTCGAAATGGAGCAGCACGCCGGTCGCGGCATCGGGCTCGCCGTCGATGGTGACGCGGGCGCGGAACGAATGACCGTGCACCCGCGAGTTCGGGTGGCCCGGAGGCGCTGACGGCAGCAAATGGGCCGCCTCGAAGAAGAATTCCTTATAGACACGCATGGCGGTGGTTTAGGCGATTTCGTCTTGCTGGGCCAGCACCTGAGACAGGCTTAACGCAGGCCGAGCAGCTTATGCGCCTGGATGCTGAGCCGCCATTTGGGATGGGCGAGGCAATAGGCAATCGCCGCCTGGACATTGTCAGCCGTCTTGGCCGCGCCCTGGTCCATGGGCTGAAGCAGGAAATGGGTGAAGTCGAGGCCTTCGAGCATCGTTGGCTCGATCTCCTCTTGCGGATAGACGAGCTTCAGCTCGTCGCCCGAGCGCTGCATGAGCTCAACGCCTGGCTTCGGGCTCACGCAGATCCAGTCGATGGAGCGCGGCACGGGGAGGGTGCCGTTGGTCTCGATGGCGATCTCGAAGCCTGCCGCATGGAGTGCCGCGATCAACGGCTCGTCGACTTGCAGCATCGGCTCGCCGCCGGTGAGCACGACGAAGGGCGGCGTGCCGCTATTTCCCCGCCAGGCCGTGCGGCAGGCTGTGGCGAGCGCATCGGCGTCGGCGAATTTGCCGCCGTCAGGACCATCCGTCCCGACGAAGTCGGTGTCGCAGAAAGTGCAGGTCGCGGTCTCGCGGTCAGCCTCGCGGCCGGACCACAGATTGCAGCCGGCAAAGCGGCAGAACACGGCAGGCCTGCCGGCCTGCGCGCCTTCGCCTTGCAGCGTGTAGAAAATCTCCTTGACCGCGTACATGGGCGGAACTTGGCGCTTCGCGGCGGGAAGAGCAAGAGCGCGCGGCCAGCGAACCCGGCTATCCTGCGCCGAGCGCCGCGCGGGGCGGCGTCAGCCCGAGCAGTTTGTCGATGGTAATGGGAAGATCGCGCACCCGCACGCCGGTCGCGTGATAGACCGCATTGGCGATTGCCGCGGCCGTGCCGACGATGCCGATCTCGCCGATGCCCTTCACCCCGAGGGGATTGAGATGAGGCTCCACCTCGTCGACGAAGATCACGTCGATGTCATGGATATCGGCATTCACCGGCACGTGATACTCGGCGAAATTGTGATTGATGAAACGGCCATAGCGGTGGTCGATCACGGTCTCTTCATGCAACGCCATGCCGATACCGCCGACCACGGCGCCCATGATCTGGCTGTGCGCGGTCTTGGCATTGAGGATGCGGCCTGCCGCCACCGCGCTGACCACGCGCGCGACGCGGAGCATGCCAAGCTCCTCGTCGAGCCGCACCTCGGCGAACACCGCCGAGTGGACTTTGTGGGAGTAGCGCCCCAACGCCTTCCAATCCGGCATCGATGTCACTTCAGAAACGATGGGCTCGTTGACCCCGTGGAGGACCTCGGCCAAGGACAAACTCCGCGACGGGTCGCTCGCCATGCGGATCTCGCCATCGACGAAAATCACGTCGGCGAGCTCTGCGCCGTTGAGCGGAGCATTCTTGATCTTGCCGGCACGCTTGAGCAGCTCCTTTCGCACGCCGTCACACGCCTCCATCACCGCCGAACCGACAGACGCCGCGGTCCACGATCCGCCTTCGACGGGAGCTCGCGGCAAGTCTGAATCGCCGATCTTGACTTTGACCTTGTCCAGCGGCAGGCCGAGCATCTCGGCCCCGATCTGAGTGAGGATGGTGTAGGTCCCGGTGCCGATATCGGCCGTGGCGCAAGCGATTTCGAGCGTGCCGTCGGGAGCTAGGCTCGCTCTCGCGCTGGACGGCACGCGCATTCCCTCCCAGATGCCGGTCGCCATGCCGTAACCGACAAGCTCGCGTCCCTCGCGCATCGAGCGAGGCTCCGGCTTCCGCTTCGACCAGCCGAACCGCTCGGCGCCCTGTTGGTAGCACCCCTTCAGGGCCTTGCTGCCGAAGGGCTTGTCCTCGTTCTGGTCCATTTCGGAATAATTCTTGAGGCGGAGCTCCAGCGGATCGATGCCGACCGCATAGCTCAACTCGTCCATGGCGCATTCGATGGCGTACATGCCGACCGCGCCGCCGGGCGCCCGCATATCGCAAGGGGTAAAGAGATCGACCCGCGCAAGCTTGGCGCTGACCGCCGCGTTATCGCAGTGATAGAGCGCGCCAGACCAAGGAACGGTAGGCTCCTGATAATCCTCGAAACGGGAGGCGTTGGCGATCGCGTCGTGCTTGAACGCAACCAGGCCTCCGTCCTCCTCGGCCCCCAAGGTCAGGGTCTGGATGGTCTGCGGACGATAGCCGAGGGTGAACATCTGCTGCCGGGTGAGCGCCACCCTGACCGAACGCTTGAGCCCAATTGCGGCCAGCACCGCCATGAACAGCTGATAATTCGGCCTGAGGCCGACACCGAAAGCGCCACCGACATAGGGAGACAGAACGCGCACCTTGTCCTGGGCGAGACCGAACACGTTGCAGAGGTACTGGTGGCAGTTCGGAGCGCCTTGCGTCTTGTCATAGACGGTGAGGCGCCCATCGCTTTCCAAGACCGCCGTCGTCCCGAAGCATTCCATGGGATTGTGGTGCTCGATCGGGGTGCGATATTCGTGCTGAATGCGGATCGGCGCTTGCGACAGAGCCTTGTCGGCATCGCCGCGAGGATCAGGGTCCCATCCCGGCAGGCGCTTCTTCGGCGGCGAGAAGGCTTTGTCGAGTTGCGTGTCGAAATCGGTGATCGCCTCTTCCGCCTCATATTCGATATCGACGAGCGTGGCCGCAAGGCGCGCGATCTCGAACTCTTCTGCGACCACCAAAGCGATCGGCTGTCCCGCAAAGAGGATCTGGTCGTCGTAAAGCGGCCGGAAGGGGGAGCCTGGCGAGGCAGCCTCGTCCGTATATTTTTCATGCGAGGACGCGACGTCTGGCCTGTTGTCGTGCGCAAACACTTCGAGCACGCCGGGCACCGCCAGCGCGGCGCTCCGATCGATACTCTTGATACGGCCTTTCGCGATCTTGCTCGAAACGACAAAGCCGTGCACGAGACCGGGCATATTGAACTCGGCGGCGTATTTCGCCTGGCCGGTGACCTTGGCGGGGCCATCGACCCGGGATACGGGCTTTCCGATGCTGTTTGTGCTCGGAAGGGTCATGCAGCGGCCTATGCGATCGCTTTCACGGACTGGGATTGCGGTCTTCCAGCAGCAGCCTGCTCGAGGGTGCGTATAATTGCCCGCCGCGCGAGCTCGATCTTGAAGCTGTTATGGGCAAAGCCAGTGGCGCCCTGCAAAAGGATATCGGCGGCGTCGCCAAACGTCTTTCGGCTGGGCTGCTGGCCCACGAGACGCTTCTCGGCGTCGGGCACGCGCCAAGGCTTATGGGCGACGCCCCCCAACGCAACCCGTGCGTCCCTTATCGCGCCTCCCTCAATCTTGAGACCGGCGGCGACGGAGACCAAAGCGAACGCATAGGACAGGCGATCCCTGATCTTCAGGTAGCTGTAGTTGGACGAGAAGCCCTCTGGCGGCAACTCGATGGCAATGATGATCTCATCGCGGGCAAGGTTGGTGTCGATCTGCGGCGTATCTCCGGGGAGCCGATGAAAATCGGCCAACGGGATCGCACGATCACCTTTCGAGCCGCTCACATGAACAATGGCCTCCAACGCCGCAAGCGCCACGCACAGATCGGAAGGATGCACGGCAATGCAGGTCTCGCTCCAACCCAGAATCGCGTTCATGCGGTTGAAGCCGCCAATCGCGTCGCAGCCTGAGCCCGGCTCACGTTTGTTGCACGCAGTGTTGGTGTCGTAGAAATACAGGCAGCGCGTCCGCTGTAGGAGATTGCCTCCGGTCGAGGCCATGTTGCGGAGCTGGGCAGACGCTCCGGCAAGGAGCGCGCTTGATACGAGGGGATAGCGCTTCGTGATCCGCTCGTCATAGGCGAGGTCGCTGTTGGGGACGAGGGCACCGATCCGCAGGCCTCCAGCCTTCGTGTCCTCAATCTCGGTGAGCGGCAGGCCGGTGATGTCGATCAGCCTCGCTGGATGCGCAACGTTCTCCTTCATCAGATCGATGAGGTTGGTGCCTCCGGCGATGAATTTCGCAGCAGGGTTCTGCGCGATCTGGTTGACGGCGTCACTGACGTCCCGCGCTTTGACATAGTCGAAGTCGATCATGACGAGGACCCCGGTGAAGCTCCGTGCATGACCTCTTCGATGGCCGCGACGATGTTCGGGTAGCAGCCGCAGCGGCACACATTGCCGCTCATCAATTCGCGAATTTCATCGGCGGTCTTGGCGTGGCCCTCGGCGATAAGCCCGACGGCAGAACAGATCTGCCCAGGCGTGCAGTAGCCGCACTGAAAGCCGTCATGGGAGATGAAGGCCTTCTGCAGCGGGTGCAGCTCGCCGTTCGTCGCCAGTCCTTCGATGGTCGTGATCTCGGCGCCGTCCTTCATGACGGCAAGGGTCAGGCAGGAAACGATGCGCCGCCCATCGACGAGCACCGTGCAGGCGCCGCATTGGCCGTGGTCGCAACCCTTCTTGGTTCCGGTGAGATCGAGATATTCGCGGAGCGCATCGAGGAGCGTAGTCCAGGGCCGGAGCGACACGCGCCTCTCGACGCCGTTCACGCGCAACGTCACCTGGAGCTTTGGCGTCAAGCCAGCCTGCGGTCTTTGCTGCATTGCCCGACCCCTGATAAGCGGCGCTGCTGTGTCTAAAGACCTTGCCCCGAAATTTGGTTCCCGGGACGTGCGGAGGATGGCCGAAATCCTTGGTGCCCGCAAGTTGCAGCAGGTGGCGGCTAGAGAAACGGCGCGGCGAGCGCCAGCCCGATGGTGATGATCGCAGCGCCGGCCAGGTTCAAGTAGAAGCCGGCATGCAGCATCCGGGGCAGGGGGATCTGGCCCGTACCGAACACGAGCGCATTGGGAAGCGTGCCGACCGGAAGCATGAAGGCGGACGAGGAGGCAAGTCCGACCGCGAGCGCGATCAGCAACGGCGAAGCCTCAGCGCCGATGGCAAGACTGCCGCCAATCGGCAGGAAGGCCGCCGCGGTCGCGGTATTACTCATGAGCTCGCTGATGAATATGACGAGCAGCACCGCGCCGGCGACGAGCACGACGACAGGCAAGCCGTGCAGGAAGGAAAGGCCGTGACCGATCCATAGCGTGAGGCCCGAAATCTCCATCGCTTCGGCGAAGACTCAATCCGCCACCGAACAGGATCAAAATATCGAATGGCGCCCTGCGCGCCGTGGCCAGGTCGAGCAGGAAGGTGCGGCTCTTCCAGTCGGCTGGAATGGCGCAGAGCGCGATGACGCCGGCGATGGCGATGCCTGTGTCGCTCATGGCGACGCCAGTCAAGTGGCCGATCAGGGGGCTCAGGATCCAGGCGGCGACCACGGCGGCGAAGACTGCGGCCACCCTTTTCTCGGGCCTGCTCATGGGGCCCATCTCCCGCAGCATGTCGGCGACCACATGCTGCTCGGTTGACGCCAAGGCGGAAGAGAAGGGCAATGAAACGCGCGTCAGAATGACGTAAGCCGCGGCAAGGAGCACGAGCGAAATCGGAACGCCGATGGCCATCCACTCCGCGAACGTGACCTTGATGCCGAAATTCTGGCTGAGATAGCTCGCGGTAAGCGCATTTGGCGGCGAGCCGATCAGGGTCGCCATGCCGCCGATCGTGGCCGCGTAGGCCACGCCGAGCAGCATGGCGGCGGCGAAATTGGTCCCGTCGCGTCCGTGGTCCTTGCCTGGCGGCAATACGACACCGATGAGCGAAATCGCGATCGGCAACATCATCACCGTCGTCGCGGTGTTGCTGATCCACATGCTGAGAGCACCGGTCGCGAGCATCACCCCGCCGATCAGATTATGGGGCCGGTTGCCGACGCGCAGGATGATGTGAAAGGCGATGCGGCGATGAAGATCCCAGCGCTCAACGGCGAGCGCGATGAGAAAGCCGCCGAACAGGAGGAACACCACGGGGTTGGCGAAGGGCGCGGCGGCGGCATTCAGGTTGGAGATGCCGAGGAGCGGCAGGAAGAGGAGAGGCAGGAGAGCGGTGGCGAAGAGCGGGATCGCTTCGGTCGCCCACCAGATCGCCATCCACACACCGAGTGCAGCAGTGGCCCAGCCCGCCGCTGAAAGCCCAGAGGGCACAGGGCTGAGGAGCATCGCCGCAAAGCAAGCGGGCCCGAGCAAGAGGCCGACAAGCTGATACGTCCTGTAGTCTGATCCAGTCAGTCCCTGCTTCAAGCTTCCCCCCGCGCCAGGCTTGGACCAGCCCGGCAGGAACCTGCTTCAAACCGCCCGATTTTGCATGCGTCTTTGTTCTCTGGTCGCCTGCCACTGCTCGAAGCCCCGGGCGCGGAGCTCGCAAGCCGGGCAGGTGCCGCAGCCATAGCCCCAGGCGTGACGCTTGCCCCGCTCGCCGCGATAGCAGGTGTGGGTGTGCTCGATGATGAGGTCGGTGAGCGCGTCGCCGCCGAGCTTGTGCGCAAGCTCCCAGGTCTCTGCCTTGGAGAGCCACATCAGCGGCGTGTCGATGACGAAGGGGACTTCGGTGCCGAGCCTGATCGCTTGCTCGAGCGCGCGCAAGGTCGCGTCGCGGCAGTCCGGATAGCCGGAATAGTCCGTCTCGCACATGCCGCCGACGAGTGTATGCAGACCGCGCCGATAGCCGAGCGCCGCGGCATAGGTGAAGAACACGAGGTTGCGTCCCGGCACGAAGGTGCTCGGCAGGCCGGAGGCCAGCATCTGGATCTCGGCGCCTGAGGTGAGCGCGGTGTCGCCGATGGCGCCGAAGCTCGTGATGTCGAGCACATGGTCCGGCCCGAGCCGCGCGCCCCAGGCGGGAAAGGCGCCGGCGATCTCCTGCCGCACGCGCTGCCGGCATTCGAGCTCGACAGCATGGCGCTGGCCGTAGTCGAAGCCGACGGTCTCCACGCGCGCGAAGGCGTCGAGCGCGTAGGCGAGGCAGACGGTCGAATCCTGCCCGCCCGAGAACAGCACCAGGGCTCCAGCGTCAGTCGCTCACTAGGCTCCTGCCGTCATAAAATGTGACGGGCAATGACTCAACATCCACATCCTCGAGGCAGCGGACATTGATCCCGATGCCCTCCGATCCATCCTCGCCTCGTCGTGGAGAAGGAGCGACACCGCAGATCCGGCAGAAGAGATGGTGAATCACGCGCTGGTTGAATTGGTAGTCGACGAGCTCGTCCTCTCCGCTCAAGAGATCGAAATCGGCCGGGCTGATATATGTCCAAAGCGCGCCGCGCTTCCGGCATATCGAGCAGTTGCAGGACAGCACCGTGTCGAAACTAGCCGTCATCTCGTAGCGGACCGCCCCACAATGACACCCGCCGCGATACCGCTTTCGTTCAGCCATTGCCTTACCTCCCAACGAATCCCTTGCGCCCTTCCTTGAACCGGATAAAACCCGCCGAAACCCTGTCACGGGGTCCCGTGACGCGCAACTCCCCCAACAATGGACGTGTCATGACCGCAATCGCTACCGTCGTCGGCCGGGAAATTCTCGACAGCCGCGGCAACCCCACCGTCGAGGTGGACGTGGTGCTGGAGACCGGCGCCTTCGGCCGCGCCGCCGTGCCCTCAGGCGCCTCGACCGGCGCGCATGAGGCGCATGAGCTTCGCGACGGCGGCAAGCGCTATGGCGGCAAGGGCGTGAAGCGCGCCGTGGAGGCGGTGAACGGCGAGATCCGCAAGGCGCTGACCGGCGCGGATGCGGGCGACCAGCGCGCCATCGACCAGCGCCTTCGCGATCTCGACGGCACCGAGAACAAGAAGCGGCTCGGCGCCAACGCCATTCTCGGCGTGTCGCTCGCCACCGCCAAGGCGGCGGCGCGCGACCGCAGCGAGCCGCTCTACCGCTATCTCGGCGGCACGCAAGCGACGCTGCTGCCGGTGCCGATGATGAACATCCTCAACGGCGGCGCGCATGCCGACAATCCGATCGACGTCCAGGAGTTCATGATCGCGCCGGTCGGCGCGCCGAACTTCGCCGAAGCCTTGCGCATGGGCGCCGAAATCTTCCACGCGCTGAAAGCCGCGCTGAAGGCCGCAGGCCACACCACGGCGGTCGGCGACGAGGGCGGCTTTGCCCCGAACCTCGCCTCGACCAAGCAAGCGCTCGACTTCGTCATGGCCGCGATCGGCGCCGCCGGCTTCAAGCCCGGCGCCGACATCTACATTTCCCTCGATGTGGCCGCGACCGAGCTCTATGCGAATGGCCGCTACGAGCTGAAAGGCGAGGGGCGCACGCTCAACGCCGCCGAGATGGTCGCGACCTATGCCGACCTCGTCGCCAGCTACCCGATCTATTCCATCGAGGACGGCATGTCGGAGGACGATTGGGAGGGCTGGCGCGCGCTCACCGAAGCCCTCGGCGACCGCGTGCAGCTCGTCGGCGACGATCTCTTCGTCACCAACGTCACCCGCCTGAAGCAGGGCATCGACCAGAAGATCGCCAACGCCATCCTGGTCAAGGTCAACCAGATCGGCACGTTGAGCGAGACGCTCGACGCCGTGCGCATGGCGCAAGAGGCCGGCTACGCCGCGGTGATGTCGCATCGCTCGGGCGAGACCGAGGACGCGACCATCGCCGACCTCGCCGTCGCCACCAATTGCGGGCAGATCAAGACCGGCTCGCTCGCCCGCTCCGACCGCGTGGCCAAATATAATCAGCTGCTGCGCATCGAGGAGGAGCTTGGAACGGCCGCCCGCTATGCCGGCCGCTCGGTGCTCGTTCGCGGCCGCTAACCGGCGATTAACCAACTGAGCGCGATTCTCTCGGAACTCGTCATGCCCGGCCTTGCGCCGGGCATCCACGATTTGTCTTTTTGAGAGACGTGGATGGCCGGGACAAGCCCGGCCATGACAGATGGGGTGATGCGGCGAAACCATGCGGTTCCGATCCTTCCTCTTTCCGCTGCTCGCCATCGGCGTCGGCGGCTATTTCGCCTACCACCTCCAGACCGGCGATCACGGTTTGGAGGCGCGCGCCGTGTTGGAGAAGCGCAAAGCCGTGCTTGCCGGCGAGCTTGCCGGTCTGAAAGCGGTGAAGACGCGGCTGGAACGCGACGTTGCGCTGCTCAGGCCTGAAAGCCTCGATCCCGATATGCTTGACGAGCGCGCCCGCGCCATCCTCAACCTCGCCCATCCCGACGACCTGATCATGCTGAAGCGCCGGCCTCCGTCCGAGACGCCTGGTACCGCACCGAAGCGCTGACCTCCGCCGAAGGAAGGATAAGCCTCGGGCTTCAGCCCACTCCGAACTCGTGCTAGTTAGACGGAGCGGGGAATGCGAGGATCCAGGTTTTGACTACGCCTCACGACGGCGCCGAAAAACTGCAGGAAACAGCCACCGCGCCGTCCATCGTCCCGCCCGAAGCACTCTCCTCAGCGACAGTGTTGGAGCATGGCAGCGCGCCGAGCCTGACCCCTGAGCAGGAGCTCGAGGCCTATCGCCAGATGCTGCTCATCCGCCGTTTCGAGGAGAAGGCGGGGCAGCTCTACGGCATGGGGCTGATCGGCGGCTTCTGCCACCTGTATATCGGCCAGGAGGCGGTGGTCACCGGCATGCAGATGGCGCGCGAGGAGGGCGATCAGGTCATCACCGCCTATCGCGACCACGGGCATATGCTCGCTTGCGGCATGGACCCCAAAGGCGTGATGGCCGAGCTCACCGGACGCCGCCACGGCTATTCCAAGGGCAAGGGCGGCTCCATGCACATGTTCTCCGTGGCGAAGAATTTCTACGGCGGGCACGGCATCGTCGGTGCGCCTGCGCCGCTCGGGACGGGACTTGCGCTTGCCAACAAATATCGCGGCAACGACCGCGTCTCGCTGACCTATTTCGGCGAGGGCGCCGCCAATCAGGGCCAGGTCTATGAAAGCTTCAACATGGCCTCGCTGTGGAAGCTTCCGGTCATCTACGTGATCGAGAACAACCACTACGCCATGGGCACGTATGTCGGGCGCGGAAGCGCGCTCGCCGAGGAGCTCTATCATCGTGGCTCGGTGTTCGGCATTCCCGGCATGAAGGTCGACGGCATGGACGTGCGCGCGGTGAAGGCAGCGGGCCAGGCGGCGATCGCGCGGGTGCGGGCCGGCGGCGGCCCGATGATCCTCGAGATGCGCACCTACCGCTATCGCGGTCATTCCATGTCCGACCCCGCCAAGTACCGGACCCGCGAGGAGGTGCAGGAGGTGCGCGCCCATCGCGATCCGATCGAGCTCGTCGGCAAGCGGCTTAGTGAGACTGGTGTTGCCGACGAAGATCGCTTGAAGCAGATCGACAAGGACATCCGCGCCATCGTCAATGAAGCTGCGGACTTCGCCACCAGCGATCCCGAGCCTGAGGCGAGCGAGCTTTATACCGACGTCGTGGCGCTGCCTTAGGTTCGAGCAAGACCTGCCATGCCAACCGAAATTCTCATGCCTGCGCTGTCGCCAACCATGGAGGAGGGCACGCTCGCCAAATGGCATGTGCGGGAAGGCGATGAGGTCCGCACCGGCGACGTGATCGCCGAGATCGAGACCGACAAGGCGACCATGGAGGTCGAAGCCATCGACGATGGCCGGGTAGGCAAGATCCTGGTGGCCGAAGGCACCGAGCATGTGCCGGTCAACAAGCCGATCGCGCTGCTGTTGGTCGACGGCGAGGACGTAGGCGCCTCATCCTTCGAGACGCGGCCTGCGGCCGCTCCTCAGGATGAGGGATCGACGCCAACGCCTCACCCCGTAGAGCAGATGGCGAAGATCGCCGAGGCGATCAGGGCGGTGCCGTCGCAGTCGGCGGACCGCGCCGTTGAGGATGAAGATCTCGGCGAGAGGTTGCCCGAGGTCGAGGAGGCTCCGGCTGGACCGCAGGAAGCGCCCGCCGAGCCCCGCGCCGAGCCCGAGATCCCGCCAGGCACCGAGATGGTCGCCACGACCGTGCGCGAGGCGCTGCGCGACGCCATGGCCGAGGAGATGCGCGCCGACGACCGCGTCTTCCTCATGGGCGAGGAGGTCGGCCAATATCAAGGCGCGTACAAAGTGTCCCAAGGCCTGCTCGATGAGTTCGGCGAAAGGCGCGTGATCGATACGCCGATCACCGAATATGCCTTCGCCGGCGTCGGCGTCGGCGCGGCCTTTGCCGGGCTCAAGCCCATCGTCGAGTTCATGACCTGGAACTTCGCCATGCAGGCGATCGACCACATCGTCAACTCCGCCGCCAAGACGCTCTATATGTCCGGCGGGCAGATGCACTGCCCCATCGTGTTTCGCGGCCCGAACGGCGCAGCCGCGCGCGTCGCGGCCCAGCACAGCCAGGACTTCTCGGCCTGGTATGCGAGTGTGCCGGGACTGAAGGTGATCGCGCCGTACACCGCCGCCGACGCCAAGGGATTGCTGAAGGCAGCGATCCGCGATCCAAGCCCGGTGATCTTTCTCGAGAACGAGATCCTCTACGGCCAGAGCTTCGACGTGCCGAAGCTCGACGACTTCGTCCTGCCGATCGGCAAGGCACGCGTGGCGCGAGAGGGCAGCGACGTGACCATCGTCTCCTATTCGCGTGGCATGGCGTATGCGCTCGACGCAGCCAAGCGGCTGGCGGAGGAGGGGATCGAGGCGGAAATCATCGACCTCCGCACGTTGCGGCCGCTCGACCTGGAGACGGTGGTGGCTTCGGTGAAAAAGACCAACCGCATCGTCACGGTGGAAGAAGGCTGGCCGATCTGTTCGATTGGCTCCGAGATCTGCGCCCGCGTGGCTCTCGAGGCTTTCGATCATCTCGACGCGCCGCCGATGAAGATCACCGGCGCCGACGTGCCGATGCCTTACGCCGCAAATCTGGAGAAGCTTGCGCTACCCTCGGTGGAGCAGGTTGTCGCCGCGGCGAAGGCCGCCTGTTATCGGGAGTAGCACGCATGGCAGAAGCCCCAATGACCTGGAAGGTCGGCGGCTGCCATTGCGGCGGGGTGCGCTACGAGGTGCTGGCGCCGGAGGAGATCGAGGTCAAGGAGTGCAACTGCTCGATGTGCCGCATGAATGGATATCTCCATCTCATCGTGGCAGCGGACCGCTTCCGCCTCACCAAGGGCGCCGACAAACTCACCACCTATCGTTTCAACACCGGCACGGCGAAGCATCATTTCTGCTCGGTGTGCGGCATCAAGAGCTTTTACGTGCCGCGCTCAAAGCCGGACGGCTTCAGCGTCAACGTGCGCTGCCTCGACGACGGCCAAGTGCGCGTGACGCGCATCACCCTGTTCGACGGCGAGCATTGGGAAGAGGCGATGGCGAAACTCGCCGGCGATCACAGTAGTTGACTATGACCAGAACGACGGCCGATCACGCTGACCGTGTCTTTGCATCGCCTCTCGCGCGCCGGCTCGCCCGCGAGCGAGGCATCGATCTCGCCAGGCTCCACGGTTCAGGCCCGCGCGGCCGGATCGTCAAGAGCGACATTCCGCTGACGACGATAAAGGCAGCCCCCACCGGGACGGCAGAAGCCGCCGTGGCCAAGCCGCTAGCCGAGCGTCGCCTCGTACCGTCGCGTCCCGCCGCACCTTCAGGCCTCTCCGATGAGCAGGTGCGCGCCATGTACGAGCCCGGCAGCTACGAGCTCGTGCCGCATGACACCATGCGCCGCGTCATCGCCGAGCGGCTTACGCTGGCGAAGCAGACCATCCCGCATTTCTATCTGTCGATCGACTGTAGGCTCGATGCGCTCTTGAAAGCGCGGAAGCGCCTCAACGCCATGACGCCACAGGACGGACCGCGCGCCTTCAGGATCTCGGTCAACGACTTCATCATCAAGGCACTTGCCATGGCGCTACAGCAGACGCCGCGTGCCAACGCCACCTGGACCGAGGAGGGGATATTGCTGCATCGCGGCTCCGACATCGCCGTGGCGGTGGCGCTGCCGGGCGGCGGGCTGTTCACGCCTGTCGTGCGCAATGCCGAGCTGAAGAGTCTGTCGGAGATCTCCAACGAGATGCGCGATCTTGCCACGCGGGCGCGGTCGAAGCGGCTGGCACCGCATGAATATCAGGGCGGCACCACCGCGATCTCCAATCTCGGCATGTACGGCATCGCCCAGTTCGACGCGGTGATCAATCCGCCGCAGGCGAGCATCCTCGCAGTGGGAAAGGCGGAGAAGCGGCCGATCGTGAAGAAAGACAAGCTGAAGATCGCCACCATGATGAGCGTGACGCTCTCCGTCGACCACCGGGTGATCGACGGCGCGCTCGGCGCCGAGCTGCTTCAGGCCTTCAAGGCCTTTATCGAAGACCCGGTGACTATGCTGGTGTGATGGTAGGACACACGACCTTCCGTCCGGCGGTGAAGGCCGACGCTTCGGCCCTTGCCGTGCTCGTCGATATCGCAGGTGAAGGTCTGCCGGCGCATTTGTGGAGCACGCTGAGAGCGCCGGGGCAATCGATCCTCGAGGTCGGGCGCGAGCGCGCCACACGGGAGAAGGGCGGCTTCTCCTATCGCAATGCCGTGGTCGCGGAGGTCGATGGCGAGATCGCCGCCTGTCTCGTCGGCTACCGGCTCGACGATCCCTACGATCTCGGAGACCTCGAACAGGTTCCTCCGCTCGTGCGGCCTCTGGTGTTGCTCGAAGCGAAAGCGCCAGGCTCCTGGTACGTCAATGTGCTCGCGACCTTCCCTGAGTTCCGGCGGCAAGGGATCGGCATGGCGTTGCTTGGAATCGCCGAGGAGAAAGCGCGTGCGGGAAGCGCGCCGGCGCTAAGCGTCATCGTCGCGGCAGAGAACGTGCGGGCGGCGCGCCTTTACGCCGCCGCCGGATACGAAGCTCACGCCACCGAGCCGATCTTCGCCTTTCCAGGGTACCCGCATGGCGGGGACTGGCTGCTGATGGTGAAGCCGTTGCCGACATACGGATAAAGGTTGATGCGTCCTCACAGAGTAGAATTCGCCTGCGTGCTGCTTGCGGTTAGGGTGCGTGACAATGGCTGACACGAACTTCGATCTTGCCGTGATCGGCGCGGGGCCAGGAGGCTATGTCGCGGCCATTCGCGCCGCGCAGCTCGGGCTCAAGACGGTGATCGTCGAGCGCGAGCATCTCGGCGGCATATGCCTCAACTGGGGCTGCATTCCCACCAAGGCTTTGCTCCGCACCTCCGAGCTCTATCACCAGATGGGCCGCGCGGCGGAGTTCGGTTTGGCTTGCGACAATATCCGCTTCGACCTCGCCAGCGTCATCGAGCGGAGCCGCAAAGTTGCGGCCAAGCTCGCGAGCGGCGTCGCCTACCTGATGAAGAAGAACAAGATCGCGGTGATCGACGGCGAGGCAAAGCTTGAAGGGCAGGGGAAGATCGCCATCACCGCGAAGGGCGGCGGGCTGAGCACCATCGCGGCCAAGCACATCATCATCGCCACTGGCGCCCGTGCGCGCGAGCTGCCAGGGCTCGAAGCCGACGGCAGGCTAGTGTGGACCTACAAGCACGCCATGGTGCCACAGGTGTTTCCCAAATCCCTGCTCGTGATCGGCTCTGGCGCCATCGGCATCGAGTTCGCGAGCTTCTACCGCACGCTCGGCGCCGAGGTGACGGTGGTGGAGATGCTTGACCGCATTCTGCCCGTGGAGGATGCCGAGATCTCCGCGCTCGCACGCAAGGGCTTCGCCAAGCAGGGCATGACCATCCATACCGGCACGACGGTGGAGGGGCTTACGCGCCACGACGAAAGCGTCACGGCGCGCCTGGCGAAGCCCGGCCTGACTGGAGAGCTCAAAGTCGACCGCGTCATCCTCGCCATCGGTATCACCGGCAATGTCGAGGGGCTCGGTCTCGAGGCGCAGGGCGTCAAGATCGACAAGGGCCATATCGTCGTCGACGAATGGTGCCGCACAGGCATTCCCCGCCTCTATGCTATCGGCGATGTGGTCGGTCCTCCCTGGCTTGCGCATAAAGCGAGCCACGAGGGCGTGTTGTGCGTGGAGAAGATCGCCGGCGTCGAAGGCGTTCATCCCCTCGACAAGACCTCCGTGCCGGCTTGCACCTATTCAACGCCGCAAGTCGCGAGCGTCGGTTTGACCGAGGAGGCCGCGCGCGCCGGCGGCCGCGGCATTAAGGTCGGCCGCTTTCCCTATTCGGCCAACGGCAAGGCCATCGCGCTCGGCGAGACCGAGGGGCTGATCAAGACCATCTTCGATGAGGGCACTGGAGAGCTCCTCGGCGCCCATATGATCGGGGCGGAGGTCACCGAGCTGATCCAGGGCTTTGCCATCGCCAAGGGGCTGGAAACCACGGAAGCCGAGCTGATCTCGACCATCTTCCCCCATCCGACCCTGTCGGAAATGATGTATGAGTCGGTGCTCGACGCTTACGGCCGCGCGCTGCACATGTGAGGCTTCGCAAGGCTCCGTCGAAATTCCGGGCTCGACCGGCTCTAAAGTCAGGGAGCAGAGACTATGACACTGATCTTCGACCTCATCATTTTCCTCGTCATCGGCCTCGTCGCCGGCGCCATCGCCTCGTTCTACATGGGGCGGCAGCAGGAGCTCGTGCCGAACCTCATCACCGGCACGGTCGGCGCCTTTATCGGCGGCTTCATCGCCAAGCTGCTCGGGCTCACCGCCTATAACGTCATCGGCGAGGTCGTGGTCGCCACCATCGGCGCCATCATCTGCCTGTTCATCTGGCAGCGTATCCGGGGGAGCTGACCGCTCGTTGCACCGGTAAAGTCGCCCTATATTACGCGCGAGGCCAAGAGAGCTGCGGGCCCCCTAGTCAAGGCGTTGCAGCTCGATTCAAACGCTGGAGGTTCGAATGGAAAATGAGGCTCATGGACTTCTGTCCATGCCGGGCGTCGGCTTTTTCGGCATGCTGGTCATCGGCATCCTTGCCGGCTACATCGCCGAGAAGGTGACGGCGAGCGATCACGGGCTCCTCACCAATCTGCTGGTCGGCATCGCCGGCGCCTTTGTCGGCGGCTCGCTTGCCACGCTGCTCAACATTTCTTTCTACGGCTGGCTCGGCAATTTCCTCGTGGCCACGGTCGGGGCGATCCTTCTCCTCTGGGTATGGCGGAGGTTCAGGGGACCGTCTTATTAGCTTCGGTCCAGCCCGAGACATGGCAATAGAGTCCACCACACAAGACAAGTCGCGGCCGCGCCATCCGGAGAAGGCGCGGCTGCCTGACACGCCCGTCCTGCGCAAGCCCGATTGGATCCGCGTCAAGGCGCCAGGGCCGCATGCCTTTGACGAAACGCGCGCGACCTTGCGCAAGCACCGCCTCAACACCGTGTGCGAGGAGGCGGCCTGCCCGAATATCGGCGAGTGCTGGGGCAAGCGGCACGCGACGGTAATGATTCTCGGCGACACCTGCACCAGGGCGTGCGCCTTCTGCAACGTGCGCACCGGGCGCCCAGGCGCGCTCGATCCTTTCGAGCCGGCGCGGGTGGGCCGCGCCATCGCCGATCTTGCGCTTTCCCATGTGGTGGTGACGTCGGTCGACCGCGACGACCTTGCCGACGGAGGCGCTGCACATTTCGCGGCGACGATTCGCGCCATCAACGGAGAGGCGCCGGCGACGACCGTCGAGGTGCTGACTCCCGATTTCCTGCGCAAGGACGGCGCGCTCGAGATCGTCATGGCGGCGCGGCCGGACGTGTTCAACCACAATCTCGAAACCGTGCCGTCGCTCTACCGGCAGATCCGCCCCGGCGCCCGCTACGATCACTCACTGCACCTACTCGAGCGCGCCAAGGAGCTCGAGCCCGGCGTCTTCACCAAATCCGGCATCATGGTCGGTCTCGGCGAAACCAAGGCCGAGGTGCTTGCGCTGATGGACGATCTTCGCGCCGCGCAAGTCGATTTCCTCACCATCGGCCAGTATCTTCAGCCGACCCGCAAGCATGCCGCCATAGAACGCTTCGTGACACCCGAGGAGTTCGACGATCTCCGCGCCGAGGGAGAGGCGAGGGGCTTCCTTCTCGTTGCGGCGAGCCCATTGACCAGGTCGTCCTATCACGCGGCAGAGGATTTCGCCCGGCTCAAGCGGGCCCGGCAAGCCGCGCTTGGCCGCTGAGCGCTTAAGCAACCTTCATGCACGTCTACGAAATCAAGCACCCGGTCGCCCATTCGGCTGACGACATGTTCAGGCTCGTCGCCGACGTCGAGAGCTATCCCAAGTTCCTGCCGCTCTGCGAGGCGCTGAAACTGAAGCGCCGCGAGCGTCGCGACGGCAAGGAGGTGCTGATCGCCACCATGGTGGTCGGCTACAAGCTCATCCGCGAGAGCTTCACCACCGAGGTCGTCCTCGACGCCGAGGCCCGCAGCATCGTCGTGCATTATCTCGACGGGCCGTTCTCGTATCTCGAGAACCGCTGGAGCTTCCGCCCGCTGACATCGAAAGCTTGCGAGATCGATTTCTATATCGCCTACAGCTTTCGCTCGCGCTTGCTCGAGCGGCTGATGGGCGGGTTGTTCGACAAGGCGGTGCGCCGCTACACCACCGCCTTCGAGGAACGTGCCGACGCGATCTACGGCGAGGCCACGACCTCACTCGCCTCGCAGCAATGAGTCAAGCAGCGCGAGCGCCTGCACGACGCTCTCGCGCCTGATCTCATTCCGTCCGATATCGCCGAGCAGAAGCTGATGGTGAAGCACCGGCGCATCGCGCCGCGCCGCGGCAAGATGCACGAGCCCGACCGGCTTATCGGGCGTTCCGCCGCCGGGACCGGCGATGCCGGTGATGGCGACGGCGAGCGTGGCGCGGGAATGGGTGAGCGCGCCGCCGACCATGGCGCGGGCGACATCCTCGCTCACCGAGCCGTGGCGCTCGATCAGCCAGGCGGGCACGCCGAGCATCTCGCTCTTAGAGGTGTTCGAGTAGGTAACGAAGCCGCGTTCGAACACGTCGGAAGCGCCGGGAATCGCGGTGAGGGTGGCGGCGAGCAGGCCGCCGGTGCAGGATTCGGCGGTGGCAAGCAGATCGCCGCGCTCGCGGGCCGCCTCAAGCAGCGTAGCGGCCTGCGTCACGATCTGCCGATCGATCAGAAGCGAGTCCGTCATGGCAGCCGCACCGTTGCGGTGGCCATGGCTGCGATGCCTTCACCGCGCCCGATGAAGCCCAGCCCCTCATTGGTGGTCGCCTTGATGCTGACCTGCCCTGCGTCGAGACCGAGGCATTCGGCGAGCTTCGCCCGCATCGCATCGCGATGAGGCCCGATGCGCGGGCCCTCGCAGATGAAGGTGACATCGACATGCACGATCTCGCCGCCGCGCGCTTACACCCTCGCCGCCGCGTCCTTGAGGAACAGCTCCGACGCCGCGCCGCGCCAGCGCGCGTCCGACGGCGGGAAGTGAACGCCGATATCGCCGTCGGCGATGGTGCCGAGCAGAGCGTCGGTCAGCGCGTGCATGCCGACATCGGCATCGCTATGGCCGATCAGCTTCCTGTCATGCGGAATGCGCACGCCGCACAGGATCACCGCGTCGCCGGGCCCGAAGGCATGCACATCGTAGCCGGTGGCCACGCGCTGCGTGCCGATCGCCTGTTGCGCGCGAAGCCGCAGCAGCTCGTCAGCGCTCGCGATGTCCTCCGCCGAGGTGAGCTTGCGGTTTACTTCCGAGCCTTCGACCAGAGCGACGTCGAGACCGAACCATTGCGCGATGCCGGCGTCGTCGGTGAAGGTCGCGCTTGCCTCCTTCGCCGCGGCGCGATGGGCTGCAAGGATCGCATCGAAGCGGAAGCCTTGCGGCGTCTGCGCGCGCCAAAGCTGATCGCGCGGCAGCGTTCCGGTCACGCGGCCGTCCTTCGCCGTCGTCAGAGTGTCTGTCACCGGCACGCAGGGGAGGGCGGCGTCATGCTGATCGAGGCTTGCGATGACGCGCGTGATCAGCGCCGGCTCGACGAAGGGCCGCGCCGCGTCATGGATCAGCACGCGGTCAGGCGGGTTGGCGGCAAGCGCCTCGAGGCCCGAGCGGACGGAGTCCTGCCGCTCCGCGCCACCAGCGACCGGCGGCCGCAACCGCGAAGAAAAGCTCTGCGAAGCGGCCTCGTAGAGCCCGACATCGTCTGGATGGATCGCCACGATTACGTCGTCCACGCCCGGATGCCCGGCAAAGGCTGCGATCGCCCGGGTCAATATCGGCACGCCGCCGACCGGAAGATACTGCTTTGGGATCAGCGACTTAGGCCCAGACGCTCTGACCCCGCGTCCGGCGGCAACGATCAAGGCACTAACGCTCATGGATAGGTACCCATAAGTGGACTGGACAGTTTTGTGCACTGCGGCAAAAGTCTTGTTGCTACCGCGATAAAACCTTCATATTCTGCACAATAAAATATCATGGGGTTATGTTGCTTATTCTTTGTGCACGTAATTGTCGACGGGGTTGAGAGGATACATCGCTTGAGCGCCTCTACCAGAAAAACGAGCGCGCGGCGTCCAGTTCAAGTAGCGCTGATGTCAAGCGAAGCGCTGTTGAGCGCGTTGCCCCATCCAGTGCTCCTGATCGGCGAGGGGCTGCACATCGAATACGTGAACACCGCCGCCGAAGATTTCTTCCAGATGAGCACCTCGGCTCTCTGCAAGCGCAAGCTCACCGACGTCGTCGCCTTCGGCAGTCCGCTCATCGCGCTCGTCGAGCAGGTGCAGCGGAACGAAACCCACGTCAACGAATACGGCGTCGATCTCGGCTCTTACCGGTTCGATGCGCCGAAGCTCGTCGATCTATACGGCGGCCCCGTGCCCGAGGCGCCGGGACGCGTGCTGGTCATGCTGCAACAGCGGAGCATGGCGCAGATGATCGAGCGTCAGCTCACCCATCGCGGCGCGGCGCGCTCCGTCTCGGCTCTCGCCGCGGTGCTCGCCCATGAAATCAAGAATCCGCTCTCCGGCATCAGAGGCGCCGCGCAGCTGATCGAGAACGAACGTCCCGACTTCGACCGCACCCTCACGCAACTGATCTGTGCCGAAGTCGACCGCATCTGCAAGCTCGTCGACCGCATGGAGATCTTCGGCGATGAGCGGCCTGTTTCACGCGAGGCGGTCAACATTCATGACGTGCTCGATCATGTAAAGCAGATCGCCGTCAACGGCTTCGCCCGCCAGATCAAGATCGTCGAACATTACGATCCCTCGCTGCCGCCGGTGCCGGGGAGCCGCGACAAGCTGATCCAGGTCTTCCTCAACCTCGTCAAGAATGCCGCCGAAGCCATCGGCGAGGAGCGTCCCGACGGCCAGATCATTCTCACCACATCCTTCCGCCCAGGCGTGCGCCTCTCGGTTCCCGGCAGCCAAGCGCGCGTGAGCCTGCCGCTCGAGATCGCGGTGGAGGACAACGGCGCCGGCGTTCCGACCGACCTCATGCCGCATCTGTTCGATCCCTTCGTCACCACCAAGCCGTCCGGCACCGGGCTCGGGCTTGCGCTCGTGGCGAAGATCATCGGCGACCATGGCGGCATCATCGAATGTGACTCGCGCCCCAGGCAGACGGTGTTCCGCGCCCTCATGCCGATGGCCGACAGCGAAACAGCGCAACCAGGACATGCTTAAGAAAATGGCCAAAGGGAACATTCTTATCGCCGACGACGACGCCGCGATCCGCACGGTGTTGAACCAGGCGCTGGCGCGCGCCGGTTACGCCCCGCGGGCCACCGGCAACGCGGCGACGCTGTGGCGCTGGATCAGCCAAGGCGAAGGCGACCTCGTCATCACCGACGTGCTGATGCCGGACGAGAGCGCCTTCGATCTCATTCCGCGCGTCAAGAAGCTGAGGCCGGAGCTGCCGATCATCGTGATGAGCGCGCAGAACACCTTCATGACCGCGATCACCGCGGCCGAGCGCGGCGCCTACGAATATCTGCCGAAGCCGTTCGACCTGAACGAGCTCATCTCGGTCGTGGGGCGCGCCCTTGCCGAACCGCGGCGGAAGGCGCAGAGGCTCGCGCCCGAGCCGAGCGAGGGCTTGCCGCTGATCGGCCGCTGCCCGGCGATGCAGGAAATCTATCGCGTGCTCGCGCGCCTCACCCAGACGGACCTGACGGTGATGATCACGGGCGAGTCCGGCACCGGCAAGGAGCTTGTCGCCCGCGCCCTGCATGAATACGGCAAGCGCCGCAACGGACCGTTCGTCGCCATCAACATGGCGGCGATCCCGCGCGAGCTGATCGAGTCGGAGCTGTTCGGTCATGAGAAGGGCGCCTTCACCGGCGCGCAGAACCGCCATGTCGGCCGCTTCGAGCAGGCTGAAGGCGGCACGCTGTTTCTCGATGAGATCGGCGACATGCCCATGGAGGCGCAGACGCGGCTGCTCCGCGTGCTTCAGCAGGGCGAGTACACGACAGTGGGCGGCCGCACGCCGATCCGCACCAATGTCCGGATCATCGCCGCCACCAACCGCGACCTCCAGCAGCAGATCGATCAGGGCCTGTTCCGCGAGGATCTGTTCTACCGGCTGAACGTCGTGCCGCTGCGCTTGCCGCCGTTGCGCGAGCGTCTGGAGGACATTCCCGATCTCATTCGGCACTTCCTCAACATCGCCGAGCAGGAGGGTCTGCCGACCAAGAGCTTCGAGCCTGCGGCGATCGAGCGGCTCAAGCGCTATCACTGGCCGGGAAATGTGCGCGAGCTCGAAAATCTCGTGCGCCGCCTCTCGGCGATCTACTCGCAAGACACCGTCACCGGCGAAATGGTGGAGAACGAGCTTGCCACCGTCAGCCGCGCGCCCTTCAGCGACACGGCCGAGCGCACCGGCGACTTGTCCGATTCGGTCGAGCGCTTCCTGTCGGACTATTTCATGAGCTTCGGCCAGGAGCTGCCGCCGTCCGGCCTCTATACCCGCGTGCTGCGCAAGATCGAGTTTCCGCTGATCACCGCGGCGCTTGCCGCAACCCGCGGCAATCAGATCCGCGCCGCCGATCTGCTCGGGCTCAATCGCAATACGCTGCGAAAGAAAATTCGCGACCTCGGCATCAAGGTCATTCGCACCCCCGGGCTCTAGCGCTCGGAATTCCAGCGAAATTAAGCATGAGGGCGCCGGCTGATGCCGTTGCGCCACACTTGTGCTCATGTCGCCAAGCCGCCACATTGTGATCTTAATGCATCAGCGTTGAGGCTCGCGGCCCTCATTGCGGCACAGATTGAGCGGGGAGAGGGGTTGAGTAGCTTCCTGCAATCATTATGGAAATCCCTTGAATCGTGGGGGCTTTGGCGCCCGCGCCAAGGCGAGGCGCCTGCGCACGCCGGAGAGGCCCAATCCGGGGGCCCCTTCGACGACGGCGCGGCGCCGGTCACGGCCAACTCTGCACGGCGGCTGCCCTACAAGATCGGCCTGATCATCATGATCCTGTCGCTCGGCTCAGGCCTTGCGACCTACGCCATCCTGACCGGGCTCACCCCCATCGTGCCGACCCACCTCGTCGTGGTCGGCATGCTGCTCCTCAACCTCGTGCTCGTGCTTGCCATGGTGATGATCATCGCCTGGCAGGTGACCGGACTTTGGCTTGCCCGCCGCCGCCAGGTCGCCGGCGCGCAGCTCCATGTCCGCATCGTCAGCCTGTTCAGCGTCATCGCCGTGGTGCCGGCGATCCTGCTCGCGATCTTCGCCAGCGTGTCGCTTGACCGCGGTCTCGACCGCTGGTTCTCCACCCGCACCAAATCCATCATTCAAAACTCGGTGGAGGTGGCGACCGCCTATGTCCAGGAGCACGGCCAGGTGATCCGTGCCGACACGCTCGGCATGGCCAAGGACATCGACGAGGCGGTCAACCTCGTGAAGTCGCGGCCGCAAGCCTTCGGCAATTTCCTGTCGGCGCAAGCGTCGATCAGGGCGCTGCCCATCGCCTACCTGATCGACGGTAACGGCAAGATTCTCGCCACCGCCGCGACGCAGAAGGACGTTCCCTATCAGGCGCCGCCCACGCAAGCCATGGAGCTTGCCAAGAGCGGGCAGGCCATCGTCATCGCGCCGGGGAAGACGGCGCTCGTCGGCGCCATCAAGGCGCTCCAGAATTTCAACGACACCTATCTCTATGTGATCCGCCCGGTGAACGCGCAGGTGCTCCAGCAGCTCCGCGCCACCCGAGCCAATGTCGCCGAGTATCAGCTGCTCGAGCAGCGCCGCGCCGGCGTTCAGGTGGCCTTCGGGCTGATGTATGTGGCCATGGCGCTGACGCTCCTGCTCTCCGCCATCTGGATCGGCATGTGGTTCGCCAACCGCCTGGTGGCGCCGATCCGCCAATTGATGGGCGCGGCCCAACAGATCTCGGAAGGCAATCTCGACGTCGCGGTCAACACCAAGCCTGCCGACGGCGACCTCGCCATGCTGGGTTCGACCTTCAACACCATGACCTCTGAGCTCAAGAGCCAGCGGGATGCGCTGGTCGGCGCCAACTCAACGCTCGACGAGCGGCGCCGGTTCATGGAGGCGGTGCTGTCAGGCGTCACCGCAGGTGTGGTCGGCCTTGACCCCGACGGCACCATCACGCTGGTCAACCGCTCGGCCGAGGATCTGCTGAACGTCAAGGAGAAGACTCTCACCGGCAAGCAAATCGCCGATGCCGTTCCGGAATTCGGTGCGCTGATGAAGCGCGCGCAAAAGCAGGGCAAGCGCCTCGTCACCGACCAGATCTCGCTGTTGCGCGCCGGCCAGGAGCGCAATTTCGCGGTGCGCGTGACCACCGAGGGAACCGCGCAGCAGGCGCAAGGTTATGTCCTTACCTTCGACGACATCACCGAGCTCGTCAGCGCCCAGCGCAGTACCGCCTGGGCCGACGTTGCGCGCCGTATCGCCCATGAGATCAAGAACCCGCTCACCCCGATCCAGCTCTCGGCCGAACGCATCCGCCGCAAATACGGCGACTCGATCACCAAGGATCGCGATGTGTTCGAGCAGTGCACCGACACCATCATCCGCCAGGTGTCGGACATCGGCAGGATGGTCGACGAGTTCTCCGCCTTCGCGCGCATGCCGAAGCCGGTGATGGAGCTGCACGACATCCGCGAGATCGTGCGCGAGGCGGTGTTCCTGTTCCAGGTGAGTAGGCCGGAGATCAGCTTCGAGCTCGATTTGCCCGAGAAACCGGCGATCATGCTGTCGGACCGCCGGCTTCTGAGCCAAGCCGTCACCAACCTCGTCAAAAATGCGAGCGAGGCCATCGATACGGCGATGGAGGCCGAGCCAGACCGCGCCGACAAAGGTCACGTCATCGCCAAGGTGCGCAGCAAGGGCGATCGGCTGCAGATCACGGTGATCGACAATGGCTGCGGACTGCCGAAGGAGAACCGCCAGCGGCTGGTCGAGCCCTATATGACCACGCGCGCCAAAGGCACCGGCCTTGGGCTCGCGATCGTGCAGCGGATCACCGAGCAGCATGGCGGAACCTTGCAGCTTGCCGATGCGCCCAAGCGGAGCGGCAAGGTGCAGGGAGCATCGGTGCGCATGGACCTTCCCATCCGCGAGATGGACGAGGTGCATGCGCAGGAAGTGTCGGCTGGGAACGGCGCCCAGCAACAAGCAACAGCCCCCGAGGCGGCAGAGTAGAGGAGGGAGCAACCCATGGCGTCTGACATCCTCATCGTCGATGACGAGGCCGACATCAGAGAGTTGATCTCAGGCATCCTAGAGGACGAAGGCCATGGTACGCGGCTTGCCAAGGATTCCGACGAGACGCTTGCGGCCATCGAGGAGCGCCGGCCGTCCCTGGTGATCCTGGACATTTGGTTGCAGGGCTCGAAGCTCGACGGGCTTGAGCTGCTCGATCGCATCAAGCGCGCGCATCCCGACTTGGCGGTGGTGATTATCAGCGGTCACGGCAATATCGAGACCGCCGTCGCCGCCATCAAGCGCGGCGCCTACGACTATATCGAGAAGCCGTTCAAGGCCGACCGCCTCGTGCTCATCGTCGCCCGCGCGCTCGAAGCCTCGAAGCTGAAGCGCGAGAACCGCGAACTGCGCGAGCGGAGCGCCTACAGCTTCGAGATGATCGGCCGCTCCACCGCCATCAACCAACTTCGCCAGGCCATCGAGAAGGTGGCGCCGACCAACAGCCGCGTGCTCATCACCGGTCCGTCGGGTTGCGGCAAAGAGCTCGCCGCGCGCGTGATGCACATGAAGTCGACCCGCGCCGAGGGGCCCTTCGTCGTGCTCAATGCCGCGGCCATGGTGCCCGATCGCGTGGAGCTTGAATTGTTTGGCACCGAGGAGGGCGTCGGCTCCGGCCCGCGCAAGGTCGGCGCGCTCGAAGAAGCGCATATGGGCTCGCTCTATATCGACGAGGTCAGCGACATGCCGCTCGAGACGCAGGGCAAGATCCTGCGCGTGCTCGTGGAGCAGCGGTTCCAGCGGCTGGGTGGGGGCGGCGGACCGAAAGTGCATGTCGATGTGCGCGTCATCTCCTCAACGAGCCGCGAGCTGCAAAAGGAGATGTCGTCGGGGCGTTTGCGCGAAGATCTGTTCCACCGCCTGAACGTGGTGCCGATCCGCGTGCCCGGCCTTTCCGAGCGGCGCGAGGATATCCCCGAGCTTGTCCGCTATTTCGTGCAAGCCATCTCGGTCGCCTCCGGCCTCGCGCCGCGGCGCATCGGCGAGGACGCCATGGCCGTGCTGCAATCCCACGACTGGCCTGGCAACGTGCGCCAGCTCCGCAACAACATCGAGCGCCTGATGATCCTCGTCGGCGGCGACGCCGAGTCGCTCATCACCGCCGACATGCTGCCCGACGAGATCATCTCGCCGGTGCCGCTGTCGCCAAACGGGGCAGGGGGCGAGCATCTGATGTCGCTCCCCTTGCGCGACGCGCGGGAGATTTTCGAGCGCGAGTATCTGCTGGCGCAGGTCAACCGATTCGGAGGCAATATTTCCCGCACGGCGGAGTTCGTTGGCATGGAGCGGTCGGCGCTCCACCGCAAACTTCGCGCCTTGGGTGTCAATTCCACCGAGCGCGGGGCGGCACTCCGCTAGCGTTAACCATGTTTTCCGGGGAGCTTCCCAACGGCAATCGCATCAGGGCTCTTGCGGTACCGGCTTGCAATCGCGTCTAATGTGGCCGGCCTCTCAGGAAGACGTCGTGGGGGCCGTTTTATAAGCATAAGCGTGGACCTAAGGGACGGGGAAGCCCATGGCAACAGAACGCGCGCAAAGTCTGCAAGACACGTTTCTCAATCACGTTCGCAAGGCAAAGACGCCGCTGACGATATTCCTCGTGAACGGCGTGAAGCTGCAGGGGGTTGTTACTTGGTTTGACAATTTCTGCGTGCTGCTCCGCCGCGACGGGCATTCGCAGCTCGTTTACAAGCATGCCATCTCGACGATCATGCCTGGTCAACCCATCCAGCTGACCGAGTTCGGCGACGGAGAAGGTGCCGGAGACTAGTTGCGCCCGACCGATCCGAAAGCGCTGAAGCGCAAGAAGCGGCCTCTGGCCGAGGGGAAGAAGACCGGCGTCTCGCGGCGTCATCCGACCATGGCGGTCGTGCTCGAGCCGGTTCTCGCCAGGGACACGCGCATCGCCAAGGGCAGGGAGCGGAGCGCCGCACCTCCACGCTCGCCCGAAGCGCGGCTCGAAGAGGCTCTTGGGCTGGCGCGCGCCATCGATCTCGAGGTGCGCGCGAGCGGTCTCGTGCCGTTGCCGCGCCCGCGGCCAGCGACCCTGTTCGGCTCAGGCAAGGTCTCCGAGCTTGAAGGTCTGATCCGCGCCGAGGGCGCGGAGCTCGTGATCGTCGATCATCCGCTGACCCCGGTGCAGCAGCGCAATCTCGAAACCGAATGGGGCGTCAAGGTGCTCGACCGCACCGGACTCATTCTCGAGATCTTCGGCGCCAGGGCGCGGACGCGGGAAGGGCGCCTACAGGTCGAGCTCGCCCACCTCGTCTATCAGAAGAGCCGGCTCGTGCGCTCCTGGACCCACCTCGAGCGGCAGCGCGGCGGCTTCGGCTTTCTCGGCGGTCCTGGCGAGACCCAGATCGAGACCGACCGGCGCATCATCGGCGACCGCATCGAGAGCATCCGCCAGGAGCTCGAGCAGGTGCGCCGCACCCGCGCGCTACATCGGAAGTCGCGGGCGAGGGTGCCCTATCCCGCCGTTGCGCTCGTCGGCTACACCAATGCCGGCAAGTCGACGCTGTTCAACGCGCTGACCGGCGCCGCCGTGCTCGCCGAAGACACGCTGTTCGCCACACTCGACCCGACCCACCGCGCCATTCGCCTGCCGCACGGATCGAAGGCGGTGCTCTCAGACACGGTGGGCTTCATCTCGGACCTGCCGACCACGCTGATCGCTGCCTTCCGCGCCACGCTCGAAGAAGTGCTCGAAGCCGACCTCATCCTGCACGTGCGCGATATCGCCGATGAGGCGAGCGCTCAGCAGCGTACCGACGTCAACGACATCCTCGGCGAGCTTGGCGTCGACCCCGAAGCAGGGCGCCTGCTCGAAGTGTGGAACAAGGCCGATCGTCTCGATGCCGGAACGAGGGCGCGGCTCAGGAACGAGGCGTCGCGCGATCCTTCCCATCCTTGCCTGGTGTCCGCCGTGACCGGCGAGGGGCTGACGACACTCCTCGCGGAGATCGAAACGCGGCTCAATCGCACCCGCGACACGATCGATCTCGACCTTCAGCCGGACGAGGGCGCGCTCTCGAACTGGATCCACGAGAATTGCGAGGTGATCGAGCGTTCCGATCTTGGTGACGGCGTCACCCATCTGCGCATCCGCATTGCGCCTGAGAAGCGCCACCGGCTTGCGCGTCTTGCCGGGCCGGCGCGCCTTCACATCGACGCCGCCGAATAAGCGAGTTCAAACGAGCATCAGAGGCCAAAGATGAGCAAGACGGAGATTCCTGCCAACACCCCTGCCGCGATCGCGCCGACACGGCACTCCGCCCCCCACGTCACCGAAGCGCCGGGGCGGGGCATCATCCCCAATGTCAGCCAGCACACCGCGGCGATGCCGCTGCTCTACCAGCTCGACGCCCAGCCCATGGAGCAGGTCTCAGAGCTGTTGCAGCGGCAATATCTCACCGGTGCGCATGCGACCTTGGTGAAATGGACGGCGAAGAAGGGCGCGACCGTGCCGCTGCATCATCACGCCAACGAGCAGATCACCTGGATCACCGCGGGCGAGGCCGAGGTCTATTCGCAAGGACGGAAATATCTGCTCAAGGCCGGCGATATCATGATCTTCCCGCCCAACGTGCCGCATGAGTTTTTCTTCACCGCGGACACCATCGATATCGACATCTTCTCGCCGCCGCGTCAGGACTGGCTCGAGGGCAGGGCCACCTACTACGCGAAATAATCGCCGCCATTCGCGGCGTGCCAAGCGGGCTATTTCGGCTCCGCAGCCTTTGCCTCGTCCCACAGCTGGTCCATCTCTTCCAGCGTGGCGTCCTCAGGCCTGCGGCCCTCGGCGCGGAGCGCTGCCTCGATGCTGCGAAACCGGCGCACGAATTTGGCGTTGGCATCGCGCAGCGAGGCCTCGGGATCGACGCCGAGATGCCGCGCGACATTCGCCATGACGAAGAGAAGATCGCCGAACTCCTCGGCGACTTTCTTCGACGCCGGCGCGCCCGCCTCGCGGTCTCCGCGCTTCTCATCGGCAATAGCGGATTTGAGCTCGGCGATTTCCTCATCGATCTTGGCGAGCACGGGTGCGAGCGACGGCCAGTCGAAGCCGACGCGCGCCGCGCGCGACTGGAGCTTCACGGCGCGGGTGAGTGCGGGCAGGGCGACCGGCACATCGTCCAGCACCGACCCCGCCTCGTCTCTACCGCTCCGCTCGGCCTTCTCCTCCGCCTTGATGCGCTCCCAGGTGCCGCTCGTGAGGAACGCGTCTCTGAGGCCCGTATCCTCGAACACGTGGGGATGCCGCCGGATCATCTTTGCGGTGATGGCATCGACCACGTCGGCGAAGGCGAAGCGTCCGTCTTCCTCGGCCATGCGCGCGTGATAGACGACCTGCAACAGGAGATCGCCGAGCTCATCCTTCAGCGCGTCGAGATCGTTCCGCGCGATGGCATCGGCGACCTCGTAGGCTTCCTCGATAGTGTATGGCGCGATGGTCCCGAAGCTCTGCTCGCGATCCCACGGACATCCGCTCTCGGGATCGCGCAAGCGTGCCATGACGCGAAGGAGATCGCCGATCGTGTAGGGACGGGGCGTGCTCTCAGCCATGAAACTGGACTGATGAAACGCCGCCGCGCAAGCGACACACGCGCGCGATTTCCCTAACGGCAGCAAGGGGATGGCCGAAACGCCCCGGCTCCATCCCGTATCCTAAATTCGCATAAGGTATATTATGGAAAATTATTGGATGGGTCGGATTGAGGGTCGGTCCGTCCGCGCCGCGCGGCATCGCGGGCCTCAGGGCTTCTCGTAATGATCGCGCACGAGCTGGTCGAGCAGACGCACGCCGAAGCCAGAGCCCCAGCTGCGATTGATCTCGCTGTCGACCGACGACATCGCGGTGCCGGCGATGTCGAGATGCGCCCACGGCGTGCCTTCCTTGACGAAGCGCTGGAGGAACTGCGCGGCGGAGATCGAGCCGCCCCATCTGCCACCGGTGTTCTTGATGTCGGCGACCTTTGAGTCGATCATCTTGTCGTATTTCGGTCCGAGCGGCAGGCGCCACAATTTCTCGCCCGTGGCGTTGCCGGCGTCGATCAGCCGGCCGGCGAGCTCGTTGTTGTTGCTGAAGAGCCCGGCATGCTCCTTGCCAAGCGCCACCATCACCGCACCGGTTAACGTCGCAAGGTTGATCAGCGCCTTCGGCTTGAAGCGCTGCTGCGCGTACCAGAGACAATCGGCGAGCACCATGCGTCCCTCGGCGTCGGTGTTAAGAACTTCGATGGTGGTTCCGGACATGGCGGCGACGATGTCGCCAGGCCGCTGCGCGGTGCCGCTCGGCATGTTCTCGACGAGACCGATGATGCCGACGGCGTTTACCTTCGCCTTCCGCTCGGCAAGCTCATGCATGAGGCCGACGACGCAGGCAGCGCCGGCCATGTCGCCCTTCATGTCCTCCATGCCGGCAGCAGGCTTGATCGAGATGCCGCCGGTATCGAAGGTGACGCCCTTGCCGACGAACACGATGGGATCGCCGCCTTTGGCGCCGGCACCCTTCCACTGCATCACCACCACGTGACTGGGGCGGACGCTTCCCTGCCCCACGGCGAGCAGAGCATTCATGCCGAGCCGCTGAAGCGTCTTCGGTGCAAGCACGGTCACCGCGACGCCGACCTTGGTGAGCGCCTTGGTGCGCTGGGCGAACTCCACCGGCCCGAGCACGTTCGCCGGCTCGTTGACGAGATCGCGAGCGAGCGTCACGCCATTGGCGATGGCGCGCGTGCCGCGATAGAGCTTGGTCGCCGCCCGCGGATCTGCGGTGTGGATGACGATCTTCTTGAGCGTCTTGTCGTTCTCGGCGGCGCCGTTCTTCTTCGGCGTCTTCGTCGATTTGTATTTTCTGAACTTGTAGCCGCGGAGCGAAGCGCCGAGCGCGAAGTTGGCGACGTCCTCGGGAGCGATGCCCTTCCCTCCCCCATCGAGCACGATATGCGCGTTGGGCCCCTCTTTGCCGGTCAACAGCCCGCGCACGGTGCCGCCGAGATTGAGCCAATCCTCCGCCGTGTAGTCCGCGGTCTTGCCGGTTCCCATCAGCACGAGCCGCGCGAATTTCAGTCCGGCGGGGGCGAGAAGATCGACGGTCGTGTCCTTCCTTCCCTTGAACCCGCTGATCGTCGCGGCGCGCGACAAGAGGCCCTTCGACGCCTTGTCGAGCTCCTTTGCCGCCGGAGCGAGCTTCGGCCCCTCCTCGGCAAGGACGACGGCGACCCCTTCTTGGGGCAGGCTGAGATTGGCAAAGGAAATCGTGGTCTGGTCGCTCACCGGCAACTCCTTAAGGTTGTTGCCCTCGCATCCTTCAGCAAAATGGCCAGAAAAGCGCCGCCAGCGCCTCGCTTCGCGCGCTCATCTGATGCAGTCTTGCAACAGCGGGAGGGAATTCAAGACGTTCTTCCTAGTTCTTGCCGTTGAGGAAAGCAAGCTGACCGGAAAACGTCGAAATTCGGCCATTTTACCCTGATGAGAATCGTGTTTGACACCAGGCGGTTGGCGCATTTTGGGGGAGCCAGCCGGCAACGGGTCAGTCGGGGATCTTAGAGAAGCGGCATGTCCCTTTTCAGCCGATATGTCTTTCGGCAGGTGGCGAATGCGTTCGTCATCATCCTCGTTACGCTGACCACCATCGTTTGGCTCGCCACAGCCCTGAAACAGCTCGATCTTATCGTCTCCCAGGGACAGGGCTTCGTGCTGTTCCTGAAGATGACGTTTCTCACTCTTCCGAGCCTAATGGCGCTGATTGCTCCCAATGCGATACTGATGGCGTCGCTCTACACGCTTGATCGCATGAACGGCGACAGCGAGCTGATCGTCATGACGGCGGCCGGCGCCCCGGTCTGGCGCATCGGCGCTCCCTTCGTGCTTCTTGCCTCGATGGTCTGCGTGGTGATCCTCATTTGCAATCTCTGGGTGATGCCGGCGAGCATGCGCGCGCTGCGGGGGCTGATCACCCAGGTCCGCACCGACGTAATTTCGCAAGTCCTTCAGCCAGGGCGATTTTCCAGCACCGAGCCAGGCCTGACCTTCCATATTCGCGACCGCTCGCCGACGGGCGACCTGCTTGGTCTCCTCGTGCATGACGAACGCGACGACAACCAGCTCATGAGCTACCTCGCCGATCGCGGCCGAATCATCAGTAACGACGACGGCGCCTATCTCGTGATGTTCGATGGCCACGTCCATCGCTACGAGAAGAAAAGTCCGGATCAGGGCGTACAAATCGTCGCCTTCGATCAGTATATTTTTAATATTTCCGATCTCAACCCCAAGGATGCTGGAAGTAACGAGCTGAGACCGCGTGAGCGTTATCTTAGCGATTTGCTCAATCCTGGTCCTAATGTGTTGAAAGCAAAAGGCGCGGCGGATCGGCTACGCACAGAACTCCACGACCGATTCTCGACCCCCTTTTATCCGCTGCTGTTCGCCGTCCTCGCCGTCGCCATATTGGGGCATGCCCGCACCACCCGGGAAAGCCGCTGGGCGCAAATTCTCCTGGCCGCCGGAATCGCCGTTGGCCTGAGAGTTTCCGGCCTCACCGCCTCCAATCTGGTCACCCTGAGCGCGGGAGCAACACCTCTCGTCTATGTTATTCCAATTGCGGCGATTATCGTTGCGGCGCTTACGGCGCACGTTAGAATGTCGCCAGAACTTCGGTCCAAGCTGAGTCTCCAGCTTAAGT
This sequence comes from uncultured Alphaproteobacteria bacterium, assembly GCA_963744945.1. Classification (GTDB taxonomy): domain Bacteria; phylum Pseudomonadota; class Alphaproteobacteria; order Rhizobiales; family Methyloligellaceae; genus Methyloceanibacter. The sequence goes on along the minus strand of CAVUVO010000009.1, from coordinate 44,249 downwards.
TCGTACCAGACAACATAAAATTGTGGACCGGTCGGGGGATTGTGGCGAAGTGAAAGCGCAGATGCCAGGCATCAGTGCAGCAGGTACGCTTGCACGCTATTTTTCGTTGCGCTTCCTCATCGCAATGCTGGCGATGTTCGCCATTTGTTGCGTGCTGATCTTCTTCGTCGACTTCATCGAGATGCTGCGCCGCGCCGGCAGCTACAACAGCGAAGTTTCGGGTTTCCTGCTCGCCTGGATGACGTTGCTTCGCTTGCCCTCGTTCTCCGAACTCACCCTCCCCTTCGCCGTGCTGATCGGGACGGTCGCTATTTTCCTGATGCTGAGCCGCTCCTCTGAGCTGATCATCGTGCGCGCCGCCGGCGTATCGGTATGGCAGTTCATGCTCCCCGCCATGGTGGTCGCCTTCCTGCTCGGCCTCGTATTCGTCTGCCTCTACAATCCGATCGCCGCAAGCGCGCGCGCCGAGGCAGAGCGTCTTTACGCCCAGGCCTTCGACCGCGAAGAGACGCTGCTCAAGACCAAGAATGCCGGTGCGTGGCTGCGCGAGGACGGTGCCGACGGTCCGTCCGTTGTTCATGCGAGGCGGTCGTCGAATCAGGGCCTCGAGCTCACCGGCGTCACGGTATTCCAATACGCTCCGGATCAAACCCCGACGGAGCGCATCGAAGCGCGTAAGGCGATCCTGAAAGACGGCCGCTGGGAATTGCAGGACGCCTGGGTCAGTGCCGTGGGCAGCGAGCCCGCTTTGTACAAGCGTTATCTTCTCAGCACCTACCTCACCCCGACGCAGGTGCGAGACACCCTCGGCACGGAGTACTCGATTTCGTTCTGGGACCTCCCGAACTTCATCGAGATTGCGGAGCGGGCGGGACTGCCCGCAACGCAATACCGCGTGCAGTATCAATTGCTACTGTCGCGGCCTTTCTTGCTCGTGACCATGGTGCTGATCGCGGCCACCTGCTCGCTCAGGGCGTTCCGCTTCGGCAATGTTCAACTCAACGCCTTGGGAGGAATCGCCGCAGGATTTGCGTTCTTCGTCCTCGCCGAAGTCTCGCGCAACTTCGCGATGGCGGGACTGACCTCGGCCATGGCCGCGGCCTGGGTACCGGTCATCATCGCGGCGAGCCTCGCGCTCACCGTGCTCTTGTACAAAGAGGACGGATGATGACGCACCGGCCAACATCGTTCGCATTCATGCGCCGGGCTGAGCCCGGCCTTGCCGCGTCTAAGGGACCCCGCCCTGGCACGTGGCTGCGGGCGCTGTTTGGCTGCCTCATCGCCTGTTGCCTGGCGCTCGGCGCAACGGCTCCGACGCTCGCGCAAGGCTTGGGCGCGAACAAGCAGAAGCAAACCGACCTCGGCACCATCCTGAAGCCGCCGAAGATGGATTCGAGCCAGCCCATGCTGCTTCAGGCCGACGAGATGATCTACGACAACGAGAACAATCGCGTCACGGCGAAGGGCAATGTCGAGATCTACTACGGCAACTACACGCTGCTCGCCGAACAGGTGATCTACGACCGCAACGCCAACACACTCGCGGCGCAGGGCAATGTGCGCATCAAAGACCCCGAAGGCGCGATCATCACCTCGAACCAAATGACCCTGACCGACGACTTCCGCGACGGGTTCATCGACGCGTTGCGCTTCGTCACCAAGGACGACACGCGCATCGTGGCGCAGACCGCCTCACGCGAGGCCGGCAACGTCACGGTGTTCCAGAACGGGTGGTTCACGCCGTGCAAACCTTGCGAAGAGAATCCCAACAAGCCGCCGACCTGGCGCATCCGGGCGCAGAAGATCGTTCACCGCAAGGACGAGGCGACGATCACCTATCGCAACGGTTTCTTTGACCTTTTCGGCGTACCGATCATCTGGGTGCCCTACTTCCAAAGCGCCGATCCGACGGTGAAGCGGAAGTCCGGTTTCCTGATGCCGATGTACAGCCAGTCCGACACGCTCGGCACCACGGTTACCGTGCCGTACTACTTCGCGCTCTCGGATAATTTCGATTTCACCTTCGCTCCAATGTACACCTCGGAGGCCGGAGTTCTCTGGCAGGGCTCATGGCGCCATCGCCTGTCGAGCGGCGGCTATCGCGTCGATCTCGCCGGCGTGTTCGACGACGGCACCTTCGAATCGCCTACCGATGGCGACTTCCGCGGCAGCGTCGTCACGCAAGGCAAGTTTGCGCTCAATCCCTATTGGTCCTGGGGATGGGACGCCATCGCCGAGAGCGACGAAACCTTCCGCCGCTATTACAACCTCGACAGCAAGCTGAAGACCGACCGCATCTCGCAGCTCTACCTCGAGGGCCTGCACGACCGGAACTATGCGAGCATGCGCTTCTACGAGACCGGCACGCTGCTCCGCACTCAGGATCCACTTGCCGACGCCACGGTCTACCCGATCATCGACTACGACTACATCTTCAAGAACCCGATCGTCGGCGGCGAGCTTAGCTTCAACTCGAACATTATGGCCCTCGCCAACGCTGACGGCACGGATTCGAACCGCCTCATCATGCAGACGGCGTGGCGGCGGCAGATGATCGACCGCATCGGCCAGGTCTACACGCCCTTCGCCCAGCTCCGCGGCGACCTTTACGGCGTGAATGAATTCGTCGATCCGGCGACCGAATTCGAGTCGAGCGGTGCGCTGGTGCGCGGCACCGCCGTCGGCGGCGCGGAGTACCGCTATCCGTTCATCGGCACGACCGGCAGCGTCGCCCATGTCTTCGAGCCGATCGCCCAAGTCATCGGCCGGCCGGACTCGGTCGGCGTCGATCAGTCGGAGATCCCGAACGAGGATGCGGAGAGCCTCGTCTTCGACGACACCATCCTGTTCGACATCGACAAGTTCTCCGGATACGACCGCATCGAGACCGGCACCCGCGCCAATGTCGGCGTTCGCTATACCGCACAACTGCCGTCCGGCGCCTATGCCCGCGCCGTGTTCGGTGAAAGCTATCAGCTCGCCGGCCAAAACAGCTTCGATGACGAGAGCGGCCTCGGCACAAGATCTTCGGACTATGTGAGCGGCCTCTACCTGCAAGCCGCGCGCTACCTCTCGCTCGTCGGGCAGGCGCGCTTCGATCAGGAGACGTTCGATCTGATGCGCACCGATCTTGGCTCGGCCGCGAGCTTCGGTCCGGTCGACCTGAGGGTGAACTACGCCGAGCTTGCGCCGGAGTCGGTGACGCCCGACGTCATCACTCCGCAGACCAGGAATGACGATCAGGAGCGTCGCCAGGAGATCGTCGGCAGGGGCGCTTTGTCGCTCACCGACACGTGGGCGCTGCTCGGCAGCATCCGCTACGACCTGCAAAACGAACAGACGATCGCCGACGGCGTCGGCGTGCGCTATCAGGACGACTGCTTGACGCTGGCCGTGACCTACGAACAGAGCAACATTCAGGATCGCGATATCGAACCCGAGCAACGGGTGATGGTGAATTTGGCGCTGAAGTATCTCGGCACCTATCAGACTCAAACAGAAGCGTTCGGCGCCTTCGGCGCCGACGCTTATGCAAACGATTAGAAGGCGGAAGCCCGCGTCCGTCCCCCGACCGGCGCGAGGACAGCCTTCAATAGTGGTGGCGTATTTGAACGAGACCCGGTGCACATGCATTGCGGCGATCGCGATGCTTGCCGTTTTGGCGAGCGCGTTCGGCATTGCTGCGCCTGCTTGGGCGCAAGTCGAGCAGTCGATCGTCGTGCTCGTCAACGACGATCCCATCACCGTCTACGACGTCGAGCAGCGCCAGCGCTTCCTCGCCGTCACCACCCAGGAACAGCCCTCCCCGGCCCTCAAGAAGAAGGCCACCGACATGCTCATCGAGGAGCGTCTGCAAATCCAGCAAGCGAGGAAGCTCGGCATTACGCCCGACGAGGAGGATGTGACCAAGGTGCTCGAGGGCATGGCGAAGAACAACAACATGAGCCCTGATCAGCTTGGCGCGGCGCTGGGCCAAATGGGCGTGAACATCAAGACCCTCAGGGACCGCATCAGGTCTCAGGTGGTTTGGCAGGATGTGGTACGGCGCAAGTTCCGGCGTGACGTTTCGATCGCCGAGTCCGACGTCGACAAGGCACTCGGAGGTGCTGGCAACGCCGAGGCGCCCAAGGAGGAGACCACCTTTCAGCTGCGCCAGGTCAAATACGAGATCCCGACCGACGCCGATCAAGCTTCCATCGCCAAGCAACTCGCCGCGGTCGAATCCGTCCGCGCCAAGGTGCAGTCTTGCTCCAACCTCTCGTCACTCACCAAGGATATGAAGGGCTTCAAGATCAAGACGCTTCAGGACCAGTTGCCGGGCTCGCTCGGCCAGCCGATGCGCACGCTTGTGATGAACGCCAAGATCGGCCAGATGACGCCCCCTACTCTCTCCGGCTCGGCGATCGAGGCCTACGCGGTGTGCGGCAAGCACGCCATCAAGGGCAATCCGGAGAAGCGGCAGCAGACCGAGATGAAACTGCTTGAGGAGGAGCTCGGCATCAGGGCCGAGGGCCTGTTGCGCGACATGCGCCAGGACGCCTTCATCGAATATCGCCAGCAGAATTGAGTGACGCGGGCGTTGGATCGGCCTAATGGCTAGGTCGCAATGACCCGTGCCGATAAACCCCTTGCGCTGACCTTCGGCGATCCCGCAGGAATTGGCCCCGACATCACCCTGCTCGCCTTTGAGGCGCGGCGCGCGACCTCTATCCCACCCTTCGTGCTGCTCGGCGATCCCGGCGTGCTGGCCGAGCGCGCCAGCGCCTTGGGACTTGCCGTGAGGATAGAGCCGATCGCCGACATTGCCGCCGCATCGTCGGTGTTTGCCGACGCCCTCCCCGTTCTGCCACTCCAGGTCGCATCACCCGTCACCGCCGGGCGTCCAAACTCTGCCAATGCCGCAATTGTCCAGCAGTCGATCGAGAGATCCGTGGCCTTGGTCCGGAGCGGCGCCGCAAGCGCCGTGGTGACGAACCCGATCAGCAAGGCGACCTTGGCCAGCGCCGGCTTCGGCTTTCCCGGCCACACCGAGTTTCTCGCCGCACTCGCCGGCCGCGAGGCCTCCGACGCCGTGATGATGCTGGTAGGCGAAGGACTGAAGGTGGTGCCGGTCACCATCCATATGCCGCTGAAGGACGTGTTTGGCGCGCTTTCGACAGAGCGCATCCTCAAGACTCTCGAGATCACGGCGCGCGATGTCGCCCGCTATTTCGGCGTGGCGCGGCCGCGCATCGCCGTCACCGGCCTCAATCCCCATGCCGGAGAGGACGGCACCATGGGCCGCGAGGAGATCGAGGTGATTGTGCCGGCCATCGCGGCGGCGCAGCGCCAGGGCCTCGACGTGACCGGCCCCTACCCCGCCGACACGCTGTTTCACGCCGAGGCGCGCAAAAGCTATGACGTTGCGGTGGCGATGTATCACGATCAGGCGCTGATCCCGGTCAAGACGCTCGCTTTCGACACCGGCGTCAACGTCACGCTCGGGCTTCCCTTCGTGCGCACCTCGCCTGACCACGGCACGGCCTTTGCTCTCGCCGGCACCGGAAAGCAAGCCCAAACAGCCTGATCGAGGCCTTGCGCGTTGCCGACACGATGCGGCGGAACGCGGACGCAGCGCCTTGAGCACACAAGACGGGCTGCCGCCGCTCCGCGACATCATCCGCGACTTGGGGCTTACCGCGCGGAAAAGCCTCGGCCAGAATTTTCTGCTCGACTTCAATCTGACCCGCCGCATCGCCCGCGCCGCGGGACCGCTCGAGGGTGCCACCATCGTCGAAGTCGGCCCGGGGCCGGGCGGCCTCACCCGAGCGCTGCTCATGGAGGGCGCGTCCCGCGTCATCGCCATCGAGAAGGACGAGCGCTGCCTGCCGGCGCTCGCCGATATCGCCGCGGCCTATCCCGGGCGGCTCGAGATTGTCGCCGGCGACGCGCGCGCGGTCGACTTTGGCGCCCTCGATGTGCGAGGCCCTGCCCGCATCGTCGCCAATCTTCCCTACAGCGTCGCCACGCCGCTCCTGATCGGCTGGCTCAAGACCGAGCCCTGGCCGCCCTGGTTCGACCGGCTGGTGCTCATGTTTCAGCGCGAGGTGGCGCTCCGCATCGTGGCCAAGCCAGGCAGCAAGGACTTCGGCCGCCTCGCCGTGCTCAGCCAATGGCGCACCGATCCACGTATTCTGCTGACCCTTCCCGCCGCAGCCTTCACCCCGCGGCCAAAAGTCGACTCGTCGCTCGTTGAGCTCGTGCCGAAGGAGGTCCCGCAGCCTGCTTGCGACGTCTCCACGCTCGAGCGGGTGACCGCAGCGGCCTTCGGCCAGCGGCGTAAGATGCTGCGCTCCTCGCTCCGCCAAATCACGCCGGACGCAGAAGAGCTGCTGCAAGGGCTTGGCATCGATCCCAAGCGCCGCGCCGAGGAGCTTCAGATCGGCGATTTCTGCCGCATCGCCAACGCGCTTGGCGGCTAAAGCTCGGCCAGCAAATTCTGCACGAAATCCTTGAGCCCGGTGAGCCGCGTGCAGCGGAGGCGCTCGGCGGCAAGGATGGCGCGCACCGCGGCAAGCGCCTGATCGATGTCGTGGTTGATCACCACGTAGTCGTATTCGCCCCAGTGCTGGATCTCGTTGCTCGCCCCGCGCATGCGCGCGGCGACGACATCGGCCGCATCCTGCGCCCGCTCGGTGAGGCGATGCTCGAGCGCTTTCCCCGACGGCGGTAGAATGAACACCGTGACCACATCGTCCGGGGAATCGTCGCGCAGGCTCTGGGCGCCCTGCCAATCGACGTCGAACAGCACGTCGCGCCCAGCGGCAAGCAACTCCTCGACCGGTTTCCGCGGCGTGCCATAATAATTGTCGAACACCACGGCCCATTCGAGGAACTCGCCGCGATCGCGCATGCCGGCGAATGTCTCGCGATCGATGAAATGATAGTCGCGTCCCTCGACCTCGCCGTTCCGCTGCTTGCGCGTCGTGCACGAGACCGACATCTCGACGCCTGGCTCGGCATCGAGCAGCCTGCGGGCGAGCGTCGTCTTGCCCGCGCCGGAGGGCGAGGAGAGGACCAGCATCAAACCTCTGCGCTTTGGCTCCATCGCTTGCCTCACTCGATGTTCTGAACCTGCTCGCGCAACTGATCGATCACCGTCTTGAGTTCGAGCCCGGTGCGGCTGATCTCAATGTCGGACGCCTTGGAGCAGATGGTGTTGGCCTCGCGGTTGAATTCCTGCGCCAGGAATTCGAGCCTGCGGCCGACGGGCTGGTCTTGCGCAAGCAGGTCCTGCGCCGCCGTCACATGGGAACGAAGCCGGTCGAGCTCTTCCTGGATGTCTGACTTGGCGGCGAGCAGCAGAGCTTCCTGGTGCAGCCGCTCGGGATCGAGGCCGGCACTCGACTCCATGATCCGCGCGATCTGCTCGCTCAGGCGCTGCATGATGGCGACCGGCTGGCGCGCCGAAGCGCTGGCCGCGCGCTCGACCAGGCTCGCGATCTGGCTGAGCTGGTTGGCCATGACGGTTGTGAGTCGCGCGCCCTCCGCCGTCCGCGCTGCGACAAGCTGATCGAGCGCGGCGCGAAGCCCCTCGAGCAGGGCATCTTCCAGCTTCGCATGCGCCTCCTCGCTCTCTTCACTTTCCGCCACCTCAACCACGCCCCGCATGCCGAGCAGAGTGTCGAGGCTCGGCGCCTCCTTCTGCGTCAGTCCCTGCGCGCGCTTCGCCGCTGCGAGCGCCTGGCTCAACGCAGCCTCGTTGAGACGAATGGCGAGCTCTCCGTTCTCGCGGCGAAGCGTCAGGTTGAGGGTGCAATTCCCGCGGGCGAGCATCTCCTGGGCGAGCGACCGCGCCTTGATCTCGAGCCCCTCCAGGCCCGACGGCAAGCGGAAGCGAAGCTCAAGCCCGCGGCCGTTGACGCTGCGCACCTCCCAATGCCAAGTCGTTTCGTCATGGACGCCGGCGCTGCGGCCAAATCCGGTCATGCTTTTCAGGGTCATGCGCTAAAGCCTTGCCATTCTCGTGGCTCCGGAGCCGCTGGCGACCAGTGTTATATGCCGAGTCGGGCGAGAGAACGCGAGCGGGAACCGCCTTCGATCCTAGGTGGCCGCGTAGAGTTAATGGGGATGGCGCGGGCAAGCCCGCTTAACGCAGCGGATTTCGCTTGGGCAGCGGAACGCCGGCGCCTGCCCCGCCCTCGGGAGCAGCCTCCGCCGGGGCAGCCTCTGCTGGCGTCGCGCCGCCTGGCGCCGGCGTGAGCCCCGCCGAAGGCTGACCATCAATGAGCGCGTCCGGCGCGACGAGGGTGCCTGGGGCGGGAGCGCCGGCAGCACCATTCGGAACGGCCCCGTCGGGCGACCCTTGAGCCGCGGCTGCCGCGGCGGCCGCAGCTTCGGCGCGCTCCTGCTCGCGCTTGGCCCGCTCGATCTGACGCCAGCGCGCGACATTGTCATTGTGCGCATCGAGGCTCGGCGCGAAGGCATGGCCGCCAGTGCCGTCTGCAACGAAATAGAGATCCTTGGTCTTGGCCGGCTTCAGCACAGCCTCGATCGCGGCCCGCCCCGGATTGCCGATCGGCGTCGGCGGCAGGCCATTGATCTTGTACGTGTTGTAAGCGGTCTCGCGCTCGAGCTCCTCCTGCGTGATGGGATGATCGAGCACGCCCTTGCCGCCCACCAATCCGTAGATGATGGTCGGGTCGGATTGCAGACGCATCTTCTTCCTGAGCCGGTTCTCGAACACGCTGGCGATGAGCGGACGCTCGTCCGCCCGGCTCGTCTCCTTCTCGACGATGGAGGCGAGGATCACCGCCTCTTCCGGCGTCTGCACCACGATATCGGGGTCGCGTTCCTCCCACATCTTGGCGAGGAATTTCTTCTGGGCGACCTGCATCCGCTCGATGATGTCCTGGCGGCTGTCGCCGATCTGGAACCGGTAAGTGTCGGGGAGCAGCGTTCCTTCCGCCGGAATCTCGGTGATGGTGCCTTGCAGATCGGGACTAGCCTGGATGCGCTCGACCATCTGCTGGCTGGTGAGCCCCTCGGCCAAAGTGACCTTGTGGGCGATCGACTTGCCCTCGACCAGGGTGTCGAGCACCTGGCGCATGCTCGCGGCTTTGCGGAATTCGTACTCGCCAGCCTTCAGCGCCCCGGCGCCGCGCAGATACATAAAGTAGATGATGCTCGTCACGAACATGCCGCGGTCGGTGATGACCTCGTCGCGCTCAAGCCGCTCGGCGATGCCGCTCACGCCCTCCCCCTTCGGGATCACCACCACGGTGGAGGCAGGCAGCGGACCCGGCCGGTCGAATTGAAGCCTGAAGAACGTGAATAGCGCGAGAAGAACGCAGGCCGTGAAAAACGTGAGCATGAACAGGGCATTGAAAAAGGCGAGCACAGGATGCATGCGCCAGGGCTCACGCTCCGGAAACTCCGGCGGACGGACAGGCTCTAGCGCTTCGTAAGGACTGCGTGGCGGCGTGTCGAAATTCCGCATCGCGCGTTCCGCACGCTCGCGCGCATCGTTGTCATTCGCCGTCGACGAGTAGTCGCTGGTCACGGACATTGCCCTGATGCCCCGTGCGGGAAGTCCCTATCCACTTGGCGTGAGAATATGGCGAAAGGTGGGTTCGGCTGGCAAGCGCGGAACAACGGCAGGATCAGGCGTCGTACCGCCGCAGGATCAGCGAGGCATTGGTCCCGCCAAAGCCGAAGGAATTCGACAGGACCGTGTCGATCGTCCTGCGGTGCGCCTTGTGCGGCACGAGGTCGATGGCCGTCGGCACCGACGGATTGTCGAGATTGAGCGTCGGCGGCGCGATATTGTCGCGAATCGCGAGGGCCGAGAAGATCGCCTCGACCGCACCGGCGGCGCCGAGCAGATGGCCGGTTGCCGATTTCGTCGACGACATGGAGACCTTGCCAGCGGCATTGCCGAACAGCCGCTCGACCGCTGCAAGCTCGATCTCGTCGCCCATCGGCGTCGAGGTGCCATGGGCGTTGATGTAGTCGATGTCAGCCGGCTCGATACCGGCGCGCTTCACCGCCGCGGCCATGCAGCGATAAGCGCCGTCGCCGTCCTCAGCGGGCGCGGTGATGTGGAAGGCGTCGCCAGACAGACCGTAGCCGATGATCTCGGCATAGATCTTGGCGCCGCGGGCCTTGGCGTGTTCGAGCTCCTCGACCACGACCATGCCGGCGCCCTCGCCCATGACGAAGCCATCGCGGTCGCGGTCGTAAGGACGCGACGCCCGCTGCGGCTCCTCGTTGAAGTTGGTGGACAGCGCGCGGCAGGCGGCGAAGCCGGCAATCGACAGGCGGCAGACCGGAGATTCGGCGCCGCCTGCGAGCATCACGTCGGCATCGCCAAGCCCGACCAGCCGCGAGGCATCGCCGATGGCGTGCGCGCCGGTGGAGCAGGCGGTGACCACGGCATGGTTCGGGCCTTTGAGCCCATGCTCGATCGACACATAGCCTGAGGCGAGATTGATCAGGCGCCCTGGAATGAAGAACGGGCTCACCCGCCGCGGGCCCTTCTCGGCGAAGAGCAGCGAGGTCTTCTCGATGCCCTGCAATCCGCCGATGCCCGAGCCGATCAGGACTCCGGTGCGGATCTGATCCTCATAGGCGGTGGGCTTCCAGCCCGCGTCGGTCAGGGCCTGCGTGGCCGCGGCCATGGCATAGATAATAAAGTCGTCGACCTTGCGCTGTTCCTTAGGCTCCATCCAATCGTTCGGATTGAAGGTGCCGTCGCTGCCGTCGCCGCGCGGGATCTGGCAGGCGATCTGGCAGGTCAGATCGGAGACATCGAAATTCTCGACGCGCCTGGCGGCATTCTGGCCGGCGGTCAGCCGCTGCCATGACACCTCGACGCCGCAGCCGAGCGGCGACAGAAGACCAAGACCTGTGATGACGACACGTCGCATCTGACGCTTTCGCGTGATCCTCGTTGAGAATTGGTGATCGGGCCGTATAGGCTCTTACTTACAACGACGCTGACGGCCCGAGCGCGCGACGAGCAAGAAGGGTCAGGCGGCGGTGTTCTTCTCCAAGAACTTGATGGCGTCGCCGACGGTGAGAATTGTCTCTGCGGCGTCGTCCGGGATCTCGCAGCCGAATTCCTCCTCGAAGGCCATGACCAGCTCGACTGTGTCGAGGCTGTCGGCCCCAAGATCGTCAATGAAGCTCGCACTGTCGGTGACCTTGTCGGCCTCGACGCCGAGATGCTCCACCACGATCTTCTTTACGCGCTCCGAGATATCGCTCATGTCCGCCTCACCGTTTCCTTTTCATCCTTAGGCCTCGCACGTCCCCCGGCCTCGGCTCACGGCCTAACGTACCCCAGAGCGGCAAGTCACAGGGTTTGAACGCGAGGAGGATTATCTTTGTCAAGCCCCCTTAGAGCCTCACAGAGCGGCCGTTTGGGTAACATACTTTCCGGGCCTTTGCCAGAAGGCCGCAAGCTGGTCGATACCGCGTTCGAGGCCCCCTGAAAACATCCTTTCAAGCCTTTGCCACAAAACGGCTAAACCATAACCATGCCGCCATTTACGTGAACCGTCTCCCCGGTCACGTAGCCCGCCTCTTCGCTTGCCAGGAACACCACAACCGCTGCCACATCCTCCGGCTTGCCGAATTTAGCCGCCGGAATTGCCGCGGCGATTGCCTCGACCTGCTTCGGCGTCAGCGCGTCGGTCATCGGCGTCGAGATAAATCCAGGCGCGATGCAATTAGCGGTAATACCCCGGCTCGACACCTCCCGCGCAAGCGATTTCGTCATGCCAACCAATCCCGCTTTTGAGGCGGCATAATTCCCCTGCCCCGGATTGCCGAGCACGCCGGAGATCGAGGCGATGTTGACGATGCGCCCGGCCCGGCGCCGCATCATGCCGCGCAGGATGCCGCGGGTCAGCACGAACACCGAGGTGAGATTGACGGCGATGACGTCGTCCCACTCCTCATCCTTCATGCGCATGAACAGATTGTCATGGGTGATGCCGGCGTTGTTGACGAGGATGTCGACCTGGCCAAGCGCCTTCTCTGCCTCCTCGCCAAGCTTCACCACGGCGGCGCGGTCGCGCAAATCGCAAGGCAGCACGAACACGCGCGAGCCGAGCTTGGCGGCGAGCTCGTTGAGCTTTTCGGCGCGGGTGCCGGAGATGGCGACGGTCGCGCCCTGAGCGTGCAGCGCCTCGGCGATCGCCCAGCCGATGCCGCCGGAGGCACCGGTGACAAGCGCGCCCTTGCCGGTCAAATCGAACATGCCGCTCTCCTCTCTCTTACGCACGAACTAGCTCTGCAACGAAGCCAATGAAGTTGCCGCCGCCTCAAGCTCCTCAGGCGTGCCGATGGAACGCGCTTCGAATCCGTCGAAGCGCCGGGCAAGCCCGGTGAGCACCCGGCCCGCGCCAACCTCATAAAGCGTATCGACGCCTTGGGCGCGGAGATAGAGCATCGATTCCCGCCACCGCACCATGCCGGTCACCTGCTCGATGAGGCGCGTGCGAATGGCTTCCGGATCGCTGATGGCGGAGGCGAGCACATTGGCGACGAGGGGCACCGCCGGCGCCGAGATCGTCACCTGGCTCAAGGCCTCGCTCATCACATCGGCCGCGGGCTGCATCAGCGCGCAATGAAAGGGCGCGCTCACGGGAAGCAGCACGGCGCGGCGGGCGCCGTATTTCGGCGCAAGCGCCATCGCCCGCTCGATCGCGGCGCGGGTGCCGCTGATCACCACCTGCCCGGGCGCATTGTCGTTGGCGGCGGCACAGACCTCGCCGTCGCTCGCGGCCTTGGCAAGCTCCTGCGCTTGGGGCAACTCGGCGCCGAGCAGCGCCGCCATGGCCCCCTGGCCTACGGGAACCGCAGCCTGCATGGCGCGCCCCCGCGTCTTGAGCAGGCGCGCGGTATCGGCGAGGCTCAACGCTCCCGCCGCGGCGAGCGCCGAATATTCGCCGAGCGAGTGACCGGCGACGAAGCTGACGCGGTCGTTGAGCGAGAACCCCTTCTCGGCTTCCAGCGTGCGCAATGCCGCGAGCGATACCGCCATCAAGGCAGGCTGGGCATTTTCGGTCAGGGTAAGCTGATCCTCGGGCCCCTCCCACATCACCTTGGACAAAGGCTGATCGAGCGCCTCATCGACCTCGGCAAACACGGCGCGCGCCGGCGCGTAGGCCTTGGCGAGCTCGGCGCCCATGCCGACCGCCTGGCTCCCCTGCCCGGGAAAAATGAAGGCAATGCTCATTTGGTGGATTGGATCTCCGCCGCTAAAGTCGGGCCAGAGACACTGTTTGCCTCCGGCCTGTCAAGCAAGGCCGCGGCTGGCGGCTAGCTACGGCAATTTCGTCGCCGGCCCCGACGAAAAGCCGACAGAGCCTTGCAACCTTTGCCGCCAAAACGCTGTTTTAACTAGACTTCCTCGGACTGCATGGAGGCCCCCAATGCACCGCACCCTGATCGCCTCGTTTGCGATGGCCTTGCTCGCCACGCCGCTTCTTGCCGCCGGTGCAGAGCCCTGGCCATGGAAGGCAAAAGCGCCCGTGGACCCGGCCCTTGCCACGCTTTCGCATGTCGACGATGTCACGGCGGCGATCGACGATTCCATCCTGACCATTTCGGTCAAGGCCGTGGCGCCAGCCGCTGGCTATAGCGAGTTCACGCTCACGCCGAGATTGGGAGATCCGGACGACCGCATCTTCGCCTTCGACGCACGCGGGCGCGCGCCCCAGGAAGTTGCGAGCCAGGTGCTGACCCCAGTGAGCCTGGCAATGTCTTACGCCGATGCGCCTTTGAGCAAGCTCGACAGGATCGAGGTCTATGCCAACGACAACTGCATGGCGTACTCGGTGAAGGACAAGACGCCTATCGACTGCGTCTCCAAAGCCATGCCGCAAAAGCCTGGCGCGCTGCCGTGAACGACCCTTCAGGCCTTGCAAAGCGCGTCCGAAACCGTATAAAGCGGGCTCGAAACCGCTCCGGTCGGAGGCTGAAAGGAGAGCCGCTTCTTGTGAAGCGGCAGGCAAGCGCCGGTCTCCCCTGTCTCCGCTCCCAAGGGTTGTCTTCTTGGGCCTTTCCTTCCAGGGCCCATGAGAGGCTTCGCGCCGGAGCTTGAAACGAAGGAAAGGCAGTCCATGCCACTCTATGAGCATGTGTTCCTGGCACGCCAGGACATCTCCCAGCAGCAGGTCGAGGGCCTGGTGCAGGAATACCGCACCATCATCGAAGGTGGCGGCGGCACCATCGGCAAGACCGAATATTGGGGCCTCAAAGGCCTCACCTTCCGCATCAAGAAGAATCGCAAGGCGCATTTCTCCCTGATGAACATCGACGCGCCGCCGTCCGCCGTTACCGAGCTCGAGCGTCAGATGCGCCTCTCCACCGACATCCTCCGCTTTCTGACCGTGAGGGTGGATGAGCATGAGGCAGGGCCGTCGCCCATGATGCGCCGCGCCGACCGCGACGAGCGCGAGGGCCGTGGCGACCGTGGTGACCGATTTGATCGCGGCGACCGTGGTGATCGCGGCGATCGTGGCGACCGTCGTGGGCCGCGCCGCGACCGCGATCGTGACCGGGATTTCGCGCCCCGCGATGTGCCGAGCGCCGCAGTCGATGTGCCTGAGTTGGACGCCGCCGCCGAGACGGGAGACGATAACTGATGAGCATGACCCAAAGCGCGGCGAGGCGCCCCTTTTACCGCCGGCGTAAGACCTGCCCGTTCTCGGGCGATAAGGCGCCGAAGATCGACTACAAGGACGTGAAGCTGTTGCAGCGCTACATTTCGGAGCGCGGCAAGATCGTGCCGAGCCGGATCACTGCGGTTTCCGCCAAGAAGCAGCGGGAGCTTGCCCGCGCGATCAAGCGGGCGCGCTTCCTGGGCCTGTTGCCCTATTTGATTCAGTAGGAGCTTGGACGGCGGCGCTAGTCGCCGGTTTCAAGCTGACGCCAGAGGTTGGGACGGTGCGCCGTCCCTAACCGCTCTCTTATAAAGAGCCGGGACAGCACGAACGATGGCAAGATTTATTCTCCTCGGTGCCGGCGCGGGCCTCGTGTCCGCCGCTCTGTTCGCCTCCGCGGCGACCGGGACAGCGCTTGCCGGCATCCTCTTCTATCTCGCACCTTTGCCGATCTGCCTTGCCGGACTTGGCTGGGGCTGGACGACGGCGGGGATCGCCGCGCTCGCAGGCACGCTCGTGGCCGGCGGCGTGCTCGGACCAGCCGCTGGCGCCATCTTCGGCGGCGCCATCGCTCTGCCGATCGCGGTCTTGTGCTATCTCGCATTACTGTCCCGCCCGGTCGCTGCGACGCAAGGGCAACAAGCATCGGTTGAATGGTACCCGATCGGGCGGCTCGTCGGCTGGGCCGCCATCATCGCCGGCGTGCTTGCAGGCATCATGGTTCTGATGCTCGGCTACGACGTCGACACTTACCGCGAGTTGATCAAGGATCTTCTCCAGCATAGCGCCTTGAAGGAGCTCGATCGCGACGGGACCGTGATCAACGATAGTACGATCGGCGGCTTGAGCAGCGTGCTCGCAAGAACGCTGCCCGCGGCCTTCGCCGTCGTCTGGCAGAGCATCGCGCTCTTCAACCTGTGGCTTGCCGGCGTGATCGTCGAGGCATCTGGGCGCGCCTTGCGGCCCTGGCCGAAGCTCGATGCCATCGAGCTGCCAAACGTCTTCTTTCTTGCCTTCACCGCGAGCCTGCTCGCCTCCTTCCTGCCGGGGATCGCCGGCCTCGTCGCCACCGGCCTCGCCGGCGCGCTGCTCTTTGCCTATGTGCTCCAGGGGCTTGCCGTGCTGCACGCCTTCAGCCGCGGCATGACGTTTCGCGGTCTGCTGCTCGCCGCCGTCTATATCGGCATTTTGCTTCTTGGCTGGGTTGCCATCGCCATCGCCATTCTCGGCCTCGCTGAGCCCATGCTTCGTCTGCGCGACCGCGCGGCGACGCACGGGCAACCGCCAAATCCGGATTGAATTGATCGAACTGAACAGGAGTGTCTGAAATGCAAGTGATCCTTCTTGAGCGCATCGGCCGTCTCGGCCAGATGGGCGACGTCGTCACCGTCAAGGACGGTTTCGCACGCAACTTTCTCCTCCCCCAGGGCAAGGCGCTGCGCGCCACCAAGGCAAATCGCGAGCGCTTCGAAAAAGAGCGGGCGCAGCTCGAGGCGCGCAATCTCGAGCTGAAGTCGGAAGCCGGCGCGGTTGCCGACAAGCTGCAGGGGCAAAGCTTCATCATCATCCGCCAGGCCGGCGATTCCGGTCAGCTCTATGGCTCGGTCACCACGCGGGACATTTCGACTGTGGTCACCGAAGGTGGATTCTCCATCGAGCGCCGCCAGGTCATGCTCGACCGGCCGATCAAGACGCTTGGCCTGCACGATGTTCGCATCGGGCTTCATGCAGAGGTCGAGCCGCGCGTGACCGTCAATGTCGCCCGCTCCCCCGACGAGGCTGCCCGCCAGGCACGCGGCGAGCAGGTCACCGGCAAGGCCATGGATGAGGCAGAGGAAGAGGCCATCAGAGCGCGAGCTGCCGCCGAGAAATTGTTTGAGGAGGGCGCGGGCGCCGAGCTTGCCGGGGAGACCGCCGAGGAGGAAGCAGAGCAGACGGAGTGACCTCCGCGACGTTTTGGATCACGGAGTCTTAGGGAACAGAGCGGACCGCCCGTTGTTTTATCGCCGTCAGGCTCGTAAAATGACAGGGTAAGTCACTGAAAACCCTTCCTCTCGGAGGGTTGGTGCTGGTCCGATGTTTCGCCCGCTCAGGCATGCTCTCGACCAAGTCGTAACGACAGGATATCTGCGCCTGATCGACGCCAAGGGTCGCGCCTTTGCCTTTGGCGACCTGAGCGGCACCCCGGTCGTTGCCCGTATTGCCGATGCCCGCACCGAGCGGCGCCTGTTCTTCAATCCCGCGCTCGCGCTCGGCGAAGCCTATATGGATGGCAGCCTCGTCATGGAGCGAGGCGCCATCTACGACTTCCTCGATCTGCTTCTCTCAAATCTCGATTATGCCCATTGGCCACGCTGGGCGAGGAGCGTGGAGACCTTCCGCTTCGCCGGCCGCTGGCTGCGCCAGTTCAATCCGCAACCCCGCGCCAGGCGCAATGTCGAGCGCCATTATGATCTCGACAGCGGCCTCTATGAGCTCTTCCTCGACAGCGACCGCCAGTATTCCTGTGCCTATTTCGAGCAAGAGGGCATGTCGCTGGAAGAGGCCCAAGCCGCCAAGAAGCGCCACCTCGCCGCCAAGCTCAACCTGCGCGACGGCATGAAGGTCCTCGATATCGGCTCTGGTTGGGGCGGACTTGCGCTCTACCTCGCCAAGACCGCCCATGTCGAGGTGACCGGCATCACTTTGAGCGAGGAGCAGCGCAAGGTCGCCGAGGAGCGAGCCCGCGCCGAGGGCCTGTCGAATGCCGTCACCTTCAAGCTTTGCGACTATCGCGAGCTCGACGGT
This sequence comes from uncultured Alphaproteobacteria bacterium, assembly GCA_963744945.1. Classification (GTDB taxonomy): domain Bacteria; phylum Pseudomonadota; class Alphaproteobacteria; order Rhizobiales; family Methyloligellaceae; genus Methyloceanibacter. The sequence continues at coordinate 26,808 of CAVUVO010000009.1, read as the reverse complement.
CAATTCGACCGCATCGTCTCGGTCGGCATGTTCGAGCATGTGGGCATTACCCACTATCGCCGGTTCTTCGCCAGGATCGGCGAGCTCCTGACCAAAGACGGCGTCGCCCTGCTGCACTCGATCGGCCGCTTCGACGGCCCAGCCTCGACCAACCCCTTCATCGCCAAGTATATCTTCCCCGGTGGCTATACCCCTGCCCTGAGCGAGGTGCTTCCGGCGGTCGAGCGCAACGGCCTTCTCGTCACCGACGTTGAGATCCTGCGGCTCCACTACGCGCTCACCTTGCGCCACTGGCGCCAGCGCTTCCGCGCCTCATGGCACACCGCGGTCGAGCGCTATGGGGAGCGCTTCTGCCGCATGTGGGAGTTCTATCTCGCAGGCGCCGAAACCGGCTTCCGCTACCAGAACCTGATGGTCTTCCAACTGCAACTGACCAAGGACCAGAAGGCGCTGCCGCTTACCCGCGACTATATCAATACGTCGGAGCACGATTTCCGCGCGCGAGATGCCCGCTTCCCGCAGCCGGCGCGCCGCGCCAGGCGCTGAACGGGCATGGTCCGCTCGTTGTTAGCGAACCCAGTTCCCCCCGTTGTTCACAGCCCAACGCCCTAGTTCCCTGCCCCGATTTGGCTAGTGTGGACCTATGTCCAATGCGCTGATTCGCTCCGTTCCGTCGGCCCCAGAGACGCCGACCTTCCGCGCCCCGCCCCATAATTTTGAGGCGGAGCAAGCGCTTCTTGGCGCCATCCTGGTGAATAACGAGGCCTGCGACCGGGTGTCGGGCTTCCTCAAATCGGAGCATTTCTACGACGCACTGCATGGGCGGATCTACGACCACGCGGCGAAGCTGATCTGGGCGGGTAAGCGCGCCACACCGATCACGCTCAAGACCTTCTTCCAGGGCGACGAGCCGGTCGGCGAGCTGACCGTGCCGCAATATCTCGGGCGTCTCGCAGCCAATGCCACCACCATCATCAACGCCGAGGATTACGGCCGCACCATCTACGACCTCGCCATCCGCCGGAACCTGATCCAGATCGGCGAGGTCATGGTCAACACCGCCTACGACGCGCCGATCGACGCACCGCCTGCGGTGCAGATCGAGGACACCGAGCAGAAGCTCTATGAGCTCGCCGAGACCGGGAAATACGGCTCTGGCTTCGAGCCCTTCACCACCGCCCTGACCGACGCCATCGACATGGCGGCCAACGCCTATCGGCGCGACGGCGGCTTGTCCGGGCTCGCCACCGGCTTCACCGATCTCGACGGCAAAATGGGCGGCCTGCAGCCCTCCGACCTGATCATCGTCGCCGGACGCCCGTCCATGGGCAAGACGGCGCTCGCCACCAACATCGCCTATCACGTGGCGCAGACCTATCGGCGCGACCCCAATTCCGAGGCCGCGCTCGACGGCGCCGTGGTCGGGTTCTTCTCTCTCGAAATGTCGGCCGAGCAGCTCGCCACCCGTATCATTTCCGAGCAGTCCTATATCCCCTCGGAGCGCATCCGCCGCGGCCGCATCGAGTCCGAGGAGTTCGATCGCATCGTCGAGGTCTCCCAGGAGCTCCAGAACCTGCCTCTTTATATTGACCAGACCGGCGGCATCACCGTGGCCCAGCTTGCCGCGCGGGCTAGGCGCCTGAAGCGGCAGCGCGACGTCGGCCTGATCGTCGTCGACTATCTCCAGCTTCTCTCCGGCTCCAGCCGCCGCGCCGCCGAGGGCCGCGTGCAGGAGGTCTCGGAGATCACCACGGGGCTGAAGGCGCTTGCCAAGGAGCTGCACGTGCCGGTTCTTGCCCTCTCCCAGCTGTCGCGCCAGGTCGAGCAGCGCGAGGATAAGCGGCCGCAACTTGCGGATTTGCGCGAATCCGGCTCCATCGAGCAGGATGCCGACGTGGTGTTGTTCGTGTTCCGCGAGGAATATTATGTCGAGCGTAGGCAGCCCCGCGAGAACACCGAAGAGCACAAACAGTGGCAGCAAGAGATGGACCTGGTCACCGGCAAGGCCGAGGTGATCATCGGCAAGCAGCGCCACGGGCCCACGGGCACGGTGCGGCTCCAATTCACGCCGGAATTCACGAGGTTCGGCAACCTCGCGGCGGAAGAGCGCCTGCCGGAGCGCCTGGACTGAGCGCGCCCGCCGAGAGCGACGATGCGACCGCGACCGCGCTCCTCACCATCGACCTTGCGGCGCTTGCCGCCAACTATTGCGCGCTTCGCGAGCTTGGGAGCCCGGCCGAATGCGCCGCCGTGGTCAAGGCCGATGCCTATGGGTTGGGCATGGCAGAGGTCGCCCCGGCTCTGGCGCGGGCAGGCTGCAAGACTTTCTTCGTCGCCACGCTCGGCGAGGCGGCAGAGCTACGGGCGCTTCTTCTTGACGCGACCATCTACGTCCTCGGCGGTCTGCTCAAGGACACTGGACCTGTCTACCGCGCGTTGGGCTTGCGCCCGGTGCTCAACAGCGCCGCCGAGATCGAAGAATGGGCCGCGTTCTGCTCGGCCGTGCGCGCGAAGCTCCCTGCCGCCATCCATATCGACAGCGGCATGAACCGGCTCGGGCTTTCCGCCGATGAGGTCGCCTCCCTCGCGCGCGCAAAGGGGCTGCTCGGTACCTTCGAGCTCACGCTTCTGATGAGCCACCTTGCCTGCGCCGATGAGCCCGACCATGCGAAGAACGAGACGCAGCGGAAGACCTTCGACTCCCTTCGCGCGAAATTGCCGAAGGCGCCTGCGAGCCTCGCCAACTCCGCCGGCATCCTTCTCGGGCGGGCCTATCATTATGATCTCGTGCGCCCCGGCATTGCGCTTTATGGCGGGAAGGCGAGCCGCACCGGCGCCGACCGTTTTGCGCCGGTGGTCGAGCTTTCCGGACGAATTCTGCAAGTGCGCGACGTTCCGGCCGGCGAGACTGTGGGATACGGAGCAACGCGCGCGCTGAAGCGTCCCTCGCGCATCGCCACACTTGCCGTTGGCTATGCCGACGGCTTCTTCCGCTCGCTCTCTGTCGCCGATGGCAAGCAGGGATTGCAGGTCTATCTCGGTCCGCATCCCGCGCCGCTCCTCGGCCGCGTGTCCATGGATCTCATCACAGTCGATGTGACCGACGTGCCTGAGGAGCACGCGCGGCGCGGCGCCTTTGTGGAGCTGATCGGCAAGCAGATCCCGGCTCACCACCTTGCCGCGCACGCCGGCACCATCGACTACGAGGTCCTCACCAATCTCGGCGCCCGCGCCAGGCGGCGCTATACCGGCGGCTAGCAGAGCATCATGGCCAAAGCATCCAAAGCCTTCGTCTGCCAAGCCTGTGGCGCCGTGACCTCCCGCTGGGCGGGGAAATGCGCGGCGTGCGGGGAGTGGAACAGCATCATTGAGGAGGCAGCCGCGCCATCCGGACCGCCGGCGCTTGTCGCCATCAAAGGCGGCAAGGGCCGCGCTGCAAGTTTCGAGGGCCTCCAGACCGAGACACGCGATGCGCCACGGCTCCCGACCGGCATGGGTGAACTCGACCGCGTGCTTGGCGGCGGATTGGTGCCTGGCTCCGCCGTGCTCGTCGGCGGCGACCCAGGCATCGGCAAGTCGACGCTGTTGCTTCAGGCCGCGGCGGGGCTCGCCATGAGCGGGGCGCCCGTCATTTATCTCTCGGGCGAGGAAGCGACCGCGCAAGTGCGCATGCGCGCGGCCCGCCTCGGCTTGAGCCAGGCGCCGGTTGCACTCGGCACCGAAACCAACCTCGCCAATATCATCGCCACGCTGAGTAAGGCCAAGGCGCCGTCGATGATCGTCATCGATTCGGTGCAGACCCTGTGGTCCGAGGGGCTCGAAGCCGCTCCGGGCACCATCTCGCAGCTTCGCGGCTGCGCCTCGGCGCTCGTCAGCTATGCCAAGGGAAGCGGCGCGACGCTGCTGCTGGTCGGCCATGTCACCAAGGACGGCCAGATCGCCGGTCCCAAGGTCATCGAGCATATGGTCGATACCGTTCTCTATTTCGAAGGGCAGAGCGGCCATCAGTTCCGCATCCTGCGCGCGGTCAAGAACCGCTTTGGACCGACCGACGAGATCGGCGTGTTCGAGATGCGCTATGAGGGACTTCAACAGGTCGAGAACCCCTCTGCCCTGTTCTTAAGCGACCGCGACCGCGGCGCGCCAGGCACTGCGGTGTTCGCGGGCATGGAAGGTACGCGGCCGATCCTTGTTGAGATACAGGCGCTTGTCGCACCATCTTCACTGAGCATGCCAAGACGTGCCGTGGTCGGATGGGACCCGAACCGGCTCGCCATGCTCATCGCCGTGCTCGAGGCCCGCTGCGGCACGCGGCTTGGCGCCCATGACGTCTATCTCAACGTCGCCGGCGGCTTGAAACTCGGCGATCCTGCCGCCGACCTCGCCGCAGCAGCTGCGCTCCTCTCCTCCTTCACCGGACGCCCTGCGCCCGAGGACAGCGTCTATTTCGGCGAGGTGAGCCTGACCGGCGCGGTTAGAGCGGTGGGCCATATGGACCAACGCCTTAAGGAGGCCACGAAATTGGGGTTCACGCGGGGGGTTGTACCGGCGGCCTGCGCCCCGGACCGGCAGCTGCCGGAGATCAGGTTGATGCCTGTCTCCCAACTCAGCGAGCTTGTGGCCTGGTTCGGACTGCCGGAAAGGGACTGAGCCGGTCTTCAGCATGCGACAATGCGCCGTGGTTGGCATCCGGCGTTGCCGATCTGGGTCAATTATGCTTCATCGCGGGGAATCGTGATAAGGTCCGCCGCGCTCGCCTAAGGAGCCTCGCGCCATGCCAATTTCCTGGCTCGATGTCATTCTGATCATCATCATGCTCGTGTCGGGATTCCTCGCCATGGTGCGCGGATTTACGCGCGAGGTTTTATCCATTTTCTCCTGGGCGGTGGCCGCCGTCGCCGCGCTCTACCTAACTCCGAAATATTGGCAGACGGTCGAATCCTACTTCCCCTCCCCGGCCTTCGCCCAGATCGGTTTTGCCGCCGGCGTCTTTATCCTCACGCTGATCGTCGTCAGCCTGATCACCTTCCGCATCTCGGACCGCGTGCTCGATAGTCGCGTGGGTGCGCTCGACCGCACCATGGGCTTCATCTTTGGGCTCGCGCGCGGCTTCCTCCTCGTGGCCATCGTCTTCATCCTGTTCAGCGCGCTCGCGCGCGACCAACCAACCTGGATCACCGAGGCCAAGTCCTATCCGATCCTCAAGCAGACCCAGGTGGCCATCGAATCGCTGATGCCGCTGAACCCGGAGCAATATTTGCCTGGCGGCAAGGACGACGAAGCCCCTGGAGGCCAGCCTGCGGCGCCCGGGGCCCAGCCTGGCGCGCCTTCCGATGCGGCCCCCGCGGCGCCGCCGCCAGACCAGCGCTCGGAAGGGCCGAAATCGCTTGAACCTGTAGTGTGGACGCGTGCGGCGTATGGGATTGAAGCGCCGAACAAGGCGCCTATCTATGGGAGGCGAGGACGCGCGTGACCGACACCCTTAAGGCTGACGATCAAAGCTTGACTTGGCTCGAAGAGGACCGCCTGCATGAGGAATGCGGCGTATTCGGCATCTTCGGCCACCCTGATGCCGCGGCGCTCACCGCGCTCGGCCTGCACGCCCTACAACATCGCGGCCAGGAAGCTGCCGGCATCGTCACCTTCGACGGTCACCATTTCCACACCGAGCGGCGTCTCGGCCTCGTCGGCGATCACTTCACCTCGAGCCAGGTGATCGACCGGTTGAAGGGCGACGCGGCCATCGGCCATGTGCGCTATTCGACCTGCGGCGACCCGATCATGCGCAACGTGCAGCCGCTGTTCGTCGACCTCGCCTCGGGCGGCTTCGCGCTCGCCCATAACGGCAACCTCACCAACGCGCTCACGATGCGCGACTGGCTGATCACCAAGGGCGCGATCTGCCAATCGACCACCGACACCGAGGTCATCCTCCATCTTGTCGCGCGCAGCGAGAAACGTCTGTTCGTGGAGAAATTCATCGAGGCGCTACTGCAAATCGAAGGCGCCTACGCGCTGGTCGGTCTCACCAACAAGAAGCTCGTCGGCGCGCGCGATCCTTTCGGCATCAGGCCGCTCGTCCTTGGGCGTCTCGGCGAGGCCTGGGTGCTTGCATCCGAGACCTGTGCGCTCGACATCATCGGCGCCGACTTCGTGCGCGAGGTGGAGAATGGCGAGGTGGTGGTGATCACCCAAGAAGGGCTGGAAAGCCACCGCTTCGTGCCGAAATATCCGGCCCGGCTCTGCATCTTCGAATACATCTATTTCGCCCGCCCGGACTCGATGGTCGGCGGCCGCTCGGTCTACGAAGTGCGCAAAGAGATGGGCCGGCAATTGGCGCTCGAGGCTCCGGCCGACGCCGACGTCGTGGTTCCCATCCCCGATTCCGGCGTGCCCGCGGCCATCGGCTATTCGCAAGGTTCCGGCATTCCCTTCGAATACGGCATCATCCGCAATCACTATGTCGGCCGCACCTTCATCGAGCCCGAGCAGCGCATCCGCCAGCTCGGCGTGAAGCTCAAGCATAGCGCCAATGAGGCGCAAGTACGCGGCAAGCGCATCGTGCTGATCGACGACAGCGTGGTGCGCGGCACGACCTCGGTGAAGATCGTGCAGATGATGCGCGAGGCGGGCGCCAAGGAAATCCATATGCGCATTTCGAGCCCGCCCATCACTCACCCCGATTTCTACGGCATCGACACGCCTGATCAGGACAAGCTGCTCGCCGCCACCAAGACGCTGGAAGAGATGCGCGCCTATATGGGCGCCGACACGCTCGCCTTCCTGTCGGTCGACGGCATCTACAAGGCCATGGGCTATGAGGGCCGCGATGCGGCCCATCCGCAATTCACCGACCATTGCTTCACCGGCGAATATCCGACGCGGCTCCGCGACCGCGAGGGACCGCCGCAGCAGAAGCAGCTCTCCTTCCTCGCCGAGGTCGGTTGACCGTTCAGCGTCTCAAGGATCGCATCGCGCTTATCACCGGCGCCTCGCGTGGGCTTGGCCGTGCTGTCGCCCTCGCATTTGCAAGCGAAGGCGCCCATGTGCTGCTGCTTGCCCGCGGCATGACCAATCTCGGGCGCGTGGATGACGACATCCGCGCTAAGGGCGGCACGGCAAGCCTCATACCGCTCGACCTCACCGACGGAGCTGCAATCGACGCGCTCGGGCCCTCGCTCTATGAGCGCTTCGGCAGGCTCGACATCTTCGTTGCCAATGCAGCGATCCTCGGCGCGCTCTCGCCGCTGCCGCACATCCCGTCCAACCATTGGGATCGCGTGTTCGCCGTGAACGTGACAGCCAATTGGCGGCTCATCCGTACCCTCGATCCACTGTTTCAGCGTTCCGACGCGGCCCGTCTCATCTTCGTCACGTCGAGCGTGGCGCAGTCCTGCCGCCCATACTGGGCGCCCTATTCGATCTCCAAGGCTGCGCTCGAGGCGCTTGCCAAGACCTATGCCAACGAGACCGCGGACACGGAGATCAAGGTGAACCTTGTCGACCCGGGTGCCATGGCGACACCAATGCGGGCCCAAGCCTATCCGGGGGAGGATCAGGCGGCGCTCCCGCGACCCGAGCAAATGACGGAAATTTTCGTCAGGCTCGCCATGGCGGAAACCGATGTTTCCGGTGCCCTCTTCACGCCGGAGGTATGATGGCGTCTGCGCTTGCCGCAGAATTTCCACAAGTCGGTGGCAGGGTTGTCGCAAATAGGCGGGGTTCAAGCCGCCATGTTCAAGCAGGGAATGCCGGTCATGCGCCACGCCGGAGCAGCTTTCGCAGCCTTGTTGATCGCGCCGTTTCCTGGCGCCGCCGCCGCCGCTGAGCTTTGCCCAGCGCTGTCCAGCACCATGACTATCCCTTGCGAGAGCCTGATCGACCCGACCAGCGACCTGCTGCAGACGAGGATCAACAGCCGTTTGAACATTGCCGGCGCAACACCGGACGATGGCGCGTCCGTGTGGGCTGACAGCCGGCAGGCACCCCTACAGGCCGTCGACCGGGGCCCGGCACTCACCACCACGTATTTTGGCGCCGATTATCGGCTCGGCTCGGATCTGCTGCTTGGCGCCATGGTGCAAAGGGACGATCGGATCGTCACCCTCCCCATCGGCGTCGAGCTGACCGCCACGGATGCCTACGTTGCCGGTCCCTATGCAGCCTATCGGCTGTCCTCAAATCTCGTCCTTGGCGCCCGGGCCTCCTGGGGTAAAGCCTCCAATGGCTGGACGCTGGCGAGCGAGGAGGCGGACTTCACCACCGACCGTCTGCTGACCGAAGCGCGGCTGAGCGGCAGTTGGGGCTTGGGCGAATGGCAGCTGATGCCTACGGCCGCCGTCACCCATGTGGATGAGACCGCGATCTCCGCAATTCCGGGTCTCTCCGAAACGAGTGTGACGACGACCCGCTTCACAGCCGGTCCGGAGTTAAGGCGCTCGATCGATTTAGGGCTAGGCTCGAGCCTCGAGCCCTTTGCCTTCTTCAAGACGAGCTTCGACCTCGACGACATCAAGGTCGGGCCAGGGACCGCCCGCAGCACCATCGGCGGCGGCGTCGTGGTGAACGATGCGGATGGTTATCTCATCCAGGCCATCGGCGACTATAGCGAGACCGTGGGCGCCGCGATCCCAGACCAGTCGCTTGCCGGAAAGGTCTTGGTCTCTATCCCGTTGAACTGACTCTCGTGAGCGAGCGGGAGCCACGGACTTTGCCAGTCGCTCGGTCGGGCTAGGCCACGCGCCTTTTCGAGCGGACCATCGTCTTGATGCGGCCCCGCGCCATGCCGGACATTTCGCCGATCTTGCGGTCCTGCATCTCGATGAAGGTGCGCGCAGGCTCATCGCCGTCGAGCCCGCCGAGGTCTGCGGCAGGCACCTTGCGGTTCGAGGTTTGCGTTCCATCCTCATAGACGACGTCGAACAGCACGAAGCCGTTGGCGACCTGTTGCTTCTTCTTGGCCATGTGCGTTCTCCAATAGCAAACGACTAATTTTGATGCGGCGGCTTGCCAGCCTCCGGCGTGGGGTCGCCCTCGACATCGCCGCGAGCGGCTTTCCGCTTTGCGGCGTCCTCTTCGCGCTTTTGCAGCTTTTCCTGCTTCTTCTGCTGCTTGTTGCGATTGCGAGTGGCACGCTCCTGGTTGTAGTTGGGCTTGAAGGCCATGTTCGATCCTTCGCTCTACTTCTGAGCCGCGCGCGCCTTTTTCGGGCGCGGGGTCGCGGCGGCGACAGCTGCGGCTTCACGATCGGCAGCTTCCTTGGCGAGACGCAGCGCACGCAACCGCGCCGTCTTCTCCACCATCGCGTCGTGCTCCTTTTCCTGCTCGACCTTGAGCGTCGAGTCCGGCTTCTTGCTCCGGTTTAGCATCGCTTCGGCATTCCGCCTTGCGGCGCTGATCCGGGAGTTGAACTGGGTCATCGCGACTCTCCTGTTAAAGAAACACGGGTGACTCTTGGACGGGCCAGCGCGCCTCTCGCGGCAGGCAGCGCGTTCCCGCGCCGCCCATTCGATCGCCACGATTGCTTGGCAGCCGGCGCGGCAGCCTGACGCTCAGGCCGCCACCTGTTGGAGGTGGTTTTCTTCGAGGGGGCTTTATGTGGGGCGGTTTCGACCCTTTCTGCCCTTGTGTGACGATGCTCCACCACGGCGAGAGAGACCCGCGTCAGTCTCTCGATGTCCTTGAGGTAAGCCCGCTCGCTCGAATCGCAGAAGGCGAGTGCCGTTCCGCCGGCGCCGGCCCGCGCCGTACGTCCGATGCGATGCACGTAGCTTTCCGGCTCGTTCGGCAGCTCGTAGTTGATGACATGCGAAATCCCCACCACGTCGATGCCTCGCGCGGCAATATCCGTGGCGACGAGAACGCGGGCCTGCCCGCTGCGGAACGCCTCGAGCGCCCGTACCCTGGCATTCTGCGCCTTGTTGCCGTGGATGGCGTCCACCGCCAAACCGGCCTGCCTCAGAAACTTGCAGACCTTGTCGGCGCCATGCTTGGTGCGGGTGAAGACAAGCACGCGATCCATGGCGGGATCCGCGAGCAGCTCGACCAGCAGGTCGCGCTTTGCCTGCGCCGGTACGAAATACACACGCTGATCGATGCGATCCACGGTGACCGTAGCCGGCGAGACGTCGATGCGCGCAGGATTGCGGAGGATCTCCGCTGCGAGCTTGGCGATGTCCGGCGGCATGGTCGCCGAGAAGAGCAGCGTCTGCCGCTCCTTGCGGCAGGCGGCGACGATCTTCCGCACGTCGCGGATGAAGCCCATGTCGAGCATGCGGTCTGCCTCGTCGAGGACGAGGATCGAGACCTGGTCGAAATTCACATGACGCTGGGCGTAGAGGTCGAGGAGTCGGCCAGGCGTGGCGATCAGGATATCGACGCCCTGCTGGAGCGCCTTGACCTGCTGGCCCTGCCCGACGCCGCCGAAGATCACGGCGGAGCGCAGATGAAGCTTGCGGCCATAGGCGCGGAAGCGATCGTCGATCTGCCGCGCAAGCTCGCGCGTCGGCGCGAGAATAAGCGCATGCGGGCGCCCAGGCGTACGTGGCCGGCGTTGCTCAGCCAGGCGATGCAGAATCGGCAGCGCGAAGGCCGCGGTCTTGCCGGTGCCAGTCTGGGCGATGCCGAGCAGATCCCTGCCCTCTACGAGAAGCGGGATGGCTTGCGCCTGAATCGGCGTCGGCTTGAGATAGTTTTCGGTCTTGAGCGCAAGCCGCAAAGGCTCGGCCAGCCCAAGGCCGTCGAAAGAAGTAGGTGTCACTTATAATTTCCTTATACGACGAGACCACCGTTCCTGATGGAGCAGTCGTGCCGGCGCTTAACGCCGAGTCCCACGCGCTACCTGGGGTCAGACGATGATTGAAAAATTGTCTCGGGATGAAACGCCGCAAATTTGAGCGGCGGCTTCGCGCGATCGCGAGCAATTGGATGGGCGGAACATGGCCGCGCGCGGCCCGGATGTCAAGGGAAGATCGCCGCCAAGGTTCACGAAGCGGCAATATTATCCTTTGTCGTCAATACCATGCCGTCATAGGCGGGCTCGACTCCGTCTGGCAGCTCGCGCGCCAAAGCAGCATAGTCGAGATCGACATGCATATGGGTGAGCACCGCGCGCTTCGGCTTGATTCGCTTGATCCAGTGAAGCGCCTCCTCGACGCTGAAGTGACTCGGATGCCGCGTATAGCGGAGCGCGTCGAGGATCCACACATCGAGGTTCTCAAGATCGTGCAGCGAGTCCTCCGGCAGATCGCTGACGTCGGGCGAATAGGCGATGCCGCCGAAGCGAAAGCCGAGCGTCTCGCCAGAGCCATGACGCTGGCGGAACGGCAGCGTCTCGATGGGACCGCCCGGCCCCAAAATCTTGACCGGAATGCCAGGCGCAATTTCGTGGCCATCGAGGATCGGCGGGTATTCGCCATTTGCCGACATGTTGAAGCAATAGGCGAAGCGCTGCCTGAGCTGCTGTCCGGTCAGCTCGTCGTAATACACGGAAACCCGCCGCCGCCCGTTATAGGAGACCATGCGCAGATCATCGATGCCGTGAGTGTGATCGGCATGGTCATGGGTGAAGAGCACGCCGTCGAGCCAGCCGACGCCAACGTCGAGCAATTGCTCGCGGAGGTCGGGTGAGCTGTCGACGAGCACATTGGTCGTTCCCTCTTCGCCTTCCCTCTGCACCAGCACCGAGCAGCGCCGCCGCCGGTTCTTCGGGTTTGCCGGATCGCACGCGCCCCAGATATTGCCGACACGGGGCACGCCGCCGGACGTGCCGCAGCCGAGGATGGTGAGCTTGAGCGTCATGCCGAGGACGGGATCGATGCCGCTGAGCGCGGCACCTTCTTGAACAGGCGGAAGAAATTGTCGGTGGTGGCTGCTGCGATCTCCGCCTCGCTCAACCCGCGCACGTCTGCGAGACGCTTTGCGGTATGCACCACGTTGGCTGGCTCGTTGGTGCGTCCGCGCAAGGGCTCAGGCGCAAGATAAGGCGCATCGGTCTCGACCAGCAGCCGGTCGAGCGGCACGTCCTTGGCGATATCGCGAAGCGCTTCCGAATTCTTGAAGGTCACCACGCCGGAGAAGGACACGTAGCCGCCTAGCGCAAGCCCGCGGCGGGCAAGCTCAGGCCCGCCGGTGAAGCAGTGCAGCACGAAGGGAAAGGCGCCGCGCGCAGTCTCCTCTTCGAGGATGCCGGCAATATCCTCGTCGGCGTCGCGGGCATGGATTACGAGCGGCAGCCCGGTTTGCCGGGCCGCAGCGATGTGGGTGCGGAAGCCGCGCTCCTGATCGTCGCGCGGGCTGTTGTCGTAGTGATAATCGAGCCCGGCCTCGCCGATCGCCACCACCTTCGGATGGCGGGTGAACTTCACGATCTCTTCGAGCGTGATGTCCCTCTCCTCAGCAGCATGGTGCGGATGGGTGCCGATCGAGCAAAAAACATTGCCGTGCGGCTCGACGATCTCGAGCAGATCTGAGAACCGCCGCACCCGCGTGGAGATGGTCAGCATGAGGCCGACGCCAGCCCCTTCGGCATGCGCGAGCACGGCCTCGCGCTGCGTGGCGAGATCGGGGAAATCGAGATGGCAGTGGCTATCGACAAGCATCACGGAAAGATGAAAGACCCAATATTGTTCAGGCTGCTAGGCTGACAAGCAGCCGCAGTCGGCAGCACTATGTGCAGCATACGGGCCGAGGAAACAACAACGGCCTCGCGAGCTCGATTGTCGCGCCGGGCCATCGGAGGTGACGGGGCAACATGCCAGGAAGCACTTCAGCCATTCGTCGTTCGCATCTGATCGTGGCCGCGGCGGCCGCGCTGCTCTGTCTTGCCGTAGTCCCGGCCGAGGCTGGGTGCAGCAAAAGAGTTGTCATGTACAACGCCTCCTGGTGCCCCTACTGCAAGCAGGTCAGGGCCATCCTCGCGCGCAACCACATCAAATATTCCATCCTCGACGCGACGACCCAGCAAGTCCAAGAGGTCATGCTTTTACAGTTCGGCGACACGGCCGTTCCGCGCACCGTGATTGGCGGCGCCCTTGTCGAGGGCGTCGACGAGTCGCGCATCAAGCAGCTCTGCCGTTAGCCCCGGGTATCAGGACGCCGCAGCCTCGCTGTCGGGTTCGACATAGCGCGGGAACACTGCTTGCGGCGGGGGCAGCTTGGTTCCCGGCTTGAGCCGCCCTGCCGGCCCGAGATCGGCGAAGTCGCGCGCATCCTGCGGCACGCCGAGCTGATCGAGCAGCTTGGCAGCGCTTCCCGGCATGACCGGCTGCACGAGAATCGCGATCTCGCGCAGCACTTCCGCTGTCACATAGAGGATGGTCTCCATGCGCTTCGGGTTGGTCTTCTTGTGCGCCCAGGGCTCCTCGCCGGCGAAATAGCGGTTGGCGTCGGCGATGACCGCCCAGACGATCTCGAGCGCACGATGGATGGCGAAGGCGTCGATGGCCTCAGTCACGCGCGCAAGCAACCCGTCGGCCGCGGCCAGGATCGCAGTGTCGGCTGGCATGAACTCTCCCGGCTCCGGCACCACGCCAGCGCAATTCTTGGCGATCATCGATAGCGAGCGCTGCGCGAGATTGCCGAGGTCGTTGGCGAGGTCTGCGTTGATGCGCTGGACGATGCCTTCGCGGCTGTAATTGCCGTCCTGACCGAACGGCACCTCGCGCAGCAGGAAGTAGCGAAGCTGATCGACACCGTAATCGCCGGCAAGGACGAAGGGATCGACCACGTTGCCGACCGACTTCGACATTTTCTCCCCGCGATTGTAGAGAAAGCCGTGGCCGAACACGCGCTTCGGCAGGGCGATTCCCGCCGACATCAGGAAGGCAGGCCAATAGACTGCGTGAAAGCGGATGATGTCCTTGCCGATGATGTGCACGTCGGCGGGCCAGTAGCGCTTGAACTGAGCCGATTGCTCGTCGGGGAAGCCGACGCCGGTGAGATAGTTGGTGAGCGCGTCGACCCACACATACATGATGTGCTTGGGATCGCCCGGCACCGGAATGCCCCAGTCGAAGGTGGTGCGCGAGATCGAGAGGTCCTGCAAGCCGCCGCGCACGAAGCTCTTCACTTCGTTGGCGCGCGTGTCCGGACCGATGAACTCGGGGTGCGCCTCGTAATGGGCGAGTAGTTTGTCCTGATAGGCCGACAGCCGGAAGAAATAGCTCTCCTCCTCGACCCACTCGACCGGCGTCCCTTGCGGCGACAGTTTCTGCCCGTCGTCTGCGGACTGCTTCAACTCGCTCTCGTCGTAATAGGCCTCGTCCCGCACCGAGTACCACCCGGCATATTTGTCGAGATAGATGTCGCCGTTCTTCTCCATGCGCCGCCACAGCTCCTCGCAGGCGCGCTTGTGCCGCTCCTCGCGGGTGCTGACGAAATCGTCGTTGGAGCAGTCGAGCGCGGCGACCATGTCGCGGAAACGCGGCGTGTTGCGGTCGGCAAGCTCTGCCGGGGTGATGCCCTGCTTCTTCGCCGTTTGCAGCATCTTGACGCCGTGCTCGTCGGTGCCGGTGAGGAAGAACACGTCCATGCCCTGCAAACGGCGGAAGCGCGCGAACGCGTCCGTCGCGACGGCCTCATAGGCATGGCCGATGTGAGGCACATCGTTCGGATAGGAGATGGCTGTGGTGATGTAATAGGGCCGCGTCTTTGCCATGGCGGTGATGGCATAGCCTTGGCGGCGCGCCCCGGCAAGCGCCGCAGCGAATTTGCCTAACCCGGCGCGCCTCGCGCCGCTTGCTGCAAGCGATAGAGCGTCTCAAGCACGAGCAGGCTGCGGTCGAGATTGAGGCTCGCGGCATCGGCCTTGGCGCGGCCGATCGCCTCCCAGGCCTCGACCCAGTGCGGAAGCGTCGCGGGGCTGAGCAAGCGGGCGGCAAGCTCCCTCTCCTCGCCGATGGCGCCCTCGCCGGTCGCAGCCTGGCGGATCAGCCGCTCCATCAGCCCGAGCAGGAGCGAGAGGAAGAGTTCGAGCCGCTCGCCGTCGCTGCCGAACCCGCCAAGCCGCTCGGCGAGCTTGTGCGCGGCGGGCCCGTCAAGCTCCGGCAGCCGGGCGAAGGCCGCGAGGATGTCGCGGTGAAGCGCGATGCCCTCGCCGGTGGCAAGTTCGAGAGCGCGGCGTACGCTGCCCTGGCTCAGCTCGAGTGCGACGGAAAGCGTCTCGGCGTCGACCTCGTGGTCATCGCGCTCGAGCGCCGCACGCACAGCCCGCTCCAGCTCTTCGTGACCCAACGCCGTGACGCGGAGCGTCCGGCAGCGGGAGCGGATGGTGACGGGGATGCGGCCCTCCGCCGTCGCCACCAGGAGGAACAGCGTGCGCGGCGGCGGCTCTTCCAGCGCCTTCAGCAACGCATTGGCGGCGTTCTGGTTGAGATCGTCGGCGCGATCGACGACGACCACGCGCCATCCGGTTTCGCCTGCGCTATGGCCGAGGAAGTTGCGCAAGCGGCGCACCTCGTCGACGCCGATATATTGCGAGTAGCGCTTCGTCTTGTCGTTCCACGACCGGCGGATCAGAAGCAGGTTCGGGTGACCGAGACCCGCAACTTTACGGAACACGGGGTGATCGGGATCGATCGGAGCGTGCGGCGCCCCCTCCTCGCCGCGCGCGAGCACCTCGCGGGCAAGGCGATAGGCGAGCGTCGCCTTGCCGACCCCTTCGGGTCCGACCATAAGCCAGGCGTGATGCAGCCTGCCGCCGTGCAAGGCCTCGCCGAATTCGGTAAGCGCCGCTTCATGGCCGAACAGGCGATCGACCTCGCGCGGCGATGAGAATCCTTCGAGCCGGTCCGGCTCTTCGACCGGATCCTCGCGCTTCTTGGCAGCGGCCCGGCTCATGGGCTCAAGCGTTCCGCCACCGCCTCCCACACGTCCTCGGCGACCAACGCCTCGGGTTTGCGCGCATCGATCACCACGCAGCGGCCGGACTCTTCCTCGGCGATATCGAGAAAGGCTTTGCGGATCCGCTCATGCTGGGAGATGTCCTGGCTTTCGAAGCGGTCCGGCGCCCCACGGCGCCGCGCCATGCGCGCAAGCCCCTCCTCCACCGGAATATCGAGCACGATGGTGAGATTGGGCATGACCCCGTGCAGCGTCAGCCTTTCGAGCGCGCTGATCACCGGCGCAGGCACGCCGCCGGTCGCGCCCTGATAGGCGCGGGTTGAATTGAGGAAGCGGTCGCACACCACCCATTGGCCGCGGGCAAGCGCGTCGCTGATGACGGTGTCGATATGGTCCTGCCTGGCGATGGAGAAGAGCAGCGCCTCGGCGAACGGCCCGAACTGCTTGACCTTGCCGGAGAGTAGGGTCTCGCGGATGTCCTCCGCCGCTGGCGATCCGCCGGGCTCGCGAGTTGCGATCGCGTGGCGCCCGGCATTCCGCAGCCGCTCGACGAGGATGGAGACTTGCGTGGACTTGCCAGCGCCTTCGCCGCCCTCGAACGTGATCAGTCTGCCGGTTTCGACGGTCTCGTGTCGCATCGTGCCTCTAGAAATAAGGACAACGGTCGAGGGATTTTAGAGCAACCAGCCAAAGGCGAGAACGAGAAGCGAGTTTAGCCCACGCATGGCAAAATTGCTTTGGCCAATATCCTCGCCGGCATAGAGGGGAATGTCGTTGGTTGCCTTGGTGTCAGCCGCCGTGACGCGCAGCTTCGCCACCTTGTCGCCCTTGCGGATCGGCGCCTTGATTGGCCCATCGTACACGATCTGCGCCGTGACCTGACCGCTGGTGTTGAACGGCAGAATGATGTCGATGTTGCTGTTGCCGACGAGCGGCACGTAGTGGCGGGTGCCGCCCCACACCAGGGCATCGCTCACTTTCTCGCCCTGGTCGAACAACCTGAACGGCTTGAAGCTCTTGAAGCCCCATTCGAGCAGCCTGCGCGGCTCTTCCTCGCGGTCCCTCTTGGTGATGAGACCGCTCACCACGAGGATGACGCGCTGATTTTCGCGGAGCGCGCTCGCCACCAACCCGTACCCCGCATCGTCGGTAAACCCGGTCTTCAGGCCATCGACGCCGAGGCCCTCCTCGTAAATGAGCGGATTGCGGTTGGTGAACTTCCACTTGCCGAAGTTGAACTCCTTCTCGCCGAAATAATGATAGTACTCGGGGTACGTTTTGATGATGTAGTTGGCGAGAAGCGCGAGCTCGCGCGCCGTCATCACGTGCCCTTCGGCGGGAAGTCCCGTCGAGTTCACGAAATGCGACTTCGTCAACCCGATTTCCTTGGCGTATTTGTTCATCTCCTTGACGAAGGCATCCTCGGAGCCGGAGATGCCCTCGGCGAGGACGATGCAGGCATCGTTGCCTGATTGCACCGCCGCACCCTGAATGAGATCGGAAACGCTGATCATCGAGTTGAGCGGCGCGAACATGGCAGAGCCGCCGGACGGCGCGCCGCCGGTGCGCCAGGCGTGCTCCGTCACCTTGAACTGATCCTCGAGCTTGATGCGGCCAGCCTTCAGCTCACGAAACACGAGCGCGAGCGTCATGATCTTGCTCATGCTCGCCGGCGGCATCAGCGTGTCGGGATCCTTCTCGTAGAAGATGAGGTCGGCGTCGGCATCCATGAGGATGGCGTGCTTGGCCTTGGTCTCAAAGCCGCCAGGCGCCTTGGTCGCAGCTTTCTGCGCAGACGCGGAACCCGCGGCAGCCACGGCAAGCATGGCAAATGCCACGGCGAACTTGATCAGAATATCAAGGCGCAAACAGTGCACGGTTTTGACACGTCGGATCGTTATGGCCAGGCCCGGCCCACCCCCTCCGGCCTTGGCGGCAACTATCGAGCGCTCGACCCAAAAAAGCAACCCGCCAGCACTACGGCCTCTAATTTGTAACGATTTTTGCACCTCGATAGCCAGCCTCGGTGACCCTCTGGAGCGCCGACGCCGCGGTCTCCTGGTCGGCGAAAGGCCCGACGCGGACGCGAAACAGAGTCGCGCCACCGGCCTGCGTCGCAGCGACCTCGACCGGGGCGATGCCGCCGAGCAGCGACCGGGCTCTCTCGGCATTGTCCTCGCTTCTGAACGAGCCCGCCTGAATGAGGTATCCGCCGGCCCCGGCGCCCTCAAGCGGAACGCCGGACGCGCGGGCGCTCGCCTCCCAGCGAATTTGCGGCGCGGCGGGGGGCGGGTTTGGTTCCGGCGACCGTGCCGCGACGGTGTTCGGCCTGATAGGCCCGTTTCGCCGGCCGCTTCACGCCGGCGGCGATGCTTCCAACCGCATCGTGGTCCCTTGCGCCGCCGCGCGAGGCGACTTGCGCCCAGCTCTGACTTGCCAGGTAACGCCGTTCATAGCTGTCGTCGCCGTTCAGCGGCGCGCGGGCGAGATATTGGACCCGCACCCGCGCCGTTCCCTTTTGCCTGAAGCCGAGCAACTCCGCCGACCGGCGCGACACATCCATGATGCGGCTCGACCGGTAAGGACCGCGATCGTTGACGCGAACGATGATCGATCTGCGGTTCTCGAGATTGGTGACGCGCGCATAGACAGGCATGGGCAAGGTCGTCGACGCCGCCGATAGCCTTTCCATGTCGTAGATCTCGCCATTGGCAGTGCGGCGGCCATGAAACAGCTCGCCATACCAGGACGCCGTGCCGACCCGGTCATAGGCCGCGTCCTCGCGCGGCTGATACCAGACGCCGTCGACCTTGTAGGCGACGCCGGTCGCGTACCTGCCACCGCCCTTTGGCACCGGCTGGCCAAGCGGGATCACGCGTTCGCCGAGCTTTTCGCCATTTCCGCCTGAGCCGCACCCGGCCAGGCTTGCGCCGACAGAGCCAATCGCCAGAAGCAGGATGAAGAGACGGAGCGGCGGGAGGGCGGCCACGCGCCAAATGAGCCTCGCCGCCGCGAGCGCGCGCGCTTTCTGACTCACCCGACCCACGGTAACGACCCCGTCACACAAGCGCCGCCGATAGCCGCGCAGGCGCTTGACCCGACTGTCCGGCTTGAGGGTTAGGAAAGGATGAATTTGGGAAAGGCGCGCGGACCCTAACCGAGCTTGGTGCGCGTGACGTCGAGGCAGGACCGAACCACCTCGTGCGAGCGGCCGTCCGGCGTCGATGACGGTGAATGTCTGCTGGCCAAGGTCGTATGAAAGCTGCTCGTCGAGAACGTCCGGCGTTGCATCGGACACATCACCGGCGCGGGCAGCGATCCGCTGCCGCATCGTCTCGGCGGTGGCGTCGAGCCAAATGCCGGTGAACGCGGCACCGGCGCGCGCCGCAATCTCGGCGACGGCGTCGCGCTCTTCCTTCTTTGCGTGGACCGCGTCGACGATGACGGAGTGCCCACCCTCGAGCGCCATCAGGGCACGCTTGCGGCACATGGTGTAGACGATGTCGGAGACTTCCGCGGCATAGGCAGGCCGGGGCAGCCGCTCGTCCGGCTCCGACGCCGAACAACCGCTTGCGTTCGACATCGCTCCGCACATGCACCGCACCCGGAAAGACGCCGAGATGCGGCGCAAGCGCCTGCGCCACGCTCGACTTGCCGCTTCCCGACAATCCGCCGATGGCGATGAGCTGCGGGCGCTGCCGCTCAAGATAGTCGCGCGCAAGCAGAACATAGGACGTGGCGCGGCGGCGGGCCTCCTCTCGCGACACAGGATCGAGGCTTGCGCGCAACAGCTCGACCTTGGCCCTGATCATCGCCCGCGTGGAAAGGAACAACGGCATGGCGGCGAGGCCGATGAGATTGCCGGTATCGCCGCTTGCTTCGAGATAGGCGTTGAGCACGGCATTGGCGTGAGCACGCAAGCCGCGTGCGCCAAGATCCATCAGCAGGAAGGCGAGGTCGTAGAGCACATCGACAGTGGCGATGGCGTCGTCGAATTCGATGGCGTCGAACAACACTGGCGCGCCGTCGATCTCGACGATGTTGCGGAGATGCAGATCGCCGTGGCAGTGACGCACATAGCCTCCGCTGGCGCGCGCCTGAAGCAGGAGGGCAAGCGCCGCGAGCGCCTCGCGGCTTCCACGATTGACGGTGGCGAGTGCATCGGCGGGACAGGCGTCCTTCTCGCCGGCAAGTGCCGTCTCGTTGTCCTTGAGCACCGCGAGCAACGCCGCCACGCTTGTCTCCGGCGCGAGGAAGCGATTCGCCCCGCGATGAAAGTCGGCGATCACCTGTGCAAGCTGCGGCATGACAGAGAGCGGCAGGCGCCCCTCCTCCGCCATGCGGTCGTAGAGCTTCGCCTGGTCGAACCGGCGCATGACGAGTGCCCACTCAATGGCGTCGCCCTCGCCTCCAAGGCGAAATCCACCGCTTTCGCCGACAATTATCGGAATCACATCGAGATAAAGCTGACGTGCGGTACGTCGGTTGATGGCAAGCTCGTTGAGGAGCGCGCGACGCCTTTTCTCGAGCGTCGAAAAGTCGAGAAACGGGTATTTGACGGCGCGCTTGATCTTGTAGGCGTCGGGTTCCGGCCAGAAAAACCACGGAGGCGTGGGTTTCGATGCGGTCCACGGGAAAGTCGCCCGACCCATAGGCCTCCGGCGAGGCCATGAAGTCGAGCACCGCCGCCTGGTCGGAATTGGCCTCCCCCATAGTGCCAATATAGCACAGTCGCGCGGGGTGCTTTGGCCACAGGTGTCAGGAAACACTTGGAAATCGAGCCTCCAGCCTTGCTGCCGCAATTCCGACTCTCTACCTTCCGACTGCGAGGCGCTGCCGAGGGTTGCCTCGTAACGGGAAGCAAAAGGCGAACGGGGCTCGAGGGATGCGTGGGTGGGCCAGATTGGCAGCCGCCATGGCGGTTGCTGTCGCTCTCTGCATGAGCGGAGCACTCCCGGTATTTGCCGCCCCCGATGCCGGCGTCACGGCGCCCGATATCGAAGCGCGCCGCCAGGCCCTGCTTCAATCGATGCTGCAAGATCCGAGCAATCTCGACGTCGCTTTCGAATATGCGTCGCTCTCCTCGCAGGTCGGCGACTACGAGGCCGCGATCTCGACGCTCGAGCGCATGCTCATCTTCGCGCCCAACACGCCGCGGCTCCAGCTCGAGCTCGGCATCCTCTATTACAAGCTTGGCAGCTACGAAGTGGCGCGCAGCTATTTTGCGCAAGTGATCGCCAATCCAAGCGTGCCGCAGGAGATCGCCGCCAAGGTGCGCCTCTATCTGCAGCAGCTCGCCATCGAAGCCGAGCCTCCTGCCTTCGCCGGATCGATCTTCAGCGGCATTCGCTGGGAGAGCAACGCCAACGCGCACCGGCAACCCAGAACATCACGCTGAACGGCCTCGACTTCACCCTCGACTACAGTCGGTGGCTGCTCCCGACTGGAGCGCCGTGAACATCGGCACGCTTCACTACGGCTACGATTTGAAGAACCAGGGCGACCGCATCGAGTTCGACTTCCTGACCTACAACGCGACCTATTTCGATCTCACCGACATCAACCTCAATTTCTTCGAAGCGACGCTCGGTCCATCCTTCAACCTGAAGCGCGTCGGCATCGAAAAGAGCCGCTTCTACGTCTACGGAATTGGCGACGAGGTTCTGCTCGGCAACGATCAATATTTCGCAGCGGGCGGCGGCGGCCTCCGCTTCCTGAGCTTTGCCGCACCGCGGAGCGCGCTCGATCTCCGGCTGGAGACGCGAGTGCGCCAGTTCACCAATACCAACGACCGCCCCACCAACACCTTGCGCGACGGCGCGCAGACACGGTTCGGCGGGACCTACTCCTACTATCTTGCGCCTGGACTGGTGCTCATCGTGCAGGGCTACGGTCAGCGTGAGGATGCCGAGGTTGGCTTCTATGCCAATATTGAAGTCGGCGCCTCCGCCGGCATCGCCTGGACCTTCGCCAACCCGCTTGCTGCAGCCGGGCGCTATCCCTGGACATTGCAGGTCGGCGCCGGCGGCATCAACCGCAACTACGACGATGCCGACCCAACCATCAATCCGTTCCAGGCCGAAGTCGACAAGACCTTCTGGGGCCGCGCGGCGCTGCTGATACCGGTCAACGCGACCTGGGCCATGGTTCCGCAAGTCGAGATCCGCGACCAGGATTCAAACTACGAGATCAGCAAATACGACGACTTCTCCACCCTCGTCGGTTTGCAGAAGAGGTTCTGATGCAAGGGACAATGACACACCGGCTCAGCACGCTCCTCCTCGCCAGCGCGTCGGTTGCGGCGCTTTCGCTCGCCTGGGCGCCGAAGCCCAGCGCTTGCGGAGAAAGTCGGCGTGACCTCCGCCGTCAATCCCGACGCTTTCAGCGACGGCGCCCCGGTCAAGATCGGCACCTCGGTGTTCTACAATCAGCGCATCAACACGACGGCAGCGGGCTTGTGCAGGTGCTCCTGGTCGATGGCTCGACCTTCACGGTCGGCCCGGGCTCCGACCTCGTCATCGACAAGTTCGTCTACGACCCCAAGAAGAACAAAGGCGAGGTCGTCGCCACCTTCAGCAAGGGCATGCTGCGTTTTGTCGGCGGCAAGATCTCCAAGAACGAAGGCGGCGTGAAGATCAACGTGCCATCCGGCGCGCTCGCCATTCGCGGCGGCATGGCCTACATCAGCGACGATCTGTTCGCCTTCATCTACGGCGACGAACTGGTCTATAGGGGCCACTCCGGTGTGGTGCGCCGCGCCTTTCAGTTCGACACGGCCATCGCGCTGACTGCTACAGGTGCCATCACCAGACCGGTGCAGCCCTATGAGATCGCTAAATTCATGAAGGCGTTCTCCGGTGGCGGGACTGTGATCGTCGCCGGCGCCAACACCAATATCGCGCCGCCGAGGAACACCTACGGAAATGCAAAGGACCAGAGCCAAGCATCGCAAAATATTGCCGACGCCACGGAAACGCAGAACATAGCGGAGATCCAGAAGCAGGAAGACGAGCAGACCCCGCCGCCACCACCTCCGCCGCCGCCACCTCCGCCACCTCCGCCACCTCCGCCACCGCCGCCACCGCCGCCGCCGCCACCGCCTCCGCCTCCGCCACCGCCACCTCCGCCGCCGCCGCCGCCGCCGCCGCCACCTCCGCCGCCACCGCCACCGCCGCCTCCGCCACCACCTCCGCCGCCACCGCCACCTCCGCCTCCGCCGCCACCGCCGCCACCGCCGCCACCACCTCCGCCGCCAGACTTCCTTGCGGTGCGCGTGCTAACGCCGCCCGACACCTACACGGCGTTTCCCGGAAGCGAGGATCAGTTCACCACGCACGACGCGGGACCGCTCGGCATCCTCGGTGGCGACGACAATCCCGACGTCACCACCGACGATTTCAACATGGACCTCTTCCTGTACGAGGGCCGGCTCATCGGCGTCACTAACGGGCTTGTGGAAAGTCGCGAGAATTGCCCGGACGGCCCGGAATCCTGCCAGACCGTCACGGGGTCGACCTCGATCGCCTTGAACCTGCCCTACGAATTCCCCGAGGGCGATTGCAACGAGATCGGCGTCTGCACTGTCACCGACGGAAGGATGGGCCGGGCAGGCGTGACGACCAACCTCATTGGCACGGCAGTGATAAAGCCGGGCTTCTGGGGATATCAGCTCATCCCAGGCCACTATTCGGAAGGCTTCAAGATCATCGATCAGGCCGAGCCGATGCTGCTGTTCGGCGGCGCTGCGTATGAATTCGGCGCCCCGAGCGGGAGGCTTTTTACCTTCGACCTCACCTCCGACGTCCTACAGGACAGCGCCATCGGTCCCTTCGGCCTCAACGGCTCAAGCCCCAGCGTCGATCCAAACAAGCCACTGCCGGAGATCTCGTCGCTTCTCTATCTCGAGAAGGACGGCAACCTGGACAACGCCGTGTGGCTGCAAACGAGCTTCTATATCAAGACGACGTACAATTCCGGCGAGTCCGGTGAAGATCCGTCTCTCGGCATCGCGCAGCAGGACTTGTACATCAACGTCGCGCTGGGTGGCGTCGATCCCGAGACCGGCGGCCTTGTCGGGCAAAGGCGCGGCGGCTCACATATCGGCGTTCCGATCATCAGCAGCAGCATCAGCAATTGCGACGGCGAGTGCGTCGTGAACGAGGTTCCGCCGCGCGCGCAAGAAGCCTATGCCTTCAGCGGCAACGTCGCGACGCTCGGCGGCCCCGACGGATCGCATTTCCTCGGCGACGACAACCCCAACATGGTCATCGGCTTCGATTCCACGGAGAGTCACGTCATCGGCCAGAGCACGCCGCTCATTCCCGATAGCCAAGCGCCTGAGCAGAAATCGGGCTCCGCCTATCACATCGGCATCGGCAAGAACGGCTATCAAATGCCGACGCAGACCCTGTCGGGTCCCTATTCCGGCTATGCGACCGGGTTGGTGCAGTCTGAGATCCCGGCGTCCAATTTCCAGAACACGGTCGCCAGCACCTCGTCAGACGATGTCACGATCAATTTCAGTGCTGGTTCCAACACGCTGAGCGGCAGCATCACCGTGCGCGACGTCGGCAATCATGACGGCGCGACCGAAGCCTATACTCTCGGCTTCGGCGGCAATGGGAAGCGTTCCGCCTATATCGACGACAAGCACTACGCCGCCATCGAAAGCGTAGAGGGGACGTCGGTCCTGAACTACGTCGGCGAGAACGGCCCGGTGAATTACGACAATGTCACCGCCACCAGCTATCTCGTGAGCAGCGATCAGCTCAACGTCACCAAATTCTTCCCCGAGACATTCGGGCCCGGCGGCAACAAGCCGATATGCAAGCAATGCGACTTCTTGCAATGGGGCGCCTTTGGCACACGCGTCGTATTCAGCAACAATGACGGGCCGGTCTATGTCGATAACATCCATCTCGGCTGGTGGGTCGCCGGCGACGTGATCGACAACAGCGATCTGCCGACCGATGCGAGCGCCTCTTACGCCGGCCACGTCGTCGGCAACGTCTCGACCAATATCGGCAGCAACGGGTGGCAGACCTACGTCGCCACCGGCGACATGGACATGAACTGGGATTTCAATTCGCGCTCCGGCGACCTCACCATCAGCAAATTCGACCGGAGCATCACCCCGGGTGGCCTCACCTTCACCGGCGAAATGAGCGCTCCCGGCGAGGTTGCCACCGGCAAGAACAAGTTCGGCGGACCGCTCACGCTCGCCAACGACAATCTTCCCGAGAACCTGTCCGATCTCAATGGCATGACCGGCTCGGCGAACGGCTCCTTCGTGCGCGGTCCCGACAATTTCAAGAATAACGGTGAGATTAAGAGCGGCAGCACGCCGCAAGGCGTGATCGGCAATTGGAACGTCGGGTCAGGGCGGTACAATGCGACCGGCATCTTCGCCGGCTCCATCAAGGACAACTAGGACGGGCGTGCCGCTCACGCACGGTAACTTTGCCGCCCTCTCGCGCCTGGTCACCTCGCCACGCACGAGGACCTGGGTCTTTCTGGCAGTTGCGGCGCTCGTTACGGCGATAGCTGCGGCCCTCACCTTCCGCCGCGCCATCACGCCGTGGTCGACGCTCCCGGACTCCGACTATTGGGGCAACATCTCCGGAATCGTCACCGAATCCGGCGTGCGGCTCGGCCTCGATACGCTCCTTCGCCACAACAACGAGCACATCGTCGTCATCCCGAAATTGGTCTACGCGGCGAACTATCTCGTCACGTCAGGGAGCAATACCGGACTTATCGTCTATTCGCTGGCGGTCGGCATCGCCATAACCGCCCTCCTCCTCTTCCTTGCCCGCAAGCTCCTGATCGATATGCCGTGGCGGCTTCTGCTTTGCGCCCTGCTGTTCCCCCTGGTGATGTTCAGCGCCAAGCTGACGCACAGTTATTTCCTCGGCATGAGTGGGAGCATCTGGCTGACGGCGGATCTGTTCGTCATCCTGAGCGCGGCGGCGCTTGCCCGCGCCGTCACCGTCGAGAGTTCAAGCTGGCTGCTCCTCTCGCTTCTCACCGCGCTTATCGGCGTGCTCGCCTACAGCACCGCCATCTACATGCTCATCGTGCTCGTGATCGTCTGCGCGGCGAAACTGTTGCGTCCCAAGCTTCCCGGTCCAAGCTCGCGCCCTGTTCTCCTCGGCATCGCCATGATCGCGTTGCTGGTCCTTGGCCTGGGAGCGGCTTTTCGTAACGCACCAAAGGCCAAGCCCGATTTCGCCTTTGACATCATCGGACTTGTCGAGTTTGTCCTCATCTATCTCGGCAATGCGTTCACCACCGGCCCCATGCGGCTGGTTGCCGGCCTCGTGATTCTTGGCGCAGGCGTAGCGTCAATCTGGCGCCTTGCTGCCGAGCGCCGCATCAAGGAGACGCTGCTCTGGGTCGTTCTCTTCTTCTTCGCTCCCTTCAATGCGCTGATGACCGGCATCGGGCGGCTCGGCTACGGCGTGAAGATCGCGGCGACAAGCCGCTATCAATCGGTCACCGCCATCACCCTCATCGCCATGATCGTGCTCGTGCTCGCAGCCCTACCGAAGACCGCGTCGTCCCGTCGTGAACGTCTATGGAGAAACGTTGCCTTTGGCACGCTACTCGCCTGCGCCGCGATCATCGCCATCGACCGGTCCTATGTCGCCAACTACACGGCGCGCAATGAACGTAAGGTCGTTGCCGAAATCGCCATGCGGCAAGGCATCGAAGGCAGCCAACATCTCAAGGCGGCGACGCCGGCCTTTGGCCAGTTGGACCGTGCCCTCCCAGTGCTCCGCGCCGCCAAGCATGCTCCCTTTCATTGGCGCTCGCGTTGCGAGGGAATGCTCGGACAGACGATCGCCGAGCCGGCAGGCCCGGTTGTCGGGCGCATCGAGACATCCTCGGCCTACAAAGTCTCGCATGGCGACGGCCGGGCGCTCGAGCTCTCTGGCTTCGCCCAACGAAACGGCGTCACGGCGGAGT
>CAVUVO010000008.1:0-157968 GCA_963744945.1 uncultured Alphaproteobacteria bacterium | reverse complement strand
GAGCATAGGTTTGCCGGTCCGGCCCAGAGCCAGAAGAAGCTGCCCACCGACCTCGATGGACTGGATGCCACGGCGGTCTTTGGTTTCCTCAACATCCTTCGCGGCCGAACTTGGAATAGCCGCTGAAGCCGTTCCATCCTTACCGTACTCCGCATTGCCGCTCACCATCACATCTGTTAACATTCCCTGAGACCGGTCAATCCGCCTTTCGAAGCAAAGTCCCTCTTTTTTGTTCACTGGTATCCGGCAAAAGACAAAGTTAGACATTAACAAATCAATTGTTTATCGTGCTTGGAATTGTATGGTGCCTGTATTCGCTTCCCAAGCGAGCCGCTTCCGGAGTTTGTCGAAGCGTATGGCATGATGGGCAGACATTAACGAACATTCAGAATATTAGCCAAGATCAGGACGCTGAAGCGGTTTGTTTTGGAATTAAGAAGTCCACAGCTCTCAAGAGGAGACGACCATGAGCAAGAAATTCGCGTCGCAAGCCGACCTTGACAGAGAAGAAGGTCACCTTCGACAAGCTGTCGGACAATGCTTATGCCTACACGGCGGAAGGCGACCCGAACACCGGCATCGTCATCGGCGACGACGGCGTTATGGTGATCGACACGCAGGCGACCCCGGTCATGGCGCAGGACGTCATCCCGCGCATCCGCGAGGTCACCGACAAGCCGATCAGGTACGTCCTGCTGTCGCACTATCATGCGGTGCGCGTGCTGGGCGCTTCGGCCTACGGCGCCGAGCAGATCATCGCGAGCCGCGACACCTACGATCTGATCGTGGAGCGCGGCGAGCCGAATTTCGATCGAGATCGGACGTTTTCCGCGCTTGTTCCACGCCGTCGACTCGGTGCCCGGCCTGACCTGGCCGACGTGGTGTTCAAGAACGAGATGACGCTGTGGATCGGCAAGCTGGAGGTCAAGATCCTTCAGGCCGGCCGCGGCCATAGCAAGGCGACACCATCGTCTGGCTGCCGAGCCAGAAGGTCTTGTTCTCCGGCGACCTCGTCGAGTTCGGCGCCACGCCGTACTGCGGCGACGCCTATACACGCACTGGGCCGAACGCTCGACCACCTACTGCCCTCGGTGCCGAGAAGTTGGTGCCCGGCCGGGTGCCGCCCTAAAGAGCGCGGAGCAGGTGCGCGAAGGCATCGAAGGCACGCGGGCTTTCGTCACCGACCTGTTCGCATCATCCAGCAGGGTGTCGCCGCGGGTAAGACCTGCGGGCGGTCTACAAAGAAACCTACGCGACGCTGAAGCCGAAATACGGCCACTGGGTGATCTTCGACCACTGCATGCCGTTCGACGTCACCCGCGCCTATGACGAGGCGACCCAGTATCCCGACCCGCGGATATGGACCGCGGAGCGCGACCAGGAGATGTGGGACCCGCTGGAAAGCTGATCCGAGCGGGGAGGAAACGCACAATGTAAAAAGATCATCAAAGTCTCGATCTTCCATACCGGCGCTGCCCGATCAGGATCTGGCTGAACCGGCGCATCATCCCGTCATCGTGGTCGGCGCCGGCCCGGTCGGTCTGACGACGGCCATCGACCTGGCCCAGTGCGGCATCAAGGTCGTGGTGCTCGACGACGACGACAACCTGTCCATCGGATCGCGCGCGATCTGCTTCGCCAAGCGCACGCTCGAGATCTTCGATCGCCTTGGTTGCGGGCAGCCGATGCTCGAGAAGGGCATCGTGCTGGAACTCGGCAAGGTCTTCTTCCGCGACGAGCAGGTGTACCAGTTCAACTTGCTGCCGGAAGGCGGGCACAAGCTCCCGGCCTTCATTAACCTTCAGCAGTACTACGTCGAGGAATATCCTGGTCGACCGGGTCGGCGACGCTGGTCTGATCTGCGATGGAAGCACAACGTCGTCGCGCGTCGACGCAGCACGCCGACCGCGTCGAGTCGAGGTCGAAACGCCGGACGGCACCTATGCGCTGACGTGCGACTACCTGCTCGCCTGCGACGGCGCGAGCAGTCTGTCCGCGAGCATGGTCGGGCGGGCGCGCGAGGGCAGGTAGTTTCACGATCAGTTCCTGATCTGCGATGTCAGATGCACGCGGACTTTCCGACCGAGCGCTGGTTCTGGTTCGATCCGCCGTTTCATCCGCAACATTCGGTCTTGCTGCATCGGCAGCCGGACAACGTCTGGCGCATCGACTTCCAGCTCGGCTGGGACGCCGACCCGGACGAGGAGAAGAAGCCGGAGCGGGAGATCCCGCGCATCCACGCGATGCTCGGCAGGAAACGAGATTCGACCTTCGAGTGGGCCAGCGTCTACACCTTCGCTGTATGCGCATGGATCAGCTTCCGCACGGCCGCGTGATCTTCGTCGGCGATACGGCGCACGGGTGTCGCCGTTCGGTGCACGCGGCGCCAACAGCGGCGTGCAGGATGTGGACAATCTGGCCTGGAAGCTCGCAGCGCGTGATGCAGCGGCAGGGCGCCCGACACGCTGCTCGACAGCTACGACGCTGAACGGCAGCACGCTGCGGAGGAGAACATCCTGCATTCGACCCGCAGCACCGACTTCATCACGCCGAAGAGTCAGATCAGCCGGGTCGTTCCGCGACGCGACGCTGCAGCTCGCCAAGGAGTATCCGTTCGCACGCGCGCTGGTCAACAGCGGACGGCTGTCGGTACCGGCCGTGCTGTGGGACTCCCCTCTCAACACGCCGGATACGGACGAGTTTGCCGGCGCCATGGTGCCGGGTGCTCCCAGCACCGACGCGCCGGTTCGGGTTCACGGCGACGACGGCTGGTTCCTGAGCCATGTCGGTGGGGACTTCACGGGTGTCTACTTCGCCGCTCACGGTGCTGCTCCGGCTGATGCTCTGGCAAGCCTGCAGGACGGCAAGCTGGGCGTCAAACCGGTGGTCGTCGTGCAGCCGGGGATGAGCGGCATCAGCTATCCCGGGATCGATGTCATCGAGGACAGCGAGGGCCTGCTGGCGACGCGGTTCGACGCGCGGCCGGGCACCTTCTACCTGCTGAGGCCCGACCAGCATGTCTGCGCCCGCTGGCGCAGCTTCGATCCAACCCAGGTCCGCGCCGCCGTCGCCCGCGCGACCGGCAATCCTTGAACGAGCAGGAGGTCACTAATCATGCCGCTCAACATTGAACCGGCCATAGCCAGGGCGGACGACTTCTACGAAGCCCTCATCAATACGCACCGGGACCTTACCCTGGAGCAGAGCCAGGTGGTGAACGCCAAGCTGATCCTGCTGCTCGCCAACCACATCGGCGACCTGGATATCCTGCGCGACGCGCTGAAGCGGGCGCGTGACGGTCTCTGAGGCTGGAAGACACGTAGCGACGCGCCTCGTGCGGATCGAGGAAAAGGCCCTTCTCGTTGACGAGAAGCTGATCCGTGCCCAGCCGGAACGATCCGGTGCGTTCGCCAGGTCCGAATACTGCGGACGGGGAAACGAAGGTCCAGTCGAGATCGCGCTCCTGGCGCAGCAACTCCAGGAACTCTGTGCCCTTCGTAGCTTCCGGCTTGGCCGCGGCTGGGAACTTGGCCGTATCCACGGCGGACGCAGCCGCTAGAAGGTATATCGTCTTCCCTTAACGATCTCAGCTTTGCTTTGGCGGCCGCACCGCTGTACCCGTCCTCAGGTTCGGCGCATGACCTTCTCGGTGACGTTGTTGCGCCAGAGGTCGGCGGAGCGCATGTAGCGGCGGGCGACCTCGACCGACTTGTGGCGGGTCTGGCGCATGACGTCGTGGAGCTGGCCTCGGCCTCGGCCGCCGCGGTGGCGAGCCCGGCGCGCAGGCTGTGGCCCGAGTAGCTGCGGGTAGACGCCGACAGCGAGGCTGCCGAAGGTTCTCTCCATCAGCCCCGGATCGCCGTCGCCGACCGCCTCGGCGGTGTCCCTGACCAGCCGGACCACCGCCTTGTCCGACAGCCGGGTGGCGGTCATCACGCCGCCGGCGCGCAGACCGACGAACAGGGGATCGTCGGAGTGACGGGCATCCCGGTGCTCCAGCCAGCGGCGCAGGGCGGTAGGGGCGCACAGGTCGGGGTCGTCGGAGCGCCAGACCGCGACCGCCTGCCCTGCCCCGTGCTGGTCGGTCTTCGAGCGCCGGACCGTCAGCACGACGCCCCGGCCCTCGACGAACTCGAGGTCGCCGACGTCGAGCCCGACGATTTCGGAGCGCCGCAGGGCGCCGCCGAAGCCGGCGAGCAGGATGGCGCGGTTGCGCAGACCGAGCGGCGTTTCGGGCTGGGCCCGGACCATGCGGGCCAGCATCGCGGGCGTAATCGGCGTCGCCTGACGCGCGGGGCGGGTGCCCCTGCGCCGGCGGATGCCGTCCATCAGCAGCGCGATGCTCGGGTGACCGGGATCGAGCGACAGGCCGACCAGACGATGGGCGGTGACGATCGCGGCGAGGTGGACCTGGAGCGTCGCGACGGCGAGGCGCTCGGCCGCGGCGGTCAGGTACATGCCGACCAGACGAGGATCGCCGCTCAGCGCCGGCAGCCCGAGGCGGACGCACCAGGCGTCGTACTGGCGCCAGGCCGAGCGGTATGCCCGCAGCGTGCCCGGCCCGCGGGCCTGGGTAGCGTAGACGGCGGCCTGGGCGGCGAGCTCGCGGATCTCGTCGGCGCGGTCAGGGTCGAACGTGCCTTCTGGAAGGACGAGGTCGCCGAGGATGCCGGTCGACACCACCAGCCCCTCCCCTGCGTGCCGCCGTGAAAATTCGTCGTCCGCCATGTCCCCTCCCCCGCTCCGCCGCAGGTTCCCCTGCCCCGCCGCCCGATACCGACGTCCTGCCGGGCTGTCCAGGCCGTTTTCTCCTAAGGTAGCTGTACCGGAAGCTCTGCCCGCGTGACTTCCGGAAGAAGGCGATGAGATCGTTGACGTTCTCCCGGCGCATTCAGAAATCCCGTTTCTAGGCCCATGCAGATAATGGTGTCTAATCCGGCTGCACGGAATGAGCCATGATTGGGACGATCAAGAGAAGGAGTTGAAGCATGAGCAGTATCGTCGCCGGGCTCGACCGCCCTAAGGTCCTCATGAGCGGATCGGCTCTAGCCACCGCCATCCTGTTGCCGAAGGTCGCTTCCGCCACCGCGGAAGCCGCGGGCATCACCCAGACCGGGGCGGGCATTACCCAGATCGGCAAGGTCGGCTTGCGGGACGTCCAGTTCATGATGGAATGCAGCAACAATCCGCCCTGATTTTGGCATACCAGCCTAATTACGTACTAACGTTTGTATATTTTTTCTCTCCCTTCGTACAGTCACGTTGTTTTATGTTGATACACGACAGAAAAAAACGTATGTTTGTATATAAGAAGTCGGCCGATGCATCCGACCCACCCAACGGGAGGAAGAACCAGCAATGACGCCAGTGTGCACCGTCAACCTTGATTTCGGCCGGTCGGACATCGATTTGCTGCGCAACACTGCGCACGCCTTTGCGGCCGAAAAGATCGTCCCGTGCGCTGCTGAGCTCGACGGGACGAGCGGCGCAAGCTGTACGAAGTAAGCGCCATCACCACCGAAATCCGCCTGAACCTCCTCGTGGCTGTCCGGATACTCCCGAGGACAACCACGTCACTCGCGTGGCCCGGCGAGGCCGGACCGCGCATTTTTCATCCAAATTCATGAGTGAGCACGGGAATGGCTATCCTGAAAACCACCATCGCTATCCGCGATGCCGCGTTCGCGGAAAACACAGCCGTCATGCGTGGCCTGGCTGAAGACCTCCACGCCAAGGTTTTCGAGGTCATGCAGGGGAGGGGAAGGCCCGCGACCGCCATGTCTCACGCGGCAAGCTACTGCCACGCGACCGGATGCGGACCCTGCTCGATCCCGGCACTTGCGTAGTTGAAGGAACTCTCGTCGCGCTTTGGCGGCTTTCTGAAATCCGCCGATTTGTAGCGGGTTTTCATCCGCCAGCCGCACATTCAAGGCACGACGCTGGGCAATCCCGGCGAGTTCGCCGCACTGCTGGCGGCAGTGGCGAAGCATCGCCTGTGGCCGGTGATCCACACCCGCTATCCATTGGGGGCCACCCGCGAGGCCTTGGGCGTTCTGTGGGCCGGATAGCAATTTGGCAAGATCATTCTGGATATTTGGACCAGCCACGACGCGCAGCTTCACGCCGAACATCCAACGAATGAGTGGCTGCGCGTCGATCACGAACAATTGCCGCGTGACGGTTTGTCGTGACGCCGCTGAGGTCTGGATCTCACCGGCGGAGGAACGGCGGACGACTGTCCTGCCGCCATCGAAACAACTGCCCCGCCGCTATGGGCTTCGGTCATCAGGTATAGCTGATAAAGGAGGCACTCCATGCACCGCACCGACGTACACAAGCTAGCCGACGAATCCAAGTTCAACCGCTTCCATGCGCTCGTTCTTTTCTGGGGCGTGCTGATCCTCATCCTCGACGGCTACGACCTCGCTGTCGTCGGCGCCGCCCTGCCGTCGATCATGAAGGACATGGGCGTGGACGCCACGCAGGCGGGCTTCATGGCGAGTTCGGCATTGTTCGGGATGATGTTCGGCGCGATCTTCCTCGGCACCCTGGCCGACAAGATCGGTCGCCCGCTGATGATCTCGATCTGCGTCGCATTGTTCAGCGTCTTCACCGCGGTCGCCGGATTGACGCACGATCCGGTCACCTTCAGCATCACGCGCTTCCTCGCCGGCCTGGGTATTGGCGGTGTCATGCCGATCGTGACCGCCCAGATGGCCGAGTTCGCGCCGATCAAGATGCGCGCCCGCCTGGTGATCCTGGTGTTCGCGGGCTACGCGGTCGGTGGCATCCTGGTCGCCCTGACCGGCAAGCAGCTGATCGAGACCTACGGTTGGCAGTCGGTGTTCTTCGCCGCGCTTGCGCCGGTTCTGCTGATTCCCTTCATCATGAAGACGATGCCGGAGTCGATGCCGTTCCTGATCAAGAAGAACCGCGATGCCGAACTGCGCCGGATCGTCAGGAAGCTCGCGCCGAACTATCCGTTGCAGGAGAACGAGCAGTTCGTGGTGCCGGCCGAGGACCGGCGCCACGAGCGCGCCCGTGGCGAAGCTGTTCCACGACGGCCGCGGCTTCAGCACGGTGATGATCTGGATCGCGTTCTTCATGGGGCTGTTCATGGTGTACGCGCTCAGCTCATGGTTGACCAAGCTGATGGCGATGGCGGGCTACAGCCTTGGCTCGGCCCTGACTTTCACCATCGTGTTCAACGTGGGGGCGATCCTCGGCGCCGTGCTGGGTGGCTGGCTCGGCGACAAGTACAACATCAAGTACGTGCTGGTCGCCTTCTACGTGATGGGTGCGGTCTCGCTGACCCTGATGGGCTATACCAAATCGACCGAACTGCTGTTCCTGATCGTCTTCGTCGTCGGCGCCTCGACGCTCGGCACGCAGCTCCTGGCCTATGCGTATGCGGGCGAGTTCTATCCGGCCTCCATCCGCTCGACGGGTGTCGGCTTCGCGTCGGGCATCGGGCGCACGGGAGCGATCCTCGCGCCGATCCTGATCGGCGCCCTGGTCTCGCTGGAGCTGCCGCTGGAGCAGAACTTCATGGCGATCGGTTTGGCTGGCCTATTGGGAGCGACCGCGGTGATGTTGATCAATCACCGGCTTTCCGCGTCGACACACCACTACGACGCAACGAAGGAGGCCGAGCAGGTCCACGCCGCATCCGTCATAGCCGGTATTCCCGCAGTGGCTGATGCCAATAAATCCGATCAATAGGATCTGGTTTAACAATGCCAAGCTCCGAACCAGCTGATTGCACCAACCAATTGCAGTGCAGCACCTCGCCGCTTAAGAACTCTGCGGCTGACCGTCTCCGCACCGGTGTCTTGGACAGCCACCCTGCTGAAAATAAAGTGACCGCGCAGCAAGATGTGCTCAACTTGCTGCGATGCATGCTCGGCTCGCTACAGAGCGGCATGCAGGACTACATCGACATGACCGTAGCCGTAAGCAGCACCCGCATGTGCATTGTGGTCTGTCTCAGTGGAGGCGAGGTCGTAAATGAGGGCAGCGCGTTGCTACCCGCGATGATTTCGGCCCTCGAAGCCGACGGGACTGACCCTCGGTTGATCATGTCCGAAGGAGCGGAGAGGGCGAATGGTGCGATACCGGAAACGAGTAACGGCACCGTGGTAGAAGGTCGTTTCACCTTGGACCTGGCCACGCTTGACACCTTCTTCGCGCTCCTGCGCCGCGGTCAAGCAGCCTACGGGATCAAAACGGAATGTTGTCGCGGCGGCTTGCCACCAGCCCGGCTTCGCCGTGTGCTCAATCATATTGCCGCCAATCTGCATGAGAATAACAGTCTTCACCAATTGGCCAATCTGGCGGAATTGAGTTCGCACCACTTTGCACACGCTTTCAAACAGAGCACCGGTTTGTCGCCACACAAATACATTTTACAACAGCGAATAGCCCAAGCTCAGCAGTTGCTCGAGCAGCGGGAGCTGACTATCCTCGAAATCAGCCACAGTCTGGGTTTTTGCAGTCAAGGCCACTTTACTAGAGCTTTTGCCCGGGAAATCGGAATTCCGCCAGGTAAATACAGACACAACACAGCCGGGCTCCTGCCCAATTCAGGTCAAGCAGGAAGGTAGTCCCATGTTCCGGGGCATGGAGCTGCTTTCTTGTTTGTCACCAACCCCACCAGATGTTTGGTCCGAGGGTTTGATAGCGCTTAGTTCTCGCCGGAAATGCTCAGCGGGAGTTTGCTGTTGCCTCATGGAGGGCTAAGGCCAAATCTGCGGAGATTGGAGTTTATCCAGTGTGCAGTCTCGAAGATCTTTTCGACAACAACCGCTCCTGGTCGGCGCAACGTGTCGCCCATGATCCGGAATTTTTCACCCGTCTAGCCAGCCAGCAGGCTCCACGATATTTGTGGATCGGCTGCTCGGACAGCCGCGTACCCGCGAACGAGATCGTCGGATTACCGCCCGGCATGGTGTTCGTGCACCGAAACATCGCGAATCTGGTTGTCCACTCGGACCTGAACTGCCTGTCGGTGCTGCAATACGCAGTCGACGCACTAAAGGTCGAGCACATCATGGTCGTCGGCCATTACGGCTGCGGAGGCGTGCAGGCGGTGGCCGAGAAACGCTCGACCGGTCTGGCCGATAATTGGCTGCGCCATATCGAGGACATCGCGCATAAGCATGCTTCCCGCCTCGATGCGGCTCCTAACGATGTGGAACGCGGCGCACGACTTGCGGAGCTGAACGTGATTGAGCAGGTGGGCAACGTCTGCCGCACCACGATCCTGCGTCGGGCGTGGTATCGCGGCCAGCGTATTGAGGTGCACGGCCTTATCTATGGCCTGCGTGACGGGTTGTTACGCCGACTAGGCGCGAGCGTCACTGATGGTCAGTCATGGCAGGAGCGCTACCAGGCTTCACTACAGAGCTTGGCCTGAGCGATAACAATACTTCTCCCTGATCTGGTGGACACCTGTATCAGGACACTGAGGGCAGATCCTGGCTGGTGACATGAAGTATCTAGAAGGGACGAGCGCGAGGTAATGGGCTCAGGAATTTTCGACCTGGATTTGCGGCGGGGGCAACAGGGTGGGCAACCGAACTTGCCAAGTCAGCATTCTCTCCGGGCTCACCAACAAGTCACTCGATGATGGTGTCAGAAGTTCCGGCGTCGTGATGTCAACTACGTGGGGTGTACTTGCGATTGGGAAATCACGGCCAGAAACATACTGGAGGTCACCATGCTGCGATGAGCGGCAGTCCGATTGTCGGTCTTCTTTGTAAAGCGCAGCAAGAACCTGAAATTCAAAATGATCAAAACGCTGTAGAATTTGCCCAAGTTGTTCCAGATAGAACTCGGTGCATGGGAGCGAGGGTGCATAGAAATAGAAGACCCTACGCACAAGCCAGGCTATGTTGGCGGTGTGCCAACACAGCTCCCGACATGCTCAAACATGATGCGGTCGAAGGCAAAGGGAGGTTAAGCCACCGAAACGACGTCGGTTTGTGGTCGCCGGCCGCCGGATTGCGCAGGGGTCCACGCGAGGCCTTTCAGCACCATGTCCGAATAGATCTCGATCACCTGCTCCTTGCTGAGACGGCCGCTGGGCTTGAACCAGGTGCAGACGCCCGTGAGCATGGCAAGGATACCGAAAGCCGCGACGGTCGTATCGGCTACGGTGAATTCAGCCTTGGCCACGCCGCAATCAAGGATGTCGATCAGCTTGCGCTCGTAAGC
The DNA here is from genome assembly GCA_963744945.1 of uncultured Alphaproteobacteria bacterium. Taxonomy (GTDB): domain Bacteria; phylum Pseudomonadota; class Alphaproteobacteria; order Rhizobiales; family Methyloligellaceae; genus Methyloceanibacter. The sequence goes on along the minus strand of CAVUVO010000008.1, from coordinate 147,753 downwards.
GCGGCGCAGAGCGACGACTGACGCTCATAGTTCTCCGGCTCAAGACTGCGCAGTTCGGAATAGCTGATGAAGACTTCCCGTTCTCTGTGAGATGTGATAGTCCGACATGGAAGGCGATGAAGGCTTGAAGCCGGTCGTCAGGATCGGCGATACCCTTCAAGCGCCTGATCGAGCCGTTCCTGCAGCAGTTCGTCCATGTGCGACCTTGATCAGGTCGAACAGGAGTTCCTGCTTTGTGGTGATATGGTTGTAGAGGGAGCCCGCCTGGATGCCGACTTCGGACGCAAGCTGGCGCAGGCTCATGGCCTCGTAGCCCGGCTTGTAGATCAGCCGAAGTCCCGCCTTGCGGATCGCCTCCATCGTCCTGGGGCCGTTCGATCCGACGGTGCGCGCCATGGATCTGTCCCCTGCTGAACCTGGATACACACGAGCAATATCACAACCATAGACGAACGTCGGAACCGCATCCTGCATACGAACGTTTGTATAGCGAACCATGGCGCTTAAGCCAACATAATCACCGGTTTGCACTACGTTTGAAACCAAGTTTCCAGCGTTGCGAATGATCGGTAAAAAAACGTATGTTTGTATTTAAAGAGGCCGGGCGGATGCACCCGGACCACGCCCCAAAGGGGAGGAACCAGCAATGCCGACAGAGCACACCATCAACCTGGATTACGGCCTGGGGTCGGACATCGACATGCTGCGCGACACCGTGCGCGGCTTCGCGTCCGAGAAGATCGCGCCGCGCGCCGCGGAGATCGATGAGAAGGACGAGTTCCCGATCGACCTGTGGCCGGCCATGGGCGAACTGGGGCTTCACGGCATCACGGTCAAGGAGGAGTACGGCGGCGCCGACATGGGCTATCTCGCCCACTGCGTCGCGATGGAGGAGATCAGCCGCGCCTCGGCCTCGGTTGGCCTGTCCTACGGCGCCCACTCCAACCTCTGCGTCAACCAGATCCATCGCTGGGGCACGCCTGAGCAGAAGCAGCGCTACCTGCCCGGAGCTGATTTCCGGCGAGCATGTCGGCGCGCTGGCGATGTCCGAGCCCGGCGCCGGGTCGGATGTGGTCTCGATGCGGCTGCGCGCGGACAAGAAGGGCGACCAGTATGTGTTGAACGGCAGCAAGCTGTGGATCACCAACGGCCATTACGCTGAGACCATCGTGGTCTATGCCAAGACCGATCCGGCCGCCGGGCCGCGCGGCATCACCGCCTTCCTGATCGAGAAAGGCTTCAAGGGTTTCCGCCCGGCGCAGAAGCTGGACAAGCTCGGCATGCGCGGTTCGCCGACGTCCGAGCTGGTGTTCGAGGACTGCGCGGTGCCGGAAGAAAATGTGCTGGGCGAGGTCGGCAAGGGCGTCAACGTCCTGATGTCGGGCCTGGACTACGAGCGCGCGGTGCTGGCCGCCGGGCCGCTGGGCATCATGCAGGCCGCCCTCGACGTGGCGCTGCCCTATGTCCATGACCGCAAGCAGTTCGACACCCCGATCGGGGAGTTCCAGCTCGTCCAGGGCAAGCTGGCCGATATCTATACCCGTCTGAATGCCAGCCGCGCCTATGTCTACGCCGTCGCCCGCGCCTGCGACCGTGGCCAGACCACGCGCAAGGACGCGGCCGGCGCCATCCTGTTCGCCGCCGAGGCCGCGACCCAGGTGGCGCTCGACGCGATCCAGCTTCTGGGCGGCAACGGCTACATCAACGAATACCCGACCGGTCGGCTGCTGCGTGACGCCAAGCTTTACGAGATCGGCGCCGGCACCAGTGAAATCCGCCGCATGCTGATCGGCCGTGAGTTGTTCAAGGAATCCGCCTGAACCTCCCTGTGGCTGTCCAGCCTCTCCTGAGGACGGCCACGTCACTCGCGTGGCCCGGCCTCGCCGGGCCACGCACCTTTCATCCGAATTCATGAGTGAGCACGGGAATGGCTATCCTGAAAACCACCATCGATACCCGCGACGCCGCGTTCGCGGAAAATACCGCCACCCTGCGTGGCCTGACGGAAGATCTGCGCGCCAAGGTTTCCGAGATCAAGCAGGGAGGCGGAGCGCGGTCGAGCGAGCGGCACCTGTCGCGCGGCAAGCTGCTGCCGCGCGAGCGGGTGCGGACACTGCTCGATCCCGGAACGCCCTATCTGGAACTGTCCCAGCTTGCCGCCTACGGCGTCTATGAGGAGCAGATCCCGGCGGCGGGCATCCTGACCGGCATCGGGCGGGTGTCGGGGCGGGAATGCGTCATCGTCGCCAACGACGCCACGGTCAAGGGCGGGACCTATTTCCCGCTGACGGTCAAGAAGCACCTGCGGGCGCAGGAGATCGCCCAGCAGAACAACCTGCCCTGCATCTATCTGGTCGACAGCGGCGGCGCCAACCTGCCGAACCAGGACGAGGTGTTTCCCGACCGCGACCATTTCGGCCGGATCTTCTTCAATCAGGCCAACATGTCGGCGCAGGGCATTCCCCAGATCGCCGTCGTGATGGGAAGCTGCACGGCGGGCGGCGCCTATGTCCCGGCGATGTCGGACGAGTCGATCATCGTCCGCAACCAGGGCACCATCTTTCTCGGCGGCCCGCCGCTGGTGAAGGCCGCGACCGGCGAAGTCGTCTCGGCGGAGGACCTGGGCGGCGCCGATGTCCATAGCCGGACCTCCGGCGTCACCGACCACTACGCGCTCAACGACGCCCACGCGCTCAGCATCGCCCGGCGGGTCGTCGGCCATCTGAACCGGCCCAAGCAGCTTGCCGTGGAAACCCGGCAGCCCGCCGAGCCGCTTTATCCGGCGGAAGACCTCTACGGCATCATCCCGACCGATACCCGCAAGCCGTTCGACGTGCGCGAGGTGATCGCCCGCATCGTGGACGGCTCGGAGTTCGACGAGTTCAAGCAGCTTTACGGCACGACGCTGGTCTGCGGCTTCGCCCATATCTTCGGCTATCCCGTCGGGATCATCGCCAACAACGGCATCCTGTTCTCGGAGTCGGCCCTCAAGGGCGCCCACTTCGTCGAGCTGTGCTGCCAGCGCGGCATCCCGCTGGTGTTCCTTCAGAACATCACCGGCTTCATGGTCGGGCGCAAGTACGAGTCCGGCGGCATCGCCAAGGACGGCGCCAAGCTGGTGACCGCCGTCGCCTGCGCCCAGGTGCCGAAGTTCACGGTCGTGATCGGCGGCAGCTTCGGGGCCGGCAATTACGGCATGTGCGGCAGGGCCTACAGCCCGCGCTTCCTGTGGATGTGGCCGAACTCCCGCATCTCCGTGATGGGGGGCGAGCAGGCCGCCGGCGTGCTGGCGCAGGTCCGCCGCGACGGCATGGAGGCGCAGGGGAAGACCTGGAGCGCCGAGGACGAGGAGGCCTTCAAGGCGCCGATCCGCGACCAGTACGAGCACCAGGGCCATCCCTATTACGCCAGCGCCCGGCTGTGGGACGACGGCATCATCGATCCCGCCGACACCCGCATGACCCTGGGGCTTGGCATCTCCGCCGCCCTCAACGCCCCGATCCCGCCGCCGAAGTTCGGCGTGTTCCGGATGTGATGGGATGGAGCGGGGAGGAAGCACAAATGGATAACAACCACATTCTGACCGAGATCCGCGAGGATGGCGTCGCAACCGTCACCCTGAACCGGGCCGAGGTCCACAACGCCTTCAACGACACCGTCATCGCCGACCTGACCGGCGTCCTGCGCCGGCTGGGCGACGACGACAAGGTCAGGGCGGTCGTGCTGCGGGCGGAAGGCAAGAGCTTTTCCGCCGGGGCCGACCTGGGCTGGATGCAGCGGATGGCCGGGTACGGCCATGCCGAGAACCTGGCGGACGCCGGCGCTTTGGCGGAATTGATGCGCGTGCTCAACTTCCTGCCCAAGCCGACCGTGGCACGGGTCCAGGGAGCGGCGTTCGGCGGCGGCGTCGGGCTGGTCGCCTGCTGCGACATCGCGATAGCGTCCGATGCCGCCAGCTTCAGCCTGTCCGAGGTTCGGCTTGGGCTGATCCCGGCCGTGATCTCTCCCTATGTCGTGGCGGCGATCGGCGAACGGGCGGCGCGGCGCTATTTCCTGACGGCGGAACGGTTCGGTGCCGACGAGGCGCTGCGCATCGGCCTTGTCCATCAGGTGGTGCCGGCTGACCAGCTCGACAGCGCCGTGGACACCATCCTGACCCGGCTGTCGGAGGGCGGTCCCGCCGCGCAACGCGCCGCCAAGGACCTCATTTTCGCCGTCGCCCACCGGCCCGTCGATGCCGGCCTTATCCACGACACCGCCGAACGGATCGCCACCATCCGCGCCTCCTCCGAAGGGCGCGAAGGGCTGGCGGGGTTCCTTGAAAAGCGCAAGCCGGCCTGGACAGCGAGGTAGATCCCATGTTCTCCAAGATCCTGATCGCCAACCGGGGCGAAATCGCCTGCCGCGTCATCCGCACCGCCCGCCGGCTTGGCATCCGCACGGTCGCGGTCTACTCCGACGCCGACGCCAAGGCGCTGCATGTCGAGATGGCCGACGAAGCCGTCAACATCGGCCCGGCCCCGGCCCGCGACAGCTACCTGCGGGCGGAAGCCATCCTCGACGCCGCCAAGCGCACGGGTGCCGAGGCGATCCATCCCGGCTACGGCTTCCTGTCGGAAAACGCCGCCTTCGCCGAAGCCTGCGCCGATGCGCGGAGTCGTCTTCATCGGCCCGCCCGCCTCCTCGATCCGCGCCATGGGCGGCAAGTCCGAGGCCAAGGCGCTGATGGAAACGGCCGGCGTGCCGCTGGTGCCCGGCTACCACGGCGAGGACCAGTCGCCGGAGCTTCTGCGCGCCGAAGCGAAGCGCATCGGCTTTCCCGTGCTGATCAAGGCGTCGGCCGGCGGCGGCGGCAAGGGCATGCGCGTCGTGACCAGCGCCGAGGAGTTCGATGACCAGTTGAACGGCGCCAAGCGCGAGGCGATCAACTCGTTCGGCGACGACCGCGTGCTGATCGAGCGCTACGTCACCCGGCCGCGCCACGTCGAAATCCAGGTCTTCGCCGACACCCAGGGCAACTGCGTCTACCTGTTCGAGCGCGACTGCTCGATCCAGCGCCGGCACCAGAAGGTCGTGGAGGAGGCTCCCGCCCCGAACCTTGACCCGCACACCCGCCGCCGGATGGGCGAGGCCGCCGTGGCTGCCGCCAAGGCGATCGGCTATGTCGGGGCCGGCACGGTGGAATTCCTGCTGGATGAGGACGGCTCGTTCTTCTTCATGGAGATGAACACCCGTCTCCAGGTCGAGCATCCGGTGACCGAATACATCACCGGCCAGGATCTGGTGGAATGGCAGCTTCGCGTCGCCGCCGGCGGACCTCTGCCACTGAATCAGGACCAGCTTTCGATCCACGGCCACGCGATCGAGGTGCGGCTCTACGCGGAGGACCCGCAGAAGGGTTTCCTGCCCCAGACCGGCCGACTGGAGCATCTGGTCTTCCCGCCGGAGGACGCCTTTGTCCGCGTCGACACCGGCGTCAGGTCAGGGGACGCCATCTCGATCCACTACGACCCGATGATCGCCAAGCTGATCGTCTGGGCCGACGATCGTCCTTCCGCCGTGCGCCGGTTGCGGACGGCGCTTGAGCCAGACCCAGGTGGTTGGGCTGGGAGCGAACACGGAATTCCTGCTCGCCATCGCCTCACATCCCGCTTTCCTGGCGGCCGATCTCGACACCCGGTTCATCGAGCGCCACCAGACCGACCTGCTCCCCGAACCGGCTCCCGCCGGTGACGACGTGCTGGCCTTCGCGGCACTCGGCGTGCTGCTGGAGCGCTCCGCCAAGGCGCAGGCGCAGGGCAGCCGCCTCCGGCGACCCGTACAGCCCCTGGGCCGGCAACGATGGCTGGCGCCTGAACGACGATGCCCACGACACGCTGACTTTGCGTGACGGCGGGACCGACCGTCCGGTGCATCTGATCTACCGGCGGGGTGGCTACCGGCTTGACCTTCCGGGTGGTGCCGTTGAGGCCACGGGGCAGTTGGCGGAAGACGGCAATCTTTCGGTCGATCTGGGCGGTCGGCGCACCAGCGCCACCATCGTCCGGCGCGGGGCGGACATCACGGTGTTCCACCAGGGCGGCAGCCACCGCCTGACCCTGATCGAACCGCTGGCCGGGGCCGACGACGCCGAGGCTCCGGGCGGCAAGCTGATCGCCCCGATGCCGGGCCGCATCATCGCGGTGCTGGTCGAACCGGGCGCCGAGGTGACCAAGGGCCAGCCGCTGATCGTCATGGAGGCGATGAAGATGGAGCACACCATCAAGGCTCCCGCCGAAGGGCGGATCGGGAAAGTCCGCTACGCCGTCGGCGATCAGGTCGAGGACGGCGCCGAACTGATCGTCTTCGAGGAGGCATGACAATGGCATTGCCGAACCGCGTCAAGATCGTCGAAGTCGGCCCCCGCGACGGGCTTCAGAACGAGAAGACCATCGTCCCGCTGGCGGTCAAGGTCGAGTTGATCGACCGGCTGTCCGATACCGGCTTGCCCGTGATCGAAGCGGCGCCTTCGTGTCGCCCAAATGGGTTCCGCAGATGGCCGACACGGCCGAAGTACTGGCCGCTATCCAGCGGCGCCCTGAGGTTGGCTATCCTGTGCTGGTGCCCAACACCAAGGGGCTTGAGCAGGCGATAGCGTCCGGCGTCGAGGAAATCGCGATCTTCGGCGCCGCCTCGGAAGCCTTCAGCGCGAAGAACATCAACTGCTCCATCGCCGAGAGCCTGGAGCGTTTCCGCCCCGTGGCGGAGGCGGCACTGGCCCAGGGCATTCGCGTGCGCGGCTATGTCAGTTGCGTGCTGGGTTGCCCCTACCAGGGCGAAGTCCCGGTCGCGGAAGTCGCCCGCGTGTCGAAGGCGCTGCTTGATCTCGGCTGCTATGAAATCTCGCTCGGCGACACCATCGGTGTTGGCACGGCGGGCAAGGCGCGGGCGCTGATCGAGCAGGTGTCTGATAGCGTGCCGCTGGAAAAGCTTGCCGTTCATTTCCACGACACCTACGGACAGGCGCTCGCCAACATCCACGCCTGTCTGGAAGCCGGAGTGGCCGTGGTCGACGCCTCGGTCGCGGGTCTGGGCGGCTGCCCCTATGCCAAGGGCGCATCGGGCAATGTCGCGACCGAGGATGTCGTCTATCTGCTGAACGGTCTCGGCATCGAAAGCGGCGTCGATCTGAAGTCGCTGGCGGCGACCGGGGCTTGGATATCGCAGGCCCTCAGCCGGCCGAATGGATCCAGGACCGGCAACGCGCTTGCTGCGGCCTGACTGCGCCGCCCGAAGGAAACGCGGCGAGCAAAAAAACGCCAACGAGGAGGAAAGCCCAATGACCGGACAGAACCAAAGCTATGTCCATGGCGCCAGCGACACGCCGCTGATTGGCGACACGATCGGCGTCCATCTCGACCGCATGGCGGCACTGTCGCCGGACCGGCCAGCCCTGGTCGTGCGCCACCAGGATATCCGTTGGACCTACGCCGAGTTTCGGGAGAAGGTGGACGCCCTGGCAGCCGGCTTCCTGGCGCTCGGCCTCAGGCCGGGAAACCGCATCGGCATCTGGTCGCCGAACAACGTGGAATGGATCCTGACCCAGTTCGCGACGGCCAAGGCCGGGCTGATCCTGGTCAACATCAACCCGGCATACCGGCTGCATGAGCTGGAATACGCCATCAACAAAGTCGGCGCCAATGCTCTGATCCTGGCGCCCTCCTACAAGTCGAGCGACTACATCGGCATGGTGCGGACGCTGGCGCCGGAACTGGACCGCGGCAAACCGGGTCATCTGGATCTGCATAAGCTGCCAACGCTGCGCCTCCTGATCCGCCTGGGCGTGGAACACACGTCCGGCATGGTGAATTTTGATGACATTCCAGATCTGGCCACACCGGACAACGTTGCCGAGATCGAGCGGTTGGCGGGCGAGCTGCAATTTGATGACCCTGTCAACATTCAATTCACCAGCGGCACCACCGGCAATCCCAAGGGCGCGACGTTGACCCACCACAACGTCCTCAATAACGGCTTCTTCGTCGGCGAGGCGATGCGCCTGACCGACCAGGACAGGCTCTGCATTCCCGTGCCGTTCTATCACTGCTTTGGCATGGTTCTGGGTAACCTCGCCTGCGTCACGCACCGGGCCTGCATGGTGATCCCAGGCGAAGGCTTTGACCCGCTGGCGGTCCTGACCACCGTCCAGGAGGAGCGCTGCACCGGCCTGCATGGCGTGCCGACGATGTTCATCGCGCTCCTCGATCACCCCGACTTCCAACGCTTCGATCTCACCAGTCTGCGTACCGGCATCATGGCGGGATCGCCCTGTCCGATCGAGGTCATGAAGCGGGTTGTGTCCGAGATGCACCAGCGCGAGATCACCATCGCCTACGGCATGACCGAAACCAGTCCGGTGAGCTTTCAGAGTTCCGTGGAGGATCCGCTGGAGAAACGTGTCTCCACGGTCGGCCGGATCCAGCCCCATCTTGAGGTCAAGATCGTCGACAGCGACGGGCGGATCGTGCCGCGAGGCACACCGGGCGAGCTGCTGACCCGCGGTTACTCGGTCATGCGTGGCTACTGGGGCGACGAGGAACGCACCCGCGAGGCGATCGACGCCGCGCGCTGGATGCACACCGGCGACCTCGCGACGCTGGACGCCGAGGGCTATTGCAACATTGTCGGTCGGCTCAAGGACATGGTGATCCGCGGTGGCGAGAACATCTATCCCCGCGAGATCGAGGAGTTTCTCTACACCCATCCCGACATTGCCGACGTCCAGGTTTTCGGCGTGCCCGACGCCCAGTACGGCGAGCAATTGTGCGCCTGGGTTCAGTTGCGCGAGGGGGCAAGTCTCACCGAGCAGGAGCTGGCCGAATTCTGCAAAGGCTCGATCGCGCATTACAAGATCCCGAAATATATCCGTTTCGTCGATGAATTCCCGATGACGGTCACGGGTAAAATCCAAAAATTCGCCATGCGGCAGAAAATGATCGATGATCTTCATCTTACTCAAAGCAAGACCGCATGATCATTCCGGGAACGACTGACTTAGGAGGAGTGTGAAACATGAAAGTCCTGGTCCCGGTCAAGCGGGTGGTCGACTACAACGTTAAGATCCGCGTCAGGGCGGACGGTACCGGCGTCGAGACTGCCAATGTCAAGATGTCGATGAACCCCTTTGACGAGATCGCCGTGGAAGAGGCGGTCCGGCTGAAAGAGGCAGGCAAGGCGACGGAAGTGGTGGTGGCCAGTCTCGGCGTCCAGGCCTGCCAGGAGACGCTGCGGACCGCGCTCGCCATGGGCGCGGATCGCGCGATCCATGTGTTGACCGATGTGGCCGTGGAGCCGCTGGCTGTCGCCAAGGCATTGAAATCGCTAGCCGAAAAGGAGCAGCCCGGCCTCGTGATCATGGGCAAGCAGGCGATCGACGATGACAGCAACCAGACCGGCCAGATGCTGGCCGCTCTGCTGGGTTGGCCGCAGGGCACCTTCGCCTCCAAAGTCGTCATGGACGACAGCAGCGTCACAGTCACCCGCGAGATTGACGGCGGGTTGGAGACGGTGGAACTGACGCTGCCGGCGGTGGTGACCGCCGATCTGCGCCTGAATGAGCCGCGCTACGCCTCGCTGCCCAACATCATGAAAGCGAAGAAGAAGCCGTCGAAACGCTGAAGCCGGAGGATCTCGGCGTCGATGTGACACCGCGACTGACGACGCTGAAAGTGGTCGAGCCGCCGAAGCGTTCGGCCGGTATCAAGGTCGGCTCGGTCGCCGAGCTGGTGGACAAGCTGAAAAACGAAGCCAGGGTGATCTGACATGGCCGTCCTCGTCATCGCCGACCATGACAACGCGGCGCTCAAGCCCGCGACGTTGAATACCGTGACCGCCGCCGCCAAGCTCGGCGAGATCCATATCCTGGTCGCCGGCAATGATGCCCGCGGCGCCGCCGAGGCCGCGGCGATGGTCACTGGCGTGTCCAAGGTGCTGCTGGCCGATGCACCGGCCTATGCCCATGGGCTGCCCGAAAACCTGGCTCCCCTGGTGGCTGACATTGGACGCGGCTACAGCCATGTGCTGGCGCCCGCCACCAGCTTCGGCAAGAACCTGCTGCCGCGGGTCGCGGCGCTGCTGGACAGTCAGCAGATCTCGGAGATCGTCGGGATTGACGGTCCTGACACCTTCCAGCGGCCGATCTATGCCGGCAATGCGATCGCCACGGTGCGGTCGTCCGACACGGTGAAGGTGATCACGGTGCGCGGCACCGCCTTTGAAGCGGCGTCGGCCGAGGGCGGTTCCGCACCCATCGAGCCGGTCGCGGTGGGAGCCGATACTGACCTGTCCAGGTTCATCGGCCAGGAGCTGTCAAAGTCGGAACGACCAGAGCTTACCAGTGCGCGAATCATTGTGTCGGGAGGCCGAGGTATGGGCTCGGGCGAGAACTTCGCGATGCTGAACGCGCTGGCGGACAAGCTCGGGGCGGCGGTCGGCGCCAGCCGGGCCGCGGTGGACGCCGGGTTTGTGCCGAACGACTACCAGGTCGGGCAGACCGGCAAGATCGTGGCCCCGGAACTCTACATCGCGGTCGGCATCTCCGGTGCGATCCAGCATCTGGCAGGCATGAAGGACAGCAAGGTCATCGTCGCCATCAACAAGGACGAGGAGGCGCCGATCTTTCAGGTCGCTGATTACGGCCTGGTTGGTGACCTGTTCAAAGTTGTCCCCGAACTGATCGAGACGCTGGGCAAGTGACGGCCCGGCACCGGTCCCCAATCACGTTCTTTCTCCTGCCGGAGGAAGGATAAAAAGATAAAGTCGGAACAGCGCCATGTCTCGCGAAGTAATGGAGTACGATGTCGTGATCGTCGGCGCCGGGCCTGCGGGCCTGGGTGCGGCGATCCGGCTGAAACAGCTGGCATCCGAGCAGGAGCGGGAAGTGTCGGTCTGCGTCCTGGAAAAGGGCTCGGAAGTCGGCGCCCATCTGCTGTCCGGCGCGGTGCTGGAGCCGCGCGCGCTCAACGAGCTGATCCCGGACTGGAAGGAAAAGGGCGCGCCGCTGAAGACGCCGGCGACCGAGGACCACTTCCTCTTTCTGACGGAGAAGAAGTCGTTCCGGCTCAAGACGCCGCCGCAGATGGCGAACCACGGCAACTACATCATCAGCCTGGGCGAACTCGGCCGCTGGCTGGCGGCGCAGGCCGAGGAGCTGGGCGTCGAGATCTATCCGGGCTTCGCCGCGGCCGAGGTGCTGTACGGCGACGACGGCGCGGTCAAGGGTGTCGCCACCGGCGACATGGGCATCGGCAAGAACGGCGAGCATACCGACAACTACACGCCGGGCATGGAGCTTCACGCCAGGCAGACCATCTTCGCCGAGGGCTGCCGCGGCTCCCTCGCCAAGGGGCTGATGGAGCGGTTCAAGCTGCGTGACGGCGTCGATCCGCAGACCTACGGCATCGGCATCAAGGAGCTGTGGGAGATCGACCCGGCCAAGCACAAGGCCGGGCTGGTGGTCCACACCGTCGGCTGGCCGCTGGACGACAAGACCTATGGCGGCTCCTGGATGTACCACATGGAGAACAACCAGGTCTCGATCGGCTTCGTCATCGGGCTCGACTACGAGAACCCGCATCTGTCGCCGTTCGACGAGTTCCAGCGCTTCAAGCTCCACCCGGACGTCCGCAAGTATCTGGAGGGCGGTCGCCGCATCTCCTATGGCGCGCGGGCGCTGAGCGAGGGCGGCTTCCAGTCGATCCCGAAGCTGACCTTCCCCGGCGGCTGCCTGATCGGCGACACGGCGGGCTTCCTCAACGTGCCGAAGATCAAGGGCAACCATACCGCCATGAAGAGCGGCATGGTCTGCGCCGAGGCGGTGTTCGACAACCTGACGTCCGAAGCTCCGGAAGCGGAGGTGACGGCCTATCCCGAGCGGCTGAAGCGGAGCTGGGTATGGGAGGAGCTGTACCACGTCCGCAACATCCGGCCGTCGTTCCATCGCGGCCTGCGGGCCGGCATCGCGTACTCGGCGTTCGACACCTTCGTGCTGCGCGGCAAGGCGCCCTGGACCTTCCACCACCACGCCGACCATCTTCAGCTGAAGAAGGCGAGCGAGGCGCCGAAGATCCAGTATCCCAAGCCGGACGGCGTGCTGACCTTCGACCGGCTGTCGTCGGTGTTCATCTCCAACACCAACCACGAGGAAAACCAGCCGCCGCACCTGACGCTGAAGGACCCCTCGATCCCGATCAAGGTGAACCTGCCGGAATACGACGCGCCGGAACAGCGCTACTGCCCGGCCGGCGTATACGAGATCGTGCGCGACGACTCCGGGGCCAATCCCAGGCTCCAGATCAACGCGCAGAACTGCGTCCACTGCAAGACCTGCGACATCAAGGACCCGACCCAGAACATCAACTGGGTGGTGCCGGAGGGCGGCGGCGGACCCAACTACCCGAACATGTGATCAGGGCCAACAATTCCTGTCCAAGAAAGGAATCACAACAATGAGTTCAGTCTCTGCTTCGAACCGCTTCCCGCCTCTGCTCGCTTCCATCGTACCGATCGATGGTCTTTTGAGAACAGGACTGTTGGCCGTGCTGGGTAGCATGGTGCTGGCTCTTTCGGCCAAGATCCAGATACCGTTCTGGCCGGTGCCGATGACCATGCAGTCACTGGTCGTCCTCATGCTTGGCATGGCTTACGGCAGCCGCTTGGCGCTCGGCACCCTGCTCCTCTATCTGGCGGAAGGGGCGGCGGGATTACCGGTATTCGCGGGAACGAACGCGGGTTTCGCTTACATGATTGGCCCGACCGGTGGATACCTTATCGGTTTCCTCCTTGCGGCGGTTCTGATTGGCTGTCTTGCCGAGCGGGGTTGGGATCGCAGTCCCCTCAAGGCACTCGCAGCAATGACCGTGGGGCATGTCGTGGTGTTTGTGCCGGGTGTTGCATGGCTTGCGCTGCTAGTTCGGCTTTGACAAGGCCGTGATGCTCGGCCTGACACCGTTCTGGGTCGCTACATTACTTAAGACCTTGCTGGGTGCCGCGCTGATGCAAGCAGCCTGGTATGCGATCGCCCGTCGCTCCCAATCGACCAGATAACAGGCCGTTTAGACCACAGCCCATAACATCTACGATCCACTGGCGGTCATCTTCAGCAAAAAATGCTTTGGACAAGCTGTCCGAGGATGAGCGCAAGATCCTGGCCGACGCGAAGGAGGTGACCCCGTACCAGCGAGAGCTGAGCCGCTAATGGGGGAAGCCAGATGATCGGGTCCGTGAAGGCCAGGGGCATGACAGACGTGAGGGACGTGGTCCGGAACCCCGGCATAGCTTCACGTGCAACTAATATCGGTGTTCCGACCGTGTGGCGGATTGGCTCGATAGTCTAGGTGGCCCGAGCTTCTCAAAGGACTCGGAGCGAATTGGTAAGCATCGGACACATCGCTGAAAGACAATGTGATGGAAGCGTCGGGCTCCGTATATAGTTGCGCTCGAAACCAGTTCCTGAGAAATGCATCAAGAAAGTAGGCGAGGATCTCGCGAATGAGATCTATGCCAAGATCGATAAGGGCCACGCCAACATCGCCGGCAAGTGAACTCGAGTAAGTAATCGCGCCGAAAAAGAAGCAGCCGGGCACGCACCACAAATCAGCGCGGGCAGGACCTCTATGAAATGAACAAAGGACTCAGAGCAGACCGTCAACGCAAGTCTCCACCAGCTGTCGCGGTATCTTCGTGCGCTCATCTCAGCGGCGCCACCTGTGCCAGCATTGGCATGGCTGGATCTCTGGATCGGATGGTTGGCGATCTGACAATGCCAAATGGGGACAGGATGAGGAAGACAATCAAGGTAGCTGAAGCCATCGCTCGGATCTCCGATGGAGCCAGCCTGATGATCGGGGGCTTCATGGCCGTGGGCACGCCGCCTCGCCTCATTGACGAGACGGTGCGTCAGGGCAAGAAGGACCTGACCATCATTGCCAATGACACAGCCCGACCCGGTGTTGGGATCGGCAAGCTGATCGACGCCAAGCTGGTCCGCAAGGTGATCACGAGCCATATCGGCACCAACCCGGAAACCCAGCGGCAGATGCTGGCGGGGGAGATCGAGGTCGAACTGGTGCCCCAGGGCACGCTGGCGGAGCGCATCCGTGCCGGCGGCTACGGCCTGGGCGGCGTGCTGACCCCGACCGGAGCGGGCACGCTGGTCGAAGACGGCAAGCAGACCCTCGAGATCGATGGGCGCACGTTCCTTCTCGAGAAGCCGCTCAAGGCCGACTTCGCTTTCCTCTACGCCAAGCAGGCCGACTACATCGGCAATCTGACCTATGCGCTGACGGCGCGGAACTTCAATCCGCTGATGGCTATGGCCGCCGGTGTCGTCCTGGCCGAGGCCCAGAACATCGTGCCCGTCGGGGTGATCCCGCCTGATGCCGTCATGACACCGGCGGTGCTTGTCAATTATCTGATCTCGCAGGAGCGGCGCCATGGATGAGAAGACCCTGATCGCCAAACGCGTTGCCCTGGAACTCAAGGTCGGCGACCTGGTCAACCTCGGCATCGGGCTGCCAACCTTTGTTGCCGCCTTCGTGCCGAAGGACGCCGATATCTTCTTCCAATCCGAGAACGGCATCATCGGCATGCTGGCCTTGCCCGAAGAAGGGCTTGAGGGCGAGGACCTCACCGACGCCGGCGGCGGCCCCATCGGTGCACTACCCGGAGCGGCGACCTTCGACAGCGCGATGTCGTTTGGTCTCATCCGCGGTGGCCATGTCGATGTCACCGTGCTGGGCGGCCTTCAAGTCGATCAGCAGGGGCGGCTGGCCAACTGGATGGTTCCTGGGCGCATGGTGCCGGGCATGGGCGGCGCGATGGATCTGGTGTCGGGGGCCAAGCGCGTCATCGTCGCGATGACGCACACGGTCAAAGGCAAGCCGAAGATCGTCCGGCACTGCTCCCTGCCGCTGACCTCGTCGCGCCCCGTCAGCCTGATCGTTACGGATATGGCGGTCATCGAGCCAGTTGCTGAAGGTCTGCTCCTGAGAGAACTCGCCCCAGGCATCACGGTCACAGCCGTCCGTGCAGGCAACCGAGACCGATCTGATCATCCCGGACCATGTGCCGGAGATGCCGGTCTCCTGAGACCGGCTGCCGGTCATCCGCAAGTCAACGCATGGAACCGTGTAACGAACATCCGGGCGTCAGGGGCCAGTTCTATACGATCAAATATGTCATTCCCCATTTTCTCGGCCAGGGGGGTGGCTGCATCGTCAACATGGCCTCACTCAGCTCCTACCCGCCATTCACCGCAGCCGCTGACTACAGCGCGTCCAAAGCCGCCGTGAAGCGACTGACGGAAAGCGTCGCCTACGAATATGCCGGCGACAATATCCGCGCCAACGCCGTCGCTCCCGGCCATATCGAGACGCCCATCTACCGGGGCCTGGAGGATCGTAAGGCCAAGATGGCGCAGCGTATCCCGCTGGGAAGGTTCGGTGAACCCGAAGAGGTCGCGAGCGTCGTCCTCATGCTCGCCACGGACGATACATCCTATGTGACCGGACAGACCATCATGGTCGACGGCGGTCACCAGCTCTCCTGAACCGACTATCCGCGAGCGACGGACAGGTCTGCAGGCGAACGTCATCGGATTATGGCTAGAGCTTACCCACTTCCCTGCGGACGTCACCGAGCAAATCCTCGCGGCTCTTCTGCCAATAGATGCGGCCGCGGCGCAGGAAGAGATGATTGGTCAGGCGACCGCCATGCGCTTCGATCCGCTTCGCGAAGGCGTCGATCTCCGACTGTTCGAACCGGCTGTTGCCGGTCATGACAAGTACGACGTCCTTCCCCGTGAGATCCGTCTGCTCGACATAGGCCCACAGCGGGGTGGCGGGGCGGAACATCCATGTCGGGGAGACGAGGAATAGACGCCGCACCGGATGGAGATCGAGGGGCTCGACCTCGATCTCGGGAAGCTCTTCGGCATTGGCGTCGGAAATCGCCTTGCGCTGCCCCGAAAAGCTCAGCGCATAGTCCGCGGTGATGCGCGCGATGGGCGCGTTGAACATCCGCGCGATCTCGCGCGCGACCGCTTCCGAATGCCCGGAGCGCGAATAGTAAACGACCGCGGCCTCTCGCACCGGCTCGCCCGCTGGCGCGTAGACATCGCTGGGAACATAGGTCTGGTCCTTCACCGCCATCACGGTGAAGGCGGCAAGTCCGAGGACAGCCGCCGCGAGCCCGCAGAGCAATATGTATTTGCCGGCACGCACCGGCGGGATCACGCGACCTGGTCGGTCGGCATGACCCACAATTCGGCGATCGAAGCATGGCGGGGTCGCGTCACCATGAACTCGATCCCGTCGGCGATATCGTCGGCCTCAAGCCGCTGATGCTGCGCGTTGAACGGCTCCAGCATCTCGGTCTGCATGCGGTTATTGTTGTGCGACCCCAGCTCGGTGTCGACGGCGCCAGGTTCGAGCACGCCGACGCGGACGTGGCGGCGGGTGACCTCCTGACGGAGCGATTCGGTAAAGCCGTTCACCCCGAATTTCGTCAGGTTGTAGACCCCGAACTGCGCCGACGCCTTGCGGCCCGCGAGCGAGCTGATGTTGACGATGTCGGCGACGCCCCGGGGCGCGTGGGCCGCGGCGGCCAGCAGATGCGGCAGAGCCGCATGGGTGACGTAGAGAAGGCCGCGCACGTTGATCGCCAGCATGCGCTCCCACTCCGCCACGTCCGCTCCGACGATCGGACCGATGAGCATGAGGCCCGCATTGTTGATCAGGATGTCGACCCGGCCGAACCGGTCGACAACCGCTTGAACGGCGACCTCGGCCTGCGCCTGCTCGGCGATGTCGGCGGGCACGGCAAATGCCGTGCCGCCTGCTTCCTCGATCCCGGCGACCAGCGCATCGAGCCGGTCCTTGCGGCGGGCGACCAGCGCGACGGACGCGCCCGCCTCGGCGAGGCGACGGGCGGTCGCCTCGCCAATCCCGCTGCTCGCACCGGTCACGATCGCAACGGCCCCTGTGAGTTTCAAAGTCATGCGGACGTCTCTTCCAGCAAGCGTTGCGATCGGTTACTCGGCGGCGTCGAAGGCCAACGAGGCGGACAGGGGCCGATGCGCGTCGATCTGTCCCTGAATCGAGCAATCTGGCCATGGAGTTGCCGCTGCAGCCTGCTTCGACGACGTATTGCTGGACGACCGATCGTGCCTTGCGCCATGGCGACGAGCCGCTACGTCACGCTCAACAATTGGAGCGCGTTTACCATCAACCTGCCCTTCTCCAGGCTTGGCATCGTGGTCGGCGATCCGATATGGGTGCCTGAGGACGCCGATTCGGCCGCCTTGGAGGCCGCCCGCATCGCCGTCGAACGCGGCCTCAATCAAGCGACCGCGCGCGCATACGAACTTGCCGGGGCCACCGATCCGTTGTTACCAGCCGTGCAAGTCAAGGATGCCCCCAAGCCGGCCTTCGCGCTTCGCGCCTATCGCGCGCTGACGCGCTATGCCGCGCCGGTCGCGCCGCTGCTGCTTGCCTGGCGCACCCGCATCGGCAAGGAGGAGCCGGCGCGGCGCGCTGAGCGCTACGGCGAGGCGAGCATGCCGCGCCCATCCGGCTTCCTTGTGTGGTTCCATGCCGCGAGCGTCGGCGAGGCCAATGCCGTGCTGCCGGTGATCGATGCGATCGCCGCCGAGCACCCGGAGATCCGCCTGCTGCTCACCACCGGCACGGTCACCTCGGCGAAGCTCGCGCGGGCGCGGCTGCCGAAGGGCGCCGTGCACCAATATGTGCCGCTCGACAATCAGGACTATGTGCGGCGGTTTCTCGAGCATTGGCAGCCCGACCTTGCGGTGTTCGTCGAATCGGAAATCTGGCCGAACCTCGTGCTGGAGACGAATGCGCTCAACATCCCGCTCGTGCTCGTCAACGGCCGCATGTCGTTCCGCTCCTTCCGCCGCTGGCGCAACCGCCCCGGCTTGAGCCGTCCGCTGTTCTCGGCATTCGGCCTGGTGCTCGCCCAGAACGAGCGCTTCGCCCAGCGCTTCACCGCGCTCGGCGCGCCGCGCACCGTCCCGGTCGGCAATCTCAAGATCGACGCGCCGCCGCCGCCGGTCGATTTGGCCGGCCACAAGAAACTCTCCGCGGCGCTCGCCGGACGCAGCGTATGGCTTGCGGCAAGCACGCATCCAGGCGAGGACGACATCGCCGCCGTCGCCCATCTCGCCATGAAGGGCGCGCGGCCAGATCTCCTCACCATCATCGTGCCGCGGCATCCGGACCGCGGCCCATTCATCGCGAGGCTCCTGACGAAGCGCCAATCTCAAGGTGGCGCTTCGCTCGGAAGGCAAGCTCCCCGACGCAAGCACCGACATCTACATCGCCGACACGATCGGCGAGCTTGGGCTGTTCTACAATCTCGTGCCGGTCGCCTTTGTCGGCGGCTCGCTCGTGCCGCATGGCGGACAGAACCCGATGGAGGCGATCAAGCTCGGCGCCGCCGTGGTCACCGGCCCGCATTGGCGGAACTTCGCCGACGCCTATGAGGAGCTCCTGGCCTCGGGCGGCTGCGCCCAGGTGAGCGAGGCGAACGATCTCGCCACGGCCGTGCTGCTGCTGCTTGAGGATGCGCAGGCGCGCGCACGCATGATGGCGCGGGCCGAGGGCGCCATTGCCCGCATGGGCGGAGCCCTGCCGCGCACCATCGCCGAGATCGAGCGCTTCCTGCCGCCACGGGCGACGCTGCTCCATGCCTCTTAGGACGCCATTCTGGTGGTACCGGCGGCGAGGCGTGCTCGCCTCGGCGCTGTCGCCGCTCGGCGCCATCTATGGGCGCATGGCGGAGCGGAAGATGGCCGGCGTCGCGCCTTACCGCTCGCGGCTTCCGGTGATCTGCATCGGCAATTTCACCGCAGGCGGCGGCGGCAAGACCCCGACGGCCATTGCCGTCGCCAAAGTGTTGAAGGAAGCGGGCGAGCGCCCCTGCTTTCTCACCCGCGGCTATGGCGGCAAGACGCAAGGCCCGGTGCTGGTCGCCAAGGGCCAGAGCGCGGCTGAGGTCGGCGACGAGACGCTGCTGCTTGCCGCGCACGCGCCGGCCGTGGTGTCGGCGGACCGCGCGGCGGGCGCAAGACTGATCGAGGGCACCGACGCCACGGTCATCGTCATGGATGACGGCTTCCAGAACCCGCAGCTCGCCAAGGATTTCAGCCTGATCGTGGTCGATGCCGCGACCGGGCTCGGCAATGGGCTCGTCATGCCTGCCGGTCCCTTGCGCGCGCCGCTCGACAAGCAGATGCCGCGCGCCGACGCGCTGCTCCTGATCGGCGACGGCGGCAAGACCGCGCCGCTCGCCAAGAGCTTCGAGGCGGCGAACAAGCCGGTGTTGAAGGCGCGCATGGCGCCGCGCGGCGATGCGCGCTGGCTCGGCATACTGCCGGTGATCGGCTTTGCCGGCATCGCCAATCCGAAGAAATTCTACGCGACGCTGTCGCAGAACGGCGCGCGGCTCACCGGCACGCGCTCCTTCCCCGACCATCACCCCTATACCGAGCGGCAGGCGATGCGGCTGCTCAGATGGGCGCGGGAGTGGAACGCCATGCTGGTCACCACCGAGAAGGATTGGGTGCGCCTGCCCGACGACGACGGCACGGAGTGCTCCGAGCTCAAGTTCCGCTCGCGGCCGCTCCTCATCGACATCGAGTTCGCCGACGGCGACAAGCTGAAGCGCCTTCTGGTCGAGACGATCGAGAAGCGCCGCGCTAGGCTGAACCAACCACTTGTCATGGCCGGGCTTGCATGACGAAGTCTTTACGTGCTTACGGTGTCGGGTGGGTGTCGCGGAAGCGCTTCAGCGAGGCGGCGGCGTCGATATAGGCCTCTTGCAGCTCGACGCTCCAATAGCGCAGCTCCTCGAGCGGAATGATGCGACCGGTGACGGCGCAGCGCACGAAGTCGCCAGGCGTCACCACCTGCACCTCGCCGTCGAGATATTTGAGCTTGGCTTCGCCCTTGAAGCCAATGTTGCGTTCGAAACGGTTCATCAAGGCTGTGCTTCGCCCCAGTTCTAATTTCGTCGTTTCACCATAGCGTCGCGCTTCGGCCCGAGGCCAGCCCGCTTACAACAATGTGCCCTGCTTTTCGTCGCGGCCGCGTGCACGCTTCGGACTTGCTGTTGCCTTGCGGTCGCCACCATCTGCCTGCGCAGGGACATGGCCATCGGCGAACTCGATGTCCAGACGCTCGCCGCGATGCACGTCGGCGGCGCGGCGAAGCATCCGCCCTTCGGCGTCGCGGGTGATGGTAAAGCCGCGGGCGAGCACGTTGTGATAGCCGAGCGAGTTGAGGAGCTGGATGCGCGCATCGAGGCACTGGCGCGAGCGCGCCACCAAGGCTGGAAGAGCGCGGCGGGCTGAGCGGTCGAGACGGATAAGCCGCTCGCGCCCTCCTTGCGCCGCCCTGCCGACGAGATGCGGCCTGAGCCGCGTGGCTGAGCGCGCGAGCGCGACGCGATGCGCATGCGCGTTGGCGTGCAGCGCCCTGCCCAACCTCGCGCTCACCCCGTCGAAGCGCTGGCGCGGCAGCGCCAGGATCTCGCTCCGCCGCGGCAATCCGCGGGCGAGCGCGAGCAGCATCGTCCGCTGCCCCTCGACCAGCCGCCTGAGGCAGCTCATGACGCGCAAGCCGAAGCTCGTCACCTGGATATGCAGGTCGGCGCGGACCGGCACGGCGCGCTCGGCGGCTGCGGTCGGGGTCGGCGCGCGGTGATCGGCGACGAGGTCGATGATGGTCCAGTCGGTCTCATGCCCGACCGCTGAGATCAGCGGGATGGTGCTGGCGGCGACGGCGCGGGCGACGATCTCCTCGTTGAAGCCCCAGAGGTCCTCGAGACTTCCGCCGCCGCGGGCGACGATGATGAGGTCGGGGCGCGGCACGGGGGCGCCGATCACCAGCCCGTTGAAGCCGTGGATGGCGGCGGCGACCTCGATGGCGCAGGTCTCACCTTGCACCCGCACCGGCCAGACCAGCACATGGCAAGGGAAGCGGTCGGCGAGCCTATGCAGGATGTCGCGGATCACCGCCCCGGTCGGCGAGGTGACCACGCCGACGATGCGAGGCAGATAGGGCAGCGGCAGCTTGCGGTCCGCGTCGAACAGGCCCTCGGCGGCAAGGGCGCGTTTGCGCTGCTCGAGCAGGGCCATGAGCGCGCCGATGCCTGCCGGCTCGAGATCGTCGATGACGATCTGATATTTCGATTTGTCGGGATAGGTGGTGACCCGTCCCTTGACCACCACCTCGAGCCCCTGCTCGGGCTTGAACTTGAGCCGCTGATACGTGCTCTTCCAGATCACCGCCTCGATCGCGGCCTTCTCGTCCTTCAGCACGAAATAGCAATGGCCGGAGGCGTGCTGGCCCCTGAAGCCGGAGATCTCGCCGCGCAGCCGCACCAGGCCGTAGGCCTCCTCGACCGTGCGCTTCAGCGCGAAGGCGAGCTCCGAGACGCTATATTCGACGAGGTTCGTCGTGACTTCCGTTGCGCTGCGGTCGGCTATCGACATTCGGGTTCCATTTTGCTTCTGCCGCCAGCGTGCTAGGGAGGCAGCCTCTTTCACAGGAGCTTTACCCCATTGAACGTGCTGTTGATAGGTGGAGGCGGCCGCGAGCACGCGCTCGCCTGGAAGCTCAAGCAAAGCCCCCTCCTCGGCACTCTTTATTGCGCGCCTGGCAATGCCGGGATCGCGGAGGTCGCCGAGTGCCTGCCGCTGGATGTAGGCGATCACGCCGCGGTGGCAAGAGTGTGCAAGGAGAACGGGATCGGCCTTGTGATCATCGGCCCTGAGGCGCCGCTGGTCGCAGGCCTTGCCGACGACCTCGAAGCGCAAGGCATCAAGGTGTTCGGTCCGTCGAAGGAAGCGGCGCAACTCGAAGGCTCGAAGGGCTTCACCAAGGATCTCTGCGCGCGGGCCGGCATCCCGACCGCTGCGTACGCCCGCTTCTCCGATGCGCCTGCGGCCAAGGCTTACGTGGCGACGCAGAAGCTACCCATCGTGATCAAGGCCGACGGGCTCGCCGCAGGCAAGGGCGTGACCATCGCCGAGACCAAGGCCGACGCCGACGCCGCCATCGACGCCTGCTTCTCGGGCGCGTTCGGCGCCGCTGGAGAAGAGGTGGTGATCGAGGAGTTCCTGCGCGGCGAGGAAGCAAGCTTCTTCGCACTGGTCGACGGCGACGACGGCGCTGCCGCTCGCCACGGCGCAGGACCACAAGCGCGCCTTCGACGGCGATCGGGGACCGAACACTGGCGGCATGGGCGCCTACTCTCCGGCGCCGATCATGACGGATGAACTCTGCCGCCGCACCATGAGCGAGATCATCGAGCCGACGGTACGCGCCATGGCTGAAGCCGGCACGCCGTTCAAGGGCGTGCTCTATGCCGGGCTGATGATCGAGAACGGGGCGCCGAAGCTCATCGAATACAATGCCCGCTTCGGCGACCCCGAGTGCCAGGTGCTGATGATGCGGCTCAAGTCGGATCTGCTGCCGGCGCTGCTGGCCGTCGCAGAGGGGCGGCTCGGCGGTCGTCGACCTTGAGTGGAGCGACGACCCCGCGCTGTGCGTGGTCATGGCCGCCAAGGGCTATCCCGGCGCCTACGCCAAGGGCAGCGAGATCAAGGGCCTCGATGCTGCCGCTCGCGATCCTGATGTGCAGATCTTCCATGCCGGCACCAAGCGCGACGGCAACCGCATCCTCGCCGATGGCGGCCGCGTGCTCGGCGTCACGGCGAAAGGCAGCGACATCCGCGAGGCGCAGGCCAAGGCTTACGCGGCAGTCGACAACATCGACTGGCCTGGCGGCTTCTGCCGCCGCGACATCGGCTGGCGCGCAGTGAACCCCCTCTCCCCTCTGGGGAGAGGGTCGGGGTGAGGGGGTTCCAGACATTAAGGCAATTTTTCCCCCTCACCCGCGTCGAAGCGAAGAGCCTCGACGCGACCTCTGCCCCGCAGGGGAGAGGTAGATCCGTTAAGGTCGAAGCCTTAGGAACGCTTGCGACAGCGGCAGGCCGTCCCCAAATCTAGTGCTGCCTCAGACGGAGACCTTCATGGCGCATAGCTTCAAGAAAACGGTACCGGCCCTTGCTGGCATGCCGCGTTGCTGTCTCAGCATCGCTGGGCTGACCCCGTGCGAGCGCCGCGCCGCTGACCGCTCCGGGCCTCGCCGCGCCCGCCCCCATCGTCGAGCCCGCACAAATCTTCCAGCGCGGGCGGCCGCCGATCTATCCCTATGTGTACACCCCTCCGCGTCGCCCCGGCGGCTGGAGCACCTATTTCGGCTTCGTCCCCTACGCGCGCGGCGACTACGAAGTGCAGGCGCTGCAGCGGCGCTACCCTGAGACGAACTGGCCGCCAAGCATGCGCGCCTGGACCCCGCAATCGGGATTCTAGCCTCCCTCTCCTCACCCCATGTTCCACCTCTACGCCCGCGTGCTCGGCCTGCTCGGCCCGCAGATGCGGCTGGGCTGGCTGCTGGCGCTCGCCAATGTCGCGCTCGCCGCGGCGGCGCTCGCCGAGCCGGTGCTGTTCGGCCGCATCATCGATGCGCTGGCCGGCGCGCAAGGCGCCGGCGGCGCGCTCGACTGGCCGAGACTGACGCCGCTCGTCGCCGCCTGGGTCGGCTTTGGGTTGTTCCTCATCCTCTGCGGCGCGCTCGTCTCGCTCTATGCCGACAAGCTCGCCCATAAGCGCCGCCAGGCGGTGCTGTCCGATTATTTCGAGCACGTGCTCCAGCTCCCCTTGAGCTTCCACAGCGCCACCCACTCCGGGCGGCTGATGAAGGTGATGCTGACCGGCACCGACACGCTGTGGTGGCTATGGCTCGGCTTCTTCCGCGAGCATCTCGCGGCCATCGTGTCGATCGCCGTGCTGCTGCCGCTCGCGCTCTATCTCAACTGGCGGCTCGGCCTCCTGCTCATCGGACTGTCGCTCATCTTCCTCGCGCTCACCGTGTTCGTGCTGCGCAAGACCGAAGCCATGCAGAAATCGGTCGAGCGCTATTACTCCGACCTCGCCGAGCGCGCCTCGGACACGCTCGGCAATGTGGCGCTGGTGCAGAGCTTCACCCGCGTCGAGGACGAGGTGCGCGAATTGCGCGCGGTGGTCGAGCGGCTGCTCGGGGCGCAAATGCCGGTGCTCTCCTGGTGGGCGCTGGTCTCCACCCTGACCAAGGCGTCGACCACGCTCACCATGCTGGCGATCCTGATCCTCGGGCTCTACCTCTTCGCGCGCGGGCAGACGACGATCGGCGGCATCGTCATGTTCATGAGCTTCGCAGGCATGCTGATCCAGCGGCTCGAGCAGGCGGCGCGCTTCGTCAATTCGGTCTTTATGAATGTGCCGCGGCTCGAGGAATTCTTCGGCGTGCTCGACACCACGATTTCGGTGAAGGATCGCAAGAAGGCGGTGACGCTGAAGAGGGTGCGCGGCGAGGTCGCCTTCGACGGCGTCACCTTCTCCTATGACGGCAAGGCTTCCCGCCGTCGAGGACCTTACCTTCAAGGCAGAGCCAGGCGAGACCATTGCGCTGGTCGGCGCCACCGGCGCAGGCAAGTCTACGGCGATGGCGCTGCTCTACCGCGTCTACGATCCGCAATCCGGCAAGATCGGCATCGACGGCCGCGATATCCGCGACGTCAAGCTCACCAGCCTCAGGCGCAATATCGGCGTGATCTTCCAGGAGCCGCTGTTGTTCAACCGCTCGATCGCCGAGAATCTGCGCGTCGGCAATCCTGACGCCACCGACGACGAGATCCTTGCCGCCTGCAAGCGCGCCGAGGCGCTCGACTTCATCGAGCGCCAGGGGGACGGACTGAACTCAACGGTCGGCGAGCGCGGCCGGATGCTCTCCGGCGGCGAGCGCCAGCGGCTGTCGATCGCGCGCGCGCTGTTGAAAGACCCGCCGATCCTGATCCTCGACGAGGCGACGAGCGCGCTCGATGCCGCCACCGAGGCGAAGGTGACGGCCGCGCTCAACGAGGTGATGAAGGGCCGCACCACCTTCGTCATCGCCCACCGCCTCGCCACGGTCAGGAACGCGACGCGCATCCTCGTGTTCGACCGCGGCCGCATCGTCGAGAGCGGCAGCTTCGATGCGCTGGTGGCAAAGCGCGGCGTGTTCGCCAAACTGGCCGAAGCCCAGTTCCTCGCGCCTGCGCCGTAGGGGCACGGCACGCCGTTGCCCACCAAGGCGATGGTGGGCACGCTTGCTTTGCCCATAAGCGCGTTATCCCCGCCCTCGCGCCTCGATTAATTCTCCGTCCATGAGGACGCGAGCTGCAGACCGTCTGCTTCTCGGGAGAGGGATGCGGCGCCTGAGGAAGCCGGCGGAACGCAGACGGGTGGCGTGGCCAGTCCACGGCCCGATTTGCCGGCAGGAGTAACGCGATCCGGCCTCGGGGGTCTTCGAGCACACGCCTCGGGTGAATCCCGGGGTCGTCAGCTTCGCAAGCCGTTCGCGGCGCGAGGCACGGGTAAGCGGTGCTTTGGCTTCGATGAAGCATGACTACCGGCGCGCGGCGAAGAAGCGCTTCAGGAGCTCGGCGGCTCTTGCCTCGCCGATGCCGCCATAGATTTCAGGCGCGTGATGGCAGGTGGGCTGCGCGAAGAAGCGCGGGCCATGCTCGACGGCGCCGCCCTTTGGAGTCAGCTGCACCGAAATAGAGCCTGCGAAGCCGCGCGAAGGAGATAGCCGCGGCGCACATGGCGCAAGGCTCCAGCGTGACGTAGAGATCGCAATCGATGAGCCGCTCGCTGCCGAGCCTGGCGCAGGCCTCGCGGATGGCGAGGAGCTCGGCATGGGCCGTCGGATCGCGAAGCTGAAGCGTGCGGTTGCCGGCGCGTGCCAGCACCTCGCCTGACGCGCTCACCACCACGGCGCCGATGGGAACCTCGCCCAGAAGGCCCGCAGCCTCGGCCTCGGCGAAGGCGAGATCCATGGGCCGCTTGCTTGGCTCCTCCACATCTGCAAGCGTCTCTCTCATCATGGGGGCGAAATTGCGCGGAAGCGGGAAGCAAGGTCAAGGGGCGAAGCCCGGGGCGGCAAAGGCGGCGGAGCCGATGCGTATCGCCAAGGCCATGGCGCATGCCGGCCTCTGCTCGCGGCGCGACGCTGAGCGATGGATCGGCGAGGGCCGGGTCGCGGTCAACGGCACGGTGCTGACGACTCCGGCCTATGTGGTGAAGCCCGACGACAAGATCGCCGTCGACGGCAAGCCTCTGCCGAAGGCGGAAGCGCCACGGCTGTGGCGCTACAACAAACCTAAGGGGCTCGTGACCAGCCACAAGGACCCGCAAAAGCGCAAGACCGTGTTCGAGGCGTTGCCGCCCGAGCTTCCCCGCGTGGTCTCGGTGGGGCGGCTCGACCTCAACACCGAGGGCCTGTTGCTGCTCACCACCGACGGCGAGCTTGCGAGACACCTCGAATTGCCGAGCACCGGCTGGCTCAGGCGCTATCGCGTGCGGGCGCATGGCAGGGTGACGCAAGCCGATCTCGACCGCCTCGCCAAGGGCATCACCATCGACGGGGTGCATTACGGGCCGGTCGAAGCCAAGATCGATCGCGAGCAGGGAAGCAATGTGTGGCTCACGCTTGGGCTTCGCGAAGGCAAGAACCGCGAGGTGAAGCGGCTCGCCGAGGCGCTCGGCCTCACCGTCAACCGCCTGATCCGCATCTCCTTCGGCCCGTTCGCGCTCGGAGATTTGCCGGTCGGCGAGGTAAGCGAGGTCAAGTCGCGGGTGTTGATGGACCAGTTGGGCGGGAAGCTCACCGCCGAATTGGGATTGAGCAGCGAGAACCAGAGGCTGCGAGCGGCGCGGCGGCGATGAGTGTCGACTCCACTGCCATGCGCATCGTAGCCGGCAAGTTCAGGGGCGCGCGCATCGAGGCGCCGAAGGGGCTTGCCACGCGGCCGACCTCGGACCGCGTGCGCCAGGCGCTGTTCAACGTGCTCGAGCACGGCGCGCCTGGTTTCGATTTCGACGGCGCGCGGGTGCTCGATCTGTTTGCCGGCTCTGGGGCGCTCGGGCTCGAAGCCTGCTCGCGCGGCGCCCGCTTCTGCCTGTTCGTCGAGGACAGCGCCGAGGCGCGCGCGTCCATCCGCCGCAATGTGGAGGCGCTGCATCTCACCGGCGCGACCAAGATCTGGCGGCGCGACGCGACGAAGCTTGGGCCGGCCGGAACGATGCAGACCTTCGACCTCGTGTTCCTCGACCCGCCTTACGGCAAGGAACTTGGGGTAAGGGCGCTTCAATCCGCCGCTGAGGGCGGCTGGATCAGGGAGGGCGCCGTCGCGGTTCTGGAGGAGCGGGCAGACACCGAGATCGTGCTGCCGGCCGGATTCGAGGAGATCGACACGCGCGCCTATGGCGACACAAAACTTATCGTGATGCGCGCCTTTCCGGCGATCGTCGTGGGCCGCGCCGGTGGCTCAGGGCAGGCAGATGTGCTTGAATGACAAGGTCAGCCGGGACGAGGGTGCCATGAAGTCGTTGAAAGTCCTGGGCTTTGTCTCGTTTCTCGCCGCCGCGGCCGCTTTCGCCGCGCCGCCGGCGCAGGCCTTCACCTCAGGCGGCTGGCAAGGCCAAGCCAACCGCGACGACGACGGCACCTTCCGCGACTGCACCATGACCGCGGACTATGCCAACGGCATCACGCTCGCCTTCATCATCAGCCGCGATTTCGGCTGGGGCCTTGTGCTCGCCAACGACAAGTGGAATTTGCAGGTCGGTGTCGAGGAGCCGGTGACGCTCTCGATCGACACGCTCGCGCCGATCGCCGGCACGGCCAAGGTCGTCGACGCGCACGGCATCCTGGTGCCGCTCGACAATGCCGATCCGGTGGTCGAGGCCATGCGCGGCGGCCACACGCTCGCGGTCGTCACGCCGGCGGGCGACGTGAGCTTCGAGCTTTCCGGCACGCGCGACGCCATCGCAGCGCTTGCGCGATGCGTGAGCGAAAATCTCGAGGCCGAGAAGGCCGGCGGCGTCGAGGCCAAGGCGCAGGAGGCCGGCAACGACCGCGGCAACAAGCTGTTTACCGCGAGCGAGGCTGAGGCCTTCGCCTCGGACCTGCTCGCCTCGGCAGGCATCTCCGACTATGAGATGGCCGATCCGAGCGAGACCCCCATGCC
This sequence comes from uncultured Alphaproteobacteria bacterium, assembly GCA_963744945.1. Classification (GTDB taxonomy): domain Bacteria; phylum Pseudomonadota; class Alphaproteobacteria; order Rhizobiales; family Methyloligellaceae; genus Methyloceanibacter. The sequence goes on along the minus strand of CAVUVO010000008.1, from coordinate 119,579 downwards.
GAGCTTCGACGTGGTGTGGACTTACGAAAACGGCATCGTCGCGGCGCTGGTCGGCTACAAGGAGATGCGCGCCGTCGATCTCGACGTGGCGGCGAATGCGGTGATGGCGGACGACGCCAAGAACTGTACGGGCGATTTCGCCTCGGGCAGGAAGATCAGCGAGCCGGCGAAACTCGTGAGCGTGAAGCGGCTGTTCACCTCCTGCCGCTCGGCCGGCAAGTCGGTCGAGATCCACTACACCCTGGTCAAGACCAAGAGCGGGCATCTGATCCAGCTCGCCCATCTCAACCTCGGCGGCGCAACCGGCAATGTCGCCGACGCCGACAGCCCCTTCCTGCACGGCGCGGTGCTCAGCAGCTACAAGTAGTTATCCTCGCGGTCGCGCTGGACGTTACGGTCGCCCACTGGGGCCTCAGCGCCGCTGGAACAGCTTCTCGATGTCGGCGAGCTTCAGTTCCACGTAGGTCGGGCGGCCGTGATTGCACTGGCCCGAGAAGGGCGTCTCCTCCATGTCGCGGAGCAGCGCGTTCATCTCCTCGGCATTGAGGCGTGCGTGCCGGCGCGAACGCTGCCGTGACAGGCCATGGTTGAGAGCACGTGATCGAGCCGCTCGGAGACGACAAGACTCCCCTCGCCTTCGGCGAGCTCGTCGGCGAGATCGCGCAACAGCCCCTGGATGTTGCCTTGGCCGAGCAGCGCCGGAACCTCGCGCACGATCACGGCCGACGGACCGAACGCCTCGACCACGAGGCCGAGACGCTCAAGCTCGGCGGCTGCTCCGGCAAGACGGTCGGCGGCCTCGGCATCGAGCTCGACAACCTCCGGGATCAGCAGCATCTGGCGGGAGAGGCCGCCATTGGCGAAGGCCTTCTTCAACCGCTCGTAGACGAGGCGCTCATGGGCGGCGTGTTGATCGACGATGACGAGGGAGGTCTCGGTCTCGGCGATGATGAACGTATCATGCACCTGGGCCCGCGCGGCGCCGAGAGGATAGGCGGTGGTGTCGCCCTCATCGGCGTGCGCATGGGTGGGCGCGCTCGGCGTGGCGACGGGGCCAAGCGGTGCTTGCCCGCGCTCGGCGAAGCCGAAGGCCCGCGGCGACGGGTGGTGCGAGGTAAATCCGGCAGATGGCCGCGCCATGCGGGCAAGCGCCTCTTGCGACAGGCTCGCCGTGGCGCGGTGTTGCGCCGAGCCAAGCGCCTCATGCAGGGCGGTGACGATCAGCGCGCGCACGGCTTGCGCGTCGCGGAATCTGAGCTCGGTCTTGGCCGGGTGCACGTTCACGTCGACCTCGTCGGGAGGAAGCGTGAGGAACAACGCAAGCATCGGGTGCCGACCGTTCGGCACGAGGTCGCCATAGCCTGCGCGCACCGCGCCTGCGAGCAGCTTGTCGCGTACCGGCCTGCCATTCACCACGAGATATTGCCCGAGGCTGTTCGGGCGGTGCAGCGTGGCAAGCCCGGCGAAGCCTTCCACGGCGATGTTGCCGCGCACGGCGCGGACCGGCAGAGCATCGGTGACGAAGTCCTCGCCGAGGATGCGCCCGAGCCGCGGCAGGCCATGATCGAGCAGTCCCGGCGGGCAAGGTTCGAGCCGCAAAATTGTGCGGTCGCCGTTAGCGAGGCTGAAGGCGATCTCGGGCTTGGCGAGGGCGAGCCGCTTGACGATATCGGCGATGGCTCCGCTCTCGGCGCGCTCGGATTTCATGAACTTGAGCCGCGCCGGCGTCGCGTAGAACAGATCGCGCACCTCGATGCGCGTGCCGCCGCCGATCGCGGCAGGCTTGAGCGGCGCCTTGCGACCGCCATCGACGGCGATCTCATAGGCTTCTGTTGGCGCCGCGGGCGCGGCTGATGATGGTGAGCCTCGCCACCGCGCCGATCGACGGCAGCGCCTCGCCGCGAAAGCCGAGGGTGAGAATGGTCGAGAGATCGTCGTCCTGAAGCTTCGAGGTGGCGTGGCGCTCGACCGCCAAAGCGAGGTCGTCGCGGTCCATGCCGCTTCCGTCGTCGGTGACGCGGATCAGGCCCAGGCCGCCGCCGTTCGCCACCACGTCGATGCGCGTGGCGCCGGCGTCGATCGCGTTCTCGATCAGCTCCTTGACGACGCTTGCCGGGCGCTCGACCACCTCACCCGCGGCGATGCGGTTGACGAGGTTCGGCGGCAGCTGGCGTATGGCCATCGCGGCCCTCGCGGAGTTTCACCCGCCAAGATAGCGGCGCGTGATGATCTTACCCAATTCTACCGCTGGCTGGTCGAACGGGTCGACGCCCAGGAGATGCCCGGCGAGGATCGTTTCCAGCATGAAATGCATCATCAGACCGCCAAGCGTGCGCTCGTCGAGCCGCTCAAGATCGATGGTGCGCACCGGGCGGCCGGCGGCGATCAACGCCTCGGGGATGGCCTTTTGCTGGGCGGCAACGAGATCGCCCGCGGCATGGCCCGCCAGATACTCGGCATTGGCGATCTTGGCGAGGTCGGCGCTGACGCGAGGCCCGGTGCCGGAGCAGGCCTCGCGCACCACGGTGATGACATGTTGCGGCGCGCCGTCGAGATAGAGCTGAAGCTGGCTGTGCTGATCGACAGGGCCAAGCGCCGCGACCGGCGTCGTCCCCTCGCCCTTCTTGCCGAGGCTCTCGCCCCAGAGCTGCACGTACCAGGCGGCGAAGCGCGACAGGCGGTCGGCATAGGGCAGCATCACGCTGACCTTCACGCCGCGCTCCTTGGCGAGGCCGATGGTGACGGCGGCACCCAACGCCGGCGCGAAGTCCTTCGGCGTGGTGACCGTGAGCAGGCCCTCAATCACGCCGTGGGCGCCCTTGCGGAGCGCCTCAACATTAAGCCCGCGGGCAAGCGCCGGCAGGAGCCCGACATTGGTCAGGCCAGAGAAGCGGCCGCCGATCCCAGGGTCGTGCGGCAGCATCGGGATCGCCAGTGCCTCGCAGAGATCGCGCAGGCCGTTGGTGGCTTTGCTGCGCGGCTCGGTGAGGCCGAGGAACAATTCCGGGATGCGGTCACCCAGCCCAGCGGCACGCACCGCCTCGATGGCGGCGATGATCTGAATCAAGGTCTCGGGCGTATTGCCGGACTTGGAAATCACCACGAAGCGCGTGGTGGCGAGATCGAGGCTGCCAAGCGCGCGCTCGAGCGTCCGCGCATCGAGATTGTCGTAGAAGCGGGTGCGCGGACGGCCGCGTTGTCCGCCATTGCCGTCATCGCCGGGAATGCCCCAGCCGCCGAGTTGCGCCAGCGTCTGTCCGCCAAGGCTAGAGCCGCCGGTGCCGAAGAAAACCAGTGTCCTGGCGTCCTTGGTGAGCGCAGCGAGAGCTTCGCGTGCGGGTGGGATGTCGTCGCGCCGCTTCGGCACGCGCAACAGCGGCAGCGCGCCGGTGGCATAGGCATCGCGCAAGGAGGCGAGGCGTGGCTGAAGGCGATCGAGGGTGCGATCGAGCTCGGCCTGCGACAGGCCGGACGCGCCGATGCTTCCCTCAAGGCAGCCTTCGACCGACTGCAACAGCGGCATGGGTGGACCCTTAGCCCGGCGCCTTTTTCGGCTTTGCCTCGACAGGCTTGCCGACGATGGTGGTGATCAGACGATCGGCCTCGATCAGCCGCTTGGCCACGCGCTTGATGTCGTCGAGGCTCACCTGCTCGATGAGATCGTTGCGCCGGTCGACATAGTCGATGCCGAGATCCTCGATCTGGATCCACAAGAGCTGATTGGCGATGCTGCTCGAAGATTCGAAGCGGAGCGCATAGGCGCCGGTGAGATAGCTCTGGGCACTGGCGAGCTCCTCCGCGCTCGGCCCCTCCTCGGCAAGGCGCCGCAACTCGCTCTCGATCACCTCGAGCGACTGCCCCACCCTCTCATTCTGCGTCGCCACGTTGCCGACGAACACGGCGCCATGCTGGTAGGGGAAGAGGTTCGAGTGCACCGAATAGGCAAGCCCGCGCTTCTCGCGCACCTCCTCCATCAGGCGCGAGGAGAAGCCGCCGCCGCCAATGATGTAATTGAGGATATAGGCGGCGATGAAGTCGTCGTCCTTGCGCGCGAAGGCACGATGGCCGAACTGCGCCACGGATTGCGGCACTTCCATCACGATGATCTCGCGGGTCGGGCCGATCGGCGGCTTGGCGTCGGCGATCGGCGCGAGCGCCGAGGCTTGCGGCAGCGGGCCAAACACCTCGTCGAGCTTGCGGCCGAGCGTCTCGGCGTCGATATCGCCGACAACCGAGATCACGAGCTTGTCGCGGGCGAAGACGCGGCGGACGTAATCGCGCAGATCCTGTTGCGTCATGGCGGCGATCGACGCCTTGGTGCCTTTGATCGGCCGGCCATAAGGATGACCCTGGAAGGCGAGGCGATCCCAGGCGAGCGAGGCAACCTCCTCGGGGTCGTTCTCGTCGAACTTCAGCCCGGCGATGATCTGCGCGCGCACGCGCTCGAGCGCGTCGGCATCGAAGCGCGGCTGCGACATGGCAAGGCGCAACAGGTCGAACGACTCGTTCATGTTTGCCGACAGCATCTGCACATTGCCGAGCATCACGTCGCGTCCTGCATCGAAGTCGACGCGCATGGCGAGCGTCTGCAAGCGCTCCTGGAAGCCGATGGAGTCGAGCTCGCCGGCCCCCTCGTCCATCATGCCGGAGACGAAATAGGCAAGGCCCTGCTTGGCCTCTGGGTCCTGGGCGGCGCCGCCGCGGAAGGCAAAGCGCATGGCGATCAGGGGATTGACGTGGCTCTCGACCAGCCAAGCCTCGATGCCGCCGGGGCTCGTGACGCGCTTGATGTCCATGGCCTCAGCCGGGGTTGCGGCAAGCGCCGCGAGGAACGCAAAAGCGGCGGCAAGCCCAAAGCCCTGCCGGGCGAACGGGCGCAGAACCCCCCTCTGACGCATGGCGTCTACGACCTGCCGGGATGTGGGACATGGACCGGCTGCTCACCGCGGCTCGTCTGGTCAGGCGCTGGCACCAGGATCCCCGTCACCGAATTCTTCTCCACGAGATATTTGCGCGCCACGGCGCGAATATCGTCGACCGTCACCTTCTTGAGCCGCTCGGGCCACTCCTCCACGTCGGCGACAGTCATGCCGGTGGCGAGCCGCCAGCCATAATGACGCGCCATGCGCGACTGGCTGTCGGTGGTGTAGACGAACTCGGCGAGATAGGCGCTGCGGGCGCGGTCGAGTTCGCCTTGGGTGACGCCGGTCTCGCGCAACTCGGCGACGACGCCGTCCATGGCCGTCTCGAGCTCGGCAGGCGTGACCTTCTCGGCGCCGATCGCATAGAAGGCGACCCTGCCGTCATCGAGGCCGGAATCCGAATACCAGCCGCCGGCGCTCGCCGCCTTCTTCTGCTCGATGACGAGGCGCTTATAGAGCTTGCTCACCGAACCTGCCGCGGCGATGCGCATCAGGAGGTCGAGAGCCTCGGCTTCGCCGGGCGCGGCGGTGGCATAGCTCGGCGTGAGATAATAGCGCTGCACGGTCATGCGTCCGGCGCGGGCATCCTCGAGCTCGACCTTCACCGGCGCGTAATGCTCCGGCTCCCGCGGACGCGTGCGGCCATTCAGCGAAGCATGCGGCGGGAGCTTGCCGAAGGTCTCCTCGGCGAGCTTCCGCACCTCGCCGGGCTCGACATCGCCGGCGATCACCAGCAACGCGTTGTTCGGTGCGTAGAAGCGCTTGTAGAAGCCGAGCGCATCCTCGCGGTCTAGCGCGGCGATCTCGTGCGACCAGCCGATGATCGGGATGCCGTAGGGGTGATTGGCGTAGAGTGCGGCCATCATCTGCTCTTGCAGGATGCTCGACGGATCGTTGTCGACCCGGCTGCGGCGCTCTTCCAGGATCACGTTCCGCTCGGTGGTCACGTCCTCCTCGGAGAGGCGCAGATTGGCCATGCGGTCGGCCTCCATGGCCATCACCGTCGGCAAGCGGTCCTTGGCAACGCGCTGGAAATAGGCGGTGACGTCATGATTGGTGAAGGCGTTGTCCTCGCCGCCGTTCCTGGCAACGATCTTGGAGAACTGGCCCGGCGGGATCGCCTCGGTGCCCTTGAACATCAGATGCTCGAGGAAATGGGCGATGCCGGAAGAGCCGCGCGGCTCGTCGGCGGCGCCGACCTTGTACCAGATCATCTGGGTCACGACCGGAGCGCGGTGGTCGGGGATGACCAGGACCTGAAGACCGTTGCCGAGCGTGAATTCGACGACGCGGGGGCTCGCCTTGGTGCTGTCCACCGCCACGGCAAAGGCCACGGAGGCGAGGCTGAAGGCGGCGAGGATCAGGCCCGCACGTCCATCGAGCGCGCCCGCAAGCTGATCGAACATCGACATCACCATGGATCGTGACCGGGGGTGAGGAACCAAAGGGTCAGCCCTCGAGCCCTAAGGATAGAGGCTTTTCGGGCGGGATTGCCCACATTTCAGGCTTACAAGTCGATTTTTCAAGCCAATTCGCAAAGGGCGAGTGGGCCTGCGCGCTTGATCGTCACCAATTGGCGTTGTTGCCGGACGGATTCGACATGCCCTTGTAGCTGTCGGGCGCGCTCGGATGGAACGGGTCTGCCGGAGGCGTCGGCGCGTTCAGCGACTGATCGACGGGCTTGTGCGTCGCGGCAGTGGTCGCGGCGCGTTCGCGCGCTTTGTCGTCGGCGGTCTTGTCCGCCGGATCCGGCTCAGGCACGTCGACCGTCTGGCCGTCTTCCGTGGTCGTCTTGCTCTTGCCGAGCAATTTGTCGAGCAGCTTCGGCTTGCCGGCATAAGGATTGTCGGGCTCGAGCTCGGCCGCCTTCTTCTCCTCCTCGGCCTTGCGCAAGGCGGCGAGGCGCTTGCGCTCCTTGTCGGTATCGGCAGGCCAGTCGGCCCGGGTGACGGCGGGGCTGCCGGGAGGCGGAAGGTTCCGCGTGTTGGGCGGAACGAGCAGCGGTGCGCGCTCCGTCATCCGCACATCTTCCTGCTGCTTGCCGACGTCGGACAGGCCGATATAGTCGAACGCCTTGCCCTGAAACTCGATGCCGCCGCAGCCGCCAAGCGCAAGCGCGAGAAAGCAGGCCGCGAGCAGCGAGAGGCCGTTGCCGATGTGTCGTGCAATGGTGGTTGTGGAGCGCCCCACGACTCCCCCGAAATGCCCGTAAGTATCGGGCTTTCTTCACATCTTAGAAGGTTTTGAGACCTTTTTGTGTCCCCCAAACACCAATTCATACAGAAGTCCAACCACCCCTGCAACGATGGCGGTATCGGCGATGTTGAACACATACCATTCGTAGCCGAAGGCGTGGAAAGAGAAGAAATCGGCAACAGCGCCATAGAGGATGCGGTCGATGGCATTGCCGATGGCCCCGCCAATGATGAGGCCGATGCAGACGGCAATAAGCTGCGAAGTCGAACGGGCGAGCCAGACGGCAAGAGCGATTGAGGTGCCAAAGGCGAACAGAATCAGTCCCCAGCGGCCAAGCTCGGTCCGCTGCTGGAGCATGCCGTAGCTCACCCCCTGGTTCCACACGAGGACGAGGTCGAGGAAGGGCGCGACGGTCACGGTTCCCTTGGCGGCGATGTCGTAGACATAGAGCATCCAGGCCTTGTGGGCCTGATCGAGGATCAAGGTCAGCGCGGCGACGCCGATCCCGAGCGGCGAAAGCGGTCCCCAGAGATATCGCATGAGGGCCCTACTCCGCTGCTGCGAGCGTCTGGCGGGCATCGAATTGCCGGACAGCCTCGGCGTCACGCGGGGAAAGCTCGGGGAACTCGGGATCGGAGCCAACGTCCTCAAGGATTTTCCAGGAGCGGGCGCATTTCGTCCCTTGCGCGCGGACGAAGACCACGGCAATCCCCGGCACCTCGTCGAGGCGGAAGGCTCCTTCCGGCCCGTCGCCGGCGATCACTTCGATGCCGCTGGTGATGGCCACCTCGGCGAGGTCGACGCCGGCAAGCGCGTCGCGCAGGTCTCGGTCGGCGATATAGACCCTCGGCGCCGCTTCGAGGCTCGAGCCGATGCGGCCAAACTTGCGCTCGATCTCGAGCGCGCCGGTGACCACGCGGCGGACCGCCCGCACCTTGCGCCATTTCTCGGCGAGCGCCTCGTCGCTCCAATTGCAGGGGATCGCGGGGAACTGCCGCAAGTGCACCGAGTCCGTTTCGCCGGGGAAGCGGTTCAGCCACGCCTCCTCCATGGTGAAGGCGAGCATGGGCGCGAGCCACGCGGTCAACGCGCCGAACACAATATCGAGCACGGTGAGCGCCGAGCGTCGCGCGATGCTGTCGTAAGGATCGCAATAGAGCGCGTCCTTGCGGATGTCGAAATAGAAGGCGGAGAGATCGTTGACGCAGAAATTGAACAGCGCATGGAACACGCGCTTGAAGTCGAAGGCGTTGTAACCGGCGGTGACGATCACATCGAGCTCGGCAAGGCGCGCCAGCATATAGCGCTCGAGCTCAGGCATCTCGCTGAAGCCGACGGCGAGGCTCGGCTGGTAATGCGCGAGATTGCCGAGCATGAAGCGGAGCGTGTTCCTGAGCTTGCGGTAGGATTCGACATTCGCCTTGATGATGTCCTGGCCGATGCGCAGATCCTCGGCATAGTCCGAGCTCATGGCCCAGAGGCGCAGGATCTCCGCGCCCGACTGGCGGATCACGTCCTGCGGCGCCACCACGTTGCCCATGGACTTCGACATTTTGCGCCCGTCCTCATCGACGACGAAGCCATGGGTGAGCACAGCCTCGAACGGCGCTCGCCCGCGCGTGCCGCAAGCTTCGAGCAGCGAGGATTGGAACCAGCCGCGATGCTGGTCGGAGCCTTCGAGATAGAGCGAGGCAGGCCAGGCGAGATCGGGGCGCGTCTCGAGAACGAAGGCGTGCGTCGAGCCTGAATTGAACCAGACATCGAGAATGTCCTCGACCTTCTCCCACTCGGCAGGGTCGTCCACGAGGCCTTGGAGGAAGCGCTCTTTCGCGCCCTCCTCGAACCAGGCATCGGCGCCCTCCTTGCGGAAGGCTTGCGTGATGCGGTCGATCAGTTCTCCCGACGCATTGAAGTCGCGGCCGGGGATCACGCGCCCGGTATCCTTGTGGCGGAACACGGTGATCGGCACGCCCCAGGCGCGCTGGCGCGAGACCACCCAATCTGGCTTGGTCAGGACCATGCCGCGGATGCGGTTCTCGCCTTGCGGCGGCACCCAGCGTGTCTCGCCGATGGCTTTGAGGGCGCGGTTGCGGAGTGTGTCTCCGGGTGCTGCCTCATCCTGAGGAGCGCCGAAGGCGCGTCTCGAAGGATGAGTTTCGGCCCTCGACCCTTCGAGACCGCCCTGTCGGGCCTCCTCAGGGTGAGGGCCAATTTGCGAATCCATGGCGATGAACCATTGCGGCGTGTTGCGGAAAATGACCGGCTTCTTCGAGCGCCAGGAATGGGGATAGTCGTGGCGCAGCCGCCCGCGCGCGATCAGCGCGCCGACCTCCTGCAGCGCGGCAATGACCGCGCTGTTGGCGTCGCCTTCGGCTCCCTTGTCATTCATCACGCGCTTGCCGGCGAAGATGCCGACATCGGCAAAGTAGCTGCCGTCGGCATCGACGGTGAACGGCACTTGGATGCCGTATTTGGTGCCGAGCTCGAAGTCGTCCTGGCCGTGGCCGGGCGCGATGTGCACGAAGCCGGTACCGGTGTCCTCGGTGACGAAGTCGCCAGGCAACACGGGCACGGGAAATGAATAGTAGCCGCCTGCATCGGGATGGCGCCGCAAGGGATGGCTTGCGATCAGGCCGTGCGGATCGACATCGGCGGTGCGGCGCCAGGCATCGATGCGCGCAGCGGCGCGAATGTTCTCCGCAAGCGCATCGGCAAGAACGAGCTTGTCGCCGGGCTTGGCCCAATTGTCGGCAGGCGCGTCGGTTACCTCGTAGAGTCCGTAGGCGATGTCTGGCGAAAACGCGATGGCGCGATTGCCCGGAATAGTCCAGGGCGTGGTGGTCCAGATGACCACGTTCGCGCCTTCGAGCATCTTCACCTTGTCGGCGAAAGAAGCGATTTCCTGAGCCGTCGGCTTGCCGTCTCCGCCGCCATCGAGAACCACACTGACCGGTCCCGCCGGCGGCTCGATTGGAAACTTCACGAAGATCGTGTGGCTGACGTGACCTCCTGATATTCGACCTCGGCCTCGGCGAGCGCGGTCTTCTCCACCACCGACCACATCACCGGCTTGGAGCCGCGATAGAGCGTGCCGTTCATGGCGAACTTCATCAGCTCGGCGGCGATGGTGGCTTCCGCATCGAAGCTCATGGTGGTGTAGGGATGGTCCCAGTCGCCCTCTACGCCCAAGCGCTTGAACTCGGCGCGCTGCACGTCGAGCCAATGTTGCGCGTAGGCGCGGCATTCGCGGCGGAAGGCGATCATCGCGGCGGGGTCTGAGAGGTCGGGCTTGGTCTTGCCCTTGGCACGGTAGTTCTCCTCCTCGATCTTCCACTCGATGGGGAGGCCATGACAGTCCCAGCCGGGGACGTAGTTCGCGTCCTTGCCCATCATGCCCTGCGAGCGGTTGATCACGTCCTTGAGGATCTTGTTCAGCGCGTGCCCGATATGGAGATGGCCGTTGGCGTAAGGCGGACCGTCATGCAGGATGAACTTCTCCCGCCCCATCGCCTCTTCGCGCAGCCGGTCGTAGAGGCGAAGCCTTTCCCAGCGCTTGAGCAGCTCAGGCTCGCGCTCGGGCAGTCCGGCCTTCATCGGGAAGTCGGTCTTGGGCAGGAACAGGGTCGCGCTCCAGTCGCGCCCGATCTGCGGCGGCTTGGGCTTCGATGCGGCGACTGCCGGCGATGGGCTCGGAGCTTGAGGCTTGCGAGCAGGCTTTGCCTGTGGCTTCGGCTTGGCCTTTGCCTTGGCACGAACCGCAGGCTTCTTCGCGACAGTTTTGGCCTTCAGCTTGGGCACTTTCACCATCGCCTTGCGCGTCGGCTTCGCCGAGGTCTTGGACGCGGCCTTCGCCGATTTCGGCTTGGAGACGGGGCGCTTCGCAGGCTTGGCCTTTGCCGCCGGCTTCACTGTCCTCGCCGGGGCCTTCGCCTTGGCAGCAGGCTTGACCGCACGCTTCGTCTTGGCGCGCGACGACGCTTTGTTGTTCTTGCTCTTCGCCATCGATCCTTGCTTTCCGTCACATCCAGCGCGCAATTCCGCAGTTCCCGCGGGGTTCTAGCAACGCCGCCGCTCACAATCCAGTGCTGCCGGTAAGAGCGCGCGCGAGCGGATAATGCGCGATTGGGTCGCTCATTTCGCACATCATGAGAAGCGCTTGAGCCTTTCGGATGTCCTCACGCATCTGCGCGGCAAGCTCGTCCCCGTTGGCGAAGGTCGCGTCGGCGCGGAGATGCGCCATGAACTCGACCTCGATCTCCTCGCCGTAGAGATCGCCGTCGAAATTGAGGAGATAGACCTCGATCACCGGCTGTCCTGCGCCGAAGGTCGGGCGCGGACCGACGTAACCCGCGCCTTGATAGCGCTTGCCCTTGTGCTCGACGCGGACGGCATAGATGCCGTGGGCAATGTCCTGGCCCCGGCGCGAGCGGCAAATTGGCGGTGGGAAAGCCGAGGCCCTTGCCGCGTCCGGCGCCGCGCTCGACTGTGCCACGCACGCGCCACCAATAGCCGAGCTGCTCTGCCGCCTTTTCCAGCTCGCCCCGGCGGAGATGCTCGCGCACCTGGCTCGAGGAGAACACCACGCCGTCATTGGCCACCGGCTCGACGATATCGACGCCGAAGCCGAGCTTCGCGCCGAGGGCCTGGAGCTCCTTTGGCGTGCCGGTGCGGCCTTTGCCGTAGGTGAAGTCGTAGCCGACCACGACATGGGACGCGCCGAGCCCTTGCGCGATCACGTCCGTGGCGAAGGCTTCGGCGCTCAAGCTCGACAGCTCGGGTCCGAAATCGATGACGAAGGTCTCGTCGAGCCCGAGGGCGGCGAGAAGCTCAAGCTTCACCGGCAGCGGCGTCAGGCGAAAGAAGGGCTGGTCCGGCGCGAAGAACTCGCGGGGATGCGGCTCGAACACCACGGCGCCAGAGCGCTTGCCCAATTCCTTGGCAAGGTCGCGGGCGCGGCCGAGCACCGCCTGATGTCCGCGATGAACGCCATCGAAATTGCCGATGGCGAGCACTGCGCCTTTTGCCTGCGCAGGCACATCCCGCCAACCGGTGATGACATCCATCCTTGCTTCCTTGATGAGCGCGCTATCGCTTGCGCCATTTGAGCGCTCACTTTCTACGCGCTATCGCTTCGCTACGTGAGCGCCGGTTGCGACGTTCATGAGCTACGCACCGCGGCGGGGTACCATCATCAGAGCCTCGCCGTCCAACACACTCTTGCCGTTGACGGTGGCCTGCATGGCGAGCACCGCCCTTCCCTTTTCCGGATCGAGGCTCGTGACCTTGCCGGTCGCCACCACCTCGTCGCCGATCATCACCGGCGCGCGGAACTTGAGGCTCTGCGAGAGATAGATGCAGCCGGGCCCCGGCAGCTTGGTGCCGAGCACGGTGGAGAACAGGCTCGCCGTCAGAAAGCCGTGGGCGATGCGCTGCTTGAACATGGTGCCGGCGGCATAGTCGTCGTCGAGATGCACCGGGTTTTTGTCGCCCGACAATTCGGCGAAGGCCAAGACATCGTCATTGGTGATCTTCTTCGCATAGCTCGCCTCCATGCCGACGGCGAGATCCTCGAAGTAATAGCCCTTGTTACCGTTGGTGGTCATCCATCGCCCCTGCTTCTTGATTTCGCGTGCGCGAGAGTAGCGAAGCCTTTGTTGCACTGCAATATCAGGGATTCCTGGGTCGCGTCGAGCTACCAGGCAAGCGCCGGCATGGCGGCACGCGGGGCTTTGCGGCCCTCGAACAGCTCGGCGAGACGAAGGTCGTCGAGCCCCTCGCCGCCGGGCCCGACATGGAGCCCGCTCGCCACGAACACCGCATCGAGCCCGAACTCAGCCGCTCCAGCCATGTCGGTGCGGATGCCGTCGCCGATGGCGAGGATCTCGCTCCGCGCCACGTTTCGCCCGGCTAGGCGCGCGATCGTCTCCTCGGCGAGCTCGTAGATCGGCAGGTAAGGCTTGCCGGCATAGATCACCTTGCCGCCATCCTCTTCATAGATTTGCGCGAGCGCGCCGGCGCAATAGACGAGGCTGTGGCCGCGTTCGACCAGATGATCGGGGTTGGCGCAGAGCATGGTGAGCTTGCGTCCGGCAAGCTCGCGCAACAGGGCCTCATAGTCCTCCGGCGTCTCGGTCTCGTCGTTGAACAGCCCGGTGCACACGACAAGTTCGGCGTCTTTGGCATCGACGCGCGTGAGGTCCAGGTCCTTGAAGATCGGCAGGTCGCGCTCAGGTCCGAGATGGAAGATGCGCGCGCCCTCATGCTTGGCGAGCTCATGGCGGGTCAAATCGCCGGAGGAAACCGTAGCGTCGTAGCTCTGCTCGGAAACGCCAAGGCTTGTCAGCTGCCTCTGTAGCGGCTCGCTCGGCCGTGGCGAGTTGGAGAGGAGGATGACGATTCCGCCCTGCTCGCGGTAGCGCCGCGTCGCCTCGACGGCGGGCGGGAAGGCGCGCACGCCGTTATGCATCACGCCCCAGATATCGACGAGCCAGGCGGCGTAGCCTTTGCCGAGCGGGGCGATCGCGTCGATGACCGGGATGGTTTCAGTGCTCAAGCTCATGCGCTCCCCTAGAGGCTCAACCGCAGGGGGTCAAGGCGACCAAGCTTTCGGCGGGTTGGCTGCCTCCCCGTCACTTTCTTGTGACAGGCAGATTGCAGGCGGCGTCTTCGGACCCCAGATAATTTGCGCCGAGGGAGGGGACGGCCATAGGAGAAACCCATGACCTACCTCCCCACCAGACTGCCGAAACTACTTGGTTTGGCCGCCGTTGCCGCTCTCGGGCTTACGCTTTTTGCGGGTTCGGGGCCGGCTGAGGCTGCCCCCGGACAGGGTCTTTCAGGCCTGACCGCGTCCGGTTTGCCGGTCGAGGAGGCCGGCTATTACAAGCGCTATTACCGGTCCCACCAGCCTTATGCCTATGGCAGCTATCCAGGCGGCTATAGCGGCTACGGGTACCGGTCCTACGGCAACGGTCACGACGAGATCCGGGAGCTGCAGAGGCTGTTCCCCTCGACGAACTGGCCGCCCAGCATGCGCTATCACCAGTATTAGACGCGAGAGCCGAGCACGGCGCCGTTCCGCGGCGCCGGCTCCCCTCTTTCACGACGTTTACGCGCGCTTGACGCCAATCTCGCGCGAGCGTTGCCATTTACCTTGTCTTGTGTTTTCGCTCTTGCACCGCTCCTCGCCGCAGTCGACTGCGGCATCCCCGCTTTGGAGCGGCTAGGGAGAGAAACATGCCATACCGTTTGCTTGCTTCCGGCGCTTTCGTCTGCGCGCTCACGCTCCTCGGCTTTGCCGGCCAGGCCGATGCCACGACGCGGCTGATGCTGAACGGCGCGTCGAGCCTCACCATCCTCGCCGAGGATGAGGAAAACGCCGAAGTGCAGAATCTGCTCGAGCCTGAAACTGACGGTGGCCAGCCTGGCGGCGATGCCGCGATGAAGCCGGAAGCCGCACCGAAGGCCGGCGAAGAGATGAAGGCGAAGCCGGAAGGCGGCGACGCAGAGATGAAGGAAATGCAGGAAGAGGGCAAATAGCCTTCGCCCTAAGCGCCGTCGCCCGCGAGGTGACGGCGCTTACGCCGCGTCCGCGTCCGCCAGCTCGCGGAACATTTCCGGGGTCACCGGCCTTGGACTCCCGAAGAGGTCGCCTTCGGCGAGGTCCGCGCCATACTCGATGAGGCGGCTCAAGCTCGCCTCGTCATCGACCTTCTCGGCAATCAGCTTGAGATCGAAGCGCTCGAGGAAGCGCGTCATGTCGGCGGCGGGAACGCTGGCGCCCGCCTCATCAAGATCGTGCAGCAAGGTTTTCGCTTCGATCTTCACGTAGCGGAAGAAATGATCGCGGAGCGCGGCGAAGTCGACGTCGAGGTCGGCGACGTGGTCGAGCGAAAACACGAAGCCGAGCTTGCCCAGTCTCTTCAGGCCGGCAAGCTCGTCCGGCTCGAGATCGAGCACGGCGCGCTGGCTGACCTGGAAGGTGAGGCTGTCGGAGAGCGCGCTGTTCTCCTCCATGAACTCGACGAGCTCGGGGAAGAAGTCGCGGTCGCGCAGCGATTGGCTCGAGAGATTGCAAAACACGCCCTTGAGCCGCGAGCCGGCGCCGACGCGGCGCAACAGCTGCACGCATTTCACCAGCATGACATTGTCGATGCGCGGCATCAGATGCTCGCGCTCCGCCAAGGGGAGATAGTCGCTCGGCGCCATGAAATCGTCGGCGCCGGTGCGGATGCGGGTGGAGGCGTCGTAGTAACGGAGCTTGCGGTCGGGCAAGGTCACGATTGGCTGCAAATAGAGGTCGATGCGGTTCGCCTCGATGGCCTCGCGCAAATCCTCAAGCACCGTCTCGGCGGGCGCTGCGACAAAGGCGGGCTCGGCGACGGCGATGAAGGGTTCGGCGACAGGACTGACAGGCTCATCGGCGACGGATGCCGGCTCGGTGACGATCACCACGGTCTCCTCGGTGACCACGACGGTCTCGTCGGCGAGAAGATCAACGGCCTCCTCCTCGTCCGGCTCGTCGTCGAGGGCGGCCAAATTCACGCGCTCGAGACGCTCTTCAAGCCGCAGCGGAATTTCCGAGGTTCCGGCAACTTCCTCTGCCGCAGCAGCGGCGAAGGCCGGCGATGCCGCCATCAGCTCGCGCGACAGATCCTTGATCAGGCCTTCCAGCGACTTCAGCTCGGCGCCGATCTCGATGCGCTGGGTGCGGGCCTCCTCGGCGAAATCGGAGCGGAGCGCGTCGAGGCGCGCCACGGAGCTGCTCGACATCTTGCGTCAGGCGATCGACATGCGGGGCGCGAACGCTCACCCCGGGCTCGGCGCCGGTATATTCGGACACGGCCTGATCGAGGCGCTCGACCCTGTCGTTCAGGAGATCGAGCCGCGCCACGTCGTCCTCGACCTGGTCGATGCGCTGCAAATCGCCGTCGAGCACCACCAGCGCCTCTTCCAGCTCGTCCATGCGGCCGGCGACGGAGGCCGAGCGGGAAGAGCGGGTGATGACGTAATGGGACGAGGCCATCACCACGAAGAGCGCCGCGGCTGCGATCACGCCGGTCATGGTGTCGATGCCTGAATTGATGATGAGGCCCGCGGCAAAGGCCGTTGCCGTCACCGCCATGGCGATGAGCACGACGACGTCGAGCAGGCCAAACCGCCCGGGAGCAGCGTTCGATCTAGAGGTCATGGCTCTTCACTTCGGCTCTGGCCGGTCCCTCAAGGCACGTGCGCCTCGCGCCGGTACGCTAAACGACAAGCATAAATGAAGATCGGCAAGGCTCAAGGGCAAGAGCGCTCGCCTCAACCGCCAAGACGATACCCCGCAAGGCGGAGAAAGACCAGATGGTGGGCTTTACAGAAGCGGGCGCTTGCGCGGGGCGTCGAGATCGAATTTGGCCACCTCGGCGAGCGCCGCGATGTCAGGCAGGAAGAACCAGCCATGCTCCCATTGGATGAGGCCGCGGCGGCCCAGGCGCTTCAAGGTCTTGTTGGTGTGCACCAGGGAGAGCCCGATGGCGTCGGCAAGATGCTGCTGGGTGAAGGGAAAGCGCACGCGGCCCTCGGTGACGAGGCCGATATCGCCGGCGCGGACATAGAGATGCAGGAGGTAATAGGCGGCGCGCTCTTCCGCGCTCCGGCGCCCGACGCTCAACAGATTCTCGTCGAGGATGCGCTGCTCGGTCGCGGCAAGCCAGGTCAGGTCGAAGGCGAGGCTCGGACAGCGACCATACAGCTCCCAAACGCGGTTGCGCGGAAAGGTGCAGAACGCCGCCGGGCTTAGCGTTTCGACCGAATGCTCCATGGCGCCCTGCATCGATCCTTGCAGGCCGACGAAATCTCCCGGGAGCAGGAAATTGGTGATTTGCCGGCGGCCGTCGCTCAAAGTCTTGTAGCGGAACGCCCAGCCCTCGAGCAGGGTGAAGAGATGCTCTGCCGTCTGGCCCTCATGCAGCAGGGTCGCACCAGGCCCCATGCGCAGCTCGCCGGTCTTGAGGCTCTGCACGAACTCGACTTCGTCGTCGCTCAGCGAGCGAAACACCTCGCATTCGCGCAAAGGGCAGCGCGCGCACGGCACCTCGTTGGTGAAGGGAGTTGCCAGAGGCATCTCGGGGCTTCTGACACGCTCATGGGATATGTCAAAGTTAAAAGACAGGCGACTGCTAGGCGCGCTTAAGTGGGGCCAAGCGAGGCTGCCCCGTGCCTTGCCATGCGGCCAAGGATCCCCCGAAAACGGCCCTCCACCTAGGCGTTCAATCGATGATCGACCCGAGCAAAGTCTCCGGGGCGCCTATTCGCGCGCCGCGGCCTTTGGCCGACGCTGAGCGGCTGCGTCTGGCTATTGGGACCTGTGGGCTTGGGCTGTGGGAATGGCATGTCGCAGAGAACCTTTGCCACATCGACCCTCACGCCTGCGCGTTGCTCGGGATGCAGCGGGAAGTCTCGCTGTTTCCGACAGAACGGTTCTTAAGGCTTGTGCACCGCTCCGACATCCCGGGATTAAGAGAGGCGATACGCGCGTCGTTCCACTCCGGGCGTGAGTTGAGCCATGAGTTCAGGCTGAGGCGGCGCGGGACCGGCGAAGTCCGCTGGCTCGCCCTCAAATCCTGCATCGTCGAGCGCGACGACGACGGCGAGCCGCTGTTCTCGCCGGGCTTGGCTTCGACGTCACCGCGCGGCGGCAGGAGCAAGAGGCGAGAGAGCTGCTCAACCAGGAGCTCGCCCATCGCATGAAGAACATGCTGTCCGTGGTCGGCAGCATCGTCAGCATGAGCGGCGAGCACCGGCCTGAGGCGCGGGACTTCGTCACCTCGTTTCAGGCGCGATTGGGCAGTCTCGCGGCGACGCATGAGCTCCTGACGCAAGCCGATGGGCGCCCGATTGCGCTCGGGCGGCTGTTCGAGAAAGTGCTCGCCCCGCTCGGTGTGCTGGAGCGGATCGATGCCGCGGGCGATCGCGACTTCCTGCTCGGCGCGCATGATGCGCAGACGCTTGCCCTCGTCATGCACGAGCTCGCCACCAACGCCATCAAATATGGCGCCCTCTCCAACGGCGCAGGGCGCGTCGCAGTGACCTTCGAGGTGAAGATCGACGGACGCCCAGGCGAACAGCCGTTGCTCATCCTGCGCTGGGAGGAGAATGGCGGCCCGGCGACCGCGCTGCCGGCCGATCGAGGCTTCGGCCTCACGCTGCTCGAGCGGCTGACGCGGCGCAACGAACAGGCGGAGCCGGTGTTCGAATGGCGCGCAGCAGGCCTTTACTGCTGCTTCTCTTTGCGCATCGTGCCGGTCGGCCGCTAGCAGCTCAAGCTTCGGTGTCCGGCGCCTCGCCCTTGAGATAGGCGCCGACCTCTCTGAACAGCGCACCGAATTGCTTGCTCGCGCCCTGGCAAAGGCTGCATTCGGCGATGTGGTCGGCGAGGGAGGCCCGCCTGCGGTGTCTCTGATCCGGCGCTTGACGCCGGGGCAATAGCGTCCTTCGAACCGGCGACGATTCTTCACGCTTTGGCAGGCGGGCCGGGATAATCTCGGCCCGCTTTGTCTTGACTGGCATCGTTTGGGCCCGCGTCTATGGCAGCAGAAGACCCCGCCAATCCCTCCGACGAGATCGCCGTCTTCCAGGCCTATATCGACCTGATCAATTCGGAGCGGGAGACCATCTGGGCGCGCCATAACGCGCTGCTCGTCGCCAATTCGCTGATCATCGGCGCGCTCGCCATCAGCCCGACGGCGCTATGGCAAAACAAATGGGCGGCCCTTGCCATGATCGGCGCAGGCCTTCTCATCAGCGCCGCGTGGCTCGGGATCACGGTGCAGGGATGGTCGGCGATGAAGCGGCATGCCGAACTTGCCGCAAAATTCGCCTCGGCCCGCTTCAAGCATCTGCCGAATGCGCTCGACGAGACCCTCTGCGACCGCGCACAGACCAATATTCATCACCTCGTCTTGCTGGTGATCGCGGTCTTCATGCTCATGTATCTGGGACTGGGCTATATCCGCTTTGCCTTGGTCTGAGCGCGGGCCCCCTGCGTCAACCCGCTGCTGCGTTCTCTTGACGTCGCACTTACATTGAACAGCAGCGT
Source organism: uncultured Alphaproteobacteria bacterium (assembly GCA_963744945.1). Taxonomy (GTDB): domain Bacteria; phylum Pseudomonadota; class Alphaproteobacteria; order Rhizobiales; family Methyloligellaceae; genus Methyloceanibacter. The sequence continues at coordinate 100,379 of CAVUVO010000008.1, read as the reverse complement.
ATTGGTCACGGAGTATCAGTCATGAACCAGCGAAAACTCGGCACCACCGGACCTGAAGTTTCGGCCATCGGACTTGGTTGCATGGGCATGTCCGACCTCTATGGCCCGAGCGATCGGGGCGAGAGCATTGCCACCATCCACGCCGCGCTCGATGCCGGAATCACTCTGCTCGATACCGGCGATTTCTACGGCATGGGTCACAACGAGATGCTGATCCGCGAGGCGCTTGCCGGGCGCGACCGCGACGGCGTGGCGATCAGCGTGAAGTTCGGCGCCTTGCGCGATCCGGCGGGCAACTGGTCCGGCTACGATGCGCGGCCGCTCGCGGTGAAGAACTTCCTCGCTTATTCGCTGCGGCGTCTCGGCACCGACTATATCGACATCTACCGCCCGTCGCGGCTCGATCCGAACGTGCCCATCGAAGACACGATCGGGACGCTCGCCGACATGGTGAAGGCGGGCTATGTGCGTCACATCGGGCTTTCGGAAGTCGGACCGGACACCATCCGCCGCGCCGCGGCGGTGCACCCGATCAGCGATCTTCAGATCGAATACTCGCTGATCTCACGCGGCATCGAGGCCGAGATCCTGCCCACCTGCCGCAAGCTCGGGATCGGCATCACCGCTTATGGCGTGCTCTCGCGCGGACTGATCAGCGGGCATTGGACCAGAGCCCGCGAAGGCGAGCATGATTTCCGGGGGAACAGCCCCCGCTTCCAGGGCGCCAATCTCGATGCAAATCTCGCCCTCGTCGAGACGCTCAGGGGAATTGCCGACGGGATCGGAGCATCGGTGGCGCAGGTCGCCATCGCCTGGGTGGCGGCGCAAGGACCGGACATCGTCCCGCTGGTCGGCGCCAGGCGTCGCGACCGCCTCGCCGAGGCCCTTGGCGCCCTCAATCTCACGCTTTCAGCCGATGACCTTGCCAAGCTCGCCAAGGCGCTGCCGCCGGGTGCTGCCGCCGGAGAGCGCTATCCAGCGGCGGCGCTCGCCCATATGGATAGTGAGAAGAAACGCGCCTGAGCCGAGCTCAAGCCCTGCCGGAGCCTCGTCTTTCTTGACAGACAGGCTGGCTTCCCGCTATCCCCTGCCTCGCGAATTCTGGCACTCATTAGCCTTGAGTGCCAACAACCCCGATCCCATATCAGCGCCTAGCGCCAAGTATTGCAGGAGGAGAACCATGAAATTTCGTCCGCTCCATGATCGCGTCGTGGTCAAGCGACTCGAGGAGGAGCTCAAGACCAAAGGCGGGATCATCATTCCAGATACCGCGGCAGAGAAGCCGCAGACCGGCCAAGTCGTCGCCGCTGGCCCAGGCGCCAGGGGCGAGGACGGCAAGCTCCAGCCCATGGGGGTCAAGGCCGGCGACAAGGTGCTGTTCGGCAAGTGGTCGGGCACCGAGGTCAAGATCGACGGCGACGAACTCCTCATCATGAAGGAGTCCGACATCATGGGCATCCTCGGCTAACCGACATCCTCATCCTGAGGAGCGCCCGTCAGGGCGCGTCTCGAAGGATGAGACCCCCTCATATTCGAAGCTCACCCTTCGCGACGCAGGCTTGGCCCGCTCCTCAGGGTGAGGAATTAGACAAACGGAGAAAAGTGAAATGGCAGCCAAAGAAGTAAAATTTGCCGCAGACGCGCGCGAGCGCATGATGCGCGGCGTCGACATCCTGGCCAACGCGGTCAAGGTGACGCTCGGCCCCAAGGGCCGCAACGTCATCCTCGAGAAGTCGTTCGGCGCTCCCCGCTCGACCAAGGACGGCGTCACCGTCGCCAAGGAGATCGAGCTTGAGGATAAGTTCGAGAACATGGGCGCGCAGATGCTGCGCGAGGTGGCCTCGAAGACCAACGACACCGCAGGCGACGGCACCACGACCGCGACCTTGCTCGCCCAGGCCATCGTGCGCGAGGGACTGAAGTCCGTCGCCGCAGGCATGAACCCGATGGATCTGAAGCGCGGCATCGACAAGGCGGTGGCCGAGGTCGTCGCCGGTATCTCCAAGAGCGCGAAGAAAGTGTCAGGCTCGGCCGAGATCGCCCAGGTCGGCACCATTTCGGCCAATGGCGAGAAGGCCATCGGCGACATGATCGCCAAGGCCATGCAGAAGGTCGGCAATGAAGGCGTGATCACCGTCGAGGAGGCGAAAAGCCTCGAAAGCGAGCTCGAAGTGGTCGAGGGCATGCAGTTCGACCGCGGTTACATCTCCCCCTATTTCATCACCAACGCAGAGAAGATGGTGGCCGAGCTCGAGAGCCCGTACATCCTCATCTACGAGAAGAAGCTTTCCGGCTTGCAGCCGCTGCTTCCGCTCCTCGAGCAGGTGGTGCAGTCGGGCCGCCCGCTCCTCGTCATCGCCGAGGACGTCGAGGGCGAGGCGCTTGCCACGCTCGTGGTCAACAAGCTGCGCGGCGGCTTGAAGGTCGCGGCGGTCAAGGCGCCAGGCTTCGGCGATCGCCGCAAGGCCATGTTGCAGGACATCGCGGTGCTGACCGGCGGCGAGCTGATCTCCGAGGATCTCGGCATCAAGCTCGAGAACGTCACCATCCAGATGCTGGGCAAGGCCAAGCGCGTGACCATCACCAAGGACGACACCACGATCGTCGGCGGCTCGGGCAAGAAGCCTGACATCGAGGCGCGGGTCGGCCAGATCAAGCAGCAGATCGAGGACACCACCTCCGACTACGACCGTGAGAAGCTCCAGGAGCGTCTCGCCAAGCTCGCCGGCGGCGTTGCCGTGATCAAGGTCGGCGGCGCGACCGAAGTCGAGGTGAAGGAGAAGAAGGACCGCGTCGACGATGCGCTGAACGCAACCCGCGCCGCGGTCGAAGAGGGCATCGTTCCAGGTGGCGGCGTGGCGCTGCTCTGGGCCTCGAAGTCTATCAAGGCCAAGGGCGACAACGAGGACCAGGAGGCGGGCATCAACATCGTCCGCAAGGCGTTGCAGGCTCCGATCCGGCAGATCGCCGAGAATGCCGGTGTCGAAGGCTCGATCGTGGTCGGCAAGGTGCTCGACCAGAAGTCGGCGACCTACGGCTATGACGCCCAGAACAACGAGTATGTCGATCTCGTGCAGAAGGGCATCATCGATCCCGCCAAGGTGGTGCGCACCGCGCTCCAGGATGCGGCGTCCGTGGCTGGCCTTCTCGTCACCACCGAGGCCGGCGTAGCCGAGGCGCCGAAGAAGAAGGAAGAGCATGCGCACATGCCCGGAGGCGGCGGCATGGGCGGCATGGACATGATGTAGCCTCTGTCGCAAAGCACATGCTAGAAGGGCCGCTCCCCTCGGGGCGGCCCTTTCGTTTCGGCGCTGTCCCATCAACACTTCATTGCCGGCCAATGCGCTTGCTCGCCCCAAAGACCGCGTCCCTCTTCCTTGTCTGTGCATCGTTGGGAGCACCGGCTTTCGCTGGGTTGGTGGAGGTCAAGTTCGATCTCGCCGATCTCAACGCAGCGGACAGGAGCAACCTATTCGAGCAGGCGTCGACCCTCGGAGCCATCGAGGCTCAGTTCGAATATTGCGGGCTCAAAACGGAAATTGTGCCCAGGGCCACGCGGGCCGTGGCAGCCTGCGTTACGACGGAATTGCTTAAACAGGTCATCGCCAAGTTTCGCCGATCCAAGTTAGACATGGCGAGTGAGCTGGCGAGCGACGAGGTCGATTGCGCGGAGGAAGAACGCGTCAAGTGGCTGCGTACGATGAAAGCCGCGATCGACAGATACATCGAGAACATCACCCGCATGTGTAGAAACTGTCTGGTTTGCTAGCGGCGTGCGGCCCGCGCCCCGTGATCGGGATTGGCCTAAGGGAGGCGCCGCAAATCATCGCTTTTCAATCTCGTGCTGCCGTTGGTCCCCCCTTTTTGCCTTAATTCCCGCCGATCAGGCACGCATGCCTTACGCAAACGTAATTTCCCTTGGGCCGGCTTCTCGCCCTATCGTCCGGAACGAATAGCGCTCAATTCGCTTTGAGCCGCCTGGAGAGCTGCATATTGGCTGGATTTCGGAATTCCGCCCGTGAGTTCGCGCGCATCGCGGTCCCCTATTTCCGCTCGGAGGACGGCCGGGCCGGGCGCATCCTGCTCGTCACCGTCATCGGCCTCCAGCTCTTCCAGGTCTGGCTGAACGTCCGCTTCAACGCCTGGTACAAGACTTTCTACGACGCGCTCCAGAACAAGGACTGGGACATTTTCATCTGGCAGCTCGGCGTATTCAGCGTGCTCGCCGCCGCCTTCATCGTCAGCGCCGTCTATCAGCTCTACCTTCAGCAATGGCTCCAGATCAGGTGGCGGCGCTGGCTCACCACCAAATATCTCGGCCGCTGGCTCGGCGACGGCACCCATTACCGCATGCGGCTCAAGGGCGACTCCGCCGACAACCCCGACCAGCGCATCGCCGACGACATCAAGCTGTTCATCAACTCGACCCTCGACATCGGCATCGCGCTGCTCGGGTCCATCGTCACGCTCATCTCCTTCGTGGTGATCCTGTGGGGCCTGTCGTCGAGCTTCCCGCTGGTGATCGGATCGCAGTCCTTCAATATTCCCGGCTATCTCGTCTGGGCGGCGCTGATCTACGCCGTCCTCGGCACCTGGGTGACGCATCTTGTCGGCCGCCCGCTGATCAAGCTCAATTTCGACCAGCAGCGCTATGAAGCAGACTTCCGCTTCTCGCTCGTGCGCTTGCGCGAGAATGCCGAGGAGGTGACGCTGCTCGCCGGAGAGCCAGCCGAGAAGGAGCGCCTGCTCGATCGCTTCGGCCGCGTGGTCGGCAATTGGTACGGCATCATGCAGCGCACCAAGCGGCTCACCTTCCTGACCGCAGGCTATTCGCAGATCGCCATCATTTTCCCGTTCATCGTGGTGAGCCCGCTTTATTTCGCGGGATCGATGATGCTTGGCGGGCTGATGCAGATCGCGTCGGCCTTCGGCCAGGTGCAGGGCGCGCTGTCGTTCTTCGTCAAGGCTTACTCCGAGATCGCCGATTGGAAGGCGGTGCTGAACCGGCTCGCGGGCTTCGACGCCTCGATGGATTGGGCGAAGGGGCTCGATACCGCCGCGCCGCGGGTCAACCACGTGAGCGACGGCGGCACGGCGATGGTCACCGATGACTTGACCGTCAGCCTGCCGAACGGCGAGGAGATCGTCCGCGTTACGCGGCCTCGAGATCGCGCCCGGCGAGCGCGTGCTGGTCACCGGTCCTTCCGGCTCAGGCAAGACGAGCCTGTTCCGGGCGCTTGGCGGCGTGTGGCCGTTCGGCGCCGGCACCATCCGCATCCCGAAGGGCGCGAAGCTTCTCGTGCTGCCGCAGAAGCCTTATCTGCCGCTCGGCACCTTGCGCGGCGCGCTCGCCTATCCAGGGCCGCAGGACGATTTCTCGCCGGCGGAGATCGACGCTGTATTGCGCGCGACCGGGCTCGGCGATCTGAGAGAGGCGCTCGACGAGACCGCCTATTGGGCCGACCGGCTCTCCGTTGGCGAGCAGCAAAGGCTCTCCATCGCCCGCGCGCTCCTGCAAAAGCCAGACTGGCTGTTCCTCGACGAGGCCACGTCGGCACTCGATGAGCCGGCAGAGGCCATGCTCTATCGCCTGCTGCTCGACCGCCTGCCCGATGCGGCGATCGTGTCGATCGGCCACCGGTCGAGCCTTATCGTGTTCCATGAGCGCTTCCTGTCGCTCAAGCCAGACGGCAAGGGGCGCCATCGGCTCGGCCCGGTCTCTCCCGACGAAGGCGCCCAGGCCGCTGACGAGATGGGCTTGAGCCTCGTCTGAGGCGCTACCCCCTCACACCGCCTTGGAGAGGCGGTCGAGAATGGCGTCGCGCAAACGCAGCGCGTCCTTGGTCCATTCCGCGCCACGCGCGGCGAAGAGATGCGCCTGCGATTGCAGGATCAGCCCGTCCTCAAGCACCTTCAGGTGATTGGCAGCGAGCGTGGTGCCGGTCGTGGTGATGTCGACGATCGAGCTCCGCCGTGCCGGCCGCCGGCGTTCCTTCCGTGGCGCCAACGCTTTCAACGATGCGGTAGCCGGCGACACCGGCACTGGCAAAGAAGCGCCGCGTCAGGTTGAGATATTTGGTGGCGACGCGGAGCCGGCGTGCCGTGCACCCGGGCAAACTGCGCGGCGACATCCTCGAGGTCGGCCATGCGCACGACATCGATCCAGCAATCGGGCACCGCGACCACGACATCGGCCCGGCCGAAGCCGAGCGGCGCCAGGAATTCCACGCTCCCTTCGACATCGGGAAGCGTCTCGCGGATCAGATCCTCGCCTGTGATGCCGATATGGACGCGGCCGGCCTCCAACTGATGCACGATCTCGGCGGCGGAGAGGAACGCGACCTCGACGCCGTCGAGCCCCTGCATCACGCCGCTATAGCCACGTTCGTGTCCGGTCTTGCGCAAGGTCAAGCCTGCGCGCTCGAAGAGAGCGGCGGCGTTGTCCTTGAGGCGTCCCTTGGCGGGGACGGCGACGGTGAGCTTCGCGGCCATCAGGCGAGCCCTCTGACGGAGGCGAGCAGGCGCTCGGTGTGGATGGCAGAGCCGACCGCCGGCACGTCGAGCGTCGCGCCGACCGAGCGGAGCAGCCCGTCATAGCGCCCGCCACCGGCAATCGGGCTCGTCTTGTCGCCGCCGGCCTCGATCTGGAACACGAGGCCCGAATAATATTCGAGGTCGCGGCCGAACTCGGTGGCGAAGCTCGCCTTGCCGATATCGATGCCGCTCTCGGCCAACAGGTCGAAGCGGCGGGACATCACATAAAGCGCCGGCCCAAGGTCGATGCCGGCCCCCTTCCCGATCATGGCGATGCGGTCGATCGCCTCGCGCGGGGAGGCTTCCACCGCGAGGTAATAATCGATGACGGTCGCAACCTCGCGCGGCAACGGCTCGGAGCGGAGGTCGGCGGCGTGATCGAGCAGCCGCTCGGCGATCTCGCCGATCGTGCGGTTGCCGGACAGAGGGAGATCGTTGGTCTCCAGATAATTGGCGACCAGTTCCTCGGCGCGAGCCGGATCCTCATCGGCGAGCGTGGCGGTGAGCGCGGCGACCGGGCCCTCGCCATCGGAGATCTCGCCCCTGGCAAGCCGCGACAGAAGCGCATGGAAGGCAGGCGGACGCCAGAAATAGTGACGCAGCTTCAGCCGCCAGCGCTCTGGCAGCGAAAGCGCATCGAGCAGAGCGAAGAACAGCGCGATGTCGCCGAAGCGAAAGTTGAACTGCTTCAGCCCTGCGCTGCGTACCGCATCGGCGACGAGCAGCACCACCTCGGCGTCGGCGCTGTCGCGGTCGGCGACGCCGAAACATTCGATGCCCGCCTGGCGGAACTCGCGCGGATGCGTGCCGCTCGCGCCCTTCGGCTGAAAGCGGAAGGCAGGGCCGTTATAGCAATAGCGGGCGGGCGATATCGGCGCGCGGGTGACGCTCGAGATAAAGCCGCGACACCGGCACGGTGAGGTCTGGCCTGAGACACAGCTCGGCGCCGGTGAGATCGGTAAAGACGTAGGTGCGGCCCCTGATCGCCTCGCCGATCTGGTCGAGCAGGACGTCAGCCGGCTGGATGATCGAAGGCGCAACCTGCTCGTAGCCCCCTTTGCGAAACATTTCGAGCAAGGTGGCGGCTTGGGCTTCAAGCGCCTCGAATTCTCGCGCCAATTCCGCGGCCATGGCTCACGCCCTGTGACGGGCGAGGACGTCCCGCACGGCCTTGACCATATCGGCTTCGGGCACGGCGAACTGGGCCTCTGCCTGCTTCTTCAAATATTCGTCGCGATCCTTGATCGAGGTGAGCGTGGCGCCGAGGATCAGGTCCTTGATCTGCACCTCGCCCTTTGCCTTCTCGTCGCCGCCCTGGATGACGACGCAAGGCGCAGCCGCGCTTGTCGGCATATTTCATCTGCGCCTTCATGCCGGACTTGCCGAGATAGAGCTCGGCGCGGATGTTCGCGTTGCGCAAGGCTTGCGCCATCTTCTGATAGTCGGCGATGCGGTCGCGATCGAGCACCAGCACGACGACCGGGCCTTGCACGGAGTCAGCGGGGAGCTTGCCGAGGGTCTTGAGGCCGTAGAGCAGGCGCGACACGCCGATGGAGAATCCGGTGGCCGGAACCTTCTCGCCGGTGAAGCGCTCGACGAGGCCGTCATAGCGCCCGCCGCTTACCACCGAGCCGAGGCGGATCGATTGCCCGCGCTCGTCTTTGATGGGCGTGGTCAGCTCAGCCTCGAAAACGGGGCCGGTGTAATATTCGAGGCCGCGGACGACGGAGGGGTCGAAGCGTGATGCGATCCATTCCGTAACCCGCGTCGCACGAACGAGCATCGCAAGCTCGTCAAGTTGCTGCAGCGCGCATTCATTGTCGAGTCAGCTCGGAACCATGAGAGCATTTCGTCGATAGGCAGAAGTCTTCGACGTCTCACTGCGTTGAACCTGCGGCAGATCGTTGCTGGCTCGAGATGCTGCAAGTCTCCGCAGCGACGAAATGGAAGCATATGACGTCGATCGGCTTGGTAGCATTCAGGCCGGCGCCCTTTGTGAAGTCACCGCTTTCGTCTTTGCGTCCTTCGCCCAGCAAGTGCGCGTCACGCCGTCGATCCCCAACCGGTCAAGCTTATCGATGGCGCGCAGGACAGCGAGCCTCTTGGCCGCGTCGCATTTCATTGCCCAAGCCAATTGTTTCCAACACGCCATCGAGCACTTTGCGATTGTTCACCTTCACCACATATTGCCCGCGCGGGACGCCGAGCGCTTCCAGCGTGTCGGCGGCGAGCATGCAAAGCTCGGCGTCGGCGGCGACGGAGGAGGCGCCGACCGTGTCGGCATCGAACTGGGTGAATTGGCGGAAGCGGCCGGGGCCTGGCTTCTCGTTCCGCCACACGGGGCCGACCTGATAGCGGCGGAAGGGCTTCGGCAGGCTCTGGTAATTCTCGGCGACGTAGCGGGCGAGCGGCGCGGTCAAATCGTAGCGGAGCGACAGCCACTGCTCGTCGTCGTCCTTGAAGGAGAACACGCCCTCGTTCGGGCGGTCCTGGTCGGGCAGGAACTTGCCGAGCGCGTCGGTATATTCGATGGCGGGGGTGTCGAGCGGCTCGAAGCCGTAGCGCTCGAACACGCCCCTGATCTTGGCGAGCATGTCCGCCGTCGCGCGAAGCTCGTTCGCGGGCGTGTCGAAAAGGCCCTTCGGCAGGCGGGCCTCGGGGCGGACCGGCTCGTCTTTGTTGCTCATGGGATTGGCTTTTGACGAATTGGCTGTTGCCTCGGGGCTTCTAGCCCATAGGCGGTACCTCAGCAAGCAACGGCGGGCCTTGGCAAACCGTTAACGGGCGCCGGCGAGCTGCATGAGGCTCTCGATCGGGTGCACCTTGTCTTTGAGCTTCTCCAGCGGCTTGGGGCATGGGCCGCCGGTCGCCCAATCGAGCAGCTCGACAGTGTGCACCACGGGAACGGCGCTGCCACGCTGAAGCTGGGTCATGCAGCCGATATTGCCGGTGGCGATCAAATCCGGCTTCACGCTCGCGATGTTCTTGAGCTTGCGGTCGCGCAATTGGCCGGAAAGCTCGGGCTGAAGCATGTTGTAGGTGCCGGCAGAGCCGCAGCAGATATGGCCCTCCGGAACTTCGAGCACGGTGAAGCCGGCCTGAGAGAGCAGCGAGCGCGGCTCGTTGCCGACCTGCTGGCCGTGCTCGAGCGAGCAGGCCGAGTGGTAGGCGACGCGGAGGCTGGTCCAGGCGAGCGGCGGCAGCAGCCCAAGCTCGTAGATGAACTCGCTGATGTCGCGGGCGATGCGCGACATGTCGGTGGCGCGCTCGGCATAGCCGCGGTCGCGGGCGAGCAGATGGCCGTAGTCCTTGATCATGGTGCCGCAACCAGACGCGGTGGTGAGGATGGCGTCGAGGGGGCCCTCGCGGAGTGCGCTAGACCAGGCATCGACATTCCGCCGCGCGGCCTTGTGCGCCTCATTCTCGCGGCCGAGCTGATGCTGGAGGGCCCCGCAGCAGGCCTCCTCGCTCGGCATCACCACCTCGACGCCATGCCGCCTGAGCAGCCTGATGGCGGCTTGGTTGATCGAGGGCTCCAGCACGTCCTGCACGCAGCCGAGCAGCAGGGCGACGCGCTTGACCGGCGCTCCGGCCGGGCGGACCAAAGACTCGCGCTTCGGCGTCTTGAAGGACGGAAGCCGCGACGGCACGAGCGCAAGCGCGGCGGCGCCGGTCTTCATGCCGAGTGCCGAAAGCAGACCGCGGAAGGGACGCGCCAGCCAGCCGAACAGCAAGCCGATGCGGAAGCGCGCTGGGCTCGGCAGCGTCTTGGCCAGAAGCCAGCGCGTGGTCTTCTGCGCCGGCGAGCGCTTGTGGTCGATGCGGATGCGGGCGAGGTCGACGAGATGCATGTAGTCCACCCCGCTCGGGCAGGTGGTCATGCAGGAGAGGCAGGAGAGGCAGCGGTCGATGTGATAGCTGACCGGCGCGGTGACCGTGCCCTGCTCGAACATCTCCTTGATCAGATAGATGCGGCCGCGCGGGCTATCGCGCTCATCGCCGAGGAGCACATAGGTCGGGCAGGTCGCGGTGCAGAAGCCGCAATGGACGCAGCGCTTCAGCATGGCGTCGGCCCTGGCGATGGTCGGGTCCTGGAGCTGCTCGTGGGAGAAATTGGTGTGCATGGTTAGGCCTAGACCCCGGGATACATGCGGCCAGGATTGAGAATGCCTGCCGGATCGAAAGCGGCTTTCAGCCGCGTGGTGAGCGCGGCGAGCGACGGCTCGAGCGGCTGGAACACGTCGACGCTGGCGCGCGTCCCGCGCTCGGCGCGGATCAGCGTGGCATGGCCGCCATATTCGGCGATGGCGCGGCGGATCTCCACCGTGCCTGCGTCGGTGGTGGCCGGCGCCTCGAGCCAGATCAGCCCGCCGGACCAATCGTAGGCGACGCGGATGTCGAGGGTGCGGGCGATGACGGCGACGAGCTTCGCCGCGCGCGACGGCGTGGTGGAGATGCGCCACAGCGGGCGGTTGGAGGAGGCGAAGGCGCGCAAGGTCCTGATCTCCTCCCAGAAGATGCGGCTCCGCGCATTGTCGAGCTCGACGGAGGGCGAATAGGCGGCGAGCCGGTCCTTCAGCTTTCCGATGCGGTAGCGGGCGGGGCTTGGGAAATTCTCGATGCGGATGGCGGTGACCGCGGCTGCTCCTCGCGCCACGTCCTGGTCTGACAGCTTTGCTGCGAGCGGCGCCTGGAGATGCACGGTGCCGGACACTTCGAAGGGCGTGCCGAGACAAAGCGTCATCACATCGACCGCGGTCTGGTCTGGCAGGCCGAAACAGAGCAGCGTGCGCGTCTCGGCGGCCTGGGGCAGCACCTTCATGGTGACCTCGGTCACCACCGCCAACGTGCCCCAGGAGCCGGCAACGGCTTTGCAGAGATCGTAGCCGGTGACGTTCTTCATCACGCGGCCGCCGGATTTGAAGGGCTCGCCCCAGCCGTTCACGCACGTGACGCCGAGGAGATGATCGCGCGCGGCGCCGGCCTGGATGCGGCGGCTGCCTGAGAGGTTGGTGGCGAATACGCCGCCGATAGAGGACTGGCCGGTATGCGTGCCGAGCGCAGGCCCGAGGTCGATGGGCTCGAAGGCGAGCTGCTGGCCGTGCTCGGCGAGGATGTTGCGGATGTCGTCGAGCGGGGTGCCGGCTGCGGCAGACATCACGAGCTCGGTCGGCTCGTAGAGCGAAATGCCGACGAGATGCTCGGTGCTCACCACCGAGCCCGACTGGATGTAGCGGCCGACCTCATATTTGGAGCCGCGCCCCCTCACCTCGAGCGGGATCTTGGCATTTGCCGCCTCGGCAACGAGGTCGGATATCTCGCGCAACGTTGCCGGCGCGTGGAAGCCGAGGCGGAGGTTCCCGGTCACTGGCGCTCGCGCCCCTCGAGTGGAAAGACCTTGGCGGGGTTGAGCAGCCAGTCGGGGTCGAACACGCTTTTCACCCGCATCTGCTGGGCGATGTCGGCGGCGGTGAACTGCACGCGCATCAGCTCGCGCTTCTCGATGCCGACGCCGTGCTCGCCGGTCAGGCAGCCGCCGAGCTTGACGCAAAGCTTCAGGATCTCGGCGCCGCACATCTCGGCGCGCTCGAGCTCGGCACGGTCGTTGGCATTGTAGAGGATGAGCGGATGCAGATTGCCGTCGCCGGCATGGAAGATATTGACCACGCGGAAGCGATGGCGGCGGCAGATCTCGCCCACCTCGGTGAGCGCCTCGGACAGCTTGGACAGCGGGATCACCCCGTCCATGCAGTAATAATCGGAAATCTGGCCGATGGCGCCGAAGGCCGCCTTGCGGCCCTTCCAGATCGCCGCGCTCTCCTCGGCGCTCTTGCTGACGCGCACCACGCGGGGGCGATAGCGCTCGGCGATCTCGGCGATGGTGTGGAGCAGGGCGTCGATCTCGTCACGCGAGCCTTCGACCTCGACGATGAGCAGCGCCTCGACGTCGAGCGGGTAGCCGGCGCCGGCGAAATTCTCGCAGACCTCGATCGCAGGCTTGTCCATGAACTCGATGGCGACCGGCACGATGCCGGCGGCGATGATGCCGGCGACGCAGGCGCCCGCGGCTTCAGAGGAGTCGAAGCCGAGCAGCATCGGCCTTGCACCTTCCGGCGCTTTGAGGATGCGCACGGTCGCTTCGGTGACCACGCCGAACTGACCTTCCGATCCAACGATCAGGCCGAGGAAGTCGTAGCCTGGAGCATCGAGATAGTCGCCGCCGATGTCGATGACCTCGCCGTTCATCATCACCATGCGGACCGCGAGCAGATTGTTGGTGGTGACGCCGTATTTGAGGCAGTGCGCACCGCCGGAGTTGGTGGCGATATTGCCGCCAAGCGTGCAGGCGAGCTGGCTCGACGGGTCAGGCGCATAGAAGAAGCCGTGCACTGCTGCGGCATTGGTGATGGCGATATTGGTGATGCCGGTCTCGACCCGCGCCACGCGGTTTACCTCGTCTATCGCCAGCACCCGCGTCATGCGGGTGATGCCGAGCACGATGGAATCTTCGAGCGGCAGCGCGCCGCCTGAGAGCGAGGTGCCGGCGCCGCGCGGCACCACCTTGACCTTGTTGTCGTGGCAATAACGGAGGATCGCGCTCACCTCCTCGGTGCTCTCGGGCAGCACCACGGCAAGCGGCATGCAGCGATAGGCGGTGAGCGCGTCGGTCTCGAAGGTGCGGCGGCCCTCCTTATCGGTAATCAGGGTCGCGCCCGGCGCAAGCTTCCTGAGCTGCCGGATGATCTCGTCCCGGCGGCCAAGAATCGCTTCATCGGGTTTCGGCAAAGTGAGCAGAGACATCGTGGCTCCAAGGGACGCGTGGCCCGCCTAACCGCTCTTGGATTCGTCGCTCTTAACTATGCCGATGTTTCGCATGGCGACCGCGCCCCCGCAATATGCCCTGAAGCCCAAGGAACTCCTCAAGATTTCTGGCGGGTTATCATGCCGCATCTCACGGCTTCGCGCCGATTTGCGGCTTCTGTTACAGTTTTCCCGTCCAATCGAGAGCAAGGAGAACTCTTTTCAGGACAGTCCTTAGGCAGGGTGGGTCGAACTCGGCAAGGATCAGCGTTAGGGAGGTTGAGAATGAGGAAGGTATTAGGTGTAGCCGTCGCATCCGCGGCGGCGCTGATGGCTTTGGGTGGCTCGGCCTTCGCCGCAGGTGATGCCGCCAAGGGCAAGGAAGTCTTCACCACCGCGCTTTGCGCCACATGTCACCAGGTCGGTCCTGGCGCCAAGAACGCCATCGGGCCGGAGCTGAACGGCATTGTCGGGCGGAAGGCGGCGAGCGTGGCCGACTTCCCTACCTACTCCGCCGGCATGAAGAAGCTCGGCGCCGAGGGATACGTGTGGACCGAGGAGAACATCGACAAGTGGATCGCCAATCCCAAGGCGATGATCCCCAATTCCTTGATGTCGCTCACTTTTCAAGGGCTGCCTGACGCGCAGCAGCGCGCGGACGTCATCGCCTATTTGAAGACCCAGACGCAATAGCCGGGAATTTGACGGTAAGAGACGCAACTCGCGGCCCAAGCGTGGCCGCGAGTGGCGTTGCTTCCCTCACGGCGCTGGGGGCATCGGCGGCAATGTCGGCGCGCTTGGCTCGGGGCCGGCGCGGAATTTTTCGATGTCGCTCAGCACTGTGCGGAAGAACGGATCCCGGCTCAACTCCTCGCTCGCAACTTCCTCCCAGGCGCCGCGAAACGCACGCGCCAGATCGTCCGACCAGGTCTCGATGCGCACGCCCTGCTTGGCGAGCTCGGCAAGTGCCGAGGCTTGCAGGCGCGGACTTTCGGCGAGCGTGGTGAGCAGCATCGACCGGCAGGCGGTTTCGAGTATCGTCTGCTGCTCATCGTTGAGCGCGTTCCACCTGTCCTGATTGATCAACAGCTCGAGCACGGTCTCGGGCTGGTGCCAGCCAGGCACGTAGATGATCTTGGCGTGATCCTGGAGACGCTGGCGCTGATCGACGGCGGGGGTGAGGAACTCGGCGCCGTCGATTTGATGCTTGTCGAAGGCCTCGCCGATCTTGCCGCCGGGAACGAGCACGGTCTGGGCGCCGAGCCGCGACATGACCCTGCCGCCAAGGCCGAAGCCGCGCATGCGAAAGCCCTTGATGTCCTCGGGCTGGCGAATTTCCTTGGCAAACCAGCCGGAGGCTTCGCCACCGCCAAAGGCGCAAGGGATGACATGCACGTTCATGTCGGCCTGGTCGTACATCTCCTGATAGAGCTTCCGCCCGTTGCCGGCGAAGAACCACTCGACATAGCCCTTGGCGTCGGGGCCGAAGGGGAAGCCCGCGAACAGCGCCGCTGCGGGTATCTTCGCCGCCCAGAAGCTCGCGGTGGAGAAGCCGGCGTCGACGCTGCCGCGCGACACCTTGTCGAGGATCTCCTGCGGCTGGGTGCCGTCGCCGGGCTGTTTCAGGTCGAGCTCGAGCGCGTCTCCTGAGAGCTGCTTCACGAGCTTGGCAAGCCGGGACGCGGGCTCGCCGAGCCCAGGCAGATGCGTGCCGTAGACGACAGGCATGACGAGCCGCACCGGCTCTGCCGCAACGCCGGGTCCGGCGAGCGCGACAGAGAGACAGAAAGCCATGAGGCCGATGGCGGCCCGTCTCCTCGGCACTACCCCCTCCTAGACCTGGTTTATGCCGGTTTCGGACTTCTTCTCACCAGTGCGCCGATGCTACATCCAAGGGTCCCTCTCCCGCCAGACACAGGGCCTTGAGCGTCAAGGATAAAAATGACCTCGCAAGCTGCCGCAACGGGGAAACGCCCTTCAGTCGGGCTGTTCGTCACCTGCCTGGTCGATCTGTTCCGGCCGAGCATCGGCTTTGCCGCCATCAAGCTGTTGCAAGATGCCGGCGCGGCGGTCGAGGTGCCTGAGAGCCAGACCTGCTGCGGGCAACCAGCTTACAACTCAGGGGACCGCGCGGATGCCAAGGCGATCGCGAAGGCCGTGATCGAGAGCTTCGAGCGCTTCGACTATGTGGTGGCGCCGTCGGGATCCTGCGCCGGCATGCTCAAGCTGCACTACCCTACCCTGTTGGCCGACGATCCGGCGTTTGCAGAAAGAGCGCGTGCGCTTGGCGAGAAGAGCTTCGAGCTCACGAGCTTCCTGGTCGAGGTGCTCGGCGCCGACAGCGTGACGGCGAGCTTCGGCGGCAACGTCACCTATCACAATTCCTGCTCGTCCCTGCGCGAGCTGAAAGTGCATGGCGCGCCGCGCCGTCTGCTCGCAAGCGTCGACGGCCTCGCTCTCACCGAGATGGAGGAGACCGAGGTGTGCTGCGGCTTCGGCGGCGCCTTCTCGGTGAAATATCCCGACATCTCCAACGCCATCGGCGAGGCCAAGGCGCGGAACGCGATCAAGTCGGGCGCCGATTGCCTGCTAGCCGGCGATCTCGGCTGCCTCCTGCATATCGCCGGCAAACTGTCGCGCGACGGCTCTGAGGTCGAATGCCGCCATGTCGCGGAAGTTCTCGCCGGCATGACCGACACGCCCGCCATCGGGCAGGCGCGCAAGGCGGAGTGATCGGGCTTGGCCGAGGCATCACCGCAAGAGTTCAAGCTGAACGCGAGCCGCGCGCTGGAAGATGCGAAGCTCCAGCGGGCGCTTCTCAACGTCAAACGCGGTTTCATCGTCAAGCGCAGCCTGGCGCGGTCGAAGCTGCCGGAGTTCGGCGAACTCCGCGAGGAAGCGCGCGCCCTCAAGGACCATACGCTCAATCATCTCGACCTTTATCTCGAAGCCTATGAGCGGAAGGTGGTGGAGAGCGGAGGCCACGTGCATTACGCGCCGAGCGCGGCCGACGCGCGCGACATTATCCTGAAAATCTGCAAGGAGGCCGGCGCGCGCCTCGTCACCAAGGGCAAATCCATGGTGTCGGAAGAGATCGGGCTCAACGCCCATCTCGAGGCCGCCGGCATCGAGGCGGCCGAGACCGATCTCGGCGAGCACATCATCCAGATCAGGAACGAGCCGCCAAGCCATATCATCGCGCCGGTGATCCACCTCAACAAGGAAGAGATCGCCGAGGATTTCATCCGCGTCCATCGCGGCCTCCCGGCTGATCGCCCCCTCGGAACGGTGCCGGACCTCGTGGCCGAAGCGCGCGCCGTGCTGCGCGAGAAGTTCCTCGCGGCGCAAGTCGGCATCACCGGCGCCAACCTGCTGATCGCCGAGACCGGATCCTCGGTGATCGTCACCAATGAGGGAAACGGCGATCTCACCCAGGCGCTGCCCAAGGTGCATATCGTCGTCGCCTCGATCGAGAAGATGGTGCCGACGCTGGAAGATGCCTGCACGATCCTGCGGCTGCTGGCGCGCTCAGGCACCGGCCAGGAGATCACCACCTACACCACCTTCGCCACTGGGCCTGCCCGCGACGGCGACCCAGACGGGCCGCGCGCCTATCATGTCGTCCTGCTCGACAACGGGCGGAGCGAGATGCTCGGCGGCGACTTCCAGGACATGCTCCGCTGCATCCGCTGCGGCGCCTGCCTCAACCATTGCCCGGTCTATGGCGCGATCGGCGGCCATGCCTACGGCTCGCTCTATCCGGGGCCGATGGGCGCGGTGCTGACGCCGGCGCTATACGGCATCGACCATGCGCGCGACCTGCCGAACGCCTCGAGCTTTTGCGGGCGCTGCGAGGAGGTCTGCCCGATGGCGATTCCGCTTCCCGCCATGATGCGCAAATGGCGGGAGCGCGATTTCGAGCGCGGCGACCCTCCGTTCGTGCAGCGGCTTGCGCTTTGGCTCTGGGCCTACGCGGCGAAGCGGCCGAGGCTCTATCACGCGCTTGGGGGGACGATCGCGCCGCTGCTCGCCCGTCTCGCCGGAGAACGTGGACATTTCAGTGCGCTCCCCTTCGCCGGCGCCTGGACGGACACGCGCGATCTGCCGGCGCCGCAAGGCAAGACGTTTCATGAGCTCTACCGCGAGACGCAGAGGAGCAAGGCGCAATGACGCCGTCCAATCAGGCTCGCGCTTTGGTGCTGTCGCGCATCCGCGCCGGCCTTGGCGTCACGGGCAGAGACAGGGCACGAGAGGCAGCGGTCGAGGAGCGTTTGCGCGCTCACCCGCGCGGCACGATCCCGGCGCGGGCGCACGCCTCGCGCGAGGCGCTGATCGAGCTGATGACGACCATGCTCGCGGCGCAAGGCGCCGAGGTCACGCGGGCAGCGACGCCAGGGGATGCCGTGCGCGCCGTCGCAGAGGATCTGCGCAATCATAACCTGCCCTCGCGATTGCGCGTGGGCGGCGATGCGCAGCTTGCGGCGCTTCCTTGGGACGTGATGCCGGGGGTCGAGCTTGTGTTCGGGCCGGCAAACGGCGAGGACCGAGCAGGCCTGTCGCGCGCGGTTGCCGCTGCGGCGGAGACCGGGACCCTGGTCCTCGTCTCAGGGGCCGACAATCCGACGACGCTCGCCTTCCTGCCTGAGGCCCATTTCATTCTGGTGAGCGCCGGCGATGTCGTCGGCAGCTACGAGGAGGCCTTCGACCGGTTGCGCGCGATCTATGGCGAGGGCGCGCTGCCGCGAACCGTCAATCTGATCAGCGGGCCGTCGCGCACCGCAGACATCGAGCAGACCATCGTGCGCGGCGCGCACGGGCCGAAGCGGCTGCATGTGGTGATCCTCGGTTAGAGGCAGGCTCCCAGGCCCTTTTTCCGGCGGATTTCTGCTGTTATGAGCGGAGCTTGACTGCTTCCGTTCGCACGAACCATCGGCTATGGTGCGGCGCACTCTGATTTAGAGCTTAGCGCCAAGACCAACGGGGTTCCGGCCAAAGGCCGGTTCGGGGTGATTTTTCACATGCGTTCTGCCGTCTGGCTCATCGAGCGACCTCGCTGGTTCAAGCGAGCCCTCCTGATCCTCAACGACATTGCCATGCTCACCATCGCGCTGTGGGCCGCCTACTCGCTGCGCTTGAGCCAGTACTACGTGCCGGAGACCTTCGGCATGGTGGTGCTGTTCGCCGCGGCGCCGATCATCGGCGTCATCACCTTCCATGCGCGCGGGCTGTACAAGCTCGTCACCCGCTTCATCGGGCCTGAGGGCACGGCGCGCATCTATGTCGCGGTGATCATCGCCGTGCTCGCCTGGGCGCTGCTCGTGCTGCTGTCGGGCGTCAAGGGTCACCCGCGCTCGGTGGTGGTGATCTACGGCCTGATCGCCGCCGGCCTGATCCGCCTCTCGCGGCAATGGGCCGGCGCCATGCTGCTCAGGGCCGCGCCGCAGCACCAGCCGGCAAATTTCCAGGAGCGCAAGAACGTCATCATCTATGGCGCCGGCACTATCGGCATCCAATTGCTCCGCGCCCTGAACGAGACCGGCGGCTACAACATGGTCGCCTTCATCGACAACAACCCGTCGCTCGCCGGCCAGGTGGTGCATGGCGTCAAGGTGCTCAGGCCCGGCAAGATCGGCAAGGTGATCACCACCGAGAATGTCAAAGAGGTGCTGCTCGCCATGCCCTCGGCGCTGCGCAGCGAGCGGCGCGCCGCGATCAAGGCGCTCGAGCCCTTCCCGGTGTTGGTGAAGACGCTGCCCGCGCTCGAAGAGATCGCCTCGGGCCATGTCGAGGTGAGCGACTTGAGGCCGATCGAGGTCGAGGATCTGCTCGGGCGCGATCCGGTCGCGCCGGAGCGCGAGCTCCTCACCGCGCATGTGAAGGACAAGGTGGTGATGATCACCGGCGCCGGCGGCTCGATCGGCTCGGAGCTGACCCGTCAGCTGCTCGAGCTTGGACCGAAGGCGCTCATCCTGTTCGAGCTGTCGGAGGTGGCGCTCTACGAGATCGAGATGGAGATCGAGGAGAACAAATGGCGCCGGGCGAAGGAGCCTGAGCCAACGCCGCTCGCCGACACCAAGATCATCCCGGTGCTCGGCTCGGTGCTCGACCGCAAGATCGTGGCCGGCACCATCGCCAAATTCGGCGTCGAGGTCATCTATCACGCAGCCGCCTACAAGCATGTGCCGATCGTGGAGATGAACCCGTTCACCGGCGTGCAGAACAATACCTTCGGTACGCTCGCGCTTGCGGAAGTGGCCAAGGAGGCCGGCGTCGAGCGCTTCGTGCTGGTGTCGAGCGACAAGGCGGTGCGCCCGACCAACGTCATGGGGGCGAGCAAGCGGCTTGCCGAGCTGATCCTTCAGGCGCTCGCCGAGCCGCGGGTGGGCGAGCCGCGCGGCGGCGACACCATCTTCACCATGGTGCGCTTCGGCAATGTGCTCGATTCGTCCGGCTCGGTGGTGCGGCGCTTCCGCAATCAGATCCAGGCTGGAGGACCGGTGACCGTCACCCACCCCGAGATCATCCGCTATTTCATGTCGATCCCAGAGGCCGCCCAGCTGGTGATCCAGGCCGGCGCCATGGCGAGTGGCGGCGAGGTGTTCGTGCTCGACATGGGCACGCCGGTGAAGATCGACGATCTCGCCCGCACCATGGTGCGCCTGTCGGGCCTCGAAGTGCGCGACGAGAACAATCCCGACGGCGACATCGCCATCGAGTATATCGGCTTGAGGCGCGGCGAGAAGCTCTACGAGGAGCTCCTGATCGGCGAGAACACCACAGGCACGAGCCACCCGCGCATCTTCAAGAACTCAGAGCCGGTGCTTGCCTATGCCGAGCTCGTCGCGGCGCTCGAACGGCTCGACGACGCCATCCAGCGGCAGGACGAGGCGGAGCTGCAAGAGATGCTGCGCGCCACCGTCGAAGGCTATATGCCGGGATCGAGCGGACTTCCCGGTTCGCTCACGGACGACTGGCAGCCGGCCTCGCGCACGCTGCATTGAGGCGATGCTTCCGGCCCATCTCGCTTTAGCGATCGCCGTGGTCGCGTCGGCCGCGGCGCTCTCGGCCCTGCTGATCTATCTCTTGCGGCCGGTGCTCATCCGCCATCTCCTCGCCCATCCCAACGAGCGCTCCTCGCATGTGCGCGCCACGCCGCAAGGCGCAGGCGTCGGCGTCATGCTGGCGCTGTTCCTTGTCGCCGCAGCGGGGTGGCTCATGTGGGGCGCGCGTGGCGGGGGGATGGCGCCGCTATGGCCGGTGCTCGTTGCCGCCGCGGGATTGACCGTGCTCGGGCTTGCCGACGATGCGCGGGCGCTCCCCGTGTCGTGGCGCTTTATCGGCCAAACGCTCGCCGCACTTGTCATGGTGGCGAGCCTGCCAGCGGATTTGCGGCTGTTCCCCGATCTGCTGCCGCTCATGGTGGAGCGGGCGCTGCTCGTGCTCGGCACCGTGTGGTTCGTCAACGCCGTGAACTTCCTCGACGGGCTCGACTGGATCACCGCGGCGCAAGTGGTGCCGATGACGCTCGGCATCGCCGTGCTTGCAGGCTTAAGCGCGGTGCCACCGAGCGTGGGATTCCTGGCGCTGGCGCTGCTCGGCGCCATGCTCGGCTTTGCCCCTTTCAACAAACACCCGGCGAAAGTGTTCCTCGGCGACGCAGGCAGCCTGCCGATCGGGCTTCTGCTCGCCTTCATGCTGATTTATGTGGCGGGGACCGACCTTGCCGCGGCGCTGCTGCTCGCGCTCTACACGTTCGCCGATTCGACCATCACGCTGTTCCGGCGCGCCTATAACCGCGAGCACATCTTCAGCGCCCACCGCTCGCACTTCTATCAGCGCGCGACGATCGCCGGCATGACGGCGCCGCAAGTGACGGCGCGGGTGTTTCTCCTTGGCCTGCTGCTCGCGGGCCTGGCGATCGCGGCGGTCATCGCGAAATCCACCGTCGCCGATGTGGCGCTGCTGGCCGTGGGTGCGGCAGCGACCGGCCTTGTGCTCTACAGCCTGGCGCGAGGCGGCAAATGAACGGCCCGAAGCGCCTCGTGCTCGTTACCGGAGCGTCCGGCTTCCTCGGCAAGCATATGGTCCGCGCGCTTGCCGCAAACGGCTGGGCAGTACGCGCGGCTTCCCGCGAACCGGCGGCAATCCCCGAGGCGGCTGGCGTCGAGCGCGTCGCCCTGCCAGACCTCGCACGCGCCACTGACTGGACGACGCTCGTCGACGGCGCGACGCACATTCGTGCATCTCGCCGGCATCGCGCACGCGCCGGGCCATCTGCCCGAGGACGTCTATAACCGCATCAACCGGGACGTGGTCGGGGAGCTTGCTGGCGCCGCGCGCGGAGGCGTCGAGCGCTTCGTGCTGATGTCGACGGTCAGGGCGCAAGCGGGGCTTGCCGCAGATCATGTCATCACCGAAGCGGATCCGCCGCTTCCCACCGACATTTACGGCCAATCCAAGCTCGAAGCAGAGCGTCTGCTTGCCGGGAGCGGCGTTCCCTTCAGCGTGCTCCGCCCTGCCGTGGTCTATGGACGCGGCGTCAAAGGCAATATCGCGAGCCTTGCTACGCTTGCGCAAACGCCGATGCCGCTTCCCTTCGGCGGGCTCGACAATCGCCGTTCGCTTCTGGCGATCGACAACCTCGCATCGGCCATCGAGCTTGCGCTCGCCTCGCCGAAGGCCGAAGGCGAGATGTTCCTTGTCGCCGACAGCGAGCCGATCAGCGTCGCCGACCTGGTCACCGCCATGCGCGAAGGTTTTGGCCGGGCGCCTCATCTCGTCGCGCGTGCCGACCGGAGCGCGTGAAGCGGCTGATGGCGACCTTCGGCAAGGAGGCGGAGTGGGATCGGCTGTCGGGCAATTTCGTGATCGATGCCGGCAAGCTCCGCGCCATCGGCTGGGACCCTCGCGTCAAGACTTACGACGGCATCGCCGCCATGATGCGCGAGCCCAACGGCGCTGCTTCTCGCCTAACGCCCAGACTTCGTCATCTTGGCGGCACGAGAGCAGCGGTAGAGCGCGACGGTCTCCTTGCCGATGGCCTCGGCGGAGAATTTCGCCTCCACCAACGCGCGCGCATTCTTGCCGAAGCGGGCGCGCATCTCGGCATCGCCGGCCATGCGGGTCAGGGCCTCGGCAAGCGCCTCGGCGTTATCCACCGGGAAGGTGAGCGCAGTCTCGTCGCGGATGGCGATCTCGCGGCAACCCGGCGTGTCGGTGGCGATCATCGGCCGCCCGCAGGCCGCAGCCTCGAGCAGGCTCTTCGGCAGGCCTTCGCGCCGCGAGGCGAGCACGGCAATGTGCGCCTTCGCCCACACCTCGCGGATATCGGCGACGTGGCCGAGCCAGCGAATGCCGAAGGCCGAGGCGAATTCGCGAAGCTGCTCGGGCGCGAGCGATCCCGGATTTTCCCGGTCGGTATCGCCGGCAAGCAGAAGCTGGAGCTTCACCCCGCGCGTGGTGGCGAGCGAATAGGCCTGGATCAGCGTGATCACGCCCTTGTCGGCGAGCATGCGCCCGACATAGGCCACGGTGATGGGCGGCGGCGGCTCTGGCAGCGGCACGAAATGTTCCGTGTCGACGCCGGAGCCGGGGATCAGCTCGACGCTCGCCTCAGGCACGCCGAGGCCGAGCACGAATCTCTTGTCGTCAGGGTTCTGCACGATGGTGCGGCTTCCCTGCCGCTTGAGCAGCGCTCTCAGCGCGGCGACGACGAGCGGGCGGGTGAGCTCGCTCTTGCGGTGATTGCCGACGAAGAGCGTGCCGAGCCCGGTGAGACTGTTGACCACGGCGATGGACGACAGCCCGATGCTGGCGATGCCGCCGAGCAGCACCGGCTTCAGCGAGATGTTGTGCAGGATGTCAGGTCTGATCTCGCGCAATAGCTTGCGCAGCTCCGCCACGCCGGCAATAGAGTGCGTCGGCGACAGGCTGCCGCGCTGCCAGGTCAGCGCATGCGGGATGAAGCCCTCCGCCTCGATCGCTTCCCTGCCCTTGTTCAGCCGCGTCGCGACGTGAATTTCGTAGCCGGCGGTCTTCGCCGCGCGGGCCATGGGCAGGCGGTGCGAGAGGAAGTACCAGTCCTCGGTGACGACATAGAGGATGCGGGTGGGAGCCATCAGACCGTCCTACCGGCAGAGAGCCGAGAGGGCGCGCGGCACGGCGCGGCAGAGTAATAAATCGTTAACCATAATTCCCCTAGTTTCCACGGGAACGGCGCACGGCTTCATTGGCAACAGTATAGGGCATAATGATGCGCACCAATTGTCTCGGTTCCCTTCAGGCGGCCCTCAAAGACGCCGGCCTTGAGGACCGCTACAACCACATCTCACCAGGCATCATGGCCGAGCGCCTGCGGCCAAGGCCGCAAGCAAGACCCATCCCAACGGATCTCTCCAAGCTCGTGGCGCAACCCTCTTCCCCACGCCGCCGAACCGCTATCTCATCGGTGAGCCTCTGGGTTCTCCTGCTCGCCTTCGCTCTCGGATTAATTCCCTCGCTCGCCATCGCCGCCGCCATCTGGTTCGACAAGTCGCGAACCGTGACGGCCTATCCTTGCACCATGCGGACCGCGGCCGGGTTGCTGACGGCGGTCTAGACTTGGCAACAAGGCTAGTGAATTTTCTCAGGCTACAACGCTAAGTGGCTTTGTTGTTTGAGATTTTAGCCACAATTTAGCGATCACAGTAACCAATGGTTAACCACCCACTGCGATCCTCTCACCATGAGCGACTTGCACAACAAGCCGGGTGAGAACATGGACGGTCTGCCCTCATACCAGGACCTCGAAAACGCTGTTCTCAACGGAGCGACGGCGATCCATTGCCTCACGGCGGAACGCAATCAATTGCGCGGCCGCGTGGAAGCTCAGGAGGCCGAGCTCGAAAGCCTTCGCGCCACCAATGAGCATTTGCGGCGCCAATTGCTCCTGATCGGCGACAGCTATTTGAAATACGCCGCCTCCTGCGCGAGCCAGCTGCAACACATCGCGCAAGCCATGCAGGATGTTGAAGACAGGAAGGCCGGCGTCGACCCGGCACGTGCCGCGCTTTAACGCCGCCTCCCGCGAGCGTCAGCGAAGGCCGACTTCGGCGACCTTGTCCTTGTATTCTTCCTTGGGATCGGCGCCGAGCAAGAGCTTGATGCCGGCAATCAGGCTCGATTCGTCGAGCCAGATCTCGGCATGCTCCGCGTCCAAGCGCAACAGCGCGAGCTTCGGGTCGTTCTTGCCGCCCTCGAACCAGGCGGCAACGTAGCGATTCCAAAACCTGTCGATGGTGGCGCGGTCGTTGTCGAGACTGAGCCTGCCGTGCAGCGTGGCGAACAGGTCGTGGCCTTTGGAGGCAAAGGTCGCGATGGCGCGCTCTCCGCTCGGTAGCGACTTGACGAGCACGTTGTCGGTCGAGGCGAAGAACCAGATGGGACTGCGGTCGTTCTCGAACTGCGCCGTCATCGGTCTGGCGTGACCGTCCTCGACACCATCAAGTCCGAGCATCAGGGTGCGATCGGATTTCAGCGCCTTCCAGAACCTGGCTTTGATCTCGGCGTCGGTTGGCATGCTTTCTCCCAACGTGAAGGCTAGCGCCGTATCGCGCCGTACAAGAAGCCGGCGGCGGCGGCGATGGCCACGGCAGCGAAGGGATTGCCCTTGATCGCGCTCTCCACGCTTTCCTGTGCGTGGTTGATCTGACTGCCGGCGGCCTTGGCCACCGTCGAGGTGAGATTTTGAATCTCCGAGCGGATGGCGTCGATCTCGTCGCTCAAATCCTCGCTGCTGCGCGGGCTGTTGCGATTCGTCGGTTTGGCGTTGGTGTCGTTGGCGGCCATGGGTCCTCGTTCCTTGCGAAATTGGTCATGGCATCAACGTTTTCGCGCATGCCGAAGTTCCGCTCGAAGCGCGAGCCGGCAGCTTGCGAAGGCGTGAAGAGAGAGGTGGCGGAAGCCCCGGGAGGTGTCACCGGGGCTTCCCCACGGACAGAGCGAGGGTCCGCCACGCTTGGCGCATGCCTATCCGCAACAGAACTTTAAAAGACGCCGATCGGCCGCGATGTGAGTTTTGTCACTCGCAGGCTTGCTTCAAGCCGCCGATGCCGGCGCAAGACTGCCCGTCGTTGGCTTGCAACTCAGGCGGCGATAGTTCCGTCGCAGGGCTTCTTGCACCCAACAAGAAGCCTCGGCCGAGAATGCTCGACCGAGGCTGGCATTTGCCTAGAGAGTTGCAGGAAAAATCGAGTGCTGCTTCCGACGGCCGCTAAAGGCTAGCCGAGCTTGAGCGGCTCCTGCGTCACGGCCTTTTGGTGGTGAAAGCAGCCGCTAACGCCGACCGTAGCAGTGATGACAAGGGCGCAGATGATGAGAACACGCATGTTTTAGTCCCCCATTTGAGTCTGGAAGGAAGGTAACCGGTTCTTGCGGGGGAATGGTGACCTTTGCGTCACAGCCTAGGTAAAAAACGCCCGCCGAAGGAGGGTGCTGGCGATGGACGACCCTGAGGGCTGGCAACGCCGATGCTGCACTAGAAAAGGAAATGCCGCTTTAATAGGCAAGCGGCGTCAAGCCCTTACGAGCCGGAAAACATGGTCCTGGGTGGAACAGCACCTTCACTACCTTCGGAGGATTTAGGGTGCGGATTTTAGGGCTAAGCCTTGGTACCGCCGGGTGAATTCGAATCACCGACCTCTTGATCCACAGTCAAGCGCTCTAACCAGCTGAGCTACGGCGGCATCTTGGCAAGGCTTGGCCGGAACCTATGCGCAGCCGCCATGGCTTGCAAGCGCAAGGGCCGGTCCGCGGCGAGCATAAAATGCGAGGCTTAAGCAAAAAGCAAAAGGCCCGGGGGTACGCCCGGGCCTCTGCAACGCTTACGCTCTACTAAACTCAACATGTCTCTCCGCGAACAGGGGGGCGGAGCTTAAGCCGTTAGGACTTGCGGATGGTCTCGAACGAGCGGGTGACCTGCGCCTTGATCGGCTCGGCGGTGTCGGCCGCGATTTTGGTGGTCAACGCCCTGATCTCGCTCGCCTGATTGGCGAACACGTCGAACTGGTGGCGAATGAAGGCAGACTGAAGCTCGACGATCTCGGCAAGGTTCTTGGCGCCGGCGAGGCTCTTGGCGAGGTCGAAGCCGGAGTTGAGATTGCGCTGAGCAATGTCGATGAGCTTGCGATTGAAGGCGGTCGCGCCCTGGCCAGCGGCGTCGAAGGAACGCTCGAGCGAATCGACGGCCTCTTCCAGAGCATCCTTGCCCTTCTCGTAGGCTTCGCGGGTCTGTGTGACGGTCTTCTCGGCGAGAGCACGTACGCTCTCAGGCACGGTCGTGTCGAGCGAGAGCTTCTCGAATTGCTCGGCGCCCTTGCGGAAGGCATCGCGCGCCTGCTCGGCGGCGTCCTGCGGCGAATAGGTTGCGTTCATGTCTTTTCCTCTCGGCTTGGGGGGCATCACATCCTCTTAGTGCGGCCCAAAGGAAGCCTGGCCGCTCGACTTATGCTGCACTGCAATAATAGTTGTTGCACCGCGAAAAGGCAAGAGGCTGCCCATCATTTCGGCAAATTTTTTCGGTGCTGAGAAGTCGGGACGGTTGCGCTTTCGCGCTATGAAATGCAGCTGATTCGCCTAAGTTTAGTGGATGAGTCGATTCGGCGGCGCGAATCCTAGTTCCAAGCTGGCGGTGGGCGGTTGGCCTCATGCGCCAGTGAAGGACGCGCCGGCGCCTTCATTTAGCCCAACAGGCTCCATGGTCGATCCCGTTCAGCTAAGGCCAAAGGGCGAGGTACAGGCGGACCGCGAGGCGCTTGAGCATATCGCGCGCGCGGTGCAGGGCCGCGTGTTGCGCGGACCAGGCACGCTGTCGCCTGCGGGGGCGCTCGGGCTCGAGACGCTCTCTCTAAGCCGGGCGAGCATCGAGGCGCTGCTGGAGGCGATGCCTGCGGCGATCGGCATTCTCACCCATGGCGACCTCGTGCATGCCAACGCAGCCTTCGCCTATGCCTTTGGCTATCGCTCCTTCGACGAGCTCGCATCGGCCGGTGGGCTTGAGGCCATCGTGCCTGGCGGCGTGTCGCTGCTGAATGAGGGGGCAGCGAACGGAAGCGCGCGGACGGTTGCGGTCGAGGCGCTGACCCGCGGGCGGAGGCGCCTCAAGATCAGCTTCGAGATGAAATCGCTTGCCGGCGAGCTCGAGCTCATCCGCCTCATCGACGGCACGACGCAGGAGCCTGAGCCCATCACGGCGGCGGAGGCTCCCGTTGTCACAGAGACCGAGCCTGACGCCGACGACCAGGAGACCGCGGTGGCGCGCAGGCTCGATTTCCTCGCCAAGGTGAGCCACGAAGTGCGCACGCCGCTGAACTCGATCCTCGGATTCAGCGAGCTCATGCTGGAGGAACGGCTCGGCGCCATCGGCAATGCGCGCTACAAGGGCTATGTCGAGGACATCCATCAGAGCGGGCTCTATGCCTTGAGCCTGCTCAACGACCTCCTCGACATTTCGAAGATCGACGCAGGCAAGTTCGATCTCGATTTCACGGCCGTCGATCTGCCAGAGCTGGTCGAGGCCTGCGTCAACAGCCTTCAGCCGCTCGCCAAGCGCGAGCGCATCCTGCTTCGCACCTCGCTCGCCTTCAATCTGCCGGCGGTGATCGCCGACCGCAGGCGGCTGAAACAGATCCTGCTCAACCTTCTCTCCAACGCCATCAAGTTCACCAATGCCGGAGGCCAGGTGATCGTGTCGGCGCGACTGATCGACGGAGGCGATCTCAGATTGCGCGTGCATGACAACGGCGTCGGCATGACCGAGGACGAGATCGCCGCAGCCATGCAGCCCTTCCACCAGCTCGATACCGCGCCGCGCAAGCAGGCCGGAACCGGGCTCGGCCTACCCGTCACCAAGGCGCTGGCCGATGCCAACCGGGCGCGGCTTCTGATCGCCAGCCAACGTGGCGTAGGCACCTCCGCCGATGTGATCTTCCCCAAGGACCGGCTCGCGCCCTAAGCCCAATGCGGCAGGCGCCCGCATGACCTTTCTCGCAAGCGCGAACACTCCATTTTTCACAATAAGTATTGCCATCGTCTCGTGGTAATTGCGGGAGATGCCGCGAGATATATTTGGTCGCACGCATTTTTACTTGAACTATGAAGCTTAGAAGCCTTCTAAGTTCGAGAAAATCAAGATTTTATCGTTGACTTGTGGCTGGCTCACGCCTTAAGCGGAGAAATGCGCCTTTTTGAGTCATGAAGGCCGGCATCCGATACCGGGGCCTTGAACCCCGGCCGATTGGAGAGGTGAACAATGCCAATGCGTTCGGCGCGCGCAGCCCTGCTCGCGCTTCTGTCTATTGCTCTTGCCGGTACTCTTGCCGGTTCGCTCGGCCATGACGCCGCGGCTGCCGAGCGCGAGGTCAATGTCTATTCCTACCGGCAGCCTTATCTCATCGATCCGCTGTTCAAGAAGTTCACCGAGGAGACCGGCATCAAGGTCAATGTGATCTATGCCGAGAAAGGCCTGATCGAGCGCATGGCGGCGGAGGGGCGGAATAGCCCTGCGGATGTCCTGCTCACCACGGATGTCGGCAATCTGACCCAGGCGAAGGACGCAGGCATCGGCCAGTCACCGAACTCGAAGGAACTCGGGGACAAGATTCCGGCGGCCTATCGCGACAAAGACGGCATCTGGTGGGGTCTCACCCGCCGCGCCCGCGTCGTCTATGCCTCGAAGGACCGGGTGAAGCAGGATCAGATCACCTACGAGGAGCTCGCCGATCCGAAATGGCGCGGCAAGATCTGCATCCGCTCCGGCCAGCATGTCTACAACGTGGCCCTCATCGCCTCGATGATCGCAGCCCACGGCGAAGCGAAGACCGAGGAGTGGCTGAAGGGCGTGAAGGCCAACCTGGCGCGGAAGCCGGCGGGCGACGACCGCATGCAGGTCAAGGGCGTCTATTCCGGCGAATGCGATCTCGCTATCGGCAACACCTACTACATGGGCGCCATGCTCAAGAACGAGAAGGAGCCCGTCCAGAAGGAGTGGGCCAACTCGGTCAACATGCTGTTTCCCAACACCAACGACCGCGGCACGCACGTGAACCTCTCCGGCGCGGTGCTCGCCAAGAACGCGCCGCATAGAGATGACGCGGTCAAGCTCATGGAGTTCCTGGCCTCGGACGAAGGCCAAGAGATGTACGCCGATGTGAACAACGAATATCCGGTGAAGGAGGGCGTCCCCTGGTCGCCGCTGGTTCAGTCCTGGGGGTCCTTCAAATCCGATCCGATCTCGCTCAACGAGGTCGCTGCCCTGCGCAAGAAGGCAAGCGAGCTCGTCGACAAGGTCGGCTTCGATGACGGTCCGAGCTCATAGGGGGACGTTGAGATGAGCATCCACAACAAGATCGAAAGAGTGGGCCGCGTGCATGCCCCTCCGCCACGCAAGACCGGGGCGGAGTGGCTGGTCGGCGTCGGGTTCCGCTGTTGGCTTGCCGGCTACGACACCGGCGACATCGCCTGCTGGGAGACCGGCTGGAACGCTTATGCCCGCGTGCTCGGCACCGAGCGGGCCAAACGCGCGGTGACCGAGCTTGCCTGCTGGGTGAGAGCGGTGCGGGCCTCGGCCTCGCGCAAGATCGAGTATTACCCGTTCGGCTGCGCCGGCTTCTGCCGGGACGAGTGCATGGCGATTTCGCTGATCGCGGCCTCGCAGCACCATCGCTGCCCGGCCATGCGCGCTTGCGCGCTCGCGCTCACGGGGTCGAGCCTAGTCGAGCCGGTGATCGACGCCGCCAACGCCTTTGCCGATGCGCTACAGGAGGCTGACCAGTTTCTGTCGCCGGAGGCCGTCGCCGCGCTTGCCGCTCCATTCGACGGGGCCCGCGGGGATCGCCCGACGCTCCGCAACTGAGCACGCCGCGTCCAAATTCCGTGCGCCGCCGCATCGCGCGGGCCCGCTCGAGCGGCAATCTCGCCTGGTCGGTGGCGGCGCTTCTCATCTCGCTGATCGCGATCGCGCCGGTCATCGCCATCGGAGTACTCGCGCTTCAGTCGAGCGGCGATACTTGGCCGCATCTCATCGCCAATGTGCTCCCCGGTGCGCTCCGCCGGACGATCGAGCTCATGGCCGGCGTCGGCGCGCTTACGCTGCTCATCGGCACCGGCACGGCGTGGCTCGTGACCATGTACCGCTTCCCCGGCCGGAGCCTGTTCCAATGGCTGCTGCTCCTGCCGCTCGCCATGCCGACCTACATCATCGCCTATTGCTTCCTCGAGCTGTTCGACTATTCCGGCGCGCTACAGACCGGCTTGCGCCAGATCTTCGGCTGGCATGGCGCCAAGGATTACTGGTTCCCCGACATCAGGAGCGTCGGCGGCGCCATCTTCGTGATGAGCATGGTGCTCTACCCGTATGTCTACATCACCGCGCGGGCGAGCTTCCTTGCGCAGTCGGTCTGCGTGCTCGAGGTAAGCCGAACGCTTGGGCGGAGCGCGGCGGCGACCTTCTGGGAAGTGGCGCTGCCGCTGGCGAGGCCGGCGCTTGCCGCAGGCGTGGCGCTCACCCTGATGGAGACGCTGAACGACATCGGCGCGGTCGAATTCTTCGGCGTGCGCACCCTCACCGTCGCCGTCTACGACACCTGGCTCGACCGCAACAGCCTTGCCGGCGCGGCGCAGATTGCCTGCATCATGCTCGCCTTCGTCTTCGCGGTGCTCGCCACCGAGCGGACGCTGCGGGCGAACCGCCGCTACCACCACACCACCGGGCGCTACCGGAATTTGCCCGAGGCGACGCTCACCGGCGCATCAGGCGTCTTCGCCGCGCTTGCCTGCGCGCTTCCCGTGCTGATCGGTTTCGTGCTGCCGGCATCGGTGCTGGTGAATGACGCTCTCGCTCATATCGCCTCCGGACTTGCGCCGGAATTCTGGCAGGCAGCGCTGCACAGCCTGATGCTGTCGGCGTCGGCAGCCTGCCTTGCCGTCGCGTTCGCGGTGACCCTCGGCTATGCGCGCCGGCAGACGCGATCGAAGCTCGTGCAGACCTTGAGCATCGTTCCCGCCATCAGCTACGCCGTGCCAGGCACCGTGCTCGCCATCGGGCTCCTTATCCCGCTCGCCACGCTGGACAATGCCGTCGATGCGGCGATGCGCTCGCTGTTCGACCTTCCGACCGGGCTGCTGCTTTCCGGCAGCGCCTTCGCCTTGGTGCTCGCCTACACCATTCGCTTCCTAGCCGCATCGCTTGGCGCGGTCGAGGCGGGCCTCGGCAAGATCTCGCGCAACACCGACGCCGCGGCGCGCACCCTCGGCGCTACGGCGACCGAGACGTTGTGGCGGGTGCATTTGCCGCTGCTCCGTCCCGCGCTCGGCGCCGCGGCCCTCCTCGTCTTCGTCGACTCGATGAAGGAGCTGCCGGCGACGCTCCTGCTGCGCCCCTTCAATTTCGATACGCTCTCAACGCAGGTGTTCACGCTTGCCTCCCTCTATCGCTACGAGGAGGCCGGCCTCTCGGCGCTGACCATCGTGGTGGTGAGCCTTGCCCCGGTTCTCCTCCTGCATGGCGTCATTGTCGCAGGACGGCCCGGCGCCTTGTCGAGCCAGCGCGACGCGGCTCAAAGCAAAGGACCGGCCGCGGCCGGGGGACTCTTGATAAGTCAGTAAAAGATGCTTGTTGAGAAACTGCCATCCTGGCAGCAAAGAATCCCTTTTCCTGCTTGAGCTTGCCCCTTTCCATAGCTACCTTCGCTAACGTTAGGTAACAGGCCCAAACGGGCATTCGACGCTACCTATGCGCTACCTACGAGGGGCACATATCATGGCGACAAGGAACCTCACGGCGATAAGCGTCGAGAGGATGGCGCCCCCTAAGCGTGGGCAGGTGGACATCTTCGTCAAGGGGTTTCCGGGTCTCGCGCTTCGTGTCAGCTACGGCGGGCGGAAGGCATGGTCCTTCGTCTATCGCCATGCTGGCAAGGTGCGGCGGTTTCAGCTCGGGACCTATCCCGCTCTCAGCCTCTCGGAGGCCAGAGAGGCATGGCGTGCCGCGCGGCAGCAGGTCGAGCGCGGAGCCGATCCTAGCGAGACGCAGCGTCGAGATGCGTCGGCTATGTTCGAGTCCGTAATGGCTGAATGGCTCGCGCGCGATCAGGGCAAGAACAGGTCGCTCGCCGCTACAACCCGTCTCTTGAACGCCGACGTGCTGCCCCACTGGCGGCGGCTGCGCATTGACGAGATCGGAAAGCGGGACGTGCTCGAGGTGATAGACCGCGTGACTGATCGCGGCTCGCCGGTCATGGCGCGGCAGCTGCACGTTGTCCTGCATCGCCTGTTCCGATGGTCGGTAGGGCGCGGCATCATCGAGGCAAACCCGCTCACCGATCTGGACCTGCCCGAGAACAACCCGCCGCGAAAGCGATTCCTCACGGATGCCGAGCTTGCGCTTGTCATGCGCGCGGCGGGGGAACTCGGCGGTTACGGCGCGGTGGTCAAGCTGCTCGCTCTCACCGGCTGCAGGCGGCAAGAGATCGCTGATCTTACCTGGGACGAGATCGATGGCGCTGGGATTCGCCTCGACGGCAATCGCCGCAAGAACGCCGAGCCGCTGACAGTGAAGCTCTCAGCACCCGCCAGGGCGATAATCGAGGCCCTGCCCCGCAGTTCTGATCGAGTGTTTTCAGGTTCGCGGCGAGCAGCGCTAGGGCATTGGGCCCGCCTGAAGGGGCAGCTCGACGCCAAGGTGGCGGAGCTCAACAATGGCCCCCTGCCCCATTGGAATTTGCACGACTTGCGGAGAACTCTTGCCGTCGGCCTGCAGAAGCTTGGCATCGGCTTGCAGGTCGTCGAGCGGGTGTTAGGCCACGGCAGTCGAGCCGGAAGCCGAAGCGGCGTCGTGGGCATCTATCAGGCCTATAGCTACGACAAGGAAGCCGGGGACGCTTTGGCGGTGTGGGGCCAGCATGTCATGCGGTTGCTCGACGAGGGGACGCCCCGGCGGCGGAGGGCGTGATGGACATCGACGATCCTGTCCTGGCGAAGCTCGTTGTGGACTTGGCCGATGTCCGGTGGCGTTTTGACGAAAAACGCGATGAGTGGCGCCGACTGCTTTTGCAAGTCCTTAGGGACTATCTGCGAGCAATTGGCTTTGACAGGGAAGCGCTCGACCCGCTGCAACAATTGATCTTCGAAGTTTCTGACGAAACCGACGGCAGGAAACCAATGGGTGAAGCGAGCGCTATGGTATTCGCTGCGGCGGCGGTCACCGTGCTCAAACAGAGGGGGGATTTCGCCACCATCAAAGAGGCGCTCGCTAAAGTGCACAAGCTGTCAGGGCTCGACGCGAAGGCACTCAACACCTTTCGCAATAATCTCAGTAGCGGCAAAAAAAGTCGGAATCTGCGTCCAGCAATCATTCAGGACTATGAAGCCGGCCTTGCCAAGCTTCGCGAATGGCCGACGGCGGACATCCTGGCGGCGGTCGCGAACCTCGATAGATTTATTAGATAGGCCGCTTCAACTAATAAGCGTTGTGGTTCAAATGGATGCGCGTGTCCTAACGAAAGGGAACGCGCAAAATGCACGACGAAACCGACAAGCCCTACCTCCCCGCATCACAGGTCCGAGCCCGCTACGGCGTCAGCGAAATGTCGATCTGGCGCTGGCTTCGCGATGAGAGATTAGGCTTTCCCGCTCCTATCCGCATCAATGGTCGGCGCTACTGGCGCCGCCACGAGCTCGAAGCCTGGGAAGCATCCCGAGCAGCGGCTTCCGCGCCGGAGGCCGCGTGATGCTCGACCGCCCCTCCCTACCCCCAAAGGCTGAACCCGTCGCCCTGAGACGAAAATCCGTCCGTGACGCCGGGATGCAGGAAGAAAATCACGAGTGGTTGCCCTACCTCACAAACGGCGTGCTCGGGAAGCGATGTGCCGGACTCGACCCGAAGTCGATCCCGGTCGATGTGCTCACGGCGTCCGGGCATCCGCCACGGCGGACGCGCGATCTTGTCAACGCGTTTGCGAAGGCGGACGGTGGCGACTTGCCTTGGAAACAAGACGTTAAAGAGATCGCCGATATTCGCCGCCGCGTTTGCTTGCCATGCGTCCACGGCAATGACGCCGAGGTAAGGCGCTGCACGACGATCAATTGTCCGTTCTGGCCTTATCGCATGGGGCACAATCCGCACAATCCGCAACGCGGACGAAACCCGTTCGCTAGGGGGAGGCTGCGACTGGATGCTCTGAAGGCGCGCCGATGATCATCAGCAAACGCGGAGGCCCGTGATTAATGGCCTCTATAAGGGCCGAGGGCCCCACGGCTGGTGACAGCCTTGGAGCCTCCGGTGATTTCGCTCAGGGCGGGGCGAAGTCACTGAATGCCACATCCAGAACCACTGCTCAACTAGAAACCAAACCAAACGGCAAGGCGCTCACATGGCGTGACAAGATCGTCACCGCCGAGGAACTCCGCAACAAAGTTTTCCCGCCGACGAGTTTCGTCATCCCCACGCTGCTGCCCGAGGGGCTCGCGATCCTCAGCGGCAAACCGAAGGCCGGGAAATCTTTCATGGCTCTCGACCTGTGCATCGGCGTGACTACCGGTCAGACGGTGCTCGGCAGCATCAGGCCGGCGATCGGCTCAGCGATCTACGCGGCGAACGAGGACACCGACAGACGCCTCAAGGGGCGCATTGCGAAATACCTCTCGCCCTTTGACGAGTGGCCTGACCTGCTGTCGCTGACCACGCAATGGCGGCGACTCGATGAGGGAGGCGTCGACGATCTCCGAGACTGGGCGAGTAGTGTGCAAGCCCCGCGTCTTGCCGTCATCGACACGCTGGCGACGGTGCGCCCAGCAAGGCGCAGCAACGAGGCGCCCTATGATGCAGACTATCGCGCTCTTGCCGAGCTGCATGACTTCGTCGGCACTGTGCCAGGGCTCAACGTGCTCGTCCTGCAGCACAATCGTAAGGCCGACAGCGAGGACCCGATCGACCTCATAAGCGGGACCCTGGGAGGCCCCGGCGTGGCCGACACGCTTCTCGTATTGAGCAAAACGAACCAAGGGCCGACGCTGCATGTTCGCGGGCGCGATGTCGAGGAGACCGACTTCGCGATGAGGTTCAGTAAGGAAACCTGCAAGTGGTCTCTGATCGGGAATGCCGAGACGGTGCATCTCTCAGAGACCCGAAAGAAGATTCTGGATGTGCTGCTTGCATGCAAGGCAGGGCGGATGACTCCGGGAGAGATCGCGGCTGCAACAGGTTTGGGGAAGGCCGTTGTGGAGAACCGGCTCGCCGACATGGTCAACGCTGGACAGGTCGAAAAGCTAGGTCGAGGCGCCTACGCGCACACCGATCGGGTGGCATCTGGACCCGTATATCCTCCGTTAGCTTCGTTAGTATGAGAGAAAATAAGGGGTTTCAGGGTGACGAAGCTAACGGCAGCTAACGAAAGAGGCCCCCAAACTAACGGGCTAACGGAACTAACGGCACATAGAGGGGGGGCGGGGGACCGTCAAACAAAAAGACGAGTCCCTTCGGGACCGGTGGGGGGAAGAAAAAGCGCTGTTCCTTGGGGTTTTTCCGCAAATTTGATGGGTCAGCATGGTAAGGGGCTGCGCCCAACGTCCGTTATTGGGGGTAAAGCGGACAAGACGCGGACTTGTCATTGAGTCCGCTAATGACCCAAAGCGGACTCTCGGGGCTCGGCTCAAGCGAGATACGCGCTTGCAACTTTCGCGGGCGATGACGACAGCGTAGCGCGCTCCGCTTGTAATACCCTCAACCAGTGCACATATCTTTATCACTGGCACGCCGGACCCTAGGCGCTGACGGTAAAGATTACCGTGCCAACTCTGTGCACGCCCCCTTTCCCGAAAAATCAGTACGCCAAGCGCCCTCTTAAGCGGAGCATGGTTCGGCGGCTGCCAGCCCAAAACATCGCTCGCGATGTGACCCCAAGAGGGACACGATGATTGCCACCTTCAATCCCCAAACTGCCGCCGAGCAAGGCCGCAAAAACTACCGCGACGTGACGATCCCCGACGCGCCTGTGCCGGAGACCGTGCGAGCAATGGTCGAGAAGGCCGTGGATCAGAGCCGCGAAGTCTATGACCGCTCCAAGGATGCTCTCGACGCATCGGTTGCGACCCTTGAGAGGACCTTCGACGCTGCTGGGCAAGGCGCTGTGGCGTTCAACCGCAAAATGATCGATATCGCCCAGCGGAATGTAAATTCCGGCTTCGACCTGGCCAAGAGCTTGGCGGGCGCTAAGAACCTCTCCGAGATGGTGGAGTTGCAGGCGGCCTATTGGCAGAAGCTGTTGGGCACGCTTATGTCCCAAGCCGAAGAAGTTCGCGCGCTCTCGACCAAGGTGGCGGCCGCCGCGGGCGAGCCGCTCAAGGAGCAGATGAAACGCGGCGTGGATGATCTCCGCAAGTCAAACTGAATGGCTTGAGCGTGAAGTACGCCACGGTTCGGTGCTGATTTTAGGACCAGCCCAATTGAGGACGACCGCAATGACTGTTCCCTATTACGTCAACGAACACCAATCGGATATTCGGGCGATTAAGTCTGGATGGAGCAATGGCAAGCTTTCCTCCGGTCCGTATCCAAACCAAGGGAAATGCCTCACCGGAATCTTTCGCTCATCGCCCTGGTTGCGGCGGACCATTAAGTGTCCCGAATGTGGAGGCGAGCACGTCCGGCCGTGCACTCGCGTGGATGGATATGGCGTCCGGGAATGGATCGCCAACTCTTGCGAGACCTGCGGACACAAACTCAGCCTCGAAGAGATAGGCCGTCACATTGTCCATTGAGGGGCTACTGAGGTTGGAGGAAACAAGATGTACGTCGCGGCAATTCTGAAAGTGAAGGGTAGGAATGTCGTCACCACTTCGGCAGACAAGTCGTTGCTCGATGTCGCAAAACTGCTCGAGCAGCATGACATTGGCTGCATTGTCATCGAGGGAGATGACGGCCAGGTCGCGGGCATCGTGTCGGAGCGCGACGTCGTGCGGGCGATAGGCAAATCCGGAGCCAAGGTCTTGAAAGAGCCAGTGTCGGTCTACATGACCAAGACGGTGGTTACGGCCCGCGAGGCCGACACCATCGACCGGCTGATGTCGGAAATGACGGTGCACCGCTTCCGCCACATGCCAGTGGTCGAGAGAGGCCGGCTAATCGGCCTCGTCTCCATTGGCGATGTGGTCAAGATGCACCTCGCGGAAGCCGACATGGAGGCGGCGGCGACGAGAGCGTATGCAGCCTAGCTTATTTTTTGACCAAGCATCCCGGCAGCCAGGTGGCGAATGAACTCGAAAAATCAGAAGCCAAATCTTCGTCCAGAAAAAATTCAGTCAACGAGTTTCCTGATCTGGATCATCTCGGGGTTGTACCTTCTTCCGATGGTTTGGTTTCTGCTGTCTACGATGGTCGCATACGGCGCACATGAAACTAAGCCGTGGCTCGTGCCCACAGTTGTCGCGCTCACTGTTTCATATGGCATTCTCATGCTGTTGCTTTGGCCGCATGAAAAAGTCTCGCCGAGGTCGACCTCATAAATCCTGTCCTCGCACTTACGCGGATTGAACCAGAGCGGACATCAACGTCAGCTTCGATTTCTCGCCTGCGGGGTGCAGGAATTGACGCAAAAGCTTATGTGTTGCGGTTTGCTAACAGGAGGCGTTCATGCGTAGAGAGCTCAAGAACATCGCTGAGTATAAGAAGCCCAGTAACGATGCTTTTGCGTCGGTTGTCCGCTCGTTCGGTGAGGCCAACAGTCGCTTTCAGGCGCTTGCGGCAGAGTCAGTTGGGCGCGCAGTTGAGATTCAGTCTCAGTTCGTCCGCAAAGCATATGACACCTACATATCCGAGATATCGAAGCTCGGAAGGATGTTCTTCGTCGGGTACAGAACCTTCACTGCTCGCCCAGAAGAACTGCCACATGCCAATATCAACGAAAAAAAAGCCGCCGACAGGCCGCGGGCCTCGTTGGCTGAAGCCAGGGTCAATCCCGACACTGCGAGGCGACGCACTGCTGCCGTCAGTATGACGACCAAACGCAAGGCAGGAACTGTCGCGAAGAGTCAGTCCGGCAAGAGATCGACCAAGCCGAAAAGGAAAGTCGGTTCAGTCCGCCGGGGCAAGAGCTAGCTTCATGGGTTTCCCTCGGAACAGACTCTTCGAGTCTGTTAATGAGGGCGGCCGTTGATCTCAGCTCGCCAGTGCCCTGGGAGAAGACTTTCTACGGTGAGCTGCCTAAGCCGACCAGGATCAGTCACTCCATCGGCCACCAAGTTTAGAAGTTTTTGCCCGACGGCAATTCTCAGCTCACCATCCTTGCCGTAATCGCGAAACGGGTCATCCGCCTGTAATACCTTCCAAATGGCGGCGAACGCCTGGTCCATGACAGCAAGCGTCTTAGGTGGGTAGAAATCGAGTCTGGGGGTTGGAGAGGTCATCCGTCTCCCTCCGCATTCTTGCAGGCGGGAGTCTTGAGCTCTCAGCCACTCGGTGCCCGTTGTTGCTCTTACCGAGTGATTCCTCAGCTTGCGCCTTTCAGGTGACAATAGCGATCTAATACTCTTCGGCTGATCGCTTTTCTCCCAAGATTTCGCACGGCCAATTGGATTTGCGTCTTCGCGATTACGAATTAGGTGCGTTGGTGAGGCTCAGACGCGCAGCAGTGAACGTCCGCTTGTGGCACATAGCTGACATGCTCAATGCGCTGACGATAAGTCCGCTTTTGGGGGCAAAGCGGACAGTGACCAACCGCTGCTTACTAATCTCGATTTATGAGTACACGGCCTAGTCAAAGATCAAGATCTGCAGAAGGCGATTGCGGCGCTGCCTGCCAAACGGGAGCGAGGATCACGCTGAGCTTCGTTGGGTGGAGACTTTCAGTGACGTGGGAAAAGCAGGCTCTCTACTGTGAGCCATCGAAGCCGAATAGGATCGGTCACTCCATCCGCCACTAGGTTTAGAAGCTTTTGCCCGATGGAAAGTCTCAACTCGCTAAAGGGACACCTACTCAACGGTGCTAATCGTCCACCGACAGCCATTTTCCAATCAAATT
Organism: uncultured Alphaproteobacteria bacterium; assembly: GCA_963744945.1. Taxonomy (GTDB): domain Bacteria; phylum Pseudomonadota; class Alphaproteobacteria; order Rhizobiales; family Methyloligellaceae; genus Methyloceanibacter. The sequence goes on along the minus strand of CAVUVO010000008.1, from coordinate 60,996 downwards.
TTGATGCTGCCTTGTTGATTGACGTGAGTGCCTGCGGCGGGCTTGCTCTGGATATAGGGTTGGCCCGGGCTATGATGCTCCGTGGGTCGGGGTTCTTCCCTAAACTTATCGCCGCGAGCGATCTGACGAACATAGTATAGCGTCGCGCCCAATCCAATCAGCAGAGCCACTCCGATGACTGTCTGGAAAAATGTCTGCCAAAACATGAGGTCGGCCATTCGTCTGGCTTGTTCAGCCATGGCTTGCTGTGCCATCAAATCCGGTTCTTGGCGGCGCTTCGTGGCCTCATCGTGTTGCTCTCTAGCATCTACGTGATCTTGCGCACCGCCGTCCGTAAGGCCCCTTTGTTCGACTGGTTCCCACTCGACTTCGCCGGGCGGGCCTTGCCAACCGATGCCCGGGAGGGGTGCAATGGCTTCTGGGGCGCCTTGTTGAGCATGGAGGATTGCTGGCAGCAAGATCACTATGGCTGCAATCAAGGCGGCTCCAATAAAAGCGGTTGACCTACGAGAAAACAATCTTCCTCCGTTGTTCCAAGGCAATGCGCGATTTGCACCGTTGGTTTGCAACTTGGTTTGCAAACTTCTCAGCGGCCAGCGTCCGCTTTAGGAGGGAAGCGGACTAGCTCCTGCTCACCTTCGAGGCACACACATGAAAACATGTCCAGACTGCAATGGCGATGGTGTCGTTGACAGAGATACGGACGATGAACGTCAATGCCCGACGTGCGGTGGCCTTGGTTTTGTACCTGATGACGACGACGATCATGACGACGTAATAAATACATCGTGCGATCTGCCCCATAGCGTGGGAGGCAAACCATGAAAGGCATTCTGTGTGGATCGTTATTGATCCTGCCCTGACGACCGTTTGCGCCGCCTCATCGCCAGGCGACAGCGCTAACGGGAAGCGCTTGTATCACGCTAACTGCACGGGATGCCACGATACCAGCGTTTTCACGCGCCAGGACCGAGTCGTTCAGTCATTAGATGATTTGAAAAAGCAGTTGGCCAGCTGCGCTCTAGGCACCTGTTACTGCCTCATATTCTGCGTGAAAAACTTCCGGATTCAATGCACGTATATTGTCATTGCCAGCATTGACAATCCACTGCCCCGGTTGAACCGTCACCTTCCCGAACTTTGTATTAAGATCGAGACCGAACTCACCACGAACTACAACGTGTCCTTCTAACCAATCTGGAAATGGGTATTTAAAATCCATAGTCTCCAAGCCCGATTGATACCGAAAAGCGTCAACGGTCCCTGTTTTGCTTCGATAAAGTGTCATCATCTGCCCTCGATCGTCGAGGCCGGATGGGACCGCTACACCGAGCGTGAACGGCGACAGGAGGTCGACTGGTCCGATCCGAAGCTACAAACTCTTAAGGGTACTCCCCCCACCAAGACCAGTCGAGTTACCCTATGCAATCGGTGAGCCGTGCAATTGATTGCAAGCTACGCTTGACCGCGAAACAGCGCGTTTAGGCAAGGAAACGGACTGTCAACGTGTCGAATTAATTGCACCACGGATGGTCGCTGCGATTGGCATTCACGTGGCGCGTCTTTTGCGATCCATCAGATGCCATATCATGGGGGTAAAGATGAGTTGCATCGCGAGCGGCATCTTGCTGCCGGGGCAAACCATCGTGTTCGCCCGTGACATGAAGGAGTTCGGGATCATCGACATGAGATAAGGGAAATCAATGCCCCTTGGGTTCTTAAAGCGGACGATGAGCATACTTTCGTCCGGGCTCGGAACGTCACGCGCGATGAACGGATTCGACGTATCGACGGTCGGGACGCGCTGGAAATTGACATGCGTATGCTCGAACTGTGGACAGATGTAATTCACGTAGTCAGGCATGCGACGTAGAATCGTATCGACTATGGCCTCCTGGCTGTAACCGCGCTCCATCTTGTCGCGGTGAAGTTTCTGAATCCATTCGAGGTTGATGACGGGTACGACGCCGATGAGTAGGTCGGCGTGCTGCGCGACGTTTACCGTCTCCGTGACGATTGCTCCATGCAGCCCCTCATAGAAAAGCATGTCACTGTCTGGCGGCATCTCCTCCCACGGCGAGAAGGTTCCAGGCTCTTGTTGGTGGGCTTCTGCCTCTTCTTCGTCGTGAAGATACTTGCGCACCTTGCCGGTTCCGCTTTCTCCGTAGACGCGGAATAACGTCTCAAGTTCCTCGAAGCGATTGGCCTCGGGACCGAACCGGCTGAAATGCATCTGACCTTTGTTCTGCGCCTCGGCCCTCTGCACTCGCATCTCCTTCCGATCGTAGCGATGAAAGGCATCGCCGTGAACGATCACTGCCTTGACGCCTTCACGGCGAAAGATTTGCTTAAAGGTCGTCGTTACGGTCGTCGTGCCCGCTCCCGAGGAACCTGTGATCGCAACGACTGGATGTCTGGCCGACATATCTCGCCTCCGCGCTTCCGTATTATGTGAGACGACGTACACCGTGCAATCCTGCACATCATGGCCAACTGCATTCAAAGATCGAGAGTCTGTGCAGGTGATCCACCGTATGAGCAATCTTCGGCAACAACAGTGTTGCAGGTAACACTGAACTAAACATGGGTCGCGCCTGCGCAATCAATCGCACGACAGGGGCCGCTGAGAGCGTATTACGGGTCGAGAGGGAATGCGCCTGGGCACCGACGACTAAGGCGGCGCAGGCGGGGCAGCTTCACCCAAAGCGGGATTGCAGGAAAGACATTGGAGGAAATTGCCGCTTGGTTGCTCGAGGCGTGGAAGCACCGAGGATTGCCGTGATGTCCGCTAATGGCACTAAGCGGACGTCAATGCTGACGCTCAGCATGTCCGCTTTCAAGGGTAAAGCAGACATCCCTAGTTCGCTCGCTAATGTCCGCTAATGACCCCTAGCGGACATTGCATTCGCTGAGTTGCCCGGCGTGAGCTGTGGAGTTCCCCTCGGAGGATCGTAGGCGGCCATTTTTTGCGGCAGTGTTTCGACGTATCTTATCAGGATGACCGACGAAAAGACCCAAGCGCCAGATTACCCAGAAACTTTTGAGCAGGCCTTGGCCTGGGCAAAAATGCGGACGGCAGAAACAGGTGAAACGCCGCGGATCGTGTCGAACCCACGCAAAGGGCTGACTTTTGATCTTGAGAATTCAACTGTCACGCGAGGAGTGTGGGACGAGGATAACAATTTGGTGGAAATGACGTACTGTTCCGTCACCGGGGATGTGCTTAAGAAAAACGTGTTTAAGCCTGCACGATAATTCGCTCGCCTCCTGGCGAGTGTTCAGCTCTGCGGCCGCGCGTTGGGAAAGAAGAGTTGCTGGCCATCGATTTTGTAGCTTGCAATGGCGGCCTGCCCTTCAGAACCGGTCAGCCAATCGATGAAGGCCTGTCCCTCTTTCGCTTTGACACTGGGATGCTTGGTCGGATTGACCAGTATCACGCCATATTGGTTGAACAGCTTAGGATCGCCCTCAACTAAGACTTTGAAGTCATCCTTGTTGGCAAAACTGAGCCAGGTGCCGCGATCGGTCAGCGCGTAGGCCTGTTTCCCGACCGCCGTGTTGAGGGTCGCGCCCATGCCGGAGCCGGTCTCGAGGTACCATTTGCCGCTCGCGGGCTTGGGGTCGATACCGGCATCCTGCCACAGTTTGATCTCGGCCTTGTTGGTGCCGGAGTCGTCGCCGCGTGAGGCAAACACCGCTCCAGTTTCTGAAATCTTCTTGAAGCCTGCCACCGCGTCTTTGAGCCCGGCGATCTTGGCCGGATCGGCAGTGGGCCCGACAATGACAAAGTCGTTATACATCACATCCTGGCGCTTCACGCCCCAACCCTCGGCCACGAACTTCTCCTCGTCGGGCTTGGAATGAACCAGCACTACGTCGCCATCGCCGTTCTCGGCGTTCTTCAGGGCCTGGCCGGTGCCGACTGCAACCACGCGCACATCGATTCCGGTTTTCTTGGTGAAGATCGGCAAGATGAGCTCGAACAAACCAGAGTTCTGGGTCGAGGTCGTCGACTGGACAATAATGAACTTGTCTTCGGCCTGAGCGGCACGTGGTGCTGCAATGCATAGGAGGAGCGTCGCAAGGGCAATCCGCACCACGGTCCGTCGACCGAATTTCAATGTCACGGGCCTTCTCCTTTACTCAAAGCGCCAGGCCGCCGGCGAGAAAGGCCTGGGCCGCGACGCTGTTGGGCAGTTCGAAAAAAATCTTGGCTGCCTGATGTTCGACAATGCGACCGTGGTGCAAAAAAACAATGTCGCGAGCGAGCCGGCGGGCTTGGCCGACATCGTGGGTGACCACGACGATCTTGATGCCGCCGCGCTGAGCATCTAACAGCAATTCCTCGATGGCGAGCGTCGAAGCAGGATCTAGACTCGCGGTCGGCTCGTCGAGCAGCAAGATGTCTGGCTCCAAACTCAGCGCCCGCGCGAGACACAGCCGCTGTTGCTCACCGCCTGACAGCACCCGTGCCGGCGTTGCCGCGCGGGTTTCCAGACCCGCGAGCTTGAGGGCATCGGCGACGCGGATGGCTCGGTCGCCGCGGGCGATGCCGCGTAAACCCAGCGCATGCCAGATATTGGCAGCGGCCGAGCGACGCAACAGTACCGGCCTTTGAAACACCATCGCCTGCCGGCGCGCGAGCTCACGGTCCAGGCGCCTGCCGCCCCACAGCACCTCGCCAGCGGACGGCGCGATCAACCCGTGCATCAGCCGCAGCAGTACGCTCTTGCCCGCGCCGTTCGGTCCCATAATGACGGTGATGCCGGACTCCTCGATAGTGAGATCAACCCGATCGATCACGCGCTTGCCGTTGGCTTCGTAGGCCAGCCCGCGCAACTCTAGTGGCAGCAAAGGGCCATGCCCATTGATGGAGGCCTTAGAACCGTTGGGCGGGGTTTGATCAAGCATAGGCGAGACGTGAAGCAAAGCGCAGCACCCCCATGAGGGCCGCATTAACGGCGAAGGCCGTGAGCAGAAGGACGATGCCGAGCGCAAGCGCCAGCGCGATTTCGCCCTTCGAGGTTTCGAGCGCTATTGCCGTGGTCATAGTGCGGGTCACATGGTCGATATTACCGCCCACGATCATCACGGCGCCGACCTCGGCGATGGCCCGTCCGAAGCCCGCGAGCACGGCGGTGATTAGCCGGTAACGGCCGTCCCACAATAGCGTAATGACGATGGCGCTCGATGAGGCGCCGAGCGAGCGGAGCTGCTCGTCATACTCCTCAAGCAGGTTCGCGCAGGCCTGGCGGGTAAGCGCGGCGATAATCGGGACAACCAGCACCACCTGAGCGATGATCATCGCGGTCGGCGTATAAAGCAGCTGGAGTACGCCTAGCGGACCGGCATTCGATAGCAACATGTAGACGAATAGGCCGGCGACAACCGGCGGCAGGCCCATGAGCGCACTCAGCAGCGTGGCCACCGCGCCCCGGCCGGGAAAGCGGTAGACGGCCAGTGCGCCCCCAAGCGTGAAGCCGATCGCGCTGGCGATCACAACGGCCAGCAGGCTGACCTTGAGCGACAGCAGCACGATCTCAACTAGGCGCGGATCGAGCGTGACGATAAGCCTGACTGCCGTATGAAATGCTTCGAGAAAATCGGCCATCAGAAGGATTGGGGCAAATGCCTGTCGAATGCCTATTGTGAAGCGCCGAGCGCGCTTGGAGTTGATCGGACGTTATCTAAACCGGTTGGCCGAGAAAAGCCTTAGGAGGCAGCCTGCAGGCTACCTTCCTTGACTTGCCGACTTAGGTCAGTCGCTATATCACCAAGGCACCTTTTGTGACGCTCTTTTTCCCGCATGGCTGGGCAAATCAATGCTGGGCGGGGTCTCAACGAAAGGGAGTAAGCGTGGAAGAAAAAACCGCAGATGGCGGCGGCGGGCCGGACCGGCCGGCACGACATGTCGGCTCGCGCAAGCGGGCCCGGGCCTTTCCCAAGGGACGCCAGCTTCAGACCGACGCGCTTCAGGAGATAAACGAACTGCTCGGTGACAAGCCGCGACGCCCCGATCTCTTGATCGAATATCTTCACCTGATCCAGGATAGGTATCATTATATCTCGGCGCACCATCTCCGAGCGCTATGCGAGGAGATGCGTTTGCCGCAAGCGGCCGCTTACGAGGTCGCGACCTTCTATGCCCATTTCGACGTGGTGAACGAGGGCGAGACTCCTCCTCCTCCCACCACCGTCAGGGTGTGTGATTCGATCACATGCGCTATCAAAGGCGCCGAGGCCTTATACGAGGCGCTTGAGTCAGGTGCCGATCCCGCCGAGGTACGCGTGCTGCGAGCTCCCTGCATGGGCCGCTGCGACACCGCGCCAGTCGCCGAGGTAGGCCATTATTTCGTCGACCAGGCTACGCTGAAGGCCGTCGAGATAGCGGTCGACAGCGGCAAGCGCCAGACGGACATTCCGCGCTATGAGACACTGGCCGAGTACCGGACCAAAGGCGGCTATTCGGTGCTTGAGCAATGCCGAGCTGGCAAGCTGCCGTTCGACACCATCATCAAGGAGATGAGCGACGCTGGCTTGCGCGGGCTGGGCGGCGCAGGCTTCCCCGCCGGTCGTAAATGGCAGATCGTGCGCTCCTATCCCGGACCCCGGCTGATGACCATCAACGGTGACGAAGGCGAGCCCGGCACCTTTAAGGATCGCTATTATCTCGAGCGCAATCCGCAGCAGATGTTCGAGGGTGCGCTGATCGCCGCCTGGGCGGTCGAGGCCGAAGGCATTTATCTTTATATGCGCGATGAGTATCCGGCGGTGCTGCATATTCTCGCACATGAGATAGCGGCGCTTGAGAACGCCGGCATCATCGACAAAGGCTTCATCGAGCTTCGCCGCGGCGCCGGCGCTTATATCTGCGGCGAAGAATTGGCGATGATCGAGTCGATCGAGGGCAAACGCGGCTATCCGCGCAATCGTCCGCCCTATATCGCAGAGGTCGGCTTGTTCGGGCAGCCAACGCTCAACCACAATATCGAGACGCTCTATTGGGTGCCGGAGATCCTCAAGAAGGGTGCCAAATGGTTCGCCGATCACGGCGTGAACGGCGCCAAGGGCTTGCGGTCATGGTCTGTGTCGGGACGGGTGAAGAAGCCCGGCGTGATCGTTGCGCCGGCCGGCATCACGGCGCGCGAGCTGATCGGGATGGCCGGGGGCATGGAAGACGGCGAGATCTTCAAGGCCTACCTGCCGGGCGGCGCGTCGGGCGGCGTGCTGCCGGCTAGCCTGGCCGACCTGCCTCTCGATTTCGGCAGTCTCGACAAATACGGCTCGTTCGTCGGCAGCCATGCCATCGTGGTGTTCTCAGAACGCGATGACGTAGCCGACATAGTGATAAATCTCTTGCGCTTCTTCAAAGATGAGTCGTGCGGCCAATGCACGCCATGCCGGGTCGGTTGCGACAAGGCGGTGGCGCTGCTCGAACAACGGCAATGGGACAAGGAGTTGCTCACCGAGCTCGCCCAGGCCATGCGCGACGCGTCGATCTGCGGACTTGGACAGGCCGCGCCGAATGCCTTCATCTCAGCCATGCAGTTCTTTTTAGACGAGCGCTTGGGAACCGAGATGGCCGGACGCGCCTAGGGAAAGAAACATGACAGACCAGCTGCTATTCACACTCGATGGAAATGTGGTATCGGCCCGGCCGGGTGAGACCATTTGGCAGGTCGCTCAGCGCGAACGCATCGACATCCCGCATCTCTGCTGGCTGCCGCAGCCCGGTTATCGCGCCGACGGCAATTGTCGCGCCTGCATGGTCGAGATCGAAGGTGAGCGCGTGCTGGCCGCCTCCTGCATTCGGAAGCCCGCGCCCGACATGGTGGTGAAGACCGCGACCGACCGTGCCGTCAAGGCGCGCCGTATGGTGATGGAGCTGCTGCTCGCCGACCAGCCGCCGCACGAGGATTCGCCCGACCGCGTCTCGCCGTTTTGGCACTGGGCCCAGGCCCAGAACATCGAGACCTCGCGCTTTCCGGCCCATGACATCATCAAGCCCGACCTGTCCCACCCCGCGATGGCGGTCAATCTCGATGCCTGTATCGATTGCGGATTGTGCGTGCGTGCCTGCCGGGAAGTCCAAGTCAATGACGTGATCGGCATGGGGTTCCGCGGCATCGTCGCGAGGCCGGTGTTCGATTTCGACGATCCAATGGGCCGCTCTACTTGCGTCGCCTGCGGTGAATGCGTGCAAGCGTGTCCCACCGGCGCGCTAATGCCGAAATCGATCGTCGACCCCATCACCCAGCACGGCACCCGCGAGGTTGACCGCGAGGTTCACTCGGTCTGCCCATATTGCGGAGTCGGCTGCCAGCTCAGCTATCAAATCAAGGACCACAAGATCGCGTTCGTGCAGGGCCGCAACGGCTACTCCAACGAGAACCGGCTGTGCGTCAAAGGCCGCTTCGGCTTCGACTACGTCACCAATCCGCAGCGGCTGATGAAGCCACTCATCAGGAAGCCCGGTTTGCCCAAAGGCGTGGATGTCGACCCGGCCAATCCTTACACGCATTTTCGCGTGGCGAGTTGGGACGAGGCACTCGATACTGCGGCCAAGGGACTCGCCAAGGTCGCCGAGCAGCACGGCAACGAAGCCATCGCCGGATTCGGCTCGGCGAAATGCACCAATGAAGAGGCCTACCTGTTCCAGAAGCTGATTCGCACCCGCTTCCGCAATAACAATGTCGATCACTGCACGCGGCTGTGTCACGCTTCGTCGGTGGCGGCGTTGATCGAGGGCATCGGCTCCGGTGCGGTGACCGCAACCTTCAACGAGGTCGAGCATGCCGACGTGGTGATGATCATCGGCGCCAATCCGACCGAGAACCATCCCGTCGCCGCGACCTTCTTCAAGCAGGCGGCGAAGCGCGGCGCCAAACTCATCGTCATTGATCCGCGCGGCCAGGCGATGCGCGAATACGCTAGCTACATGCTCCAATTCAAGCCGGCGAGCGACGTGGCGCTGCTCAACGCCATCATGCATGTGATCGTCGAGGAAGGGCTTTTCGACGTTCAGTACCTGCAGGCCTTCACCGAGAATTTCGAGAGCCTGAAGAAGCACGTCGCCAACTACAGCCCGGAGTTGGTGGCCGCAACCACCGGCATCGACGCCAAGACCATACGCGAGGTGGCCCGCACCTTCGGCCGCGCCGAGCGCGCCATGATCTTCTGGGGCATGGGCATATCGCAGCATGTGCATGGCACCGACAATGCCCGCTGCCTGATCGCGCTATCCTTGATGTGCGGCCAGGTCGGCCGGGAGGGCACCGGTCTCCATCCGTTGCGTGGCCAGAACAATGTTCAGGGCGCCTCTGATGCCGGCCTGATACCAATGTTCTATCCGGACTATGCCGACGTGAAGAGCAACTCGGTGCACCAGAAATTCGAGCAGTTGTGGAAGACGCCGCTTTCAGAGAAGCCCGGCCTAACCGTGGTCGAGATCATTAATGCGGCGAATGCTGGCGAAATCAGGGGCATGTTCATCCAGGGCGAGAACCCGGCGATGTCGGACCCAGATCTCGATCACGCCCGCGCCGGCCTCGCCAAGCTTGAACACATGGTGGTGCAGGATATCTTCCTGACCGAAACGGCGATGATGGCCGACGTGATTCTCCCGTCCTCGGCGTGGCCGGAGAAGTCCGGCACGGTGACCAACACTAACCGGCAGGTGCAGATGGGCCGCAAGGCACTGCCACTGCCAGGCGACACGCGCCAGGATCTGTGGATTCTGGTCGAGCTTGCCAAGCGTCTCGGCCTGACTTGGGCCTACAGCCATCCTTCCGAAGTGTTCGCCGAGATGAAGCTTGCCATGCCCTCGCTGGACAATATCACCTGGGAGCGACTCGACCGGGAATCCTCGGTGATCTATCCCTGCCCCGAGCCGGATCATCCCGGCGAAGCGGTGGTGTTCGGCGACGGCTTCCCCACCCATACGGGGCGTGCTCTTTTGGTACCGGCCGATATCTTGCCGCCGGCCGAGGTGCCCGATGACGAATATCCGCTGGTATTGATGACCGGGCGGCAACTGGAGCATTGGCATACTGGTGCCATGACGCGCCGCGCCGATGTGCTCGATGCGCTCGAGCCTGGACCGACGGCGAGCCTTAACCCGAGGGAACTTGCCCGTAGCGGCATCAAGCCGGGCGAGCAGGTCCGGGTAACCACGCGCCGCGGTTCGATCGAGCTTACCGCTCGTGCTGACCGGGCCGTGCAGGAAGGTACGATCTTCATTCCGTTCGCCTATGTGGAGGCCGCGGCCAATATTCTCACCAACCCGCAGCTCGATCCAATAGGCAAGATCCCCGAGTACAAATATTGCGCGGTGAAGATCGGCCGGGCCCATGGCGACGAGCCCCACGTGCCGATGCCTGATATCAACGTGACAGCGTCGGGCCTATAGGCCTAGATGAGCATGGACATGCCCGAAGATGTCGTCGGCGTTCTTCTCGCTGGCGGCAAATCGAGCCGCATGGGCGGTGGCGACAAATGCCTGCTGCCGCTCGGGGGCCAGCCAATGCTGGCTCACGTCATCGATCGTCTAAGGCCGCAGGTCTCGGACCTCGTCATCAATGCCAATGGAGATGTGGCGCGGTTTGCGGCGTTTGACCTGCCGGTGATCGAAGATCGCCTCGAAGGTCAGGCGGGACCGCTCGCCGGAGTCCATGCCGGGATCGAATGGGCGCGGTCCAATCGGCCCCGGAGCCGCTTCATCGTCACCGCGGCCACCGACACGCCCTTCTTCCCCGGCGACATTATCGCGCGGTTCCGCGCTGCCATTGGCGACGCCGAGCCCAGGCTGCTGGTCGCCCGGTCGGAGGAGGGAGTTCATCCAGTCTTCGGGCTGTGGCCTGTGTCGCTCGCGCCGGCACTCGAAGCATCCGTCAAGACTGGGATGCGCAAGGTCCAGGCGTGGGTCGCGGACCATGACGCGGAGCAGATCTTCTTCCCGGCCTTGGACATCGGCGGCCGCAAGGTCGACCCCTTCTTCAACATCAACCGGCCGCAGGATCTCGCCGAGGCGGAAGCGCTGCTTGAGGCGGCCGTGGCATGAGCCCGCCTGCATTCGGCATCACCGGGTGGAAGAACTCTGGAAAGACGACGCTCACGGCGCGGCTTATCGCCGAATTCACGGGCCGCGGCTATCGCGTCTGCGCCGTCAAGCACGCACATGAGAGTTTCGACATCGACCAGCCGGGCCGGGATTCCTACCGGCTGCGAGAGGCCGGAGCCCGGCGAGTGTTGTTGTCTTCGCCAAAGCGCTGGGCTCTGATGCACGAGCTTTGCGGCGATCCGGAGATGCCGCTCGACCGGCTCTTGGGCGAGGCCGCCGGTTTTGATCTGGTTCTGATCGAGGGATACAAACGTGAGCCGTTTCCGAAAATTGAGATCCGGCGGGATGGCGGCACATCTCGGCAGTCGCTGGCTGGAAGCGCGCCGCAGATCGTTGCGATCGCCTCCGACCGGCCCGGCGAGGAGGCGGACGGTCTTCCCATCTTTCATCTGGACGATATCAGCGGCATGGCCGACTTCATCTCCGCCCATTTGAGGCTTACAGCGGCATGACGATGAAACTGTCGGACGATTGCTTCTTCCACGACAAGGACCGGATGCCGCACGACGAGGCGCTTGCCATCTTGAAATCGCGCGTGCGGCCGGTCGTCGACGTTGAAAGCATCAATCTGCATATGGCCCTGGGCCGCTACCTTGCCGAGTCTGTGCTGGCACCACGAGATATACCGGCACACGACAACACCGCGGTCGATGGTTATGCCTTTAACCACTCAGGATATGACCGGCAGGGCGGCTCGCGGTTGCAGATCGTCGGCGAGGCGACCGCGGGTCATCCATATCCGAGCACGCCATCCTCGGATGATGCCGTCCGCATCTTTACCGGCGCAGTTATGCCGGACGGTTTCGACACCGTGGTGATGCAAGAGGATGTGCGTATCGAGGAGCAAAGCGGGCAGACCTGGGTCATGATCCCGCCCGGTTTGAAGCGGAGCGCGAATCGCCGGCTTGCCGGTGAGGACGCCAAACTCGGGGACGTGCTGGTCCAGGCCGGTGCGCGCTTGCGGCCGCAAGACGTGGCGAGCGCCGCCGCGTGCGGACTGGACCGGCTTCGTTGCTACGCCCCCTTGAAGGTCGCCATCTTCTCGACCGGCGACGAGATCATGCGCGCGGGCGATCCATTCGTGCCGGGGAAGGTCTATGACGCCAATGCGCCGATGTTGGAGGGGCTGATCGAGGTCGCGGGTGCAGTGCCAGTTGATCTCGGCGTCCTCCAAGATCGAGCGGATCGCGTGCGTGAGGCTCTGGCTGAGGCGGCCGGCGGTTACAACGTTCTTGTAGTTTCCGGTGGCGCGAGCCAAGGCGCCGAGGACCATGTGGCTCGAACCATCGACGCCATCGGCAAGCGGCATCTTTGGCAGATTGCTATAAAGCCAGGACGTCCGATGAGCTTCGGCCAGGTCGGCGATTGCGTTGTGCTTGGACTCCCCGGCAATCCGGTCGCGGTATTTGTTTGTTTCCTGATCTATGTGAGGCCGGTGCTGGCGCGCCTCGCCGGCGGCACTTGGGCGGAGCCTGTGCGCTATCCGATTGCTGCTGCGTTCGCGCAGAAAAAGAAACGGGGGCGGCGCGAGTTCTGGCGCGCCAAGCTAACGCTTAAGGATGGGCGGCTTGCCGTCGAGAAATTCGCCCGTGATGGATCAGGGTTGATTTCCTCGTTGCGGGAAGCCGACGGTCTAATTGAGGCTGCCGAGGAGGTGACGGAAGTGAGGGACGGCGAATTGGTCGATTTCATTCCATTCACCGAGTTCGGCTTGGAGCCGCGCAGATAGATCAGGCGAGATGGCTCGTAAGCGCGCCCTCCACGCGATGGGGATGGGTGAAAACCTCAAAGCCGTCCTTGCGTGCGATCGCGACCAGCGTCATGCCGGCGGCGTCCGCCATGCGCACCGCGAGAGCCGTGGGGGCCGAGACGGCGACGATCATCGGCGCGCCAATCGCGGCGGATTTCTGCACCATCTCGACCGAGACGCGGCTGGTCAGCACGATAATGCCCTGGCGCGGGATCGCACTTTGGTGTGCAAGCGCGCCCGCAAGTTTGTCCAGCGCATTGTGACGACCCACATCCTCGCGCACGGCAACCAGGCCACTTGCTGGATCCCAAAAACCTGCGGCGTGTACCGCGCGGGTCTCCTGATTAAGTAGCTGCAAGGGGAAGAGCGAATCGATCGCCTCCATGATCTGTGTCGGTGCGTAAATGCCGCCTTCCTGCACTTTGGGTGGTGGCCGCATTGCTTCGACCAAGCTCTCCATGCCGCACAGCCCGCACCCTGTCGGACCCGCCATCTTCCGCCGACGTCCCAAAAACTCGACCGCATGAGGTGCCTTTAGCCAAATCCGCAGCTCGACGCCGACGTCGTCCTCGACGACTTCTATGCTTTCGATCGCGTCGACTGAAGAGATCACGCCCTCGGTAAGGCTAAAACCGACGGCAAAATCTTCAAGGTCCTGAGGCGTCGCCATCATGACCGCGTATGATGCAGTGTTGAAAGTGAAGGCGATCGCCGTCTCTTCGGGAATGGCACGATCGCTGCGAACCTCACCATCAGCGCGCCAAATGGAGCGGCGAACGCGAACGACTGGAGAAGCCAACTATTTGCTCCTTGTCACGATAACCGCTGTGGCACCTAATCAACCACCGATCGAGGCTGTTCTGCCGCAATCCGGAGGTTGGCGACCAGCAGCTTCGTCAGACTGTACAAGGGTTGCCAATTCGTTGTCGAAACGCGCGTGCAGAATTGCTATTGCATGTCGCTCGTCTGACCACCGACGAAGGTCTCTCGGCTTCGATTGTTCAAGCCGAATGAACTCATAAAGCGCTTGAGCGATGATGTAGGCCTCGCGTTGAGTCACTTCTCTTGGATCAGCCATGTTGCTGCCCATACCTTCTCTGCGGTTCTCTGGGGCTGCCGATCCCGGCCACCCACTCCATGAGGATGGTAACTCTGATGCACGCAGACAAGAAGCCTCGTGCTTGCCGAACGCCGCTTCGGGGACGGAGACAGCCGTCAGGGCCCGCGGCACTACGATGACTACGTCTGCTTTTGGCACTAAGCGGACATCCACCTGCACTGACGAATGTCCGCTATCGGAGGTAAAGCCGACATGACTCGATCGGGCCGTTATGTCGGCTAATGACCCAAACGGACATCACGACTCGAATTTCGGCCACTAACGGCTGGTATCTCCTTTCGCTTCGGTTGCGATAACTTGCTTTAGCAATTCGGGAGTTACAGAAATTTCACCGGTGAATGGGCGGCTATAAGCAGCGACCAAGAGCACTGACAACGCAACGCCGGTTGCAAAGAGCGTCAACGTTATCGCGCACGCACGCCGGTTGTCAGCGTGGACCATGGCAATGGCAACCAAGGTGCACAATGCCTGAAACAAAATCGCTGCCCATTTAACTGCGCCCACGGCAAACTCGCTTATAACAATGCGCTGGCGTCTCCCATCCAACGCGGTACGCAGCGCTCTTATCACTTCAGGCTTGGCTGTTTGCTGGCTCTCATCGGCAGGCTTCAAGGCAATGGTGTTATCCAGTGCCTCGATCAAATGTGTGGCTAAGGGCGAGAGGGTCGCCCGCTGGTGCGCCATCTCTGGCCATTCTTGCTGCACCGCGACCTCTATGTGGCTCTTTATCAGCGCATCAATACGCGTCCTCTGTTCCTCTGGAAAATTGCGGGCGAGCAGAACTACAGCACGCAGCGCGCTGGCCTCGGTGGCAACGGCAGTCTTTGCCTTATCGAACGTGCTCCAGACTTCGACCGCGATGAAGCCGACCAATAGCGCGAAAAGAACGCCCAGCACCGGTAACAAGCCGGGCGACACCGCCTTGAAGGCTCGTGCCCACTCGGTATCTGCGAGCCGGGTCACAACTAAATACACTCCGCCAGCGATAAGAAAGGTGGCCGCAAAGACAATTAAAGCCATCCATGCCACAGGAAGATTGAGAAACCAGTCGGCCACTATTGAGTGTCCTCTTTTTAGGTGGGTAGCAGAGTGCTCTACACTGCCATGTTGGAATTGCCGTTCTGACCTTCGCGTTTCATACCGGTCCCTATGAAAGATCTTTGTCATGCGTGGGTGAGGCCACTCATAGTCTAAAGACCCTGCCATCAAATTGTATGCGTCAGTCTAGGCTCCTTAAAATCCAATACGCTGCCATCACTGCTATGAAAAATGACATGAGAAGCGCCACGCCCGCCATGGCTGCAATCATCGTGGCGTAGGGTTCTGCTTTAAGTGATTTTGCCGTCATAGCAGCCACCGCTGCGACGAGTGCAATCACTAAACCGCGGAAGGCTCGCCGCGCATGCCGACGGTAGTCATCTCGCGCGGAAGCTTGGTGTTTGGGATCTAAGGTCTCGTAACGAACCGCCGCGGCTCCCAAATAGACCAGGATCAAGCCAGCCAACGCCGTGCCAGCGGCCGCAATGTCACTAGTAACCGACACTATGTCTAACGTTGCCAATCCGTCCCCCAGACCTTGGCAGGGTAACATGGTTTGGCGGACGAAGAACAAGCCCGTGCTGCTGATGCTGCGCTGCTGGATGGCTTACGGCAATGAAAACTGGGAATTCAATGCCGACGTCCTAGACACCGACGAATTGCCAGCATCAACGATCTGACGATCTCTGCAAAAGAGCGCAAGTACCACCTGGGCCCGTCCAGACGATTCCATCCCTGAGCGATCTCGGTCTCAAATGTGGCCCATGTCCGTTATTGGCACAAAGCAGACATGCTCAATGCGCTGACGAATGTCTGCTTTAGGGGGCAAAGCGGGCACCGCTGCCTAAACGGGCTATCGCTGCTGCGCCGCGTCGAATGACCTCGTTGAAAAACACCTGCTGTGTTGTGCCTGACGAGCCGGGGTTAAGAAGCGCGCCAATTCCTCATCGTGGGACGGGTGCAACCCGGACATTTCTATCGTCGACCCTAGTTGATCGAGCTTCACAGGAACCGATAGGCGCTCGATCTTCTGTCCGCATCTTTGGCTGCCTGACCGGCGGGGGATCAAACCGACGACTGAATATGGGAGAGCTTCAAGGTGTTCTTGAGGACTGACACCCGTTAAAATTGCCGCCCCTCTCCAAGCGAGGTGCGCCATGAACGCCATAAGCTATTCCCGCCTTACTGCGTCGCTGTTTGCCATCATTGCGGTGCTGCAATTCATCCGTGCCGTGGGTGGATGGCAGATAGTGGTCAACGGGACGACCTCAGTTCCAGTGTGGCCAAGTTGGATTGCTTGCGTGGTTGCCGCTGGACTTGCGTGGATCGGTTTCGACGCATCACGCCGGGGTTGAGCGGCGAGCGGACAGATCGACCCGACAGATGCGCTGTGGCGGCTGGAAGGCATTGTCCAGGTATGAGACGTCATCCAGGACGCGTGGCTACACCGTCACTGGTATTGACCGCAAAAGCCTTCACTCCAATCCACACACCTGCGGTGGGCCCGGTGGCGGCCCAGGGGAGGTACCACCAACATGCAGATGCCGTTTGCCCCGCATCGTGGACAGCCCCACATTCGTACCTGACCGGGCCAGTAGCACGGTGGGAGTTGGCGGGCTTGGCGGGCTCGCGTGGTCATCCCGTCCGGTTGATGAAGCGGCACGGGTGACATGGCCTGGGCGGAAGTTGCGACGGCCAAAACAAAAGCAACAGCGACCAACCTGATCATTGTCACCTCCATATGAACCTTCCAATGACCCATCCTATCGCACGGACGAAGCCGATGGCTCCTGGTTTAGCCTTCGTTCATAAGCGGTCGGCACACTAGTGAGGAGGATACCGCTAGTGCGGGCGAACTATCATGAAAGCGTTAGCCATCATTGCGATCGGCCTTGCATGCGCGGGCTGTGCCAGTGCGGACCAGCGTGCCAGTGCGGACCAGCGTTCCAGCGCGGACCAGCGTGCCAGTGCGGACCAGGGAGCTAGGCGTCGCAATGCCGCCGAGATGGCGCAGATGATCGCGGAGGATGACGCCTACTGCAAGCGCTACGTCGACAAAGGATATGACGAGTGCCGCAACAACCTCACCCTGATGCGCGCGGCGAACGGCATCGGTGCACAGCAGGGCGGGGGGCCGAGACGTGTGACGACGACAAAATGCATCCCCACGACGACAGGTGTGACCTGTAATTAGGCAGCCGTTTGACGCTCCGGCGAGGTTGGCAAGACGTTAACCCCCGGGACGGGGCCAGACCGGCCGAAAAGGGTGTTTGCGATCAATTCGACATTTTTGCAACGCTGGTGGGGAAAGTGGCGTTCGCAACTTATTACGCTAATTGCCAATGTCGATTCAATTGGTAGAGTTTCCGGTAGACGGAGCACAAAAGCGGGGACTTAAGTATGGTTTGGGAATTTTCTCGTCGCCTGATGATGGTCGCAGCGGCAGTTAGCGCTTTAGGCTTTTTTGCCGCTAGCCCTGCTAAGGCTGCTGATCTCGGCGGAGATTGCTGCGCCGATCTTGAGGAGCGCGTCGCTGAGCTCGAAGCGACCACGGTCCGCAAGGGCAACAAGAAGGTCAAGGTCGAGCTCTACGGCCGCATCAACCGCGTCGCCAATTTCTGGAACGACGGCGCCGAGAGCAATGTCTACTCCCTGAATAACTCCTATAGCACCGACCGCTTCGGCATCAGGGGCAAGGGAAAGATCAGCGACGACTGGTCGAGCGGCTTCGTGATCGAAATCGAAGACACCGGCAATCAGAGCAGGTTCGTCAACCAGTTCAACGACAACACCAACAACAGCGCGTTGCTAGTCCGCAAGGTTGCGATCTCGCTGGAGAGCAAGATCTACGGCAGGGTCTGGCTCGGCCAGCAGGAGATGGCAAAGGACAACATCAACAAGGATACCATTGTCATCAAGGGTCTCGATCAGACTATGCATCAGGATTTCTATATGAACTGGAGCTTCTTCCTGAGACAGAAGGGCTTCGACACCGTCAACGCCTTTTCGAGCAGCACGCCGCGCTTCCAGGATATCGGCCGCTGCTACTCGACGAGCAGCTCGGCCTTCGACTGTTCGACTCGCCGGCAAGAGGTTCGCTACGACACGCCCGAATGGTGGGGCTTCGTCGGCAGCGCGTCGTGGGGCGAGGACGATATCTGGTCGGCGTCTCTGCGCTACCAAAAAGAATGGGGCAACTGGAAGATCGGTGCGGGCTACGCGTATGAAGACTTCACTGATGAGCTGGTGAACAACGGCGGCGGCGGGGTGCCCCACCAAGGCTATAAGCGCGACATGAAGGAATGGGCAGGAATGGCGTCGATCATCCACAAGCCAAGCGGCCTGTTCCTGTGGGGTGCCAACAGCAACTCCGAGAACAACGACATCGGCGCCGAGGGCGTGTTTACCGGCAACGCACCGCCCGTCATGCATAACTGGGACATCGCAGGTGGTATTAGTCGCGAGTTTGTATGGAATGGAGTTGGCCCCGGTTCGTTGGGCGCGACTACTATCTGGGGCGGCTTTACCAAGGATCAGGACGGCCTCGGTGGCTTCACGCGCACGACGGTCTCCTCATCGATATCCGGCACGGCGTCCTCTTACGCGGTGTGGGACGGCGAAGTCTCAGCTGGCGCCTTCCCAGGCATTCCGTTCACGACCGAAATCACGTCCTCCGAGACTACCAAATGGTACCTCGCCGTCGATCAGGCGATCAACTCCTCGGCGCTCAATCTCTATGCCGCTTACCAGCACATCGAGCCTGAGATCAAACTGGTCACCAGGGATCCGGCCTTCTCTCCGACCGGCTCCCTCAAGAATGTTCCGATCACGCTCGACGATTTCGACGTGTTCTTCATGGGCGGTCGGATCCAGTTCTAGGTTCTGCCCATCAAGATTGCACGCAGCGGAAGACATCACAGTGGTCTCGAAAAAAGCCAGATACGGGATTCACGCTCTAATGGCTCTTGCTCGCGGCGATTGTATGGTAATCCCCAACATCGCCGCGCAAGAGCAAATCCCGCGCAAGTTTCTTGAGAAGATTTTGCTCGAACTGAAGCAGCACGGAATTGTCCAAAGCCGACGTGGTAAACTTGGAGGCTATATGCTGGGCATCCCTGCCCACTGTATTACTTTTGGACAAGTGCTTCGGATACTCGACGGTCCGATCGCGCCGCTTTCTTGCTTGAGCGTGACGGCATACCGACGCTGCGTCGACTGCCAAGCAGAAGACAGTTGCGAGATTAGACAAGTTTTCGCCAGGGTGGCGCAATCAGCCCGATCCGTACTCGATCGCACGACGATTGCTGATGCTCTCAGCCTCAAATGCTGAAGGGATTCTCAGGCCCTACCTTTCACAATGATAGCTGATGGGGATGTCGGCTTCTGGCACATAGCGGACATGTAAACCGCGCTGACGAATGTCCGCTTCTGGGGGCAAAGCGGACAGTGTCACGCGGCCACAGGTGGCGATTCGGTGAACTCAGCTGGTTTTGCCACATCCACGACGCCTGTCACCTGCTCGCCGGTGAGCAGAAAGACTGTGACCAAGAGGTGTTCAGCCACAGTCCGGGGTCGGTTGGTACAAATTATCAAGGCATCGTCGATGTTGCGCATGCCTTCAGCGGTCAGGAGTCGCAACTGCTTGCTCCCTGTTTGCCGGAATGTTGTGTTGGATAAACGCCGAATCGGCAAAATTAGTTGCTCGGTGAGGAGGTTGCGCGGCCCCGCACTTTTAGTCGTCGCGCGTGATTTCAATCCTCGGCAAGCTGCAGGCAATTACGCGCGTGCAGCGAGAAGTTGGTCGATGCGATGCTTCGCCTCAGCAACGGCTTCGTCCTTTTCGGGCGCCATGGTTGAGAGAGTAGATCGTGACACGATGGGCAAGTCGGCACGCCTCGCATATATGCCCGTGCACCAGCTCGACCACTGCCACATGGGCACGATGTCGTACCCACGATATTGGTAGGTTTCTGTGGTCATCTCAGTGGGCCTCTCAAAGATGGTAGGCCCCCGATTGTACGGGAACGTACCAACACCTCGGAAGTTCCCTAAGAGGCGACAGCCGGAACGAATCGCCAGGGTCAGTCTCCCTGCATGGCTGTTGTCAATAAGGGGGCAGGGAGGAGGACCAGATGGCCCAGAATTCGAGTGCGCACCGCCGCGCGCTAATCGTCGAGGATGAACCCTGGTTCGCCATGGGCCTAACAGCAGACATGCAAGCGTTGGGCTTCGACTGCGATCTAGCGGCAAACAGCCAAGACGCCTTTTTGCAGGCAATGGAGGATGCGCCCGATATCGTCTTGATGGATGTAAATCTCGAAGGAGGCCGCGAAGGCATAGAGGCCGCCAGATGGCTACGCGAGGTATGCGACATACCCGTCATCTTCATCACCGCATACACCGATCCCGATACCGTCGAGCGCATCCACGAACAGGTGCCAGACGCGCCAGTTATCGCAAAGCCACTCTATCGCGAGCGCCTTGCTAGCGCAGTAGCGGAAGTGGCGGCGTCCTAGCGGACGCTATGCGAGTATCTGAAAAAGGGCGCCGAGCGAAGCCGACGCACTCGTTGTGCCACATGTTGTGCCAAGGATTTAGAAACAGGCGGCAAAGCCTTACGCCTTAAGAGCTGAAGGCGGTTGAAGCAGAAGGCAAATTTGGCCTTTTTGCAAGCCAGTGTACGCGCCGATGTACAGGCGGCGGTCGGTTGCCATTTGGTCGCGGGTTTCGCCAGGACGGGCGCTAGGCTACCGGGTGGTGGTAGATAGGCTCGAAGGGCAAACCGGGCTGTGTGAGGTCACCGTCGGCTGCCAGGGAAGGGTGCAGCTTGGGATGCCGCCAGCCGTGGCCGCGATGTTCGTGGCCGAGCTCGGGGACGATCAGGCCGATGGTATCGGACAGCCACGCCGAGACGAGCGCACGATGGCACCAGGACGGGCTTGGTGGTGAGTGCTCCCAACACAGCAGCACCGGCTCCGCGTCACCGGCGATGCGCTGGAGGTCGAGCACCGCTTGGCGAGGATCTAGCTTCGCGAGGACGTCACCGAAATATCGGTCAGTGTATCGCGCCGGCGATGAGCAGCTCCTGAACCACGCACCAGGAGCGAGCGCGCGATAGGTGGGATGCTCGAATCCGGCAGGCACGCCCCTGGCTGATGCCGATGCCGGCATGACCGGGCGGGAGGGGCGTAAACCAGCTGGAGGTTTTCATGGGAAAAGGGTAACAGGCGACGATGGATCGCGGTCAGAAATTCGCGTCCGACCACAGATCGAGTGTGAACGAAAGGCCTTTATCGCGACGATGAGTTGTCAGGGCGGGCATATACCCACCACGCGACCGGGATGATCACAAATTCAAGGACGGCATAGAAAATCAAAAGCGGGGCTGGTTGACCATCGAGAATGAAACTCAAAACGCGCCCGGCGACGAGGCCACCGGCGAACACCATCGTGGTTAGGATGGCAGTGTCCCTGAGGCGGTCGCTAAACGCTGAGTACAACCAAAAAAGTCCGAGTGCCAGGTACAGGCACATGACGGCTCTTAGGATGTGAGCGAGGTTTACGCTTAGCTCGTCCACGCCCAGGAATGTGCGAGCAAACCAAGGGGGGGCAACGCCGTAAAGAAGGGCTATGATCGAAACAAGGGTGAACGCGAGTATCAAAAAAGCCTTCTTCAGGTTCATCCTCTAGTCCTTGATCCACCGCACTGACCGTGAAAATTAGACAGGGATAAACACCACGCAATCAGGTCCCGAACTTGCGCAGTCCGGTGAGCGCGAACTGAACTCCCATGGACAGCACGATCAGCCCCATGAAACGCGTGATCATGTCACGCGCCGACCCGCCCTCGCTGGCCTTGGCGGCTCGTGAGACGAGCAATAAGACCAGCCAAGTCAAGAGACCCGCTACGGCGATTGCCACCAGAGCCGTAACGGGAAGGTCCAACCCCGTGTGGGCGGCGGAGAGCGTAATGACCCCTGTGATTGTCCCCGGGCTCGCCGCGAAGAGGACTAATGGCGTCAAAGACGCACCAGAATTCGACGGTGCATTTTGCGACGTCGATGAGGTTGCCTGACCGCTCAGCATGGAAAAGCCCATCCATGCCAGTACGCCGCCGCCCGCCACCATGAAGGCATCGAGGGACACGCCGAACAGGTGAAGCAACTGGGTTCCGATGAGTGCGGAGACAGTGAGTATCACCGTCGTTGCCAGCATCGCCTTGGTGGCATCCGCCAACTGCTGACCGCGAGAGCGATTTTCCTCGATCTGCGCAAACATTGCACCACAGATCGCGGGGTTTACCAGCGACAGAACCGTTACGATGGCCTGGAGTTGCTCTTTCATAACAAATTGGTCCTGGTGAAGCGGACATCAGTGATCCGCCGCCCCAAGGTCCGCTAATGACCCATAGCCGACATCTGCGGGCGTCCTCTTGATGGTGAGGACGCCCGCTTGATCATCAGTGTTACAAGGCTCTAGTCACTCAGACCGCTCGACTTCATTTCCCGGATCTGCTGCAGGACCTGATCCAAATTGTAGCTGGCCGGGTTCTGTAGCATCGGGAAGTCGATGTAGGTCTGAAGTTCCTTCAGCCACAGCGCCTGGCCGATCGGCAGCATGTTCCAATCGTAGACGTAGGCGGTGACCGGACCAGCAAGGGCCCCGCCGACACCGAACATGGTCTTGGTATGCTCCCCGATCGAAGTCTCGAAGGGATCGCGCTTGATGTTGACGACCTGGGTCCAGGCATAGGGAACGACGCCGGTGACGAAGCCCGTCGGTCGATTGACCCACCATCCCGAAGTACATCTTCCAGTTCTTGTACCGCACCGCCGACGGGGTCTTGTTTGAGTAGTAGAAGAACACGTCGCGCGCCGACTTGTCGGACTTGCCGGTCAGGTAGTCGATCTGATTGATACCATCGAGTGTGGTCTTGACGATGCCGGGATATTCACCCTTCTCGATCTGCTTCTTCAGCCCGTCGCCTTTGGGACCACCAGCGATCTCAACGAACGTGGGCACCCAGTCGAGGGACGCGAAGATCTCGTTCAAGACCGTACCGGGCTTGATGTGCCCTGGCCAGCGGATGACGGCCGGAGCGCGCATGCCGCCTTCCCAGGTGGTCAGCTTGCCGCCCTGGAAGGGGGTGGTGCCGCCGTCAGGGTAGGTGATCGTCTCGGCGCCGTTGTCGGTGGTGAAGACGACGATGGTGTTGTCGAGCTGGCCCATGTCCTCAAGCTTCTTGAGCACGTAGCCGATATTGTCGTCCATCTGCTTCATGCCGGCTTCGTTGACGCCCCAGTCCTTGCCGCCGGGCTCGCCGACCATGTCCATGTATTTGTCCGACAACACGGTCGTGATGTGCATGCGCGCCGGGTTGTACCAGACGAAGAACGGCTTGTTGGTCTTCTTGGGATCGTTGCGATCGAGGAAGTCGATGACCTTGGCCGAAATCTCCTCGTCCACCGTCTTCGACCGCTCCAGCGTCAACGGACCCTCGTCTTTGCAGGACTGGTTTGCCTCCGTGCCGTCGGAGGACTTGCACCAGATCACCGGACGCGGGGGGGTCAGGCAAGTAGTTTGAGTATTGTTGTCTTGGGATCGACGGCGCCCGGAACCTCAGGCAGGCCCGGGATCGGCGTGTTCTTGCACGGCGGAGCGACGGTCTGCTCCGTCGGGGACTTGTTGATGTCGGGAAAGCTCACCCCTTGCATGGCATCGAGGTGATAGAGATAGCCCCAATATTCCTGGAACCCGTGCGCGGTCGGCAGGGACTCGGTGGTATCGCCAAGATGGTTCTTGCCGAACTCGCTTGGTCTCCGAGGTGGTTCTTGCCGAACTCGCCTGTGGTGTAGGATGCTGGCCACACCCTGGTGGTCACATCGAGCAAAGACGGCAAGGACTCGGTACTCGATAGAGAGTTGCCCGATGCAGAAATTGTCATCTCGCAGCCTTTCTGGCCCGCTTATATGACCAAGGAGCGCATCGATAAGGCGAAGAAGCTCAAGCTGATCGTCACCGCCGGCATTGGCTCCGATCACACCGACCTACAGGCCGCGATGGACAAGGGCCTCACCGTTGCCGAGGTGACCTATTCCAACTCGATCAGTGTCGCCGAGCATGTAGTGATGATGATCCTGGCGCTCGTACGCAACTACATCCCATCCTACGGATGGGTGGTCAGAGGCGGCTGGAACATCGCCGATAGCGTCGAGCGTTCGTATGACCTCGAAGGCATGAGTGTCGGGACCGTTGCCGCAGGACGCATCGGGCTTGCCGTGCTCCGGCGCTTAAAACCTTTCGACGTGAAGCTCCACTACACTGATAAGCATCGCCTGCCGAAGGAAGTCGAGAAAGAGCTTGGGCTCACGTTCAATCCAAACGTGGAATCCCTGGTGAAAGTTTGCGACGTGGTAACGATCAATGCTCCACTGCATCCCGAGACCGAGAACATGTTCAACGACAAGCTGATCGGCATGATGAAGCGAGGCAGCTACATTGTGAATACCGCCCGCGCCAAGATCGTCGACATGGACGCGGTCGTGCGGGCCCTGGAGAGCGGCCAGCTCGCCGGCTATGCGGGTGACGTTTGGTTTCCGCAACCTCCGGCAAAGGATCATCCTTGGCGCACCATGCCCCACCACGGCATGACGCCGCACATCTCGGGCAGCTCGCTGTCGGCGCAGGCGCGCTACGCCGCTGGCACGCGAGAGATCCTGGAATCCTATTTCGCGGACAAACCGATCCGCACCGAATATCTGATCGTCGACAAGGGCAAGCTTGCTGGAGCCGGCGCTCATTCCTACACCAAGGGCGATGCCACGAAAGGCTCAGAAGCAGCCGTGGGTGTCAGATAACGTCTGTATCTTTGGGTCGTATTGGAGGGGCTTCCTTAAGTTCGTCCTTGGTGAATTTGTAATCAGGACTCGCGAGGTCTGGCCAATCCAAGGAGGATTGCGACCCGTACCAGTCGTCAATCTCCTTCCTCGCCTGATCCTTGGATAAGCCGTAGCGCTCTCGGATTTTGCCTTCAAGTTGATCGCGGCGGCCATTGATGGCAGTTAGGTCATCGTCAGTGAGTTTGCCCCACTTCTCCTTGACCTTGCCTTTGACCTGCTTCCAGTTTCCTTCAACACGGTTCCAGTCCATGACACCCTCCATGTTGGATTGCCCGCGACTGAGACGAGACGCGACCGGTTAAACTCCTCGAAGCAGGCTACCGGCAAGAAGCACTAAATAACCCACTAACAAGATCTCGAACCCGCCGTGGGCAGCTCCGCCTGTGATGTGAACATATTGAATGACTATGGCGATAACGGTTAGAACGACAGAGATAGCGACAGAGATAATGAACCTCACTTTCTTGGGTGTGAGATCAAACGTCATGTGCTTTCCCTCCCTGACAGACGTCGAACCGTCGCGCTCACCAGAGGTGAATGCTGCCCGGCGGGCAAGGGCGCCGAATGTCTACTAATGGCACTAAGCGTGTTATTGCCTCCGCGTGATTAGGCGGTTATGGGCACAAGCGAGCGTCGCGCCGATGTCGCCGAATGACGCCGCAGCTTGATCAATAATCAATCGATCGTGTCCGTCAGCTGGCAGGCACTATCCAACCGGCCGTGCAGCCTGCCTTGAACTCGTCGGCGTCAATGGTTGCATCTTTGTTCGAGTCGACCATGGTCCAATCGATTATCGAGGGCACTGGCTTGCCTTGGAGATGGCCGCGCCATTCGGCGAGACGATGGTCCAAGCGGCTTTGCACTGCGCGTCATCCAAGGGCTTACCTTTTTCGGCGGCCTGCGCGACATTTGCAGCACCAATCAGAACGGTCGCACATGTCAAGATTGCTAGGGGGATATTACTCATGGGTGTCTCCTCATACTTAGGAGTGCCCCCCATCAGCGAAGTCAGTCTCTGCCCATGCGCTGTCACAATCAAGCGACTAGCCCGCGGCGACGCAATCCGACGAGCCATCTCAGGCTGCGACTAAAATGTCTGCTAATGGCACTTAACGGACGTCGATGCTGACGCTCAGCATGTCCGCTTTCAGGGTAAAGCGGACATCCCGAGTTCGCTCGCTAATGTCCGCTAATGACCCATAGCGGACATTCTTCTTAGGGTCTTACTTCGGCGGCGTGTACCAGATGGGTGACGTGTAGGCGCGCTCCTGCATCTGCATTGTGACTTCGGGACCCATCTTCACGTTGAAGTATTTTGCGTCATACGCCGTCCAGCGCGGCGTCGGGATTTCGAGCACGCGGCCGTAATAGAAGGCGCGCTGCGCGGGGTCGAAATCCGGGTCGGTCCAGACCGCGATCAACTCGGGTGCGCCGATGGTGTTGGTCCAGGTGGCGCTCGCCACGTCGACAGTGCTACCGACAGGCGGCACCTTACCGTCGGCGCCAGGCTTGCGGTCGCCCGACCAGGCGACGTCGTAGACTTTCTCTTGCATTTCGCCCTTGGCATCCACCCAACCTTTGACAATTTGATAGCGGTCGAGATTGGCGCCAATCGGGTCCTTCAACGCCGCAACGAGGAAAGTTGGCGCTTTGCCGGCCGGGGCCGGTCCGAGATCGGCGCCCATGGGCACGCCCCGCGTATAGCCAATCACGGCAGGGCTGCGAGTGTTGGCATCGGCGACGGTGAAGTCGTATCCACCGAAGAGCCTGACGATCATACGCGGGCCGGTCGTTGCATAGGTCTCGCGGCGCTCCATGGCATCGAAGATCGCCTCGCGCGTGTTATCGGTTGCCCAGACCGCGGCGTAGCCAGAAGCAGTCGTCTCCCACCCCATGATCACTGCCTTGTCGGTTTTGACGAATGGATGATCGGCACGCGTGGGGCTGGGTTCCGAACTGCTCGTCTTGCCGAAGAAATTGTCCTCTTCGACGGCGGCCAGACCGGTATGGGCGTCTGTCGAGCCGATCATCCCGAACTTGTAGGGGTTGACGCCGAGCTCGTTCTCGAGCTTCAGCCCGAGTTTCAACGCGGAGCGGGCATATTCAAACTCGAGCATCCCTGGCGTCTTCAGTTCGCTCAGATCGAGGTTCCCCTTATCCCAGCGCTCGAAATTCGCGAACTCGTCGTTCGGCGATAGGTATGGGTGTGTCTCGCCATCGCCTTTGATCTGGGTCGCCTCATAGAGACGTTCCCACTTCGCCCGCGTCTCGGCATATTCGCGGTCTATCGGCTTGCCCGTAAAGCTTTCGATGATCGGAAACATGCGGCCATTGGAAAGATTACCGTTGTGAGCGATTGCCAGCACGTCCCCGCCGGTCTTTTCCTCGTAGGCCGCCAACCATTTCCATAAATCACGCGGGTTGTCGCTTCCGAGCGGGCTCATCGTGATAAACGGCTCGACACGACTGGCCCTATCCCCATTGTCGCGAAAGATCACGTTGCGGTGCAGATTGTTGCCGCCGGTATTAGAGGTCCATTCGTATCCGATGAAGGCGGTAAACCTGCCTGGATCGTTCGCCTCTTCAGCGGCCTTGATGGTTTCTAGCCAAGCGCTCCGATAGGCCGGCGTGCCAGGCAACGAAAGGAGTGGCTTGGGGAAGGTTCCTTGGGAAAACGCAATGATCATTTCGATCGCTGCATCCGCTCCCTTGCCCGATTGGATCATGTCGTACCATTTACGGCCAGTGGGATCGGCCAAGAGTTCGGGCTTACCGGCAAGAAGATCGGGAAAGAAGCCCATATTGTCGGAGTGATCGGCAACGACGAGAAAATCGAGCGGTCGCGACAGCTTCGCGGGCTGCCCCGACGAAGCCGTGATTTCTTCACCCTTGGCGAAACGGTATGCATCGCTCGGCAACAGCCGCGCGCCGAAAGCACCGGCGTCAAACGAAAAGGCGGTGTGGAGGTGGGTGTCGCCGAAGAGCGGCCGGGAAGGGAAATAGCGGCCGGCCCAGGGCGAATAGGCGCGCTTGGCGGGAAAGACCTTTTCCGCCGTCGCCTTGTCGAGCGTGCCGACGTCAGATACGGGGGCGTCCTCGGCGAGGGCCGACAGTGTGAGGCTGAGCCCGGTCAGACCGGCCAGCAGAACCTTGGCGAGCATCGGGTGCTTCATGTGAGGTCTCCTCCCGAGTTTTGTTCAGAACATCGACACGCGCTGGATCACCCAAAACATGGCGAGCGATCCAATGAGATAAGGTGGAGCGAGGGTCGCCCAGCGCGGCAATGGGCGGCGAGCGAGCTGGAAAAGATGAGCAAGGCCCAGCACGACAGCGACGAAGAGAAGCTGACCGATTTCGACACCGACATTGAAGAAGAGTAGCGCCACCGGGATATTACCGGCTGGGAGCCCAACCTCGCTAAGCGCCCCGGCGAAGCCGAAGCCGTGGAGGAGCCCGAACGCGAACGCGACGACCCAGGGCGCGCGGGCGGCGATGCCAGCCTTGCCCTCGCGCGCACGGATGATCTCGGCGGCGACGAAGGCGATCGACAGCGCGATCGCAGCCTCGACCGGTGGCGGCGGCACATTGACGAAGCCGAGAGTCGCCGCAGCGAGTGTGATGCTGTGCGCAACGGTGAAAGCCGTGATCGCCAGGATGAGCTGCCGCGTGTTCGGTGCGATCAGGATGAGAGCGAGCACGAAGAGCAGATGATCGATGCCGAGCAGGATGTGCTCGACGCCGAGCTTCAGATAGGTGGCAGCGACCTCCCAGCCGCCTTGACGGGCCGGGATCGTCGCCTGTGGCCTGCCCGGCGTCAGCCTCCCAACCCACTCTCCTCCATCGACGAACTCGATCCGCACTAGCGCGTCGGTCATGGTGCTTGCCAGACCGTCGATGCGCACCTCCTGGCCCGCGAGCGGCTCGATCGCCGACAGGCGCCATGTCTGCACCATGGCGTTGTCCGTCATCCGCGAGATGACTGGCGTCGCAGTTTGCATACGTCCCGAAAAGCTCACGTTAAGTGCCAGGCGGGCGTCGCCGCGCATCGGAGTCTTAAAGAGCACATCGAAGGTGCCGGGTGCCTCTTCCCTGAGGTCGAGATACGCCGGGCGGACTTCGTGACCGAAGGCCTGGGGCGCCGGGAATAGGAGAGCGCAGAAGATCAGAAACCGAGACGCCGCAGGAAGGCGCCCTAGAGTACGACGCCTGCTCATTGCGTCTTTGCCTCAGGCGGTGGCGCCGGCAGCAGTTGGGTGACGCTATCGTCGATGACGACGCCGTACTTCTCGCGCAACTTGCCCAGATACTGTGCTTTCGTTTGATCCTCGCGCTGGCGTCGCCATTCCTCCAGCACCTTCGGCCGAACCTCCTGAAATGGGCGGAGTATCGCCGGGCGCAAATCCGTTAGCCGCACGAGATGCACGCCATATCCGGACTTCACCGGGCCAGCCCACGGTCCAGGCTTGAGTAGGGACACTGTCCGCGCGAAGTCTGCACCAAACAGGCTTGAGACCGTCTGCTCATCGACGTCGTGGAACTCAGTCTCGAGCAAGGTCGCATCGCCTATCGTCGGCGCGCGATCGTCCCCGCCCGCGGTCGAAATCAATACCAGCGCGGCCTTGGCGTCTGTTTCGGCGTGCTGGCGCCGCTCTGGGTTGAAGAAAATTTGCATGAAGGACAAACGCGGCTGACCGCGGAAGCGCTCGGGGTTTTTGTTGTAGAACTGGCGCAACTCCTCGTCGCTGGGTTCGGCAACACGCGACGTGTCGGCCACGAGAAAGGTGAGCTTCTGCGCTAATCTTCGGCGAACGATCGTGTCGTTCTGATCGAGACCCAATGTCTTGGCTTCACGCGCCAGCAACTGCTCCTCGAGCAAGCCCCCCACCAATCCACGCAATTCGTCGGCGGTCGGCGTACGCTGCCATTGGTTGGCAAACGTCTCCTTCAACCAGCGCACCTCACCTTCCCCGATATGGACCGGATCAGTTGATGGCGTATCTGTCTTGTTGTGATTGATCAGTATGTAGCCGGCGAACAGGAGCGCGCCAGCAACGGCAAAGTGCAAGAGGGGGTCTCTGTAACGCCTCATTCTTTTCACCGGGTCGGGCCGTTGAAGGCATCGGATTCCTGGGTCCTAATTATGGGAGTTCGAAGGCAATGAGGAGCTCAAGTGGACATGCAACTGCCATATTGGCACGCGAGACGCAGACGTTCCGGCGTTGCCATTTGTGTTGGTTCTCAAGTTTGTGGAATGAGAGGATCGGACATCATGTCGCGAGTGAGGGACAAACTCTACGGAGGAGAGTGGTTGGACATCTAATACGCCTAAGTCGAGTTGCTCACCTCACCCTTAGGTCCGCTTTTGGCACTTTGCGCACATTGATGCCAACTCTGAGCAAGTCCGCTCTTGGGGGTGAAGCGGACATGGCGCGGACTTGTCAGTATGTCCGCTAATGACCCAAAGCGGACATGATTAGACGAGCTTCGGCGTCGGCTCCTACGAGGCATCAACGCCCGAAGTCTTAGGATAATGGCAGATGGCGCCGCCTGAGAAGCGTGCTAAAAAATCTCGTTCAAAATCGAGAGGGACCCGGAGGATGACGAATTATCGCGCAGCGGCGACTATCTTGCTTCTTTCGATGCTTGTTTGCGTCTGCCTGGCGCCGTCGGCAGTCTGGGCACAGGCGGGGACCATCACCAAGAGCATGCAGAACAACTGCGTTAACGACTACAAGAAATTCTGCGGCGATTACGGGCTGCAATCGGCTGCCTTGAACCTTTGCATGAAGAAGGCTGGCCCCAGCCTGTCGCCGGCCTGCGTGCAAGCACTGGTCCAGGCTGGAAAGGTCTCGCAAGCCGAGGTGAACCGCGTCAAAGCGCAGATGAAAGGGCGGTGAGTATGGAGCAGCCTCAGCGGCTGTCTCCGGTTGGCCTCTGCCTTTTTCCCATCCCGATTAGAAACAAGGACCTTTGATCATGAAACGGTTACTCTGCTTGGGCGCGTTCGTAGCAGTCGCGCTGACGGGCAATGCGACCTTCGCCGCCGATGAGTGCGCCAAGATCACCGCGACGGGCCATCCGCAATATCCGGTGATCGCCTACAAGGACGGCGAAAACATCGCTGGCGCAGCGCCAATGGTGGTCGAGGCCATCGCCAAGGATCTAAAGGTACCGCTCGAGTCGAAATTCATGGGCAGCTGGGCCGACGCCCAGGCGGCGGCGCGCGACGGCAAGGCCGACTTGATCTTCGGCATCTACTATAACGACGAGCGGGCCGCCTATCTCGATTACGTAAAGCCCGCCTTCATGTTCGATGACGTGGCGATCTTCGTGGCGAAGGGCAAGGAGTTTCCCTTCAAAGGCCAGAACGACCTGGTCGGCAAGAAGGGCGTGACCAACAAAGGCGAAAGCTATGGCACAGAGTTCGATGCCTTCATGAAGGACAAGCTCGACGTCGCCCGCGCCGAGGGGATTAACGACGCCTTTAAGGCGCTATTGGACGGCAAAGCCGACTATTTAATTGCCGGCTACTATCCGGGTGTCGCCGAGGCCGCCAAAGACGGACTGAAAGATAAGGTCGTGGCGCTCGATCAGGCGCTGCTCACCGCCGAAATGTTCGTCGCCTTCTCCAAGAAGTCGCCTTGCCGCTCTCTCGTTGAGGGTTTCGGCAACGGGATCACCGAGATGACGACCGACGGCCGCTTCGACGCGATGCTAACGGATGCGCAAAAGGCTTACGCTAACCAAGCCTCAAAGCCGTAACGTGACGATGCCATTTCAATCCCGAAGGCGTGACCTGGTCACCTTACGGAATCTGTTTTGGACCTGCCGCCTAATGGCTATTCCCCGCCCCCTTAAGTCCGCTTGTAATGACTTGCTTTAGGAGGTCCGGTTTGACGGAAATTTCACCGGTAAATGGCCGACTGTAGGCGGCGATCAACAATAGCGACCAGAGCAATGCCTGTCGCAAACAGGGTCATTGCTATGGCGGAGGCGAGCCGGTTGTCGCTGTGAACCATCGCGATAGCAATTAACGTGCAGATTGCCTGAAGTAGAATCCCCGCCCACTTGACCGTGCCGACAGAAGAACTCGCTGACAACAATACGCTGGCGTCTCGCATCCAGTGCCGCTTGGATCGCCTTTACCATCTCAGGCTGCTCGGTTCGCTGGGTATCATCGGCAGGCTTTAGGGTCAGCACCTTATGCAATGCCTCGATCTATGCTGACGACCTGAGCAAGACGCAGACTCGCCTTGAAGACGCCGGCGCACGGATCGTCAAACCGGTTTTTGCCTTTCCCGGCGGCCGACGCTTTCATTTCCATGACTTGGATGGATACGAACTGGCCGTATGGTCCGACAAGTAGGACACGCAGGAAGGACGCCTGCCCCTCTAGCACGTTTCAGACATCGAGATGTAGGTTGAGTACTGTCCGCTCGATGGGGTGAAGTGGACATCCCTGCGCGCTTCCCACATCTAAGCGCTAGGGTAGTTACTGTGAATTTCTTTGAAAAAGAAATCTTGCGTCTCGATCAAGTCGGCTTTGCCACTAAGCTGTCGCTCTAAGAGAGCCAGGAGGATTCTGATGAGCGACCAAGATGAAATTATCAGCCCGTTTTTGCAGAAAGTCCTCGACCGACGCGGCCTCCATGATGATCAAGTCACGAGCCTCCTGATAGTGGAGCGCTATCAGCGACACCCCGATCCAAACAATTCAATTGTGAAGTTGATGCTTGCCGCTATAGACGGGGACCTGCCCTTAGAGGCCAACATTGTGCGTCGAGAGGTTGAGCTAGGCAGAGCACTGACAGACAAAGAAATCGAACAAGAGATTGTAGAATTTCAGTCTAAGCCTCGAAGACAAGCCGCTTAAGTAAGAACTCACCAGGGGGGAAAAGCGTATGGCTAAAACTGTTGCGAGAAAAAAGCGCGTTGTCCGTCGTGGTTGGACGCGAGCTGACGTCAAAGAATTAAAACAGCACTCGAAGAATAAGTCGCGGGTAACAACCATCTCCCGGGCGCTCAAGCGGACTCCGGGTGCCCTGAGACAAAAGGCCCGTGCGCTGGGGATCCCACTCGGCCATCAGCGTGCAAAGAAAAAATGACCTTGACCTTGGCGAAGCCGGCCGCGCGCGGTGTTTATGGCCCAAACGAATCAAATCCATGAAGCATGCGGGAACTAACGCAAGCGGTCGTGTCGCCCAATGTTGCCGTACGAGCGCAGGCGTCGAACCTGGGCATCTAGATGGGAATGGCGCGTAACCAGGAGCCAACCATGGCCAAATTAAAGCTCACTTACTTTGACTTTCACGGAGGACGAGGAGAACCCGCGAGACTAGCGCTTTCGATGAGCGGGATTCCCTTTGAGGACGATCGTGTCCCGCCGTCGGAGTGGGGGAGTCGCAAAACACAAACACCGTTCGGTGCGTTACCAGTGCTCGATGCGGATGGGCAGGTGCTCTCGCAGTCGAATGCAATAAATCGCTACGTGGGCAAGCTCGGAGACCTCTACCCGTCCGACCCTTGGCAGGCCGCTTTGTGCGACGAAGCCATGGAAGCCGTTGAAGACATCACCAATAAAATTGGGGCCACTTTGTTCATTCCTGAAGAACAGAAGAAGGCTCAGCGCAAAGAACTGGCCGAGGGTCCCATTCCATTCTATCTAATCCGGCTACAGCAAAGGCTCGAAGCACATGGAGGCAGCTACTTCGCTGCCAATCGCTTAACAGTCGCGGATTTGAAAGTGTTCGTATGGATCCGACACCTAAAGTCCGGCGCGCTCGATCATATGCCTGCGGACATTCCTGACCGCATCGCCCCCAAGCTAGTTGAACACTATGAACGCGTTAAGAACGACCCGCGCGTCGTGGCATACTACGCCCAACATAATATTGCCGGTTAAGCACGACTGCCTCTACCACGACGAGCCAGTCCTCGGTGTCGTCCCCTGAACCATCGAATTGAAGTTTGTCTAGGCAATTAAACTGCCAACAACAGATGTCGGTTGTCGCACCTAGCGGACGTGCAAACCGCGCTGATGAATGTCAGGTTTGAGGGGAATAACGGACATGACGCGGACGTCACGCGATGTCTGCTCATGACCCATAGCCGACATCTGCGGGGCGTCCCCTTTTGGTGAGGCTGCCCGCTCAATCAGTAGTGTTACAAGGCTCTAACTCAGACCGCTCGACTTCATTTCCCGGATCTGCTGCAGGACCTGATCCAAATTGTAGCTTGCCGGGTTCTGTGACGCATCGCGCGACGTGCTGCTGGTTGCCGTGGCAATCGCCGAAGGTGCCAAGGCGGGCGTGGCTGATCAATCGGGCACTGATGATCGAGGACGGGGTATGCTAGGCTTCCCCGAAACCATACTCGACGTGCGATGTTGCGGTCATCTTCAACGCTGGCAGTCCTTTGGTCGCCGCGGCAATGATTCAGGGAGTCTCGGACATGCCATCTTTAACAGCAGAGCCGAATGCCGACCTCGAAATCATTCCGGCGGATGAAGCTGGACAGATCGATGAAGCCTCTACGCTTATGGGCGAGCTAGTAGATCGGCGATACGCAGACAAGCAGCGTTTCCTGCGAGGGGTCCATCCGAAAGACCACGGCTGCGTCGAGGCGACTTTTGCCGTAGCTGATGCCCTTCCGCCCGAATTTCAGGTCGGTGTTTTCAAGAAGCCGGGCGATATATTCCGCGCCGTCATCCGCTTCTCCAATGCGGCCCCGCTGGTGACCGATGATGCGCCGCATGAGCCGAGCCCCCCTGCTGGAATGCTGACGCGCGTACAGGGTAGCCGCGGCATGGCAGTCAAACTCTACGATGTGGAGGGCGCCCAACTCGTGCCAGAAGACCTTGAGCGGACGCAGGACTTCTTGATGATCAACCAGCCGGTCTTTTCGTTCGCGAACGCGGAGGACTATCTGGCGCTTAATAGGATTATCCGCGATGACGACAGCGCCGCGCCCATGTTCTTTAGTCGGCCCAACCAATCGCCTGAGGCACAGCAACGTACACTCAGGTCACGGGGCATAATCGGCCGGATTAAAGGCTTCTTGCAACCGGCTTTTCAAGCGCCGCCGTTGAGTCCCCTTGACAACAGTTATTTCAGCGCCGCGCCTTTCTTGTTGGGCGAGGGGCGTGCGATGAAATTCGCCTGTATACCTGTCAACCCAGTGACAGGTGATTTGGGTGACACAATCAACGATCCGGATTACCTGCGTACTGCCATGCTCAAGCGCATGGCCGAGGCAATTGACAAGGCCATCCGCTTCGATTTCCAGATTCAGGTCCGTGACGCGCACAGCCTCGCTGGCAAGATCGAAGTCGATATCGAGGACGCGTGCACGGAATGGAATGAGCCTTTCGTCACGGTCGCCCGAATCACGATACCGCCCCAGGACATCAGTTCGCCCGAGAGGCAGGAGTTCTGCGAAACACTCTTTTATACGCCTTGGCATGGGCTCGTCGACCATCGCCCACTGGGCGGGATCAATCGAATGCGACTCAAGGTTTACGATGTGTCTGCGAATCGGCGCGGCTGCCCGGTGTCGCCGAGTTTGCCCGCAGAGCCGAGCGTAGGACCTTAGCGGATACGATTCCAAACCGATGACTATGTTCACAGCATTTGCTTAATCAGAATGGCCCGCAGAGGCGCACCCCTGGCGATGGAGTACGGAAAAAAGTCACCCCGAAGCGCATCATAGCTTGTTCTACGCGCTCACTTGAGAAGCCCGTGGTGATGCGCGCCTGGCGTTCATAATAGCGAATGCTATTCACATGCAGGTCAGCCGCACGCACAAGTTCCTCCTGCGTCAGCTTGATCAACGCACGTCCCGCTGAGAATTGCTGTCCTGGGATCAGGCCATGCCCCCCCAACGGCCCAAACGGTCACACTTTGCGCTTTTGCGACATGCCTTTAGGGCCCAGCCCGGCCACCCCGACCGCGTCGCATTGGCCCTGACCCAGGGTGAGTCCGTCAACGAGGCGGTCGAGAGGTGTTGGAACGGTGGGACAATCTCCAGGTCGAAGTCAGGGGTAGCCTGATCATCGTCAGTCTGCCTGGAACGCCGTCATATGCCATCTGCTATTGTTTGGTTTGATTTTCCTCGGCACTGTTATGCACTCACTCGGGCTCTGGATTACCATTAAGAACCTCCATCGACCTCCCATTAAGAGAGAGTCTTCAGAAATTCGATTATTGCGGACCTCTCATCCGGAGCTAAGCCCTCCGGAGGATAAACGTGGCCTATGTTGTGATTTCCCGGCAGGTTCGTATCGAACCGAAATCGACCGGGAGCGTCGTCACTCACGTAACCCAATCTCTTTACATCAAGTTCTGGGCCTCCCGTCCAGAACACCGCGCGGCGTTCAGCAACGGGAGATAAGAGTTCGTAGATCGTGGGCACCGATCCATTGTGGAGATAGGGACCTGATGCCCAAATTCCAGAGAGCGGGCTGGCCTTAAGGTCAGCAAGAGATGGTGGGACGTAGGGTTGCGGAGACCCCCCGGGCGAGCTCGGCGGTCTCAACCGAAATCCATTTATGGCTGCCTTTTCAGTCTCCGAAAGATTAAGCTTGTTCAGTGCATGGGTAACTATTTTGCCGACTGTTCCCGAGAAAAACTCGGGGGCTGAGACGAGAGACCGGCCGCCAAAATCTCCTGCGGTCATTTTGTTGGTGAAGACAGATCGCGTTACCAATGCCGTGACGTAGCTGGGATCGGTGCCGACCTCTCGAAAATCTACCCTGCCTATTTTGATGAAAGTCTTGCCAAAGAGGTTTTCACCCGGGTCAGTGCGATCATAGGGTGGCAAGTTGTGACAGGATTGACAAGCGCGCTTGTAAAGGACTTGCCCCTCTTTCGCGAGGTTGAGGTCGATTTCTCCGAACAAGGCTGGATCCCAACGAGGTGGCTTGAGTTGCTGTACCCAGGATTCCATTTGGCTCACTTCATCAATAAGCAGCGTCGACTCATAGGCCTCACCACCGTCTCCTGTAAGGTTGGCCGAACCGAAGACGCCCAGAACTTCTCCGCTATTCCGACCAAGGGGGCTCGCAGCAATCGGATTCCACTGAACAAATTCGAGTTCTGGGGTTAACCACAACTGCGGATAACGAGTCGGCGCATTCAGGGGGCGGAGGTTTCGGGGCTCCGATTGGAATGCAACAGAGAGTTGGTTTATTATTTGACCAAGCGCATCAGCGCGGCCGAAGCCTGATGCCACAGCAGGCGTACGAATCGTTGCCTCTCCGGCTAATGCCGTCTGGTAGGCCACTAATTGGTCGTGAAGCTGCCCAATGCTAGATGGATCGGGTGCTTTCAACACTCGACTCGCGAAGCGTTTAAATGTCGCTTCGTCGAGCAATGTGCGATTCACCGCTGTTACAAAATCAGCAAAAAATGTATCGAAATCGAGTTGCGCTGGCGCCCCGTCGATCCTTACGACTTTCCCTTCGAATGACACATTTGCTGTATGGCACGCCGCGCATGTGAGACCGACAAATCGACCAACCTTCGGAGTTTCCAAGGGATCGATTGCGAAGCCAATTGGTAAGTGTCCAGGTGACCCTGCTTCGTCGGCAAGAAATCCATACCTCGTGAGATTGGCATCGTCAGCAAACATGCCTTTGCCGTCAGCGCGCTCAAGAGCCCTGAACCAGCTTTCGGGAACCAGTCGAGATCCTTGCGGCTGCGAATAAAACGCCTGCCGCGTTTGCTCTGTCCAACCCTGATCGAGATAGATCAGGGGATCGGATGCTTGGGCGGGCCAACTAGTTGAGATTAAAGCCGCAAAAAATACGAGAGCGGTGGATGTTTTCGGGCAATTCATGGTGTGTTCTCCAAGTAGGAACCCGACAGTTCTGTTACTAGGAACACGGATTACCATGAGAAAAAAGAGGTGACCCCCAAATTTCCTCGTCACGAGTCAAATGCGGACTTGGCGCTTGCATAACAGATCTTTTCTTGAGGAGATGGAGCAGGCGGTTCGCCGGCCCGCAGCCGCCAACTGCGACCGATGTGCATTAGTCCCTGTAAACGGGAAAGAACACGATATGTTCAGCAAAACCGCGATCGCCGCCCTGAGCTTGGCTTATTCCGGATCGGTTTTCGCCGGCTCCTGCGTGCAGGAGCTGAATTACCAGCAAGACCTGCGCGTTCCCGCGCTGGAGACCTGGGCCACCGACAGCCTATTGGGCGGCGACGGCTCGGCTGAGGTCGAATGCAGGATGACGCAAAAACTTTCAGACCTCTTTGTCTTTGTGCAGGAAAAAATCGCTACCGAATCCACGCCCAATCGCAAATTGCGTGGTACCCATGCCAAGGGCCTGTGCCTGAACGGCACCTATCAGTCGCAGTTGGCCGCCACTCTCTCCGACGCGCAAAAGGCGGCCCTGAAGCAGGCCGGTTTGTTTGGCAGTGACGACAAAATGGCGGCCCGCTTTCGTTTCGCCAATGCTTCCTCGCGCATCAGTCCGGATTGGAATGCCGACGTCCGGGCTCTCTCCATCAAAGTGGCGCTACCAGCAGGCGGCGAGCAGGACTTCGCCTTTAACAATGTTCCGCGCTTTCAGCTCGATTCTCTCGATAACTTCGTGAACCTTTTGGAGATGCAAAAGGGCATGTTCACCGGCAAGATCGCGGTGGACGCCAAGACCGGCGCTCCTTCGCCCGTCAGCCTATTCAATTACTTCGTCGAGCTGCAGGGCGTGGCCAAGGCCACGACGACCCTGTACCATTTGAACAATATTAAGACTATGTCGGCTGAGGACACCAAGTGGGAGGCCAGTTATGCGCAACA
The DNA here is from genome assembly GCA_963744945.1 of uncultured Alphaproteobacteria bacterium. GTDB lineage: Bacteria > Pseudomonadota > Alphaproteobacteria > Rhizobiales > Methyloligellaceae > Methyloceanibacter. The sequence continues at coordinate 22,267 of CAVUVO010000008.1, read as the reverse complement.
GAATTACTGGAGCACCACTGCCTTTGGCGTCGGCCGCGATGCCGAAAACGTGGTCAAATTCGGCGCCATGCCGTGCTCGGCGGACGGGCAGGTGGCCAAGTGCTCCTCCGACCTGACGCGGGTTGAACTTCTCTCCGAAGCCGCCGCCCAAAGCCTAGCCGACAGTTTGGTCAAATCCGGCGCCGTCACTAGGGCCGAAAATTACTTAAGCGAGTCGCTCGTGACCCAGCTGAACGACGGCCCGGTCTGCTACAACTTGTTCGTTCAATTCTTGAACGAGGAGAAAAGCGTCGGCGGCCGCCTGAATTCCAACCGCGCCCGCGAATTGGTTGAAAATCCATCGCTGGTGTGGGACGGACCGATTCATGTGGTTGGCCAGTTGCTGATGAACGAGGCCATTGACGAGCGGACTTGCGACGATCCGGTTAACGCCGTGAGCGTGATCGCCAATAACTCGGAAATTCACGGACTGGGTCAAATCAACCGCGCCCGTGAATTCGCCGAAGCGGCCAGCCGCAAGAATCGCTAACTGCTGTTTCGGTTTAGGCTACAGCTTTCCGTTAAATGACATCCGGACAACTCGCTTGAGGCATCTGGGCGTGAAACCTGAAGTGTCGCCAAATTCCAAAACATCCACGTCGTCACACACGTGGCGCCGCTCAATTCTTTGGTTTTTTGGCGGCGCCTTCTCAACCATCCTGCTGCTGGTCATTGCGTATTTCGGCATTCGCATGGGCAACACCAGCGGCCAGCTTCCCGAACGCCAGGCGAAAACCGAAGCTGAACTGGCGGCAAGGTTCGCCGCGGATATGAAGCAAGCCGCCGATGAGAATCGTTCGGACATAGAGCAGCATGTGCGGACCCTGTACGCGCGCCAACAGCGCGACCCAAACGCCACGCTCGATTTTCTGCTGCTTTCTGGTGGCGGCGACCGCGGCGCGTTTGGAACAGGATTTCTTCTGGGCTGGTCAACCGTCGCTTCAGGGGCGAACGCGTTGCCAAAGTTCGATGGCGTTTCCGGTGTCAGCACCGGCGCGTTTATCGCGCCGTTCGCCTTCTTGGGAACGCATGCCGATTACGAGACAATCGATCGCCTGTTCCGTAACCCAAAGCCAGACTGGGTAGAGCAGCGCGGCATGTTTTTCTTCCTGCCCGAGAATGCGAGCTTAGCCGACGTTCCCGGCCTCGTGCGCGACCTGCGTGCAAAGGCCGACCTGCAGTTCGCCGAGCGAATCGGGCAAGCGGCCAGCACCGACGGACACCGCGTGCTGCTGATTCAGGCCACCGACATCGACGGCGGCACCGCTCACGCCTTCGATGCAGTGGCCGCCGCGCGCGAAGCGGTCGCGACGGGAGATACAAACCTCTTGAGCAATATCTTGCTTTCCTCAGCCGCCATTCCAGGAGCGTTCCCACCGCGCGAAATTCAAGGCAGGCTGTACGCCGATGGCGGCATCGCCAGCAACTTCTTTTATGGCGGCCCCATGGATGAAAGCGACACCTTTGGCGCGACATGGCGGCGCGAGCATCCAAACGCGCCGATTCCGAAGACACGCTACTGGGTGATTATCAATGAATACATTGAGCCGGTTCCAGTCACGGTACAGCCAACGTGGCCGGCGATTGTCGAGCGCAGCCTCTATGTCGCCGTGCGGTCGGCGGAAGCCATTGCGCTGCGTCATCTGTACGCGTTGGCGGAAGCGACAAAGTTGCGCGGTGACGGAGACGTTAAAGTGCGCTGGGTCGCCGTGCCGCAAACCTGGAGACCGCTCAACGATCAGTTCTTCGATGAGGCGACAATGCGCCGGCTGTCGGATGAGGGCAGACGCCTTGGCGCCGACCCCAAATCGTGGAACACGAAGGCGCCGTGAGCTGGCACCCTCGGTTCCGTTGTGACTTCAAACTGACGCAGCCCCGAGCATCAACTTGATTCGTCCCGGGCTCAGAGCTGACCGAAGGTGGGGGCGTCCCTTACACCGTGCTGCGCGCGACGCAGTTCTTTGAGTAGTTCAAAGGAAAGACATGACCGATGACCTCGCCGGGGAATTTCAGAGGGTCGACGCCGCGTCGGATTTCGCGGTGTTCTCGAACTGCCTGACTCTGATCGACTCTCTTCCGTTTTTCGCCGAGTGCAAGCGCGAGAGTTATGACCTTCTCGGCGCTAAGCCTGGGAGCCGGATCCTGGAGGTCGGCTGTGGACTGGGAGACGACGCCGTGTCGCTGGCTAGGCTCGTTGCGCCGGACGGTTCAGTCGTCGCCATCGACGGAAGCCAAACCATGATCACAGCGGCTCGTGAGCGCCACGGTGATGTCGTGGGCTTGTCGTTCCACGTTGCCGACGCCGCTCAGTTGCCGTTCGACGATTCGAGTTTCGATGCCTGCCGGGTCGATCGGGTGCTTCAGCACATCGTCGAGCCCGCTTCGGCAGTCCGTGAGATGGTCCGCGTGATACGCCCAGGCGGGGTGCTGGTCGCGTATGACAATGACTGGGAGACCTTGACCGTCGACTTCGCCGACCGCAAGTTGACGCGCACCATCCTGAACGCCTGGTGCGACCGCTTCCCGTCAGGCTGGATCGGTCGCCAGCTTGTCCCGCTTTTGCTTCAGGCTGGTCTTCGTGACGTCGTCACGCACCCGAAGACGTTAGTACTGCGCGGGCTAGGCGTGGCCGATCGGATCTATAGCTTCTTTTCGACCGCCAAACGACTTGCAGAGGCTCAGGTCATCAGTAGCAGCGACGCCGATCGCTGGTCGGACGCGCTGCGTACCGCCGACTCGGAAGGCCAATTCTTCACCTCGTACACCGGGTTCCTGGTATCCGGGATTCGCCCCGGCGGCGCCGGCTGATGTCCGCTTTTGGCACTTAGCGGACGTCGATGCTGACGCTCAGCGTGTCCGCTTTAAGGGCTAAAGCCGACATCCCTAGCTCGCTCGCTAGTGTCCGCTTTTGACCCAAAGCGGACATTGGATCCAAGTTGTTCTGGAAGGCGGCACGGCCTTCATCTCTTCACAGTGGAACTCTAGGTTAGGGGCATGCGGGCCAAGCCTTTTGCCATTGCTATTCTCGTTTTGCCGTTGGTCATGCAGTCGCTATCGGCCCGCGCGGCTGACGCGAAGTATTTTCCAGTGCAGGCAGGAGACCATCCCCATGACGTGGCGCCCGCGCCGGACGGCACGGTCTGGTACACTGGTCAGCGCGCCGGCGTCCTCGGTCGCCTCAATCCCAAAACGGCTGGTGTCGAGCGGACTCCGCTTGGGAAAGGCTCGGCGCCGCATGGCGTGATCGTCGGTCCGGACGGTGCCGCTTGGGTTACCGACAGCGGGCAAAATGCCATCGTGCGCGTCGATCCCATAAGCAAAGAAGTGAAGGCATGGCCACTGCCCGCCTCACGCGGCGGCGCCAATCTCAACACCGCTGCCTTCGACGGTAAGGGTCGCATCTGGTTTACGGGACAAACCGGAATTTATGGCCGGCTTGATCCCGCGACCGGAAAGATGGATGTCTGGGATGCCCCCAAGGGCGTCGGTCCTTACGGGATCACCGCCACGCCTTCGGGCGACATCTATTACGTGTCGCTTGCCGGCAGCTTTCTCGGCAAGCCGGACCTGGAGACCGGCGAGACCTCGGTGATTGAGCCGAAGACGAAGGACGCCGGCACGCGACGCGTCTGGTCGGATTCCAAGGGCCACCTTTGGGTCAGCGAATGGAACGTCGGAAATCTCAGCGTCTACGATCCAGCCTCGAAGAGCTGGACCGTTCACAAGCTTCCCGGCGATCAGCCGCATACTTACGCCGTTTATGTGGATGAAAAGGGCAAGGTGTGGGTGAGCGATTTCGGCGCCAACGCCATTCTCAGCTTCGATCCGAAGAGCGAGGCGTTCGAGAGCTTCCCGAGCGACAAGCCTAACGTCGCGGTGCGTCAGCTGAATGGGCGTGCGGGGGAGGTCTGGGGCGCTGAATCCGCCACGGATCGTTTGGTGGTGATCCGCGCAACCAATAAAGGAGTCAATTAGACAATTGATACCCCTCGCCGAAGGCCTCTTTCGCGGAGCGGCAGGACTCCTTACCAGGGGTTCAAAACCGCAGCGCAGTGGACTTAGCGTCCGTTTGGATTTTCAAAAAGCTTGATGTTGCCGAGGCGTAACCGCCGCTTGTAGGCAGCACGATCCGGTATGGCACGTACATGCCCGTTTTCGGCAGGGACACAAGCCAAACCTCAATCTCGTTGGACTGCGAGATAAGCCTGATGTCAGGATCATCCGTTCGATGACCCGAAATCGGATTGAATTTGACTCTGCACACAGCGGCAAAGCCGGAGTACGCGGTGGAGGCATTTTTTTGGAGCCTCGCTGTGCGCTTTGGTGTCAGCACGAGATCGTAACGTTGCACGCCGTCGAATACTGGCACGGTGTGATCGCATACCTTGAGATCCCCATCGGGGTTCTCGGAGCGGGCATAAAGAAACATAGCAGTCACGGGATCGAGTACGCCTTGAAGCTGCTCTTTGGTTACTGGAACTACGTGAGGGCTCGGCTGATTTAAAGGCTGCGTCGACACCTGAGTGACAGCGCCTTTATCAAAGGTGACGTGAAGCCGCTGACTACCGCCACCGCTGTCGTAGGCGAAGGCATAGGTTGCAGGCGCGGGGCCATCGTCAGTTACACTACCCTTGCTTGAAGTAGAACCGCGCCACGCATAAAGCAGACCTCCCATAACGGAGAATCGCCCTTCGCCTCGCGTCTTATATTCGGACCCACGGAGCACTGTAGTTAGGCGGAAGTTCCCGAGATTGAAGCCGCCAAAATCGACGCGATAGCTAGCAATGATCCGGTAAGAGGATTTGGTGCTATCTTCGGCGAAGCCAGCTTCAAACCAAGCGGTATAAATCACCCCGAAACAAAGGATGGTTAGCGCGAGGCTCAAATGTTGTCGCACTGCACGCATCGCAGGAGACTCGTCTCAACGCCTTCCCACCCCGATTGCTGCCTTACTGTGGTTACTTAATCGGTGGATGCGCTGGGGGCGGCAGCGGTTCCGCGTAGACCGCTTGATTGTGGTGAAAGCAGCCGCTCAACGAGAGCGAAGCTCCCAAAAGGGCGATCGCTAGAATAATACGCATTGGCGATCCCCCGAATGTGCTCCCTTTACGCTTTGAGCAGATGACCCCGAAATGGCGGTTTTAAGGCCGCGCCTCGATCGGGACGATCTGGTGTCGGGAACGGTCCCGAGAAAAGATTAATCCCACCGTCGTTGTAATGTCTGCTCTTGGACCCAAAGCGGACATTCCACGTTGAGAACAACATCGTCTGAAGACAGACATCTACCGCGCATCCTCGGCGCTTCGCAGGGATCGGTGAAGGCGCTCAATTCGCCTCGCTAGCGCTAGTGGCGCTCGTCGGGGCGTCGCTACCCCGAGCGTCGAGTCCGTGCAACTTAGACGTGACCGACCGTCTAACCTTCGATTTGGCCCTGGATACGCCACACACGCTGGCGCGCAGATGCATCGGGCTCTCGCGCAACGAGGCTTGGATCGTGAGCCTATCGAGGCTCGTTCCGAACAGCGATTTCCAGAAATAGCGCTTGAAGCCTTTCTCGAGGAGGTCGGTGGCGCGGTCGTTGCGCGATGCGACCGACGGCTCGCCGAGAATGACCGCGACGAGCTTGCGTCCGCCACGAGTGGCGCTCGCCACGACGTTAAACCCGGATTCGCAAATGAAACCGGTCTTCATGCCGTCGGCGCCCGGTAAGCTGACAAGGAGGCCGTTATGGGTACGCATGGTCTTTTTGCCCACTTGCACTTGGACCAACGAGAAGAGGTCGGCGTGCTCAGGAAACTCGACGATAATGGCGCGGGCGAGCTTGGCCAGATCGCGGGCCGTGGTGACCTGGCGCTCGTCAGGGAGGCCGTTGACATTAGTGAAGGTGGTGCGCGTCATGCCGAGGTGCTGCGCCGCCTCGTTCATGCGCACGACGAATGCCTGCTCGCTGCCAGCGACCGTCTCGGCGATCATCACGGCGACGTCGTTGGCGGACTTCACGATGAGCACCCTCAGCGCTACGTCCAGGGTGATCACGCCGCCGACCGGAAGCCCGAGCTTCGACGGCGCTTGCATCGTCGCCTTCGGCGAGCAGACCACCTTAGTGTTAGGCGAGACGGTGCCCGCTTTCAGCGCCTGGAAGGTGACGTAGGCTGTCATCAGCTTGGTCAGCGATGCCGGGAACCATTGGGCATCGGGATCTTCGGCGTACAGGACAGTGCCTTTGTAGGGCTCGAAGACGAGGGCGGGGGCGGCGGAAGCGACCGAAGGAGCAATCAAGATCGCTCCGACGAGGAGACCAAGGCCCGCGTGTCTCAACATCGTTCCTGTTCCCTCATTCAATCGACGTTCTCAAGAACACCAGTCCTCCAATAAACCAGGTCGCTGCTACACGATGCAGGACAGAGTTTCGTCATAAAAAATGTCGTTTTCTGGGGCATCAGTGCTTCCTAAAGGTTGCGCCGCATACACACTGACGCCAACTCAAAGGTCACCTGATGCTGAGTATGGCGCGCATGTCTGGCTCAAGCTCCCTGGCTCACGCAATTGGGTGAACTCTCCATGCCTGAGGATGCCTACTACATGCATGGCTATGACCAGCACGCGTTACGATATGGCACCACAGGAACTAGGCATGTTTTGAAGAGCCGCTCCGCGACATCGACGCCACAAACGCGGGCGTCGTTGAGGCGCACTGCAATTCGCCTAGCGTGTTTGTGCCAGGGCTTCCCCCGCTGCGCTCTCCGACTGTGCCGCACGCAGACGCGGCGGTGATCTTGCCATATTGCTGATCCTCTCGCGCCGGAGAAACGCCACTAAGGTGAGTACGCTGAGGGGCACATTTTAAGATAAAGGCAAGATGGCCTGCCTAATCTGAAGTGGATGCGACCGTTCGCATTGACTGGAGAATTGATCGGATGCGGTTGAGATCGCTCCTTCTAGCTATCGTCGCCATCGCCAGCCTCATTATGATCGGCGGTGCCTTGTCGGGCTGGCCCCGATCATTTGCTGCGGAGTTGCCGTGGCTCGATCCGGATTGGCTGCAGGCCCATGTGGGCGAAGGCGAGGGACAGATCGCCCCAGTGGTCTTGCGGAGGGCGCGCGCGCTTTATCTGAAGAAGGTGAGCGAAGGCGCAGTCAACAATCCCTGCTACTTCGCCATGGACGCCACGCGCCCCGGCGGCTTGGGACGCCGATTTTACATCATTTGCGAAGCCGACCGAACGTTTCGTGCGGTCCCGTCCGGCCATGGCGACGGGCGCAACCTTGAAGGCGTCGCGGATTTTGCAAACGGCATCCGCTGCGCAAAGAACTTCAGCAATGCGATGGATTCACAGCTGACGACCGGCGGCCCGTATGTGACGGCCGAAATCAGAACCTCATTCAAAGGTTACTATCGCGACCCGGGCGGAAATAGCGTGGCTCTGATGCGATCGTTCGTCCAATTCGATGGCGAAGGCGACGCGGCGAGCGCCAGGCGGCGCGCCATCGGGGGCCATCCGGCCGTACAAGTGAAAGGACACTGTCTCCTAAAAGCTCCGGATGATCCCTACGCGAACGACGGTTATGTTCCGTTTGGACAGCTGGTGAATTACACCGGAGGGCGTAGCAACGGCTGCACCACTTGGTCGCCGTCAGATGCCGAACAAATCATTCCTATTGTGAAGGATAGGCCGACGACGCTCTACATCTATCCCGAATCGACCGATATCGTCGCCGTTGCGCGAGCGATGAAGGCGGGCCGGTCGCCATCGCGCACGGGACTATATTGGAACACCTCCTGCTTGAGAGAAATCCACTCTCCGAACTTTTGGCCGAGGGAAACTCTCGAGCCGGTCCTCGTTCAATACAAGGAAGATCACCCGCCGCCGCGACCGCGAGCGCCGCCGATGTGCAGGGAGAGTGCTGACAGCTCGGGGTGGGTTGGCGCTATAACGCAGTGGTTTACCAGGGATGACTAAATCGTTGAGGCTTCGTCGAACTCATCAACATTCTGGTAGGTCGCACAGTAGCGTTCGCAAAACGATGTCCGCTATTGGCACTAAGCGGACGTGCAAACCGCGCTGATGAATGTCCGCTTTGAGGGGAATAACGGACATGACGCGGACGTGACGCGATGTCTCTGCTTATGACCCAAAGCGGACGTCGCTTCCAATAGCGGCAATTTCGATAAGTCCGAAGTCGCGGATTGGATGCGCCACCCAACCCCCGTTATTGGGGTAAAGCGGACATGGCGCGGACTTGTCAGTATGTCCGCTAATGACCCAAAGCGGACATCGAGGTGATTTCGTCTCGATCATTCGCGATCATGAAATCTCATTCACCGTTTCCTGGGTCGCGCGGAGCTCAGCTACTTCCAGGCTTCGTTGCTCGGACACGATGCTGCCTCCCTGCTTTTGTTGGGCCCACTTTGGGCCCATTTCAAAGCGGTTTACAACAGTTGCGTGTTGCACTAGTATACACCCATCCAAATGCGCGTAACGCAAGAGATGTTACTAGCCCAATTTTCTAATTGGGGGACCAAATGTGGACCAATTTAGTCGCCGGAGGGGGAGCGCCACGGTGCCGCAGACTAACTCGTACGCGGCGGCCCTCACTTTCAGTCGAAAGTGGCAGGAAGAGTGGCAATTATCACAGCGCCAATTTCAGCGACGAACCAAAATCTCCCTCAAGCTCAAGATGGCCTTGAGCACGAAGCCTGGAGGAGAAAAATGGCTCACACTCCGTACATCGTTTTTCGTGATCAGGGTCAATGGCAGGATGCTGCATACGAGGCGGGCCGAAAGGGTCTTAACAGCCAAGTCCTGCTTCAGGATCAATTTAGAACCGAGTGGACTTACGGAAAAAACCCGTATCCGCCGAATACCTCAGACTACCTCTGAACGCTTATGCAAACGCTGAGAAACCCGCGTTAGGATCAGGGTTCCTGGCGGTCGGTTTCGAGCCGGAGCGCTTGTCTCGGCCGCGCCTGGCACAAAGGCCAGACATGGCTAAATGCGCTGACAAATGTCGGCTTTTGCGGGCAAAGCGGACATGGCCGGACGTGTCAGTATGTCCGCTAATGATCCAAAGCGGACTTTAGCCTCAGAAACCGGCGCTGATCGATATACCCTCCGGGCGGCTGTGAGCGGTGGTAAACTCATGGCGGGCTTTTGTGCCTAGGGGCTTGCCGTGCCCACAATAGTTATCTCCTATCGCCGGGAAGATACCGGTCTGATGGTCGGCCGCATTTGTGACCGGCTGCGGGATCATTACGGGGTGGATCAAGTCATGATGGACATTGATTCCATCCCTCTCGGTCTCGATTTCCGCAAGCACCTCCGCGAAACGCTAGATCGCTGCGATACAATGCTTGCCGTCATTGGACCGTCCTGGGCGGCCCTTGACGAAAGGGGGCAATCCCGCCTCGCCGACGAGACCGACTGGGTTCGGATTGAAATCGAAACGGCATTAGCCAAGGACATTCCTGTCATTCCCGTCCTCATCAACGAGGCGCGAATGCCCAAACCGCGTGACCTTCCCGACATGATGCGAGACCTTGCCTTTCGCCAGGCAACTGAAGTCGATATGCGGCGCGATTTCCATTCGCACATGGATCGGCTCATCCGCGTGATGGATCAGCTCTTAGCGCAGGCTAGCTCTAAGAGTGATGCTACAACTGATGCAGAGGGCGTGAAGGCCGAGTCGGGAAAGAGGGGCGAGGCGATTCGCCCTGCTGAAGCTAAGGCCAAGACCCGGACGCCCCCGCGCACGGCGCTGAAGGATGGCAGTGAGCAATCAACCCACACTCAGTCCGAGACAGCCCCGCCTTCAGTTCACGCAGCGGTTCTCGAAAACCGCACGCTGTTCAACATTCTTGGTATCGTGCTTATCTTGCTTGGCGGCGCGGCCATCGCGCTTTCGTTCTTGGACCTTGCGTGGCGAGAGTCGGTTGGCTGGACAGGGCTAGGTCTTGGCTGGCTCTTTCTGATTGGCGGTATAGTCCAAATCGTTCATGCCTTCTTGACGCGGCAATGGAGGGGGTTCCCTCTCGATCTAATAATCGGTGTGCTCTATTTGGTTGGCTTCCGGCTCAGTGGGGGGGCGTACCGCGCTTGCCGTGATGTTCATCATCCAAGGTCTGCTTGAAGCTGGCATGGCCTTCCGCGTACACCCGCACGCCGGGTGGGTCTGGATGCTGCTCGCTGGCATTGTCGCCTTGGCCGTTGGTGTGCTTTTTCTTTGGGGTTTCCAGGCGAATTCGTTAACCGCGCCGCTGAGCTACGTCGACATCGGGATCGGAGTGCTCCTCGCCATAACTTTGATAATGTCGGGCTTCGCATACTTAAGTGTGCCGCTGCCCGCGCGGGAAAGACGTAAATAGCCGGGCTACGAAAGTCCGCTTTTTGTACCAAAGCAGACATGCTCAATGTTGCTGACGAATGTCCGCTTTAGGGGGCAAAGCGGACAGTGACCAACCGCTGCTTACCAATCTCGATTTATGAGTTGGCTTTCATAAACAAAAAAGGGCGCCGACCGAAGCCGACGCCCCTGAGCCTTAGGCTAAGTTGGAAAGTTCAGTCGTTATCGGGCTCTTCCTTAATGAAGGAGCCAGTATGCGGATCGACATGGAAGTCCATGATCTTGCCGTTCTTGACGCCCTCACCTTCCCAGTGGCCATCATCGGCCTCTAACTCAGTAATGCTCGTATAACCGGCGGCCCGCAGCTTCTGCGTAACCTGTTGGCGGGTCATCCAATCAGCACCGGGCTGGTCATGCTCTGCAAACGCGGGTGTGCCTCCAAGAAGCAGCAAAAAGCCAACTGTCGCCGCAACAATGACTTTTGACATCGTAACACCTCTCACATTGTTTTCCGGGGATGTTCCTGAAACCGAATGTCGAGCTATTCGTTCCAAGAGCAAATTTGCCACCAGAAGCCGACGCCCAGCCTCGGCCTAATAGTTCCGGCAGCTTGGCGAAGTTGCTCGCGATCCGCCTTGCCTCGGTAAGCACTCCGGCGGTGTTGGCATCGTTATCGTTCTCCCGCGCATAGAAATAAGCGAGTGACTGCCCATTGGCGTCGACCACCTTGAAGCCACCGGGCAGGCGCATGACGGTCCAGGGCGGCGGGAAGCGGCGGTTGGTCATTGGCACTAAGTCTAGAAAAAAGGGCGCCGACCGAAGGCCAGCGCCCTGCTTGATAATGAACGCCGTACTACTACCTATTTATCGGTGGCGGCCCTTCCCCCGGCCGTCACTGGTTCCCCCCGTGGAACCGGAGAAGTCCCGTGCTGCGCGGGCGGGGCATCTCCATGGGAAAGGGATCTTCAATCCAAACAAAGTTCAAAAATGGGCGACTTGTGGTTTCGGCCAGGAACACCCCATGCTTATCGGGGGTTGACTAGGGCGCCGGTGGTTCGGAAAACAAGGCACCGGCAATCAGCCCCCCTAGGCTGAGAGAAGCCCGGCTGTCATGAAAGTGAGCGGTCGGGCTTCTTGGGGGAACTGTGATAATTTGATTGGCTGCGCGGAGAGACAGGCCCGCATGCCCTTCAGTGCTTACCGCGACAACTTTGACGCCGAGACGTTGGCAATCCTTGAGGCTGCCTTCAACGAAGCTTGGGAGGTCCTAACGGCCAGCGGCGGCGACTTCGACCAAGAGCCTACGAGAAATGCCCTGGCCGAGCTAATCATCAGCTTCGCGGCTGAGGGCGAGACAAACCCAAAGCGACTAAAAGAACTCGCATTGGCGGCTCTGCCTCGAACGCTCGGAGCGCCATAGAAAAAGGGCGCCGACCGAAGCCGACGCCCCTTGGTTTCTTGTCGCTCCAAGACTTAAAATAAGAACGCACGACCCGGGACACGCCCTATGAGAGCGCTGCTCATTCTTGGCTTCACAATTGCGGGCCTTAGTGGAGGTTGCGCGACCTCCAATGAGTTAAGCCAGGTGCAGGAACTCGGATCGGGTACTTACAGCGTTGGGCTCAGCCGAGTTGCTTCGTCGGGAGTTTTCAGCTCGTCTTCGGGCCAAACTGCAATAGAGGCCGCAGTCGCACGGGCCGGCGAATTTTGCCACGCAAAGGGGCTGAAGTACGTCCACAAATCGGCGGTTGGAAACAGGATCACTTTCGGGTGCGTCTCGGGGGACCCAACGCCTCGGTAATTGCCATACAAAATGAGGGCGATGCCGCATGTTTGCTCGCCCTCGCTGCCGCATCAGCCCTTGGCATCACGGCGAGAGCGCCGACCGAAGCCGACGCCCCTCTGCTGCTTACGTTGGCTTGCTTAGTGGCGGATCGCGTTCTTGAGGAAGAACGGACGATGACCAAAACTACTTCACGTTTAGCGTCGATCGCGGCACCACCCTGCCCCACTTTGGTGCCCGAGGTTTGCGGGACGCAATTTGCAAATCTACTGGCCTCATGATCCCGAAAATCCTAGCTTTCGTACAGCTCGAAAATCCTCCGCTACTATCGCCGGTACATTGCAAGCAACCCTCCAACTTGCCTGGTACCAACTGATTTCCGATCTGCGCCTTACAGTCCTTGCCGTTTAAGCGGCAACTGGCAACCTTTTCCCAAGTCAGGTCGACACCAGTGTACATGTCCGTTTTGCACGAACATGAACAATACGTTTTGCCCGCATCGATCTTCGGCCTCGTAAAACCGATCTCAAACCACGCGAGCAGCACTGCCGATCCCAAAAGCCCAACACACAATAAGTTCATGCTCCGGCGAACGAACAGACTATTGTCCATGGCGATCCTCCCCTAGATCAGAGACTTTTTTCTCTGGCTGTAGAGATCTCCACCCTAGATCACTAGTGAGGCGACCGCACTTTGGGGTCCTTATGTTGGTTAAGTGTGACATGCGCGATGAGCCTAGGTCCAAGAGGCTCGGGGGGCTGTCAGGTACCGGGCAACCCCTAAACGCCGCCCACGCCGCCCTCCGCCGCGCCCCCGTGCGCCTCTAGGGGGACATTTGGGGGGACGATTAGGAAAACCACCAGCAACACCTTGTCCTGCTTCAAGCAAGAACGGAGAGGGTGGGATTCGAACCCACGGTACGGTTACCCGTACAACGGTTTTCGAGTTCTAAGATTTCTCATGCTGGCGCGTGCAGAGAAGCCCGGTCGGCGACGTTGCCGCCTCATCTTCTCCCCATTAACGATGTAACCTCGAGCTAACAGTGGAGGGGAGCTTCGGCTGACGGGCCGAGGCTCCATTTTGTTTTTTTGGAGGGATATGGAACATTTAACCTTGCGTGACGCATTGGCTTCCGACCGGTTGGACGTCTTTGTTCGAGAGCAGCAGGATGACGGTGCCGAACTCGTCACTGGTTCCGAGCTTGAGCGAGGGCTTGCGCTGCTGATTACTCAACGTCGTTCACTCACCGCAGATTGTCGTGAGAGGCGCGGGTCAGATTGGCGTCGGTATCGCACGGGGCACGGTCAGGTCATCGGGCAGAGGACTTCGCTGCGTCGTGACGCTTGGTAACCGAGGCCAATTTGGCGTAGTCAACACGCCTTCCTGACGGCCAAGCGTCAGCCAACGCGCCGCAGCTTCTAGCCAATGTGTGCATCGGCTAATATCGTCGGCTAAGACTGCATTGAGGCAACATTCCTTGGCAAGTCCGCGATAGTGGTCAGCCTTACTCGACATGCGTGATTAACGCCCGGCAACCACCTTTGTCGCACACCAGCAGTGCGGCCCATTTGCACACCTGCGTAAGATGGGGGCTGCGCCCCCAAGGCCTGAGGAAGAGAAGCCCCGTACAGGGGACTACTTCGGGGCTTCTCCCGTTCCTCAATGGGGGGAACTGTGATGGGAGGAACCATCACGCGGTGTGACTTAGTGGCTGTGACTGCTCGGACAACCCCAGCAACGTTACGATTTGGTCATCCGCGAATTACGGCCAGTCCAATACGTGCGGGCGGTTTTTACCCCGCGTTTTGCTGACGGGCTCGGTTCGGCTCTTGGTCACGTGCTCGATATGACGCCTGACTTGCTCTTTAGTGCAGCCGAGTTTCCGGAGGCGCTTCTCGATATCCTTGATCGGGGGGGCGGCTTCTGCTGCTTCGAATGTGTCGTCGTACTGTTCCATGGGGCTACGCTTAGTGAGATTTCTTGTTTGCCCCTTTAAGTAAGTACCTAAAACACAGATTAAAAGCTGCCTCCGGGGCGGGCCTCAAGCGGCCAGCAACCCGATATGGCGGCCCTCAGGGCCTCGAAATCGCTTTCGCCAGCCACGGACGCCCTGCGAGCCGGCCCGTAACAAAAAAAGCCCCGCGCTATGTGGGGGCACGGGGCTGCGAAAGGAAACGGTGGTTTTGCCTTGGGGGGCAACCACAAGCACAGCGAAATCCCTAAACAGGGCGACAGTTGGGCTTGACGTGGGCTTGACGCAAAAAATAGCCCCGGCTCGTCCGAAAAGCCGGGGCTGGGCGGTCACCCCTCACATCCCCATGGAGTGACTGGCTGCCCCTCGACTGTTGGCGAATTCTGCGCGCGTCTTCTTATTAAGTGGGATTTTCCACTTGTCACAGAACGAGGAGAATTCGTCAGGGGCGATGAACACCGGAATTAAGATGGTTCCCTCAAGTTTCGCTGATGCCCGTTCGCTCTCGGCATTTCTCTCCCACTCATCGAAAGAGAGAGGGAAGGTATCCTTCCCGTCCTCCATGATTTCTCGGATAAGCGCGTACTCTTCGCGTCGGTACCACGGTGCAAAGAGCATTTCCGGCCCCCCTAAAGAAAGCCCGGTCGTTGAGGGCACCCAAGACCGGGCTGAACAAGACGGATCAGCGGAGGTTGGGTCCTACTCCGCCGACAGCTTTGAAATTTTTACGGAGGCGTGTGGTTCCCACCATAAAGTAGCGTAGCGGTTTTTCCCGTCCTCAGTGATGCTACAGCGCCACACGTTAGTGATACTAACAAACCTCGACCGAGTGTCGCCGAAGCTGCCGGTCCGCGCCTTCGCACGCGGCCGGTGAGCCCAAGTTTGCGGGAGTTGCGGGCATCCTCGGCCTATCGCCATCCGAAACGGCTGTGCGCAGTTCCTCGAAGTGAATCTCCTGATCCTCGACGAGACGGCGCGGCACCTCATGGGATAGTTGCAAAATGCTGACAAGAACCTCGATCGCCGTCGATGGCGGCTGGACCGCGCATTGATGCTCCGGTCGAGATAGCTCGAATCTCGCCTATGCCAATTTGGGCAACGCAATCTTCCTTCACGCTGACCTCGCAGGGGCGAACCTACTGAACGCCAACCTGTGCGGCGCCGATCTGAGTAGAGCAAGAAATCTTTCTCAGCGGCAGCTATTTGGAACGTTTGGAAATACGCTCACAATTCTGCCAGCGGGTATCTTTGCACCGGACTCCTGGTCCTAATTTCCGATCCACCCCGAGGTCAAATTTTTATAGGCACCCCGCCTACATCCTGAACGGCTGTCCAAATTTAGAGCGGAGGAGAGTCGCTTCGTTGTTATTGGTTGTGGCTTTCAAACGCGGAACCGGTACAAACTTGCCTACGGCTGCGTGCAGTGGGAGAGCGCCATGTTTTCGTCGAGACAAAGCGAGGCCACGGTCATCGCTAAAGGATTAAAAATCTCAGGAATCGTGACGGCGGAGGGATCGGTGGAGTTGAACGGCAGCGTGGAGGGAGAGATCCACTGTAATTCCCTCGTCGTATCACGCGATGCGCGAGTTGTCGGCACTATCCAAGCCGAGCGTGTCACGGTGGATGGCACTGTTGAAGGGCCAATCCAGGGTGGTCAAGTGACTTTGAAATCGAATGCTCGCGTCGTTGGAGACATACATCATCGATCCTTATCCATCGAGAACGGCGCGTTCTTTGATGGTCGTTCCGTAAACGTAGAAACGAGCGAACTTCGAAAGCTCGCTACCGCTGAAAAGTCTTAATCTTGAACTGAGATCGGTTCTGGGACGCCTTACCGGCTCGATGACGTGCAATATTCCGCTAATGCGAGAAGGTTAGATTTGTAGCCGCGAGCGGAGCGCGGGGCTAGTAAGTGCGCATTCGGTGTTGAGGACCTCGCCCTGCTGGCGCGGGGGTGCCAGACTGTCATCCTAGCTCGGCGATTTTCGGCCTGTTGTATCTCTCGCGTCACGACTTAAAGAAAAAGCCCCGGCAGCTGGGGGAAGTCACCGGAGCTCAGGTCTTGGAGAGCTGACAGGCTTGTAGTAGGTGATCCCATAACTCGTCGCGGGCAAAATGACGACGATCTCATCCCTAGCACTTCGACCCGAAGTTGGTCGGTCCAATTGGGCATGTGCCGAGTTTACAACGAACAGGGCGGCCGGCTGTAGCCGACGCCTGACGTGTTAACCTGAGGGCATGACCGCCGACAGCTGCCGTGAATGCAAACAGCCTCTCGTTGAAATCGACAACCGCCGTAGGCATCTCACCGGCTGCATCGCCGCAACATCTGGTGGTGGAGGACGGAGAAAGGTTCGGCTTTGGCTAACGATTCGAGCCTGACAAAGGAAAGGCCTAACCATCACCTGCAAAATCCAAAGCCGGTGCCGAACATTTGCATTAGGATCATTATGTGAGTGCGCGGTCGTCAGACAGGAGCCGCGCTACTCTGTCCTACTTCAAAGGAGCTAAAGCGATGAGAAAGTCATCGGCCATTTTGAGCGCCGTTGCTCTTGGCTTGGCGATGTTTGTGCCTCTCAAAGCATCCGCCCAAGGCGTTACCATCTACATCAATCCCGGTTACCCAGGCTATGCGCCGGGTTATTCAGGCTACGCGCCTTATCCCAGCTATGGCTATGGGGGCTATCAGGCTTATGGTTACTCCTATCCAAGCTACGGCTATGGCTACGGTTATAGCCGACCCTACTACGGCACCTATTGGGGCCATAACCGACGCGTAGCTCGCCGAGTTAATCGGCGATGGAACCGCTGGTATTGATGGCGCTGGTGTTAGCCGCACGCTAGCGACGCTTCTGGCGTTTTGTCATTCGGCCATTCTGTGCGAGGCGAGGCCGCCGCGCCCGGGGAAAAGGGGCGCCTGACCGAAGCCGACGCCCTATGAATTGCTCAGCCAATCCGGTTGTCCGCTTCCCCAATCGGCCGCGGTGAGACCATTACCCCGATGCGCCTCATCCGCCTGTGGGATTTGCCACAACCCAAAAAAGAAGCCCCGGCGCAGGGGAGCGCCGGGGCTTTGCTTCTAGTCAACTGTTGGCTGCGGGGCCAACGTCATGACGGTAGCATGACCCGTCAGTTGCCTTGTGGCGCGACGGCCACGTTGCACAAAAAAAGGCGCCGGCCAAACCGACGCCGTGATCGCTAAATCGCGCGCGAGAAGCTAGAGTGACCTTTCGAGCCCACCAGCCGGGCTCAAGGGGGAAACATGCAGCTCGATCTATCGGCACCCAAGGTCATTACTTTCAGTATCGCGGTCGTCATTGCCGCAATCGCCGCAATTATTCACTACGCTCATATCAGCGTCCCGTATATGCACACCGGGTTCTCGCTCTTATTGCTCGGCTTTTTGGTCCTGGCTGCCGGCAACGTCTTCCGCGGACTATAGGCGAAAGCGGAGTAATTTCGGGACGCCGGCCGAAGCCGACGCCCTTCTGGGCTACTGTTCGGAATTTTCCTCCGACGGCATCTCAGGGGATGCGTCGCCCTCGTCGGTAGGGGCCTCGGCGCCCTCAGCGGCATCCTCATCTGTATCTTCCTTAGCGCGTTCATCAGGTGCTTGGGGTTGTTCCGCAGTCGTTGGTGGCGATGCCTCTTCATCGTTTTGGGCATAGGCGCCCGATCGAGTGGAACACATACTCACCAGCAGGGCCGCGGCAAAGATCACAACGCTCAACTTGGACATTTCACTCTCCCTCATCTCGTCGCTGGCTGAGCAGCCAGTTATTTCACGCTACGCACCCTTAGAGACGCCGTCGATGCGACGAAAAGGGCGCCGGCCGAAGCCGGAACTAAGCGCCTGAATCTCCTCTCAGGGCGTCGATGGTCTCCTGCATGGTAATTGTGGAGTCGTTGCCTTGAGTGTTGTCCTTATCCAGCGCCGTACAGACGGTCGCATACCAGTGATTGGCACGCTGCTCCTCGGAACTGCCCCGCACGAGGCTTACGGCCTCGTCCAGCAAATCGAGGATCTCTTCCTTGATCTCAGTGAGGCGGGCTATTTTGGCGACATCGAATTGCTTGGTCATCCTATGTACCTCAGTACGACTGAGACACCTCTATCGGCCACAATAATAACAAGCCATCTGGAAGGCTGGGGTTCTCGGGTTGGAATCAGCGAGGCCGCCGTGCCGGGAGCGTGGGCCCGGTGACGCAGCGGCCTCTGAGGTTTGGCATTAAACTGCCGTTTAGCGCCTGCATTCTGACTCCGGCACCACAGCCCTGGCAGCACGACAGAGTGACGCATGGGACCGACAATGGATATCCTGGGCAATACCCTCGCCACCATCGGCGCGGCTTGGATATGCCTCTTGGCCACCATCGTGCTATTCGACTACTTCCAAAATGCCATCAATGGTCAAGCCAATATACTTCTCGCTGGATGGAGTTTTTTCGACATAGTGCTTTTGTCCCTGCCGGGGATAGCGCTGGTCGCGATCGGCATGAAAGTCTCAAGGATTTTTTAGTCAGTGGGCGAGGCGCAAGCGAAAACGCCGCTGCCCGCGCGGGCGCGTTTCTCAGGTGGGGCACCCCTCATCCCCCGTCCCCCCTCGGAGTCTTGCTAAGGGGAGCGCTTCAGTAACGAGCATAAGGAAAGCCCCGTTTTTGCGATTCCGATCCGCGATGCTCAAACTGCCAATGGGCTGACGCCAAACTCCTAAACGGGGAGCAGTTTAGCGAAGGGAGTGCCGTCCCCGTGATTCGAGGCATCTTGTCCAAAATCGGTCTAATAACATTCGCAATGACTCTCATGCTCGCTGGGGCCAGCTACGCCGCCAACAAGATCGCGCTTATTTGCTCTGACGCGAATGGGAAGGATGATTATTCGCTCTCAATCGACCTAGATCGGAAACTCGCCAGCTTCCATATGTCAGACCTGCCGGACGTTGATGGCATTCCCGTTACCCGAGTTACCGAGAATTATATTTGGTTCCAAAATAAAGCTTTGTCCGGCATTTATTCGCAAGGGAAGCTGGATCGAATTACCGGATCGCTCCACTTTTTTCATCGGCATCTCAACAACGCAAAAGACTTATATCTACGGTGCAAGTCAGTGACGCCGTTTGACGCTCCAGCGATCGACAACCAGCGACCGCCACCAAATCCCACGATGAGGGAAGGCAAGGCGAAGGGCCAAGGCGATTAAGTCGAGTGTCGTAGATTGCTTGGGTGGGAATAAATGGCCACAGCACACAGACTAAGTAGTGGCTCTCACCAGCTAGGGATTGTCTTAGCTGCAATCCCGTTGGTATCGCATGGACCGCCCTTGCGCTGGTCATATATCCTGGCACGATCCGACCGTTAGCCGGGATTGCCGGAACGTTCGCCGCTTCACTGGCCGTCTACGTCATCGTCCGCGCGATTGGCTGGGTAGTGGGCGCGTTCGCAGCGTCATGACTCTTACGCCGGAACAGTCTAACACAATTCGCCATTGGGGCGAGAAAACTCAACACGTAAATGAGATTCGCCTATTCGGTAGCTGCGCAAGAGGTGACGGCGTGGAGAAAAGCGACATTGACCTTACCGTAACCATCGGCAGTGACGATCCCGGCACGGTACTCGGTATCTATTACGCTAGAGGTCAAAAGTGGCAGGAGGGATTGATGGGCCTGTTGGGCGGCTCAAAGGTTCATATTGGCCTCTACCATGATCCAGATAGCGATATCGTCTGGCGTTCATGCCAAGAGTGCAGGGTGGTGCTCTTCCGATAAGGGCCAACGCTGCCGACACCCTTCGCTGACGAGGCGCAAAAAACAAGGGGTCCTGGCCGGGGACCCCTTGCATGAAACCTACACGGCCTGGCCGACAACTCCGCTATGCGTTACGCAAAACTAGCGACCGTAGACCGCCTGATGGATGTTTAGGTGGGGCGAGGTGCGCTGTTTTTCAACTCCCCCGTCGCCGTGTATTCGCCCATGCGGGTGTTCGGTGAGGGGCTCAGATATTTGACTATGCCCGCCCCGGCCTCTGTCCCACCTCACTCATACAATCGGAATAAAACCGAAGTTGTAAGGCGGACTTCCTTCGCAAAAAGGCCAATTTCGCCTTTCAGATCAACCGGCTTAAGCTCCCACCCTCTCCGCCAATACTTCGTTGCTTTTCAGATCGTAGTTGAGACCGTCGCCTCCTAGGCGCGGAAGGCCAGCCGCATACTAGGCAGCAAAACCGGGAGGCGACTAACAGACCTGTGGTTTTGGGTGACAGAGCTTGATTCCAAGTGGTCGCTGCCGGATAGAAGGAGATAGATTGCGCGCTTTGCCCCGCACGGAACACTTGAAAATTGCTGCCCAACTGAAATCCCGGGTCTCGACGCCGTGGAAAAGGGCCAATGACGAAAACGGAAATTGACAAACTCGAGGCAGCCAAGCGACAGCTCGATTGCGCAATACGACTTTGGTTTGTCGATGAAGAAGGCCTCGCGATCCACACGCTTGCCTACGCCGCGTGTTGTGTTCTTCGCGAGCTGTTTGGAAGCCAGAAAAGAGAAGTCCTCAGCAAGTTCGAGGGATTGCAAAAGTTCGGGGAGGTTCCCAATTTTTTGAAGCACGCCGACCGCGACCCCGAATACGTTCTGATTGCTCACTCAAAAAAGTCAGTCCATCTCACG
This sequence comes from uncultured Alphaproteobacteria bacterium, assembly GCA_963744945.1. Lineage (GTDB taxonomy): Bacteria > Pseudomonadota > Alphaproteobacteria > Rhizobiales > Methyloligellaceae > Methyloceanibacter. Next base: position 1,471 of record CAVUVO010000008.1, on the reverse strand, counting down.
CTGGCCTTCGCGATCAGGTTGTGGGAGGAACATGGGCTCGAAAAAACCTCCTACATGCTTGCCTTCTCGGAATTAAACGATCCGTTCAAGCCCGGGCATCAGCCTGGTGAAACCCTCAAATTAGTGCGACATGGCCCAATCACAGACCAGAACGCGGTGCCGACGGAGATCCAAAGGATACTAGCTCTTAGCTCTACGGGCGGCGCGAGTGTGTTATCCAAGGACGAGAGCGAACAGTAGACAGCAAACCCGACTGTTCCTCGAGGGCCTCACGATTTTTTCGGAGGCCGAGGCGCAGGTTGATGCCGGTGCGGACGACGTTGGCGGTGTCTTCGATATCGACAAAGGCCGTGGGCAGGATGAATATTGTGGGCTCAGCCTAATCCGCTCGGTGCCGAAGCCATAATGCCGTACTCGACGAAGGCCGAGAGCCTATCGGTGAAGCCGTATTCGCCGCCGCCGACGATCGTCCAGCCCGAGCGTGTGTCGCTTGCTAGGTACGCTGTACCAATCATGGTCGTCGATGCCCTGTAATCGACCCGCTCCCACGCGGCGCCGCCCTCGATATAGAGGAGTACGCGGTCGAAGGCGTAGCCGAGACGGCCGGTGACCGAGGCGAGCGCGTCGATATCGCTGTGATAGAAAACGCCGGTCTCTCGAGCGGAAGGGTGGGTGCCGTCGGCATTTGTCCAGCCATAGTCGCCTGCAACGCCGATCACGACGCCGCTCGGCGCCCAATAATTGAACCCCCCTTGCATGCCGCCGATGAAGCCCTCCACGTTATTGGTTGAAAAATGGGGTTTCCAAGTCTGCCGCGCTCGCTTGATCGCCAGCGTGAACAGCGCGGCCGTTGCTAGAGAGTGTCTCCGCACACCCACCTCCATGGAAATTATTCACCGAATGCCCCGAAAGGCTGAGTTTTGTCGCGAATGTTCGCTAAGTGCCAACACGGGGTAGGCGGACGCTGGTTTAAACGCACGTGACAAAAGAAATAGGCCAAATCACCAGCGCCCTCAAACTGAGTTGGGCGTTATTTGTTCATCCCCTTCATAATCGCTCCTACGATCGCGGTAAGGATCGCGCCGCCGCCCGCGCCGCCAATCGCATCGCCGAGAATGCCGCCTAGAGCACCACCTGCAGCAGGATCAGCGCCCGCGGCTCCGCCAAGAAGACTACCAAGAAGCGTTCCTCCAGCGACACCGCCAACTGCGCCGCTAATGACTTTGGTCAACTGGCTCATCGCCACTTGCTGCAAGACCGCCCCGACAGCCTGACCGCCAAGGACGCCCGTAACAATCTGAACGATAATCGGTAAAATTGCTTCCACGTGGAAATCCCCCTATAGGCCAGAACACAATCGTTTCAGCAGTAGGAGTAGCGGGCGGTCCAACGGGATCCGTCAAGCTCAAAGGGTATGGCGTCCACTGATTACAACGATCCCGTACGTGGTACCAAATCCCACCCTCTTGGC
>CAVUVO010000007.1:0-167107 GCA_963744945.1 uncultured Alphaproteobacteria bacterium | reverse complement strand
GAAAGGTTCATAGGGTTTTTATGGTGCTGAGACTTCAAGCAGGAAGCTCGTTGTCCGGTGTAGAGGGCAAGAGCGAGGGCAAACGCGGGCTTGAGAACCTACCGGGTGCTTCGCCTCGAAGGTGGCGATCTCATCCTCGGTCCAACAATGCCAACCATCCTTGCTCAACTTGGGGCGTTTGATGCCGATCGCGGGATTGTCTTCACGAATGCCATCCTCAAGAGCAAGTGCCAGCAAGACGCGAATCATGGAGAGAACATTACGCGCCATCCCCGGCCGGTCGTGGAGATGACCCACGGCTCGTGGAGACCGCTGGCATTGGTGAGGGCAAAGCGGAACGAAGGCGCCTCGTATCCAAGTGAAAGCAGTAGTGAATGTTCGCTATTGGCACTTAGCGGACATTCGGAAGAGCGAGCGCTAAGTCTGCTTTTGACCCAAAGCGGACTCTCGACTGACTGCTACTGTCGGTGGGGTTTGGTCGAGCGGCGACGTGCTCCCGGTTTCGTGCCGCGCCCAATCGCAAATTGACCGACCGGGCCCTCGACGTGGAATTCGATCCCGGTCATCTTCGCGAACAGATCAATATTGACGCTCCCGATCGCACATCCGCCGAGCCCCATGTCAGTCGCCATCATGTAGAGCGTTTGAATCAATACGCCGACGTCCTTCAGAATGAGCGCATATGCGATCGAGCTGTACTTCCATGAAGTTCGACCAAAGCGAGCAGCGATCGTTATCAAGATCTGGGGCGCAGCGGGCGCCCCCATTGCAAACTTGGCTCCCGTCAACAGTGCCTCGAGCTCATTCTTGCTAACGTCGATCGGTACCAGCGCGTGTCCGCCGGCGTCGTAATGATAGAATCCTCGTGCAAGCCCCTCGCATTTGTCGACGGCCAGATAGAGCTCGAGTTCGTAACAGCCGCCCCCCGACGGATACGGCCTGAGGGCATAGGTAATCACCGGGTCGGTGTCGCCGAGGTCGAGCCTGTTTCGCATTCTCGAGTGGACGCGCGCGCTGCCGTCGAGAAACCGCGCAAGCTCGGCGAGCGTAATCGGCCGCTGGTCATCGAAGCTACGCGTTGAATGGCGTTCACGCAGGAGCGTTGCGGTCGGCGAGATTGTCTCCGAACGCGCGGGGTAGAACCTGCGCAGATCGATTTTCTTTCCGGGCCACCGCGGCCGCACCGCCGGCAACGGAGAAATAAGCCCGGCATAAGGATAAACTCCACCCAGTGGGTTGGCGTGCCGGCCTTCCGTGCTGCGTGTGTGGAAAAGAAGATCGTGAAAGTCCCAAAGAACGAGGTTGCCGTCACCCTCGGTCGGTCGGAGGCCAACTTCGCTAGCGGCGCCCGTCTTGAAAAGGATTTGGCAATCAACTAACAGGGCGAGAAGCTCAAGCCCGGGAAAACTGTCCTGCCGTCGGAGCTGTTTGATTTGTTGCGGTGTAGACAGTAGGGCCAAGGCGGTCGCAATCTTCGGATTGCAAATTCTGAACAACGCGCCGGCGCGCGGCGATTCCAGGACCATCTCGTTGCCGCGCCGTCGCATGTACGCGAACCGCGACAAGACGAGAGTGTCTGCGTTGCGAAGGGGCGGCATTCGCGGCCAATAATCGGCAAGTTGGGGTTCGATGACGACCAGATCATCGCCCTTTCGCGAGCGTCCAAGGCGGTACTCCAATAGACCGTGCGTAGCCAATCGCTGGGCCAGCAGTTGAATTTCCTTGTCGACGTTTCGACTGCCGGACGAAAACGAACTGAATGGCAGACCAAGGCGCAGCTTCTGCGCGCGATCGGCAGCACCAGCGCTGAACTTTCCCAAGCCGACCGAATGGCCATAGAAGCAGGCCGCGATTTCTCCGTCCAAGCGCACTTCGAGTGTGATGGGAGCGCCGAGCCGGACGGACAAAGTTGCCGGCGCCGCCCGTCGCCTTCTCTTTATTCCGAGAGCGCCCAAGCCGGGAGGACCTTAGGTCCGAGGATGAAGCGGATTGAGATCGCCTTCCGACAGCGGCCGCTCTCGTAGTCCAAGCTTTATCGGGACATCGTAAAGCCGGCCAGGTGCGAAGCGGCGATAGAAATGCCGCAATCCCGGCACGATCACCCTGACAACCGGGACCTCGATGTCGGGACGCGTCTGATCGAGGACGAGGAAATCGAGGCCTTCTCGCTTGGCGAGGCGCACGCAAGCCATCACTTGCTCGCGCTTGTCGAGACGGGCGAAGTCCGAGCTGAAGTCCGGTCGAATTAGCGGATTGCCGCTCGGCGCCAAATACGAATGGTCCCTCAGCCTCAATTCATTGTCGTCATGGCAACATTTCCCCGTATCCCGGCCCCCCATGAGACCGATGGATAGAAATTGATTCAGCTCAGTCATCGCGCGCAGGACCGCGATGCGCGTATCGAAGTGCGCGCCAGAACCAAACTCGAATTGTTCCTGCGAGTTTTCCGTCCAATGCGTTACCGCCACAAAGCTCGGAATCCCGAGATCGCTGGTGATGTCAAGCACCCAAAGCCGGCGTCCGGTTTCGGCAAGCTGGATTTGTAGATCACGGACGTAAGCATCGTCGATCAGGCTGAGGTCCATTCCAGCCCGCTGCAATCGGTTGTACCACCAGATTGCGTATGAATCCCGTTCCACTAACTCGAGGAATCCCTGGACGATTGCTTCCTCAAGCGTATTGCCGGCCGCACAGCCGTTGGAATCCGCTGGGACCTCGCCGCCGGCGCCCTTGTAGAAGAAATATAAAAGGCCGGTCGGCAGATATTTGAAGCGTTCGTCGCACAGAGACCAGACGGGCGACCATTCGATCTCGGCCGATGGATCGAACGGGGCCAATATTGCTGGCACATCGTCCGGTCCAGTTGTCGGCGCCCGCGTTTGCCGGAACTGCGCGTCGCTGAACAGCCTGACGTCGTTCGGAAGGACGGCATCACCTGCCGGGAAATCCGTAAACCGACGCGTCACTCTGATCTCGTCGCCCTGAAAACTCCCGGAATAACGCTCAATCGCCTCCATAAGCGCGCTGGCTTCCCCCTGGTCGGCAGTGCTGCCCTTGCCGAAGCTGCCGCCGCTCAGTCCTGCCTTAAGCTCACCGACCGTGTCGGGACGAGCGGCAAGATTGTGGGTGGCAAAGTAGTTGGTGTTCAAGGGCAAGTCGGCTTCGATCCGTTCTAGACGCGAGACCACGCCGGTGAGCGGACTCACATGCTTTCGGTAGCGTGCCACCGTGGCCGCTGACGAAACGGCTCGGTATCCGCCGCTTGTCATGACCAGCTTGCCACCGGCGTTAAGCTCGATCGGCGCCGGGGCCCGGCTCGGGTCGCGAAGCTCCTTCCGGCCGCACGTCGGGCATTGCGGGCGAGCGGCCACGTAATGCTTCACGATGGTCGAGCCCAACAGGTCGAGGCTGATAATGTGATCGCTCAATCTCGTGCGAAAGTCGGTGGCGATCGCTTTTGCGATCTCGACAGCTGCAAGCTGAATGGCACTCTGCCCCAACGTGTCTCGGGCGAGAGGTGAAACCGCGACGCAGCGGGCATGTCTGCGGTCGAGGAGCGCCTTCACTTCTCGATTCCGTTGCATCCGTTCGGCGAGACACGTCCAACAGGCGCTTTTGCCTGGGCTGAACATTGGCCCCACGAGGGGAAAGATACCGGAGGGTTGGGCGAGTAGCCACGGCGTATGTTCCGACAAATGTTGCCGGTTCAATTCGGCTAGTCGTTCTTCGAGATAATCGTTCACTAGCGTGACCGTGAGGTCAGCAGAGCGATTCACTACGCGAACGCCTAGCCCACTCAGGGCGATGCCGAGTTCCGTTGCACCCTGCACATCGAGCGCTTGAATGCTCACACGAACTTTCTGGAGGTTTCTCTGCGCGGTCTCAGGTGACAGCCCGAGGCTCGCCCAATAAGCCGCTTTGGCGTCTAAGGGAGAGCGCGATGTCGGAACTATGAAGCGGCGGTCGACCAACCGCTCTAGAGCTTCACGGATTTTGTCGGGTGGAAAATCCTGCTCCAGCTCGCGAACGAGATCCTGAAAACTCCTTCCAGCTCCTATTGCGGACGCGAGCGCACAATAGAGCTCACCGTAAAGAAAGAACTTCCGGTCCTCGGAGTAGAGGCAAACGACATCGGGTGGCAGCACATACACGGTGAAATTCGGCGCAAACCGCGGAACGTCTTTGCTGTTATGACGCGTAAGGCTCTCCCCGCGTTTGCGAGAAGGACGTCGTTTAGCTCGCGCGCTCCTCGACAAAGGTCGACCACCAAATCGGCCGTCACGCGCGAGCCAAGCCGCGCGTAAACGTGCGTGGCGCTGGAAAACAAGACGTGGTTGGCAGGATCAAGCCTTGCCATGGGGACTTATTCAATAGCGCCACCCCCAGCAGCCTCCGCAGCCGCCGCAACCCCCCCACCAAATCGTAACGCAGCCTCCGCAACCACCGCAGCCGCAGCCTCTCCCACAGCCTCTGCAGCCTCTGCAGCCTCTGCAGCCTCTGTGGCAGCCCCTCCAGTGTCTGTGTCCGGCAAGTTGTACGCCGGGTTCGGATGTTCCGACATTTTCCTTGTCGAAGACATAGAACGTCGCCAGACTGACATCAGCGATTTCTTCTTCGCCGAAAGTGATTTCGTTGCTCGCTGTGGTGCTCTGCGTCGGCATATCCGCTGCGGGCACCTCGGTTGCCGCGGAGCCGCTCGCCAACGACAAGGACAACCCGGCGGCTCCCAACAACGGCACGGCGCATGCTCGATGCTTTCGCTTCGAAGCTTGCTTCGCGTGCGACATGGTGGAGTCCTCCCATGTTTTACCAATCGATTGTATGAGTGGGCGTTATCGTACGCTTGTGCATACGGATCGGACAAGTATCAAATAGTGAGGAATTACATCGATGCCTCCCGGGGCGAAGTCTCGCGCAGGGGTTTCGTCGCACTGGCTTGCTGAGGCCCGCTTGGCAAGATTAGCACCAGACGTAAAGCCACCCCTCGAGCTTACATGCCCGCAGGAAGTCAGCGCCATCATTGCTGTGGCGTCGAGTGTTCGTGTTGGCTGTGGCCAAGACAGGCCAGTATCGGGCTGCTGAGTGACCGCGGCGTATGTCCGCTTATGGCACTTAGCGGACATTCTGCTCGCCGAACCTGAGGTCCCCCAAAGCGGACCTTCGTGGTTCAAGCCTCAAGAGTGATGCGACGTCGCGATTGTCATCCCTTTTCCTAACGCTTCAGCGGGATGAAGGCTTCAGCTTCCCGGTCTCCTTGTGGCGCTCCAGACTATCGACCAGATTGATCTCGATTTGGGCGTTGGGGAGCGCGGGTTATCTTACCTTCTTCTGAGTCGACGCTGTCCGATACGAAGAAGCACTAATGGACGAGCCGTTCAATCCGACCCTACAGGAGATGGTAATATGTTAGCCAAAGGCAAAGACCGGCGTGGTCGCCCAAAGAGGAGAGAGCCACGTGGGTTGATGGAATTCCGTCTTCGATGAGGATTATTAATCGCTGCGTCAGCATTGGCTACGTTTCTATGTCTTCACGAGGAAGCCGTCCGGCTGCCCCGTGCGACTTGCCGGCGGCTGTGAAAACGGGTCGTCCGGATTTTTCCTCCGTTATGCATGGGCTGCTAAGGCTGTAGCTCTGGATAATGTAGAAGCGACTGCCTCCCAACCCCTCAATGGGGAGGCCATGGATCCTAATCCATTGGCGTCTACCGCCGGCACCTCCACCCCTCCGGTATCTGTAAGTTGCTCAACATGCCAGTCGATAGCCAAAGTGTCCCTGTCGCGAGTGTGGGTAAACCTAACCCATTGAGAAGGTGAGCTTTGCCCCTTCAACCGAAAACCTTAAAGCGCAAGCCTGCCAAGGCAAAGCATCGCAAGGACGGCAAAGCGCCAGGATCGCGCCTTACCCCTGCGGAAATCGAGGAGATTTTCCGCCGCTTCGCGCGAATGAGCCCGCACCCCAAGACCGAGCTTCACTACGCCGATCCCTTCACCCTCCTCGTCGCCGTGGTGCTGTCGGCGCAGGCCACCGACTCCTCGGTCAACAAGGCGACGCCAGACCTGTTCAAGACGGCCGATACGCCGGAGAAGCTGATCGCGCTCGGCGAGGCGCGCTCACCGACAAGATCAAGACCATCGGCCTCTATCGCGGCAAGGCGAGGAACCTGATCGCGCTGTCGCAGAAGCTCGTCGCCGAGTTCGGCGGCAAGGTGCCGGACACGCGCGAGGCGCTCGTCACCCTTCCCGGCGTCGGCCGCAAGACGGCGAATGTCGTGCTCAACGTCGCCTTCGGCCAGCCGACCATCGCCGTCGATACCCACATCTTCCGGGTCTCGAACCGCACCGGCCTCGCGCCGGGCAAGACCCCGCTCGACGTCGAGCTCACCCTCGATCGCGTCGTGCCTGAGCGCTACAAGCACAATTGCCATCACTGGCTGATCCTGCACGGCCGCTATGTGTGCAAGGCGCGAAAGCCCGAATGCTGGCGCTGCCTGATCAACGACATCTGCCTGTACGAGCCGAAGACGCCCCCGCCTGCGCCAAGCTGACGCCCGCGCACAAATCTTGCATATCGGCTAATCTGCAAGGGACGTGTCCGACTGGAGACTGCCGATGAGTAGACAACGAAAACCGATGGCGATGGCCTCGATCCTCGACAGCTTGCGCCGGCGCCAAGCGGCAGGACTTCGCTCCAGGGACCATTCTCCTCTCCGAAGGCGACACGTCGGGCAGGCTCTACGTTCTCGCCGAAGGCACGGTCGAGGTCCTGCGCGGCGACACGCCGGTCGCCGTCATCGGCGGCCCCGGCTCGATCTTCGGCGAAATGTCGGTGCTCCTGAACCGCCCGCATACCGCAACCGTGCGCGCCGCCTCTCCGGTTAGCGCCTTCGTGTTCGACGACGCCGAAAATTTCCTCAAATCGCATCCGGAGATCGCGTTCTTCCTCGGCCGACTGCTCGCCGAGAGGCTCAACGCCGCCACCACCTATCTCGTCGACATCAAGCGTCAATTCGAAGGCCACGGAAATCATCTCGGCATGGTCGGCGAGGTGCTCGAAACGCTGATCCACCAGCAGCACGAAGAATTCACGTCCGGCCCGGAGGCTGAGGCCGATCCTCGGCTTTGAGCCAGTCTGGAATCCCTTCGAGCCGTGGCACCGGCCGCTCGAGCGGCTCGCTGAAGCGGATGTACTGATTGCCCGCGGAGGAGAACCAAAGCGCTTCGCCGGCCTCAGTGTCGATGATGATATGCGTCGGCGGCGCGCCGAATTGCTGCCCGGCATTGAACACCCAGGTCGGCCCGATGCGGTCGACCCAGGAGCCGTCCTTGACGAAGGGCGATTGATGCACGTGGCCTGAGAGCACGATGTCAGGCTTATACTCGACGATCCATTGCGCGAGCTCGGTGTCGCCGAAATAGCGCGCGCCGCCCCAGCTGATCGGCGATTTGTCGGGCGGCGCGTGGTGGATCCAAATCCAGAGTTTGCCGCTCGGTCTTCGCCGCCTCGGCAAGCTGCGCGGCGATCCCTGCCCGCGTGATCGGTCCGTCCCACCACGGACAGACGGTGAAGAGAACGCCTCCGTTGAGCAGGAGGGACTCGCCGTCGGAGGAGACGCCCTCGTTCTGCGTTTGCCCGAGCCATTTGGCGACCTTTTCGCCGGTCTCGTTCGGCGCATCGAGATCGTGATTGCCTGAGCAGGTCACGAGCCTGTGTCGCCGCGCGCAAACGGCTGAAATATTTCTTCACCACGATCGCTTGCGCCCGCCGGTCGACGATCGAGCTGAGTTCGAGGAGGTCTCCCGCCAGCACCACCACGTCGAAATCTGGCGCGACCTCGAGCACCCAATCGAATTGCGGCAGCGAGTAATGCAGATCGGCTACCGCAAGGAGGCGCATCGGAGTCCTGTCCTCAGGGATTCCATCCCCAATTATGCACTATATCGCCTCGTCTTGGACCCTTGTCACCGGGAACCTTGACTCGGGTCAAGGTCTAGCGAGACAATCAAAACACAGGAGCGGTCGATGAAGAGATGCATCATAGCCGTTGCCGGGTTGGGGTTCGCCTTGACCGCAAGCAACATTGCGCAAGCCCAGGTCATGCTTGATCTCTCCAAGGTGACCTGCGACCAGTTCATCAAATACAAGGTCGCGGACCCGAAGCTCATTGCCGTCTGGCTTAACGGCTATTTCCAAGGCAAGCGTGCAGACACAAATGTAGACACGCAGAAGCTGAATGCAGACGCCGACGAGGTCGAGAAGTTCTGTTTCAAGAATCCTCAAGCTCCATTGATGCAATCCGCCGAGTCCATTCTAGGAACCGGCAATTAGCTCGGACTGAACTTTTATTGTGGCCCGGCTCGAGGGGGAGGCCGAGCCGACTTCGAAATCAAATTTGATTTGTGCGCCGCTGTGTTAGCCCGATTCTGAGCCTCGTTGTGCCGCGCTCCAGGGAGGACGAACTTTGTCCAGGATACGCTTCGCCGCTTCACCCCTGTCCTTCGTCTGGTCCGCCAAGCGACAAGACCTCGAGTGGCCGACGACCATGAGAGATCCATGACTGCGTATTGTCCGGTCGGATGCGAACGCTTTGAAGAGAGAGGGCAAACCGGATGGATTTCTCGGTAATCACGGTCGGACTCGTAACTAAGCTGCTCCTTCTTTTGCTTATCGGCATGGGCCCCAAGATTGCCCTCGTGCCCTTCCTCGAAAAAACCAAGAAATTCGACGCCGAGACGCAGCGGGCCATAGGCCGGCAGATGGTCGGGACCGCGGTCATAACCGCGCTCATCATGTTTGCCTTCGGCGCCCTGCTGATGCGCCTCCTCCACATCACCGGTGGCGCCGTCGCGGTCGCTGGCGGAATCATCCTTGTCACCCTAGCGATCGAAATGGTGCACGGCCCGGGCAAAAAAATCGCGGACGAGGTGGAAACCTTGGAAGATCCGAAACGCATCGCAGTCTATCCGCTGGCGGTGCCGTATTTGCTCAACCCGGTCGGCATCACCGTGCTGATCATTGCGTCCGCCGAGGTCGTCTCGGTTGCGAGCGTCGCGCTCGTCGTAGCGCTCGTTCTGCTGGTCGGCGCGTTCGACTATGCGATCTTTGCCAACATCGACAAGGTGGCAAAACGCCTGAGGCCCACCAGTCTGATTATTTCCGAAGTTGTATTTGGAATCCTGTTGACCGCTGTCGCAGTGCAATTGGTCGTCGCTGGACTGAATTTGCTCGGGATTATCGCCACGCCTGGCGCAGAGCATTAGGCTCTAGACGGAGCTGCGCGTAGAGGAGGTGTGTATGGCTGCGAAGAGTGACACTCCGCGCGATCCGGTAAGACGATGGACGCTCATCATTCTCGCGGCGATCGTCGCTCTGTACCTTTACTCCATCATCGCCGACCGAATGACACCCTACACATCGCAAGCGACCGTTCAGGCGTTCGTTGTCCGCATGGCGCCTGAGGTTTCCGGACGAGTCCAAGAGGTGCCGGTGAGCGACAATCAAAAGGTCAAGGCCGGCGACGTTCTCTTTCGCATCGACCCTCAAACCTACGAGATCGCGTTGAAACAAGCCGACGCGCGTCTGGCCAACGTTGGACAGACCATTGGCGCGAACACAGCCGCAGTAGCTGCGGCGCAGGAGCGGCTGATCGAGGCGCAAGCCAAACGCGAGCACATCATCGAGCAATCGAATCGCACGCTGGAGCTTGTGAAGAAGGGTGTCTATTCCGAGGCCAGGAAGGATCTGGTCGTCAAGGAAATCGACGTCGCCGAGGCAAGCGTGCGCGAGGCGGAGTCGGAACTGGAGCGTGCGCGTCAGGAACTCGGCCCGCAGGGAAACGAAAATCCGCAATTTCGCGAGGCCCTCGCTGCGGTCGAGCAAGCCAAGCTCAATCTTGTCCGAACGACGGTTATCGCTCCTGCCGACGGCGTCATCACCAATTTGCAGCTTGCCGACGGCGAGTATGTTGACGCCGGTCAGGCCGCTCTGACTTTGATCGATACCGCCGACGTCTGGGTCAACGCCAACTTTCGCGAGAACGCCTTGGAGAATGTCAAGGCGGGCAACCCAGTAGAGCTTGTGCTCGATACGCTTCCCGGGCGCATTTACGACGCAAAGGTGGAAAGCATCGGCTGGGGCGTGTCGCAAGGGTCGATCGATCCCGAAACGGGACTGCCCAAGATCAATGAGCCGATGGGACTTGTCCGAACGCCGCAACGCTTTGCCGTCAAGATCGAACCCAATCGCCAAGACTACGCCCCGGGCAGCGTGCGGTACGGGTCGCAGGCAAACGTAATCGTCTATGCGAGTGACAATGCTCTCGTGAATGCGATCGGACGTCTATGGATGAGGATTGTAGCGGTTTTGACCTATGTCAGTTAGCGCAGCCATCGAGCCGGCGGAGGCCGACAGTACCCGCGAGGCGCATGCGCTCGCCTTCAGGATTGCCTTCGCCACGGCAATCGGTTTCACCCTTGGGCACGTTCTTGGCTGGGACTTTCCCTTCCTGCCGGCCGTGTTCGCCGCTCAGCTTCTGATCGGAAGCAGGTCACTAAATCTTCAGCAAGCCGTCGGCTTCGCTATCCTTATGACGGCCGGCTGCATCTTCAGCATCCTCATTGCTCAGATTTTCGTGGAGACGCCGCTCGTTCTGCTTCTCGTTCTCGCGCTTCTGATCTTCTTCGCCTTTCTGCTGCTCGCCCGGGGTCAGGCAGTTCCGGTGGCGAGTATTCTGCTCATCACCACGTCCGTCGTCCCTTTGGTGGCGGTCAGCTCCCTCGAACTCGCTTATGGTCTTGTCCATAGCTTGATCGCCGGCAGCATCCTCGCGGCGCTTTTGGTCCTTCTCGCTTACGCGTTTTTCCCGTCACGCGATGACATGAGCGAGGCCATCAAGCGGCCCGCCCAGGAGGGTTCGCCAATAGCTGCCGCGCTCGCCAATGCGGCGGCGCTCCTCAGTCTCGTGATCCTGTTCATGTTCAGCGGATCGCCGGTGAGCGTCATCGTAATCATGACGGCAATCACCATCTTGCAACAACCGGCGGCTGCCGGCTACGGAACGGCCTACGCTTTTGTCATGGGCAATGTCGCCGGTGGTGTCGCCGCCACCGCCGCCTACCTGCTTGTGAGCTTGTTTCCAGCGCCAGCCGTTCTCTTGCTTGTCGTGCTGTTTTTCGGACTGGTCTTTGGCGGCAGGATCGCGGAAGGAGCCGCTTTGGCGCCGGTATACGTCGTCGCGCTGGCGACATTTCTTATAGTGCTCGGCCTTGGCCTCACACCGCTGCCGACCGACAGCGGCACGATCTTCATTTCTCGGGTCTTCAATGTCATCATCGCCGCCGCCTACACGATCGGCGTGGCGAGCGTTCTGAGGGCGCTATTTCGAGCGTCGAAGCAAATCACTTGAAAGGAGAAAGTTTGCGATTGGCGCAAGGCAGACCAGTGAATTCGGGAGCATCGGTAGCAAGCTTCTGGATCACGTTCCTGATTTGGATTAGGAATAATACCTTGCCCCAGTTGGAAGGTGAGCATTAGATAGATCTCGTTGACCGAGGGAGGAGGCCATGGCTGCGGACAAAGGCTTTTCAGCTGCCCACCGCTCAAGAAGTGATGGAGAAGCTCGCGCTGGCCGAAGCCGAGAAGGCGTCCGCGGCGCTGCGCAAGCAGTCGGACGCCGAGGCCGAGAAGAAGATGCTGTTGGAGAAGCTCACCAAGCCGTCGGGCGTCTCCGACGAGGAGGCGCTTCGCCGCGTGGCGGTCATCATCGAGCGCGCCGTGTCGAACGGCCTCACCGAGGTGCAGGTCTATCGCTTTCCCAACGCGCTCTGCACCGACCACGGCCGCGCCATCAATCAGCAGGAGCCCGGCTGGGAGGCGACCCTCACCGGCCTGCCGAAAGAGATGTACCAGTTCTGGGAGCGGCAGCTTCGTCCGAGCGGCTACAAGATCAAATTTCAGATCGTGGATTTTCCCGACGGCATGCCTGGGGATGTCGGCATCACGCTGAAATGGGCGTGAGCGGATAGGGCACGCGCCGACGGCGAGCTTCGCTCGCGAGATTTTCTACGGGGGGAAAGGATGTTTCTGGGCGGCCCGCTCCGCCTGATCGCGTTCGCTTACGAGGAGGACCTTTCCAATGACCAGTCAGATGACCAATCAGAAAGTGCCGGCCAAGCCGCAGCCGCCATCGCTTCCCTTGATGCAGTTTAGAAATCCCGCGCTGGAGGCGTGGTCCTATTGGGTCGATGCTTGGCAGCGCGGGGTTCTTTTCCTCGACGTCATGCAGCAGCGGAGCAAGCAGTACGAGGAGCACGCCGCCAAGCCAGCCCCACACGTTCTCAAGTTCGGCGCCGAGGTCGTCATGGATGGACGCACGCTGCCGCGCCCGGTGAACTACCTTCTCGCCCGCGTCACGCCGCCGAAGGGTGTCAGAGTCAACGACAAGAAGCGGCCCTTCGTCGTCGTCGATCCGCGCGCCGGCCACGGACCGGGCATTGGCGGGTTCAAGGCGCAGAGCGAAATCGGCGTAGCCTTCCAGGCAGGCCATCCATGTTACTTCATCGGCTTCCTTCCCGAACCCGTGCCTGGCCAGACTATCGAGGACATCGTGATGGCCGAGGCGGCGTTTCTCGAACGCGTCATCGCACTCCACCCCGAGGCCGACGGCAAGCCGGCAGTGATCGGCAATTGCCAGGCAGGCTGGGCGGTGATGATGGTGGCCGCCAAGCGGCCCGAGCTTTTTGGCCCGATCATCATTGCAGGCTCGCCTCTCTCCTATTGGGCTGGCGTGCACGGCGAAAACCCCATGCGCTATACCGGCGGCCTGCTCGGAGGCACTTGGCTTACCGCGCTGATGGGCGATCTCGGCGCCGGCAAGTTCGACGGGGCGTGGCTCGTCAGTAACTTCGAGAACCTCAACCCCGCGAACACCTACTGGACCAAGCAGTACAATCTCTATGCAAAGATCGACACCGAAGCTCCCCGCTACCTTGAATTCGAGAAATGGTGGGGCGGGCATATCATTCTCAACGCCGAGGAGATGCAGTTCATCGCCGATGAGCTGTTCATCGGCAACAAGCTCGCGACTGCCGGTATCGTCACATCCGACGGAGAGAGCGTGGATCTGCGCAGCATTCGCTCCCCGATCATCGTGTTCTGCTCAAAGGCCGACAACATCACGCCCCCTTCCCAGGCGCTCGACTGGATCCTCGACCTTTACGGTAGCGTCGAGGACATCCGCGCCCACGGACAGACCATCATTTACGCCGTGCATGAATTGATCGGCCATCTCGGCATCTTCGTCTCCGGCTCGGTGGCAAAGAAGGAGCACGATGAGTTCGCGAGCAATATCGACCTGATCGACGTGTTGCCGCCCGGCCTCTACGAGGCGGTGATGACGCCGAAGGAGGAAGCCAGTTCGAGCGACGACGACTTGATTGGAGGCAACTATCTCGTCCGCTTCGAGGCGCGAACGCTCGACGATATCCGGGCTCTCGGCGGCAACAGCACGGAGGACGAGCGCCAGTTCGCGGCGGTCGCGCGGCTGTCCGAGATCAATCTCGGCCTGTACCGAGCCTTCGTGCAGCCTTGGGTCAAGGCCTGGGCCAATGCAGGCTTCGCCGAGTGGATGCGTAAGATGCACCCTCTCCGCTTGCCCTATGAGATGTTCACCCCTGCCAACCCCTTCCTCAAGCCCGTCTCCTCGACGGCGGAACACGTGCGCGGAAATCGCCAGCCCTTCTCCCCGGACAACGTCTTCTGGCAGGCGCAGGAGAAGATGGGGAAGGCAATCGAGTCCTCCTTGAAGGCCTACGGCGACATGCGTGACCGCTTCCTTGAGACGACGTTCCACGCTGTCTATGGCTCTCCGTTCCTGCAAGCGCTGGCTGGCCTTAAGGCCTCCGACGCGCCTCCACGTCACCGGCTAGGCGTCGACGCGGTCTATCGCGCCTTCGTCGCCCACCGGATCGAGGAGCTGACCAGGAACATTGCGCAAGGCGGCCCGCGCGAGGCGGCGATCCGCGCTCTCCTCTACATCCGCATGCCGGACGGTGTCGCCGACGAACGCGGTTTCCGTCTGCTTGAGCATATGCGCGAAGATGCCGGTAGCGGACTTTCGCTCGCGGAATTCAAGACAATGGTGCGCGATCAGTTCTTCACGCTTCTTCTCGACGAGCGCCACGCAGTCGAGGCTATCCCTGCGATGCTGGATACCGATCCTGAGCTCGCCCAGCGCATGGCAACCACGCTCCGCAAGCTCACCGACGTCATTGGCGTGGAAAGCAAGCTCGGCAAGAGCCGTTTCGCCGAGATGACAGCGATGTTCGAATTGAGAAAGGCCGCAAGAGCTCCCAAGAATGGTGCGCCGAAAGAGAGGCGCATGCAGCCTCCCCAACCAGCCCGGGCGCCAGCGGCGAAGCCGCATAGGGCCCATTAGCGGAATTTGAGCGGAGGATCGAGCCATGAACGAGAACTCAACGGCGTCGACCTTGCGTCGGCACGAAAAGTACGACCGCCTGATCGCCGCGGCGAAGGGGAAGCAAGCCGTTGCCACCGCCGTCGCGCATCCTTGTGACGAGACCTCGCTGAGAGGCGCTGTCGAGGCAGGCGAGGCCGGACTTATCAAACCGATCCTCGTCGGCCCCAAGAACAAGATCGCCGCGGTCGCCAAGGAATTTTCGCTCGACCTCGGCGGCATCGAGATCGTCGACGTGCCACACAGCCAGGCTGCCGCCGCGAAAGCGGTCGAGCTCGTGCGCACTGGCAAGGCCGACCTCCTGATGAAGGGAAGCCTGCATACCGACGAGCTGCTCTCCGAGGTGATGAAACGAGAGACCGGACTACGGACGGGACGACGTGTCAGCCACGTCTTCGTCATGGACGTGCCTGGTCATGCGCAAACCCTGTTCATCACCGATGCCGCGGTGAACATCGCGCCGGACCTCGTGTCGAAGCGCGACATCATCCAGAACGCCATCGACCTCTATGCCGGGCTTGGGCTTGGCACGCCGAAGGTGGCCATCCTCTCCGCCGTCGAGACGGTGACGCCGACCATTCCCTCGACCATCGAGGCGGCGGCACTGTGCAAAATGGCGGATCGCGGCCAGATCACCGGCGGCGAGCTCGACGGTCCGCTCGCCTTCGACAACGCCATCAGCCCCGAGGCGGCGCGCATCAAGGGCATCAAATCGCCGGTTGCCGGCCAAGCGCAGATCCTGGTGGTACCAGACCTGGAAGCAGGCAACATGCTGGCCAAGAACCTGACGTTCCTGTCCCATGCCGACGCCGCGGGCATCGTGCTCGGCGCACGCGTGCCGATCATCCTCACCTCGCGTGCGGACCATGTGCGCACGCGCCTGGCCTCCTGCGCCGTGGCGGCGCTGTACCGGCACAGCCAGATGGCCAAGCAGCCGATCCGGGCGTAAAGCCCATGTCCGAGACCATCCTCGTCGTCAACGCCGGCAGCTCGAGCATCAAGTTCCAGCTGTTCTCAATCGGCGCCGGCGATGGGTTGCAGCGCCTCCTGAAAGGCCAAATCGAGGGCATCGGCGTCCATCCGCACCTCGTCGCCAAGGGCGCGAAGGGTGACGTCCTCATCGACAAGACCTGGCCTGCCGCGGAGGCGGGCGACGTGCCGGCAGCCCTAGGCAAGGTGGTGGAGTTCCTGCGCGCAGAGATCGGAAGCTTGCCTGTCGCGGTCGGTCATCGCGTGGTGCATGGCGGTCCGGACTA
Organism: uncultured Alphaproteobacteria bacterium; assembly: GCA_963744945.1. GTDB lineage: Bacteria > Pseudomonadota > Alphaproteobacteria > Rhizobiales > Methyloligellaceae > Methyloceanibacter. The sequence goes on along the minus strand of CAVUVO010000007.1, from coordinate 151,380 downwards.
CAGCGCCCCGATCCTCATCGACGATGCCGTTGTCGATCGTCTGCAAGCCTTTGCGCCCCTTGCGCCTCTTCATCAGCCGAATAATCTCGGCCCCATCCGCACTTTGCTGCAAAGACAGCCGCAGCTTCCGCAAGTCGCCTGCTTCGACACCGCGTTTCACCGCGGCCATCCCGAAATTGCCGACCGTTACGCGCTGCCAGAGCGCTTCTACCAGGAAGGCGTGCGACGCTACGGCTTTCACGGGCTGTCTTACGAATACATCGCGGGCCGGTTGCCGGAGCTGGCGCCCGACATTGCGCAAGGCCGCGTAGTCGTCGCCCACCTCGGTAGCGGCGCCTCCATGTGCGCCATCAACGGCGGCAAGAGCGTCGAAAGCACCATGGGCTTCACGGCACTTGACGGCCTGCCCATGGGAACGCGCCCGGGCCAGCTCGATGCCGGCATCGTGCTTTATCTCATGACGGAGAAGGGCATGAGCGCGCGTGAGATCGAGCATCTGTTCTATTACGACTGCGGGCTCAAGGGGCTGTCCGGCGTAAGCAACGACGTGCGAGACCTGCTCACGAGCTCCGATCCTCGCGCCAAGCTCGCGCTCGATTATTTCGTCTACCGCATCGCCCTCTTCACGGGAATGCTGGCGGCCGCCTTGAGCGGCATCGACGGCTTTGTCTTCACCGCCGGCGTCGGCGAGAATTCACCCGCCATTCGTGAGGCCGTGGCAGGGCGCCTTTCCTGGCTCGGGCTCGAGCTTGACCCCGACGGCGAACGCCAGGGGCAACGGCCGCATCTCGAACCAACGATCGCGGGTCGCCTGCTATGTCATCCCGACCGACGAGGAACTGATGATCGCCCGCCACACGCTACGCGTCCTGCGCACGCAGCCGGCATTCCAGCTCAAGGAGAAGAGCGCATGACCGATATCTCCGCCTTGCCGCTGCTCAAGGGCAAGAAGGCGCTCGTCACCGGCATCGCCAACGATCAATCGATCGCCTGGGGATGCGCCAAGGCCTTCCGCGCGCTCGGAGCGGACGTCGCCATCACCTACCTGAACGACAAGGCCAAGCCCTATGTCGAGCCTCTCGCCAAGGAGGTCGAGGCATCGATCTTCATGCCTCTCAACGTTCAAGTCGACGGTCAGATGGAGGCGGTGTTCGACACTATTGGGAAAGAGTGGGGCAAGCTCGACATCTGCGTCCATTCCATAGCGTTCGCGCCAAAAGCAGACCTGCAGGGCCGCGTGGTCGATTGCTCGAAGGAAGGCTTTCTCCTCGCCATGGAGGTGTCCTGCTGGTCGTTCATCCGCATGGCGAAGCTCGCCGAGCCCTTGATGAAGGACGGCGGCACGCTCTCCACCATGACCTATTACGGCTCGCAGATGGTGGTGGAGCATTACAACATGATGGGTCCGGTCAAGGCCGCTTTGGAAGCATCTGTTCGCTATCTCGCCGCCGAGCTTGGACCCAAGGGCATCAGGGTGCACGCGATCTCGCCCGGTCCGCTCAAGACGCGGGCGGCATCCGGCATCACCGATTTCGATGAGTTGATCGCCAAGGCTCAGGAAAAGGCCCCCTCGCGGCGGCTCGTATCGATCGAGGACGTCGGCGTCGCGGTGGCCTTCCTCTCCATGAACGGAGCGAAGCTGATCACCGGTGAGACGCTCTATATCGACGGCGGCTATCACATCATCGATTGAACAGAATGGATCCGCGAAACTACATCGCCAGCGAAGTCCTGAAGGATGGCACTGCCGTCACCATTCGGGCCATTCGCCGGGAGGACAAGGGCCGCCTGTTGCAGGCATTCAAGAATCTCGACCGGGAGTCGGTCTACCGGCGCTTCTTCAGTCCCAAGAAAGAGCTGAGCGACAGCGAACTCGATCAGCTGACCGATGTCGATTTCAGTCAAGTCGTTGCTCTCGTGGTCGCGACGCAAGGGGCGGACGGCGAGATTCTCATTGGTGGAGGACGATACGCCGCTGAGGGCGAGGACCGGGCCGAGATTGCCTTCGTGACCGACGGCAATTACCGCGGCCGTGGCATTGCCTCGCTTATCCTGAAGCATCTCGTTCGCATCGCCAGAGAGGCTGAGGTACAGCATTTCGACGCCGAGGTGCTTGCCGAAAATACCCCCATGCTCGCCGTCTTCCGCCGGAGCGGCTTGCCCGTAGAACTCCGGCGAGACGGCAGCACCCTTCACGTTACGCTTTCACTCGGGAGCCGAAAGGAACAGCGACATGGGACATGATAGTGGCGCTCAGGCGTCCGCGACGGATGATGGTGCAGGAGCCGTCCCCGACAGCGGCACGCCGAAGCTGAAGCGGAAGGACTACGAGAAGGCCTTGCGCAAGCTGCAGACCGAACTCTGCATCTTGCAGGACTGGGTCAAGAGCACGGGTCAGCGCATCGTGGTCGTGTTCGAGGGTCGCGACGCCGCGGGCAAGGGCGGGACGATCCGGGCACTGACCGAGCGGGTCAGCCCGCGCACCTTCAGACTGGTCGCGCTGCCGGCACCGTCGGACCGTGAAAAATCGCAAATGTACGTACAGCGCTACCTCGCCCATTTCCCCGCGGCAGGTGAAATCGTGATCTTCGACCGCAGCTGGTACAACCGCGCCGGCGTTGAGCACGTCATGGGCTTTTGCACCAAGGAGCAGCACAAGCTGTTCCTCGAGGTCTGCCCGAAATTCGAGAAGCACATCACCGACAACGGCATCAGGCTGGTCAAATACTGGCTCGAGGTGAGCAACAAGGAGCAGAAGGAGAGATTCGAGGCGCGCGTGGACGACCCCATGCGGCAGTGGAAGCTCAGCAACATGGACCTGCCATCGCGCGAGCGCTGGTACGACTACAGCCGTGCCCGCGACAAGATGCTTGAGGCGACCGACACGGATTTTGCGCCCTGGCACCTGTTGCACTCCGACGACAAGCGCCGCGCGCGGCTCAACCTCATCTCGCATTTCCTCGGCCTGTTTCCCTACGAGGCGTCGGACGCAAAGAAGGTCAAGTTGCCCACGCGCGACAAGTCGAAGGCCTACGACGACGAAGCGACCATCAAGGACCGCCGCTGGATCGCGGAAAAATACTGAGGAGCGGATCAGGCAGGCCGCGGCGCAAGCTGACCCACACCGGCGCGGCGCGCGAGCTGCTTGTAGATGCGCACCATGAAGGCGGTGGCGAAGAGCGGCGTCAGCAGATTGAGGATCGGCACCGAGGCAAGGCCGGCGATGACAAGGCCGCACAGCGACACGTAGCCCATGTGCGCTTTACGCAGGCGCCGCGCCTCTTCGGCCGGCAGATGCCGCATGGCCACCATCTCGAAATATTCACGCCCCAACAGATAACCGTTGCCGACATAGAAGGCGATCAGGTTCACGCCGGGCACGAGCAGCAGCAGCAGGGCGATGAAGTTCACCACCAGCACGGCAACGAAGAATCGCAAGCCCACGCCGATAGCGGCAACGGCCGGCATTTCCTTGCCGGGCGGGTCGGAAGGGTAATCGGTGCGCTCGACCTGCCCGGCGATGTCGTCGAGATAGAGGCCTGCCATCAGCGAGGTCACCGGCGGAATGAGAAAGATCGAGCCGATGACGAGCCCGAGCCCGGCGATCCAACTGAGTGTGGTCTCGATCCAGTCAGGCCAGACGACGGTATAGTTGAACACGCCCTCGATCAGCACGATCAAAAGAACGAGAAGGCCGATGGTCAAACCGACGCATTTGAACAGCACGGCGCGGAACGGCGGCGTGAACAGCTCCCTGAAGGCTTGAATTGCGGCGGCGAGCATGACGTGTTTCAACTCCGGCGGCGAATATAGTAGGCGTCCCGCCCAATACCAGGGCGGACATCGCAAACGGGGGTGACACGGTCATGGCGGAACGGAAAAGCGCAGGCGACGGCTATGACGTGGTGGGCATCGGCAACGCCATCGTCGATATCATCGCCCGCTGCGACGACGCCTTTCTCTCCAAGCACGACCTCGCCAAGGGCTTCATGCGCCTGATCCCTGCCGGCGAAGCCGGCAGGCTCTACGAGGCCATGGGGCCCGCCATCGAGCGCTCGGGCGGCTCCGCCGCCAACACCATCGCCGGGCTTGCCTCTTTCGGGGCGAAATGCGGCTTCATCGGCAGGGTGGCGGCAGACCAGTTCGGCGGCATTTTCCGCCATGACATCCGCTCGCTCGGCGTCGCCTACGACACGCCGCCCGCCGACGACGGCGAGCCCACCGCGCGGTGCCTCATCTTCGTGACGCCGGACGGCGAGCGCACCATGAACACCTTCCTCGGCGCGAGCGTGAATTTCACGCCCTCAGACCTCGAACCGTCGCTGATCGAGCAGGCGAGCATCGTCTATCTCGAGGGCTATCTGTTCGACCGGGGCGAGGCCAAGGAGGCCTTCAAGGAGGCGGCGCGGCTTGCCCGCAAGTCCGGCGCCAAGGTCGCCCTCACTCTGTCCGATGCCTTCTGCGTCGACCGCCACCGCGCCGATTTCCGCGAATTGATCCGCCAGGGCACCGACATCGTCTTCGCCAATGAGAAGGAGATCACGAGCCTCTACGAGGTGAACAGCTTCGCCGAGGCCGCCGACGCGGCCCTTGCCGATTGCGAGCTCGCCGTGCTCACCCGCTCCGAGGAAGGCTCGGTCATCGTCGCCAATGGCGAGACCATCGCCATTGCGCCCGAGCCCGTCCGCAAGGTGGTCGATGTCACCGGCGCCGGCGACCTTTACGCCTCGGGCTTCCTCTACGGTCTCACCCAAGGCCTGCCGCTTCCGACCTGCGGCAGGCTTGGCAGCCTCGCCGCGGCCGAGGTGATCGGCCATATCGGCGCCCGCCCGGAGACATCCTTGCGCGAGCTTGCCCAAGAGCGAGGCTTGCTCGGCGATTGAGCGGCCTGTGGCTTTTTCGCCACGGGCAATTCGGAAATTCGCCTTTGTTACGCGGGGTTTAACCCCCTACCGGGCGATGGCTGTTATTCTATCCACAACACGGAGTCAACTCGGGGGTTGCATGCGTAAGCCGTTGCGCCTTTTCACCGCTGTCTTGATGGGGGCTTCCGCGTTCGCGGCCCATGGCGCGCTCGCGCAGACCGCGCTCGAGCAAGACATGCGCTATCAGGACACGGCCACCATGACCGTTGGCGAGACGGTGATCTCGCTCGGCGGCGGCTTCGCCTACCTCACGCTCCCCGATACCCGCTTCACCTTCCGCTACAAGGACAGCGGCACCTTCAACACCGCGAGCAAGCAGAAGAACGACGCCTTCGACGAATATGGCGGAGGCTTCTCCGGCACGGTCTCGACCCCGCTCGGCGGCGCCTTCGGCATGCCGTGGGTCGGCGCGGTGCACGGCTATTGGTCCAACATCGAAAATAGCAACCGCAACCGCTGCGTCAGCTCCAACATTCAGGTCTGTGCCGCAGCCGAATATCGTCGACACTCCCGGGCTCTCGACGGTCAGCGCCGGCACGCTCATCTCGCACACGAGCCGCGAGGTCGATAGCTGGGGCGCGGCGTTGGAGTTCACCACGCCCAATGCGCGGCCCATGCTGATGCCAGGCATCATGAAGAGCACGCGTTGGGGCTTTGCCTTCGACGTGCGCGGCCTCGACCAGGATCTGAACATCAACGGCCATTCCGGATCGAGCAGCGTCTTCGGCTACAAGGAGACGCTCGATACCACCTATTACGGCGGCTATTTCACCATCGGCGGCGAGTACTCGCTCTTCCCGGCGCTCTATTCCGGCTGGGGCTTGCGCTCCTTCATCGATCTGCATGCCGGTGTCTATGGCGCCGACGCCGACTACAGCGGCAATTTCGACGGCAGGGGCATCGGCGGCAGCAAACTGAGCCTCTCCGACGACGAGGTCGCCTTCATCGGCGGGGTGAAATTCGAGACGCGCAAGCAGTTCAGCCCGCGCACCAGCCTGTCGCTGCTCAGCGAATATGACTGGTATTCCTGGGTTCCGGCCATGCGTTACAACGACGGCGACGGCAACGCCAAGGGCCTCGTCAACGGCACGCATATCACCGATGGCGACGCTTTCTCGCAGCGCACGAGCTTCAGGTTCAATATCGGCCTCGGTCCCGCCGCGCTCTACGCCCCGGGATATTAGCCAGCGTTCATTCCACAGCATCCGAGAGTGAGGGAACGCCGCTACAGCTTCCTGAGCGCCACCGTCTCCACCGCGTGATCCTGGGCTTTGCGCAGGATCAGGTCGGCGCGCTGCCGCGTCGGCAGGATATTCTCGGTGAGATTGACGAGATTGATCGTGCGCCACAGCGACAGCCCGATGGCCTTCGCCTCCTCCTCCGACAGCGTCGCATAGCGGTGGAAATAGGAGGCAGGATCGCGGAACGCGGTCTGCCTGAGCCGCAGGAAGCGCTCGACGTACCAGTCCTCGATCAGCCCGTCTGCGGCGTCGATATAGATGGAGAAGTCGAAGAAATCCGAGACGAACGGGATGGCAGCGCCGTCCTTCGGCAGCTTGGCCGGCTGGAGCACGTTCAGGCCTTCGACGATGACGATGTCGGGCCGCTCGATGACGATGGCCTGATCCGGCAGCACGTCATAGACGAGATGGGAATAGACCGGCGCCTCGATGCGCTCGCGGCCTGACTTCACCTCGGCGAGAAAGTTCAACAGCCGGGTGAGATCGTAGCTCTCCGGGAAGCCTTTGCGCGTCATCAGCCCGCGCTGTTCGAGCACGGCATTGGGAAAGAGAAATCCGTCGGTCGGAACGAGCTCGACGCTCGGATGGCTCGGCCAGCGGGCGAGCAACGCCTGGAGCACGCGGCCAGTGGTGCTCTTGCCAACGGCGACGCTGCCGGCAAGGCCGATGATGAAGGGCATCTTGGCGTCGCCCTTGCGCAGGAACCTGGTCGCCGCGCCATGCAGCTCTTGCAGCGCTTCGACATGCAGATTGAGCAACCGGCTGAGCGGCAGATAGATCTCCACCACTTCCTGCGTCGAGACGCGCTCGGTGAGGCCGCTTAGGTTCTCGAGCTCGGCCTCCGACAGCGGCATTGGCGTGTCGGCGCGCAGCGCTGCCCAATCGTCGCGGCTATAGACGACATAGGGCGAGAACGCGACTGAGGGGCGCGGATTCATGGATCAAGCGCCGGCCTCTAGCCTGACGCGGCTTTCCGCTTCTGCGCGAGATCGGTGGCTCCCATGCGGCGCTCGAGCTCGCCGAGCACGTCATCGAGGGCGATGTGCCGGGATTCCAGCACCACCAGGAGGTGATAGAGCAGATCTGCGGACTCGGCGATCAGCGCAGCATCATCCTGAGCAAGCGCCGCGATGGCAGTCTCCACGGCCTCCTCGCCAAGCTTCTTGGCAGGCTTGATCGGCGCGCCGTCGAGCAGGCGCCGCGTATGGGAGTCCTCGGGTCTTGCGGTCCGTCTTGCCTTGATATTGGCGGCGAGGCGGCCGAGCACGTCGTTTTGGCTCATGTCTTGGTCCATACACTGCCAGGGGCTCCAGGGAAATACCTGCCTTCGCCTCATCCCTAGGAAAGGGAAGGCACTGTGCCCTTTTGGCAGGCAGCAATCCCCTCTTGGAATAGATTTCTCAATCGAGCCGGATCGGCAGCCCGGCGGCCGCCATGAAGCGCTTGGCCTCGCCGATGGTGCATTCACCATAGTGGAAGATCGAGGCTGCGAGCACGGCGGAGGCATGGCCCTCGCGCACGCCCTCGACCAGGTGCTCGAGCGTGCCGACACCGCCGCTCGCGATCACCGGCACGGACACGGCGTCGGCCACGGCCCTCGTCAGTTCGAGGTCGAAGCCCCGCTTGGTCCCGTCGCGGTCCATGGAGGTGAGCAGGATCTCGCCGGCGCCGAGCGCCACCACCTCGCGCGCATAGCCTGTCGCCTCGATGCCGGTCGGCTCGCGCCCGCCATGGGTGAAGATCTCGAAGCGCGGGCCGCGCGCCTTGCCGGCGGCGACCCGCTTCGCGTCGATCGCCACCACGATGCATTGCGCGCCGAATTTCTCCGCCGCCGCGCGCACGAAGTCGCGGTCCTTCACCGCCGCGGTGTTGATCGACACCTTGTCGGCGCCTGCTTCCAGCAGCTTCCGCACATCGTCGAGCTTGCGCACCCCGCCGCCGACGGTGAGCGGCATGAAGCAGCGCTCGGCGGTGCGCTCGACCACGTCGAAGATGGTGTCGCGGTTCTCGTGGCTTGCGGTGATGTCGAGGAAGCAGAGCTCGTCGGCGCCGGCCTCGTCATAGGCGGACGCCGCTTCGACGGGATCGCCTGCATCGCGCAGATTGACGAAGTTGACGCCCTTGACGACGCGGCCGTCCTTCACATCGAGGCAGGGAATGACACGAACTTTCAGCATAGACGGGGTTTAGGCCTTGGCGCCGGTTGCGTCCACCTTCGCGCGGCGCGCCTTCACAGTGCGGACGATGAAGACGATGAGGAGCACGACGAGCGCGAGGAGTCCCGCCATCACGGTCAGCGAGATGAACCAGATGGACTGGGCCATGGTAGCAAGCAGCGGTCCGACATTCACGCCGAGTATCGTGCACGGATGCTCCGCAACCTCGTTGAGATCGCAGCCGATCCCTGACGCAATGAACCCGGCGGTATAGGTGATGGCGATCGGCGAGAGGGCAAACAGAATGGCGATTGTCGCGCCGCGCAAAAAGGATCTCGCCGGCGATATCGCCGGTGTGGTTCCGGGCCCTCCGTCCTCGCGGCGCCCACGCAGGAGAACGACGAACGCCGAGACCGCCCAGATCGTCGCGAGCACGGCGCCGAGCGGCAGCGAAAGATAGGAATACCAGATCGAGAAGCCGAGATCGTAGAAGGTCTGGCCGTAATCCTTGCCGCCGATCTCGCACGGGATCACCCGGTTGAGATCGACCTGGCAGCCGAAGGCCTCGGCGACCGTCTGGCTTACCACGGCGATGAGCGCTGGGCCGAACGCGACGAGAGCGATCAGAACGAGCAAGATGCCGAAGATGGCGACCATAGCGTCCTCAGTGCCTGCCGTGGGCCGCTTGGCGGCTCGCTGCGATCAGCGCCAGCGCAGCCGCGGGGTCGAGCCTGCCGTCATAGAGCGCGCGGCCGGTGATGGCGCCTTCGAGCCTCGCATAGTCGGGATGCAGCAGCGCGCGCACATCGTCGAGCGAGGCAAGGCCGCCGCTCGCGATCACAGGAATCGAAACAGCGCGGGCGAGCGCAAGGGTCGCTTCGAGATTGAGGCCGGCAAGCACGCCGTCGCGTGCGATGTCGGTGTAGATGATGGCCGCAACGCCGGCGTCCTCGAAGCGGCGCGCAAGGTCGAGCACCGTCATCTCGCTCGTCTCAGCCCAGCCTTCGACCGCGACCTTGCCGTCGCGTGCATCGATGCCGACGGCGATGCAGCCGGGAAAGTCGCGCGCGGCCTCCTTGACCAGCGCCGGGTCGCGCACCGCGGCGGTGCCGAGGATCACGCGGTCGATGCCCTTGTCGAGCCAGGCGACGATGGTGTCGAGGTCGCGGATGCCGCCGCCGAGCTGCAGCGGAATGTGGATGGCGGCGACGATCGCCTCGACCGCCGCTTCGTTCACCGGACGTCCTTCGAAGGCGCCGTTGAGGTCGACCACATGCAGCCACTCGAAGCCCTGCTCCTCAAAGCTTCGCGCCTGCGCCGTGGGGTCCTCATTGAACACGGTCGCCTGGTCCATCTCGCCCTGGCGCAGCCGGACGCACTGTCCGTCTTTCAGGTCGATGGCGGGGAACAGGATCACGGCTTCCATCTCAGGAAGTTGGCGATCAGCGCGAGCCCGAGCTTCTGGCTCTTCTCGGGGTGGAACTGGGTGCCTGCCATATTGTCCTTGGCGACGAAGGCGGTGATCGGGCCGCCATAGTCTGTGCTCGCCACGAGGTCGCCCGGCTCCTGCGGCACGACATGATAGGAGTGCACGAAGTAAGCGTGCAGCCCTCCCTCGCCGGTTGGGATGCCCGTCAGCAATGCATGCTCGCGCCCCACCCGAAGGGTGTTCCAGCCCATATGCGGGATCTTGAGCGCGGGGTCTGACGGTGCAATCGCCCGCACCTCGCCCTTGATCCAGCCGAGGCCCGGCGTCACGCCGTGCTCGAGCCCGCGCTCGGCCATGAGCTGAAGCCCGACGCAGATGCCGAGAAAGGGCTTGCCCCGCCCCTGCACGGCCTCCTCGAGCGCCTCGATCATGCCCGGAACGTCCTCCAGCCCCCGCTTGCAATCGGCAAAGGCGCCGACGCCGGGAAGCACGATGCGCTCGGCGTCGGCCACGTCCTCGGGCCGCGCCGTCACCTTGATGGCGAGGTCGGACCCCTGCTCGCGCGCCGCGCGCTCGAAGGCCTTGGCGGCGGAGTGGAGATTGCCGGAGCCGTAATCGATGATGGCGACGTGCATGGGCTTCAAGGCGCCGGGAACAGCCCGATGACCCCCTCCGCCTCGCCGCTTGTCTTTGGCGCCGGGATGCCGGCATTGCCTGGCCGCTCAGGCGGCGCCTCACGAGGTCGTCCACGCTCCTCTCGCGGCAGCCAGGTTCGGAAGAAGGCAAGCTCGGCGTCATCGCGGCCGGCGCCGATCGCTGTGCCCATCTGCTTGTAGCCGCGCCGTTCCAGCGCAGCGCGGCGGAGGTCGTTGGCCTCGAAGGCGAACAGCACCACGAGCGCGAGGCTCAGCCAGCCGAATATCGTCTGCCCAGCGTCACTCGGGCCGAACACCCAACCGAGCACCAGGAACAGCCCCAGGAACAGGACAAGCTCGAGCCACATGCGGCGATAGAGGAGCCACAGGCCGGGAATGAACAGCGCCGGCCAGGAGAAGCCCTCCTTGACGAAGACGAGGCTGTCGGCCCTGTCCTCAAGGTCTTGTGCCTCGCTTGGCGGCTCATAGACGGAATACAGCGTCACGACACGTCCTTTGTCGCTCAAAGCGGCGAGCAAGTCATCCTTACCCTCCTCTCCCCTTTGGGGAGAGGGCTTTTCGCCGCGATCGTCCACGCGAAGCTGTGGAAGTCGCATGGCGGAAAGGGTGAGGGGAACCCGGCGACCTCTCCCCGCTGTGGAGAGGTGGATCAGAGCTGACCCTTGGTCGAGGGCACGCGGCCCGATTGGCGCTCGTCGATGGCGACCGCCTGGCGGAGCGCGCGCGCGAGCGCCTTATAGCAGGTCTCGGCGATGTGGTGGCTATTCTCGCCGTAGAGCGTCTCGACATGCAGCGTGATGCCGGCGTGCTGGGCGAAGGCCTGGAACCACTCGCGGAACAGCTCGGTGTCCATTTCGCCGATCTTGGAGCGGGTGAACGCGACGTTCCAGATGAGATAAGGCCGGCCCGACATGTCGATGGCGACGCGGGTGAGCGTCTCGTCCATGGGCAGATAGGCAAAGCCGTAGCGGGTGATGCCCTGCTTGTCGCCGAGCGCCTTGGCCACCGCCTGGCCGAGCACGATGCCCGAATCCTCGGTGGTGTGGTGCTGGTCGATATGGAGGTCGCCTTTGGCCTTGAGCAGAATGTCGATCATCGAGTGGCGCGCGAGCTGCTCGATCATGTGGTCGAGGAAGCCGACGCCGGTCTCGACCGCATAGGCGCCCGAGCCGTCGAGGTCGACGGTCGCGGTGATCGCGGTCTCCTTGGTGCGCCGCTCGATGGTGGCGGTCCGCTTGGACGTGGTCTTGGTCGGCTTCTGCATGGTTTCAGTCTAACGCCAGGCTCTTAACTAATCCCCTCTCGCTTAGGGGCGAGGTGAGGGTGCGGGTTATAGCGCTTGACGAAAGGCCCCGCCATGCCGATATCGCAGTGCAGCAATGAGCCAATCCCCCGACACCTGGCATGGAACGACCATCCTCACCGTCCGCAAGGGCGGCAAGGTGGTGATCGCCGGCGACGGCCAGGTCACCCTCGGCCAGACCATCGTCAAGGGCAACGCCAAGAAGGTGCGCAGCGTCGGCAACGGCAATGTGATCGCCGGTTTTGCCGGCGCCACCGCCGACGCCTTCACCCTGTTCGAGCGGCTTGAGACCAAGCTCGAGCGCTTCCCCGATCAGCTCAAGCGCGCCTGCGTCGAGCTCGCCAAGGACTGGCGCACCGACCGCTATCTCCGCCACCTCGAAGCCATGATGATCGTGGCCGACGCCGACGAGAGCCTGGTGCTTGACCGGCAAGGGCGACGTGCTCGAGCCTGACGACAATGTCATGGGCATCGGGTCGGGCGGCAATTACGCCCTCGCCGCGGCCCGCGCGCTCCTCGATAGCGACCTCGACGCCGAGGCGATCGCGCGGAAAGCGATGGCCATTGCCGCCGACATCTGCGTCTACACCAACAACCAAGTCGTCATCGAGAGTCTCGACTCGAAGACATGATGATGAAGATGCAACGAGCGACGGCGCCCTTACCCTCTCCCCAACGGGGAGAGGTCGCGCGAAGCTTGCTTCGCGCGGGTGAGGGGGTCGGAAGAATTTCACTTAGGGGCGAAAGCCCCCTCACCCCAACACTCTCCCCGGCGGGGAGAGGGGGGTATTCAGTGCCCGCGTCAAGGTAATCAATGACCTCATTCTCACCACGCGAGATCGTTTCCGAGCTCGACCGCCACATCGTCGGCCAGCGCGACGCCAAGCGCGCCGTGGCCATTGCGCTCCGCAACCGCTGGCGCCGCCAGCAGCTCGACGATGAGCTGCGCGAGGAGGTTCTCCCTAAGAACATCCTGATGATCGGGCCGACCGGCGTCGGCAAGACCGAGATCTCGCGCCGCCTTGCCAAGCTTGCAGGCGCGCCCTTCATCAAGGTCGAGGCCACGAAGTTCACCGAGGTCGGCTATGTCGGCCGCGACGTCGATCAGATCATCCGCGATCTGCTCGAAGCCGGCATCGGCCTCGTGCGCGACGCCAAGCGCAAGGAGGTCGAGGCCAAGGCGCAGCTCAACGCCGAGGAGCGCGTGATCGACGCCCTGGTCGGCGCCAACGCCAATCTTTCCACCCGCGACGCGTTCCGCAAGCGCCTGCGCGCCGGCGAGCTCGACACCAAGGAGATCGAGATCCAGGTCGCCGATACCGGCGCCGGCATGCCTTCCTTCGAGATCCCGGGAATGCCGGGAAGCCAGGTCGGCATGATCAATCTCAGCGAGGTTCTCGGCAAGACCTTCGGCCATCGCACCAAGCCGCGCCGCGTCACCGTGGCCGACAGCTTTGATATTCTGTTGGCGGAAGAGTCGGACAAGCTGATCGACAACGACATGACCGTGCAGGAAGCGATCCGCAACGTCGAGAACAACGGCATCGTGTTCCTCGACGAGATCGACAAGATCTGCGCCCGCTCGGAGCGCATCGGCGCTGACGTGAGCCGCGAGGGCGTGCAGCGCGATCTCCTGCCGCTGATCGAAGGCACCACGGTCGGCACCAAATACGGTCCGGTGAAGACCGACCATGTGCTGTTCATCGCCTCTGGCGCGTTTCACGCCGCAAAGCCGTCTGACCTCCTGCCGGAGCTACAGGGCAGGCTGCCGATCCGCGTCGAGCTTCGCGCGCTGACCCGCGACGATTTCCGCCGCATCCTCACCGAGCCAAAGGCCTGCCTGATCAGGCAATACATCGCGCTGATGAAGACCGAAGGGGTGGACCTCGAGTTCACGCCTGACGCCATCGACGCCATCGCCGACATCGCCGCCGAGGTGAACACCAATGTCGAGAATATCGGCGCGCGCCGCCTCTCAACGGTAATGGAGCGCATTCTCGACGACATCTCCTTCGACGCCTCCGACAAAGAGGGCGAAAAGATCGTGGTCGACGGCGCCTTCGTGCGCGGCCATATCGGCGACCTCGCCAAGAACGCCGATCTGTCGAAATTTATTCTGTAGGCTATTTTTTCATGGTCCGAGATGTCCGGATCACGATTTCCGTCATCCAGGGAACGTGGAGGCGCAGCCCGAATGACGAGGCTGGTGTTGTCAGCGGGCCGTACGCACCGCACATAGAGCGCGCCTTCGCCGCCGAGGCGGCGGGGCGCTTGCGAGAAGCTCACCACCAGGGTCGCGAACTCCGGATCAGCCAGCCAATGCGGCACGGCCTGGCGCAACACGCCGCGCTCGTCCTCCTCGTAGAAGCTCTTAGCCGCGGTTTGATCCACGCCCTTGCCGGTGATCACCAGCACGTGCTTGAGCCCCTTCGCCTGCGCGGTCTTGAGGAAGCGGCGGAGCTGCGCGTGCGCGTCGCGCTGGCGCATGCCATGCAGGTCGAGCCGCGCCTCGACCTCGAGCTTGCCCTTGTCGAGCTGACGCGAGGTCTGCCGGTCGAGCGGCGCGGCGCGCGGCACATGAGCGGGTTTCGGCGTGGGCTTAGGCGCGGGCTGCGTCGGCCGCGGGAACTTGCGGCGGCTTCGCCTTCGCTAGCAGGGGCGGCAATCTTGGCGGGCTTCGGCGCAGGCGCATCGCGCCCACGCTTCAACGGCGACGCGGTGCCTGCGACCTTCTCCCACAGCGCTTCGTCGTCATCGTCGCCTTGCCCGCGCTTCCCCATGACTCACACCCCCGGCGCCGCGTTGGGGCGAAGCACGAAGAACTGCGCCGGCGCCAAGGTCTTGCCGGCGATCGCGCCGGCATCGTCGCCGGAGCCCCAATAGATGTCGCCGCGCTCCACCCCCTTGATGGCCGAGCCGACGTCCTGCGCGATCATCAGGCGGCGGAACGGCGCGCGCGTCTCGTCCTTCAGCTCAGGCGCGGCGACGAACACCGGCAGGCCGAGCGCGTGGAACGACGGATCGACGGCGAGGCTCCGACCAGGCGTGAGCGACACGCCCTGCGCGCCGATCGGCCCGTCCTCGCCTTCCTTCGCGTCGAGCAGGCGGAAGAACACATAGGACTTGTTCTCCCACATCATCTTGTTGCCGCGCTCCTTGTCGGCGCGAAGCCACTCCTTGATCCCGTCCATCGTCATCGATTTCGGCTTGCCCTCGCCGAGCTCGACCAGCTTCTTGCCGATCGACGTATAGGGATGCCCGTTCTTGGTGGAATAGCCGAGTCTCAAATGCGTGCCGTCGGCAAGGCGCACGCGGCCGGAGCCTTGCACCTGCATGAAGAACAATTCGACGGGATCGAGATAGACGAGCTCGAGATCGCGGCCCTTGAGCGCGCCCTTGTCGATCTCCTCGCGCGTGTAGAAGGGCACGAGCCCGTCTTCGGTCTTGCGCATCGACGTGAGCACGCCTGCTGCGGAATCGCGCGCGCGCATCTCGTCGGGCTTCACCGAGACGAGATCGTCGGGCCGCTTGTAGGCAGCAACCGGGAACTTGTCGCTCTTGGACCCGCGCGCCGTCGATCTCAGGCTCGTAATAGCCGGTGACGAGGCCGGGCTTCGACGCGCCGACGACGCGATGCGGCGTGTAGTTCGCCTCGAAGAAGGAACGCGCCGCCTCGCGCGATACCGCGCCCTTCGCCGCCAAGGCCTTCGCCGCGGCGCAGGCCTCAACCGAAGCGCTGTCGCGCTTGATCCTGCCGCAGGAGCGCAGCAGCGTCTGGAAGGCGGCAGCCTGATCGTCGGCGTCCCAGCCCTCGATGGCGGCAAAGCTCACCGGCGCGAAGCTGATGCCAGGCTCTTCCACGCGCATTTCCCGCAACAGAAAATAGAGCGCGATGGTGACAGCGATTGCGCCAAGCAGCAATGCACCGGCGATGGCGCCGTAGAACGAGGCAGCGCCGGGATAGGGTTCAGTTCGCCGATTCGGTCGCGACAAGCTTCCAGTTCGGATTCTTGGAGGAAATGTCGCGCGCGAAGGTCCAGATGTCGGTGACCTCGCGCACCTTCTTCGGATCGCCTTCGACCACGTCGCCTTCCGCGTCGCGCGTCACCGAGATGAGCTCGCTCACGAATTTGACCGTGACATAGGCGGTGTTCTTCTTCACGTCGGATTCGATGATGTCGGCCTTGTTGATGCCGACGAGGTTCGACTCGACCTTCTCGCCGCGGCTCTCGCGCTCGCGGATGGCGCCCTCGAAGCCTTCGAACACCTCGGCGCTGAGCAGCTGGCTGAGCGACGCCTCGTCGCCTTCGGCGAACGACATCACGATCATCTCGTAGGCCGCCTTGGCGCCGTCGAGGAACTGGCCGGGATCGAAGCTCGGATCGGCGCGCATCAGCTGGGTGAGCGAGCGGGCGAGCGGGCTGTCCTTAGGCGCATGGCTGCCGAGCCTGGCCTCGATGTCCTCGACCGAAGGCCCGGAGGCCTCAGGCAGAGGCGCGGTGCGGCCGCGCGGCAGCGCCACCACGGGCTCGTTGGCCTTTGGCGCGCCGGGGCGCTTCTGGTCAGGTGCCGTGTACGGGTCGAACGGCGGGCGCTCATTGCCCGTGCGCCGGCCCAGCACATTGCGCAGCCGGATGAAGATCACGACCGCCAGCACCAGAAACAGCAAAGTATAGATATCGAAGGCTTCACTCATCCTTAGCCGCCACCCGCGTTGATGGATTGACCCGCGATTAGTGCGGAACTCTCCAGGTGCATATTGGTTCGCGCCTAGAGTTTTGCCAGCGGGAGCCTCAGGCGTTGCGGAACATCCACTTCACCCATATCGCGATATCCTCAACTTACGGCATCCGCGGCATTTTAGCCAACCCCCAAAACGGCGAAGCCGAAATCGCCGCCCGTTTCAGGGCAATGTCCTTCTCCCTAGCGCCAGATTGCGGGTTGGGGCACGTCATGCTAGCCAGCAGGCCCCTCTTTCATGCCGGACAGACCCCATGGCCAAGAAGACAGAAGGCCCGGATACCACGGGCAACGGCAAGCCCGGCGGTGAAGGCGGAACCCCTGCCGCGGGCCAGGGCGCCCCGCAGGCGGCCGGCGCCCAGCTCAACGTTCTCGGCCAATATATCAAGGATTTGTCTTTCGAGAGCCCGGCAGCGCCTGAGGTGCTGCAAACCCCGCCGCCGAACCCGCAGCTGCAAGTGACGGTCAATGTCAATGCGGTGAGCAAGTCGGACGAGAACTACGAGGTGGTCCTCAATATCGAGGTCCACGCCAAGGGCGACACCGGCGTGATCTACAATGTCGAGCTGTTCTACGCCGGGATGTTCCGCCTGCGCGGCGTGCCGCAGAACATGCTCCAGCCGGTGCTGTTCATCGATTGCCCGGCAATTCTGTTCCCCTTTGTGCGCCGGGTGCTCGCCGATGTGACGCGGGACGGCGGCTTTCCGCCGCTGATGCTCGATCCCATCGATTTCGGCAGGCTCTATGCGCAGAACCTCTCCGGCCCGCCGCAGGGCCAGGCGGCGAATTAGCGGGCAAACGCTCCAAGCACAGCCCCGCCACAAGGCCTCCTCGCCGAGGCTCGCAACGAAAGCCTCATGCGCAAGCCGCTCCTCGTCGGTGAGGCGGGGAGCAAGGGCGATCGGCCGCATCCTTGCCCCTGAGGTGATGGTGGTGAGCAGCGCCCCGCGCCCGCCATTGGCGGCAAATTCGAGCCGCGCCTGATGCCCGCCGACCAACTCCACATAGACCGAAGCAAGCAGGCGGCAGTCGAGCAGCGCGCTGTGCTTGCCGCGCTCGGTAAGATCGACGCCGTAGCGCTTGCACAGCGCATCGAGGCTGCACGGCGCGCCGGGGTGACGGCGCCGCGCCAGCGCCAGCGTGTCCACCACCCGGTCCCAGCGAAGCAGCGGACGCGACAGCCGCTCGAGCTCGGCATTGAGGAAGGCGAAGTCGAAGGCGGCATTGTGCATGACCAGCATGGCGCCTTCGATGAAGCCGAGCATGTCGTCGGCGCGCTCATGGAAGCGCGGCTTGGTCGAGAGGAACTCGATGGAGAGCCCGTGCACCTCGTAGGCCTGCTGCGGCATGTCGCGCTCGGGGTTGAGGTGGCAATGCCACACCCGCCCCGTCGGGATGCAGTTGAGCAGCTCTACCGCGCCGATCTCGACGATGCGATGACCCGAGGCTGGATCGAGCCCCGTGGTTTCAGTGTCGAGCACGACCTCTCGCACGAGAAAGTCCCCTAATTCGAATGTCCGTGACGAAGCCGCTCCATGACGCGGCCTTTGCGGCCTTCGAGCGAATCAAGAATTTTATCGATCTGATCCTGCATGTCTGCAAGCGATTGCCCTGAGTCCACAACGTAGTCGGCGCGGGCGCGCTTTTCCGCGTCCGACAGTTGCCGCTTGAGCAGCGCTTCGAGTTTCGCCTGGCTCATGCCTGGCCGCGCGAGCACGCGCGCTTTCTGCACCTCTTCCGGCGCGCTCACCACAACAGACACATCAACGCGGGTATGGGCATCCGTCTCGAAGAGCAGCGGGATCTCGAGCACGGCAAATTTGGCGCCCTGCCTCTCCTGCTCGCGCAGGAAATCGATCTCGGCCGTCACCACCATCGGATGCACGATGGATTCGAGCTGTTTCAGTTTCTCAGGTGAGCCGGCCACCTCTTGCGCGAGCAGCGCCCGGTCGACCTTGCCTTCGCGCACGGTGCCGGGAAAAGCGGCTTCGATTGCCGGCACCGCCTCGCTCTCATAGAGCCTGTGCACTTCCGCGTCGGCGTCGCACACCGGCACGCCGAGGTTTCTGAAATGCTGTGCCGCGGCAGACTTGCCCATGCCGATCGAGCCGGTGAGACCGATGACGAGCATCACGAGGCCCCAAGATGCGCCACGACATGGGCGCGAAGCTCGGGCGTCACCTCTGGCCTGACCCCGAACCAGCGCTCGAAGCCCGGCACCGCCTGGTGCAAGCAGCATGCCGAGCCCATCCACGGTGCGGTTTCCGCGTGCCTTGGCGGCGGCAAGGAGCGGGGTCTCGAGCGGGCTATAGACGATGTCGGCGACGATGGCGTCGGCGGGAAGCGCGGAAAGGTCGATGTCGAGCGGCGGCTTCCCCGTCATGCCGAGGCTTGTGGCGTTGACCAGGAGCCCGCAGCCGGCGAGCGCGCGGTTCCGCTCCTCCCACGGGATCACCGAGACCTTCGTTCCGAAGCCTTCCGCCAAGGCTTTGGCCCGGCCTTCCGTACGGTTGGCGAGCAGGATCTTCGAGGCCCCCGCCTCGATCAGGCCATGCAAAATGGCGCGCGCCGCACCGCCGGCGCCAAGCACCACCACCGGCCGCTTGCCCTTGTTCCACTCAGGCGCTTCGGCCGCGAGATGCGTCATGAAGCCATAGGCGTCGGTGTTGCTCGCATGAAGCAGGCCCTTGTCGTCGAGCCACAGCGTGTTCGCCGCGCCGATGGTCGTCGCCGCGTCGTCGGGCCGGTCGGCGGCGGCGAGCGCGGCCTCCTTGTGCGGCAGCGTCACGTTGGCGCCGGCGTAACCCCGCTTGCCGAGCCCCTTCAGAAAGCCTTCGATCTCCTCAGGGCGCACGGCCTCCATCTCATAGGCGCCGTCGAGCCCATAAAGCTTCAGCCAATAGCGGTGGACGACCGGAGAGCGCGAATGTGCGACCGGCCAGCCGATGACGCAGGCGCGTTTCACTTGACGCTCCTAACTCTCGATGGCGCCTTCGCGCCGGAGCGCATCGAGCAGCGGCAGCAGCGGAAGGCCGAGAATGGAGAAATAGTCGCCGTCGATCTTCTCGAACAGCTGAATTCCGAGCCCCTCGAGCTGATAGGCGCCGACCGAGCTAAGAACCTCTTCGCCGGCGGCGGCGAGGTAACGGCCGATGAATTGCGGGGTGAGCGCGCGCATGGTCAGCGTCGAGGCCTCGCTATAAGCCCAGGCCGTCACGCCATTCCTGGCCAGGGCGACGGCGCTATGCAGCGTATGGCTCTTGCCGGAAAGATCGAGCAGCTCTCCCCGCGCCGCCTCCATGCTCTCGGGCTTGGAGAGGATGCGGTCGCCGAGCGCCAGCACCTGGTCGGCGCCGATGACGAAGGCGTCGCGGGCAAGCTCGCTCACGGCCTCCGCCTTGGCGCGGGCCAGCACCTCGGCAACGTCCTGCGGGCTCAGGGCGCCGGTGCCGCTTATCGCCTGGCGCATGGCGTGCTCGTCGAGCCCCGGCGGCTCGACGATGAAGGCGAGACCGGCCGCTTCGAGCAGGCGCGCTCGCACCTTGCTCGACGAGGCGAGGATCAGCGGCGGCTTGCCGCCTTGCAGGAATTCACTCATGCGCGCCACTCAGTCATCACATCGAAAATCCAAATGCGGACGAAGTCCGTCATGGATCGAGCACCGGCGCCCCGCGGTCGTGATAGAGCCGCAGGATGGCGGCAGCGGTCTCCTCGATGGAGCGCCGCGTCACGTCGATCACCGGCCAGCCGCGCCGCGCGCAGAGCTGCCGCGTCTCGGCGATCTCGGCGGCGATCGCCTCGCGGTCCACATAGGTGTCGAGATGCGAGGCGGCATGTTCCAGCACGCGGTTCTGGCGAACCTGCGAGATGCGCTCGGCGCTCGCCACCAGGCCCACGACAAAGGCGTTGGTGCGCGCCTCGATCTTCGGCGGCAACGGCACGCCGGGGACCAGCGGCACGTTCGCGGTCTTATAGCCGCGATTGGCGAGATAGATGCTGGTCGGGGTCTTCGAGGTGCGGCTGATGCCGACGAGCAGAATATCGGCATCGTCGAGATTCTCAGGAAGATGCCCGTCGTCGTGCAGCATGGTGAAGTTGAGCGCCTCGATGCGGCGGAAATAGTCGGCGTCGAGCACATGCTGGCCGGCGACCGTCGGCGTCGACGCCATGCCGAGATAGGATTCGAACACTTGCAGGATGCTCTTCAGCACCGGAACGCAAGGAATGTTCAGCCGTTTGCAGGTCTGCTCGACCTGCTCGACCAGCGCCTGATTGACGATGGTGTAGAGCACGATGCCCGGCGTCGCCTCGACGTCCTTCAGAACCCGCTCGAGCTCGCGCTTGCTGCGCACCAGCGGATGGATGTGCTCGATGGCGCGCACTTGCGAATATTGCACCCGCACGGCCTTGGCCACCGCAACCAGGGTCTCGCCGGTCGCGTCGGAGATCATATGCAGGTGGAAAGTGCGGGGAGCATCCATGGCGATGCCTCTGGATAACTGCGAATGATTAATGGAGCAACTGTGGGAGCGTTGCTGCTCCATCCCCTCCCGCAGGGAACTAGGCGCATGGCTTGTTCACAGATTCGCTCGAGTTCGAGAAAATGACGCTTGCGCGAAGGCGCCGCACAATACCCTTGCCTGTCCCCAGCCAGATTGAGAGGCTACCGACACTCTATCCGAAATTTCTTCACAGCCTCCGCGACCGGCGGAAGCCTTGAGCTTTGGCGATTTTTGCCAGGAATGCTGCGCTGCGTTCCCACAGGGCAAGCCATCCAACGCCAAACGGCGTAAGCCCTCGGACTCGTTCTCTGTCGATAGGCTGGTGACAGCTCTGAATGTCCGCTAATCACGGGCTAATAGAAGAAACAGAAATCTAATTTAAGACTCTCTCTTTGATGTTTAGAGAAAGCCATGTTGCGTCCTCACGAGTCCAAAGGCCGGTTGATTGAGGCCTTAAGCGGCGAAGCCGTCGATCCGCCGCCGATCTGGCTGATGCGCCAGGCGGGACGCTATCTCCCCGAATATCGCGAGGTCCGGGCCAAGGCAGGCTCCTTCCTCGACCTTTGCCTCAATCCAGCGCTCGCCGCAGAAGTAACGCTCCAGCCCCTGCGCCGGTTCGATCTCGACGCAGCAATCGTCTTCTCCGATATTCTGATCGTCCCGTATGCGCTCGGACAGAAGGTTGCGTTCGTCGAGGGCGAAGGGCCAAAACTCGAGCCGCTGCGGAACGGCAAGGACTTGGCCCGGCTCGATCGGACGTCTGCTGAAAAGCGGTTTGCCCCGGTCTATGAGACTTTGGCCCGCGTGGTGCCGGAGCTGCCGGACGGCGTCCCGGTGATCGGCTTTTGCGGGGCGCCGTGGACCGTGGCCACCTACATGGTCGAGGGCGGCGGCAGCAAGGATCAGGCCGAAGCGAGGCTCTGGGCCTATCGCGATCCCGCCTCCTTCCAGAAGCCTCATCGATCTCCTGGTGGAAACCTCGATCGAATATCTGCTCGGCCAGGTGAAGGCTGGCGCAGGCGTCCTCCAGATTTTCGACAGCTGGGCCGGAGGCCTGCCGGAAGACGAGTTCGCCCGCTGGTGCGTATTGCCGACTCGCGCCATCGTGGCGGGGGTCAAGGCATCGGCTCCCGCCGTACCGATCATCGGATTTCCACGTGGATGCGGCCCATTGGCTGAGGCCTACGCGCATGGGACCGGCATCGATGCCATAGGCTGCGACACCAGCATGCCGCTCACCTTCATGCGGGAGAACTTGCAAGGCCGCCTGCCGGTCCAGGGCAATCTCGATCCGCTCCTCCTGCTTGCCGGCGGAACCCATCTTGAGCGGCGCGTGGGCGAAATTCTCGATCTGTTGGGGCACGCGCCGTTCGTGTTCAATCTCGGACACGGCATCGTTCCCGACACCCCGCCAGAGCATGTCGCGCGCCTTGTCGAGCTAGTGAAGGGCAGAGCCTAGCAATCGCCATGCTGCTGTCCTATATCAAGGCCTTCCACGTCATCGCGATCATTGCCTGGATGGCAGGGCTGCTCTATTTGCCGCGGCTGTTCGTCTATCACGCGAGCGCCGCCAAGGGCTCGGAGCTATCCGAGACCTTCAAGGTGATGGAACGGAGATTGCTCCGCTACATCACCACGCCGGCCATGATCGCGAGCTGGATCCTGGGGCTTTACCTCGCCTTCACGGTGATCGACTGGAAGGCCGACGGGTGGTTCCACGCCAAGCTCGGCCTCGTGCTGCTGCTGTCGGCCTTCCACGGCGCACTCGCCAAATGGACCAAGGATTTCGCCGCCGACCGCAATACGCACGACGCGCGCTTCTACCGCATGATGAACGAAGTGCCGACGCTGTTGATGATCGGCATCGTGATTTTGGTGATCGTGCGACCCTTTTGAACAAGCGCTGCAAACCTGTTCCGCCTAGCGGTCTGGTCTGCTATAAGACGAGTCGCATCCGATCCGGGAACGCTGTCGCGGCCCGAAAAATCCTTGAAAAATTGGGTCAAACCGGCGCGGATCAGGCTTAAGTCCTGCCTCACGGCCGAGGCAAATCCCCCTTCCACGAAATACCCACATGCGAAAAACCGCGTGTGGCGACTTTCAGAAATTCAACCATCCCCCGTTTGGAGTAGCAGTGCATGCAGGAAATGAAACTGCAGGACCTTAAGGCGAAATCGCCGACGGAGCTCTTGAGCTTCGCCGAGGAGGTCGCCGTCGAGAACGCGAGCGCCATGCGCAAGCAGGAGCTCATGTTCGCGATCCTGAAGCAGTTGGCCGCCCGTGACGTCGACATCACCGGCACCGGCGTGGTCGAGGTGTTGCAGGACGGCTTCGGCTTCCTGCGCTCGCCCGACTCGAATTATCTCGCCGGCCCCGACGACATCTACGTCTCGCCATCGCAGATCCGCAGATTCGGATTGCGCACCGGCGACACGGTCGAAGGCCAGATCAGGAGCCCGAAAGAGGGCGAGCGCTATTTCGCTCTGCTCAAGGTCAACACCATCAATTTCGACGACCCCGAGAAGCAGCGCCACAAGATCCATTTCGACAATCTGACGCCGCTCTATCCCGACGAGTGGCTGCAGATGGAGACCGAGAAGCCGACGAGCAAGGACCAGACCGGCCGCGTCATCGACATCGTTGCGCCGCTCGGCAAGGGCCAGCGCGGTCTGATCGTGGCGCAGCCGCGCACCGGCAAGACGGTGATCCTCCAGAACATCGCCCACTCGGTCACCGCCAATCACCCGGAATGCTATCTGATCGTGCTTCTGATCGACGAGCGTCCCGAAGAGGTGACCGACATGCAGCGCTCGGTGAAGGGCGAGGTGATCTCCTCCACCTTCGACGAGCCTGCCTCGCGCCACGTGCAGGTCGCCGAGATGGTCATCGAGAAGGCCAAGCGCCTCGTCGAGGCCAAGCGCGACGTGGTCATCCTGCTCAATTCGATCACGCGTCTCGGCCGCGCCTACAACACCGTGGTGCCGTCGAGCGGAAAGGTGCTGACCGGCGGCGTCGACGCCAACGCGCTGCAGCGCCCCAAGCGCTTCTTCGGCGCCGCGCGCAACATCGAGGAAGGCGGCTCGCTCACCATCATCGCCACGGCGCTGATCGATACCGGCAGCCGCATGGACGAAGTGATCTTCGAAGAGTTCAAGGGCACCGGCAATTCGGAAATCGTGCTCGACCGCAAGGTCGCCGACAAGCGCATCTTCCCGGCCATCGACATCGCCCGCTCCGGCACGCGCAAGGAGGAGCTGCTCGTCGCCGGCGATCAGCTCAAGAAGATGTACGTGCTCCGCCGCATCCTGAACCCGATGGGCACCCAGGACGCCATCGAGTTCCTGCTCGACAAGCTGAAGCAGACCAAGGGCAATGCCGAGTTCTTCGACTCGATGAACACGTAAGACATCGTAGGGTGGGCAACGGCTTTTGCCGATTGCCCACCGAGTAGTGGGCACGCTGCGCTTTGCCCTCCCTACGGTCGCTCCACACCGGCAATGAAACGGTAATGTCCCGGTAATGTCGCGGGGTGCGACACGCGCGCATGCGCTTAACCTCAAGGTGCGGCGTGTTCGATCATGGGACAAAATGACCGCTCCGCGCGAATGGGAAAGTGATAATCCAGTGTGCGTGGTGGTTTCCCCCCGAGCCATCACGTCTCTCTCCACGTGGAATGTTCAGGAAGAAGCCCCGCTCCCCCCGGCGGGGCTTCTTTCATTTCCGTACAATCTGCGACACCACTGTAGGGGTTGACGGACGATCTCAATGTGCTAACCCGCCGCCAGTGGCGGTCTTCCCTGCCGCCACGCCATGCATGGAAATTCGGAAGAAGCCTCGCTCCCCCCGCGGGGCTTCTTCTTGTTTGCACGATGCGTGATGAGAAAATTACGTCGCCTTGTTGCCCTGCGGCGACAGCGCGAGATCCTCGGTGCCGAACAGGCGCGCGCCGCCATGCTGATAGCGGAACTGCGTCTTGCGCCGCCGCGAGAACGCATCGCGATAGCTGATCACCCCGTAGAAATAGATCGCCGAGGTGCCGAGCTTGATCTTGCTCATCTCTTCCTCGGTGAGCGGCTCAGGCAAACGCGCCTTGATGGTGAATCCGTCGCGGCCTGGATTGATGATGCGCTCGCCGCCTTCCGCTTCCGTCGGCTCGAAACTGTCGGACATCGAATCGAGCACCTTCGCCTCCGCCCAATGACTGACGCGATAGGCCGGCGTCTGGCCGAAATTGCGGATGGTGCATTCGACCATCGGCTTCTCGCCCGCCGCGACGCCGGTGATGAAGGTCTCGCTCGGGCCGAGATAGGCGCGGAGCTGCTGCTTGGAGAAATCCGCGGTGCCGGCGACGAGGTCGCGCGTGGCGAACCACAGGAAGATGGTGGAGAGCGCGAGGATCAGCGCGAGGCCGGCGATGACGTCGTCGCGGTTCTCGGTGAAGAAGCGCGCGAGGCAATCGCGCGTGGTGCGCGCCGCGGTGACGGTGGTGCCGTGCCTCTGCGGCTGGCTCGACGCGGCGGCCGGCCCTGCCTGGTTGACGCAGGCCTGGAAGGAAGGCGCCGTGGCGACGAGAAGCGCGCCGATCAGCAGCAGGAACAGAAAAAAAACCCAGGCACGCAGTCTGAGCATCCCCGCCGCTCCGCTTGCTGAGGCGGCGCCTAACCTAGCCGGAAGTGGCGCAACGCGGAAGCCACTAACCGCTTGGCGCCGGGCAACAATTCGTCCGGCCGTCCGCAACCCTCGGGATATTCTCGGCGAGCCGCGAACCGGAGCGCCTGTTGGCGCGTTCCTTCCTCTGAGAGGCAATCGACATGACCACGACAGGATCCAACCGCTATCGCGGCTACGACATCGTTCCCATGCGGCAATGGTCGCAATGGTGCGTCGGCATCTACCCCACCCGCTCCGATCTTCCCATTCTGGCACGCTCCACGCTCAGCACCATGGCGCCGAAAAGAGAAGCCGCGGTGGAAGAGGCCAAGCAGAAGATCGACCGCATCCTCGAGCGTCTGAACTATCCGAAGGGCTGAGCCGCCGCACCTCGATCGTCATTGCCGGGCTTGCCACTTCATGCAGGCGCCTTCAAGCGAAGTGCTCCGCAAAACGGTCTAACTTTGTGCTATCCTGACTTCTGGTGATCGTTCCCTGCGGTCACCCCTTTGGTACGGAAGCCCCGGTCGACCACCTTGGCCGGGGCTTCTTTTTAAACTCATCTCAAATTTTCCCGTCTTCGAAGGGCAATCCGCAACATCTCGCCGCTATGAAGGGCGGCAGTGATGGTGCCCCCTCCCCATCACCTGTTCCTGCGCTGGAACCAGAAGCCCCGCCCCCCCGTGCGGGGCTTCTCTCTTTCTGGAGTCCCCCTCACCCCGGCGCTCTCCGCTAGGGGAGAGGGAGATGTCCGCCGGGGCGCAGGCAGCAAGCTCCCCCTTTTTGCGCTGCACGGCCGGGAGGGTCGGCGCGCATTGGCCCTCCGCGTGGGTTTGGCCTCGACTTCGGAGTTTCACGAGGGGAGGGATAAGGGGCCGGGCCTCCTGCAAGGGAACCCATCCCCGAACCAGGGGTTATTCCGGCAATGGACCGGCCCACCCCTCCTGGGCCCCACCAGGCGGCTGGTCCTGAACATCGCGTGAGCGTTGAGAGGCCCCGGAACTGCCCCGGGGCTTCTTCGTTATTGCGCCGCACAGCGAGCCTCTTGACTCAGACGTGCCCGTTGGGCGCCGATTGCTGATCCGTCAGTACACGGCGGAGGAGGAGACGATGCCCGGCCATCCCAAAGAGTGCCGCGAGCACGCTAAGCGCTGCGCGGAGCTCGCCAAAGCCGCGATCACGCCTCGCGCATGCTGGATCAGGCTCGCCGACCGACAACGCCAAAGCCTTCATCGACGCGCGCGAGATGACTGCCGCCTCCAAAGCCGCGGAGTAGCCGGGGTCAATGCCTAGTAGACCACCGATTTGATCGCGATTTTCATATGGTCTACTCGGGACTTCATATCGCAACCGCCGTATTTCAGCGTCATGGCCGGCGGGTCCATACAGGTGGTTGGCGCGCGCAGTAGCGCATGTTGCTACCTCGCGCGATTCGATACAATAAATACTGAGGATAAAAATGCGTTTTTGAAAGCACTGGGAACCCTCGTCGTGTTTTCGAAGCAGCTTTGATCGTGGATAGATGAATTCGTCTCCTTTATCTGCCTGATTATCCTCCCCCTAGTGAGGGACGGCTTGTGAGTGATGCATTGCGTTGCAGGATAAAGTTCGTCTATGCCTACGATAAAAAACGGTAATCTTGAATCACAGCGAATGGAAATCGATAAGATACTTGAGGTTGATGACTGAAAGGGCCGGTTCTCCCAAACCTCTCCCTACTGAGTAAGAGGGACCTGGTACCCATTTTAGGCGCCGCTCTGTTGCCCCTCCCGCACCGCCTCCACCAGCGCCGCCGGCTCCGTCACCGGCGCGGAGCATTGCGGGCCGATGCAGACATAGACGGTGGGCTTGTTGTCGATGACCGTCTTGCCGTGCGCAGGCGAGTTGTCCGGAACGGACTCCCCTGCCCGCACTTCCTGCACCACGGCGTTCGGCAGCGACACATCGGCGAGCGCGCGGCGGAGCGCGTTGACGTCACCGCCTTGCGGCACCACGATGACGATATGCGCCGGAGCGATGAGATCGATGACGCCGGTGAGCAGCCCGGTATGCGAGAACACATTCTTGGCGACGGCGCTGCTGAAGCCACGCACGATTGCTTCGGCTCGCTCGCGATAGCGCTCCTCTCCAGTCCACAGATAAAGCTGCATCAGGTTCGACACCATGGTGCCGTTCGCGTTCGGCGTCGCGTCGTCGAGCGCGTTGATGGTGCGCACGATGAGATCGCCGGTGTCGTCGGCGGCGAAAAAATATCCGCCGTGACCGTCCGCCCAATAGTGCCGGTCGAGCACGTCAACCCATTCGCGCGCGCGCGCGATGTATTCCGGATTGCCGGTGACGGATGCGAGCGCAAGCGCCGCCTTGATCATGTTGGCGTAGTCGGTGGCGGTCGCCGGCGCCTTCGCTTCGCCGGCGCGATAGGAGTGGAGCAGGCGTTCGTTCTTGATCATCCGTGAGCTGACGAAATCGAAGGCGCGCTCGGCCGCCTCGAGCCAATCGACGCGCACGAACACGTCCGCCGCCTTGGCGAGTGCGGCGATCAGGAGCCCGTTCCAGTCGGCGAGCACTTTGTCGTCGAAGCCTGGGCGGATGCGATAAGCGCGGGCTGCGAGCAGCCTCGCCCGCATCTCGGCGAGCCGCGCCTCGGTGGCGTCGTCGCCAATCTCTAAGTGTTTGATTCTATTAAGAATTGTATGGCCATCGAAATTCCCCCCCGGCGTTACATCGTAGATCCCGGCGAAGAGCTTGGCGTCTTCCGCACCCAGCACCTCCTCGATCTCGGCCAGGCTCCACACATAGAACTTCCCCTCCTCGCCCTCGCTGTCGGCGTCGAGCGACGAGGCGAAGCCGCCGCCTTCGGTGACCATCTCGCGCATCAGCCAGTCGATGGTCTCGCTCACGCGAATCGCGAACAGCGGATCGCCGGTCTCGCGCCACGCCTCGGTCATCAGCTCGAGCAGCAGCGCATTGTCGTAGAGCATCTTCTCGAAATGCGGCACGAGCCAGCGCTCATCCACGCTGTAGCGGGCGAAGCCGCCGCCGAGATGATCGTAGATGCCGCCTTGCGCGATATGGGTGAGGGTGAGCGTCACCGCCTCGATCGGATTGGGCAGTCCATAGCGGAGGCCAGCGCGCCACAGGAAGGTGAAGAATTGCGGTTGCGGAAATTTCGGCGCGCCCCTGATGCCGCCATGCGTCGGGTCGACGAGCTGGAGCAGCCGCCGGGCGAGATCCTCGAGCGCAGCGTCGCCCGGGATCGCGCCGGGACCCGGCTCGAACTTCGGCGCCAGCGCCTGCTTCAGCGCTGTCGCGTTCTGCCGCACCTTGTCTTGCTCGTCGCGATAGATGCGCGCGATCTCCTTCAGCACATGGGCAAAGGCCGGCCGGCCGTAGCGCGCGTCCTTGGGGAAATACGTGCCGCCCCAGAAGGGCTCGGCGTCGGAGGTGAGGAACATGGTGAGCGGCCAGCCGCCCTGCTCGCCGAGCTCGTGCAGCGCCGCCATGTAGATGGCGTCGACGTCGGGGCGCTCCTCGCGGTCGACCTTGATGTTGACGAAGAGGTCGTTCATCACCTCCGCCGTCTCGCCGTCCTCGAAGCTCTCATGCGCCATCACGTGGCACCAATGGCAGGCGGCGTAGCCGACCGAGAGCAGGATGGGTTTGCCGGTGCGCTTGGCCTCGGCGAGCGCCTCCGGCCCCCACGCCCACCAATGCACCGGGTTCTCCTGGTGCTGGAGGAGATAGGGGCTCGTCTCGCGGCCGAGCCTGTTTCCCTCGCTCGCGCGTTCCTCTACAGGGGCGTCTGTCATCTTGTCTCCAATTGCCTCTAGAATAACGCATGCCAGCCAGTGAAAGCCCAGTAATGCAGCGTCGAATTCCATGACCCAACACGACACGATCTGCGCGCTGGCGAGCGCGCCTGGCCGAGCCGGGGTGGCGGTCATCCGCATCTCGGGGCCGGGAGCGGGCGATGCGCTCCGCCAGCTTTGCGGTCCGCCGCCGCCGCCGCGCCAGGCGAGTTTGCGCAAGATCAAGAGCCCGGGAACCGGCGAGGTGCTCGATCGCGGGCTTGCGCTGTGGTTGCCTGGGCCTGCGAGCTTCACCGGCGAGGACATCGCCGAGCTGCATATTCATGGCGGCCGCGCCGTGGTTGGGCGGGTCATCGATGCGCTCACTTCGCTCAGAGGCGTGCAGCTGGCGGAGCCCGGCGAGTTCGCGCGGCGCGCCTTCGAGAACGGGCGCATCGATCTCACCGAGGTCGAGGGCCTTGCCGATCTCGTCGCCGCCGAGACCGAGGCGCAGGCGCGCCAGGCCATCGCGCAGGCCGAAGGCGGGGCGCGGGCGCTCTACGAGTTCTGGCGCGAGGAGCTGGTGAAGGCGCAGGCGCTCGCCGAGGCAGGCCTCGACTTCGCCGACGAGGCCGATGTCGCCGCCGACGCGGCGGTGCAGGCCGACGCTGCCGTCGCCAAGCTGCTCGCAGCTATCACGCATCATCTTGCCGACCGGAGAGGCGAACGGCTCCGCGACGGCTTCCGCGTCGTCATCGCCGGACCTCCCAACGTCGGCAAGTCTTCGCTGCTGAATGCGCTCGCGCGGCGCGACGCGGCCATCGTGTCGGAAGAGGCGGGGACGACCCGCGATGTCATCGAGGTCCATCTCGACTTAAGGGGATTGCCTGTCGTCGTCACCGACACGGCGGGGATAAGAGCTGCACAAGGTGCGATCGAGGCGGAGGGGATCCGACGCACGCTTGCCCGAGTTGAGGACGCCGATCTCGTGCTATGGATGGTCGATGCCACCGCGCCGGAGGAGAGTTCCGCGCCTATCCGAGCCAGTTCCGCGCCTATGCGCGTTATCAACAAGATTGACCTCCTGAATCCTGCGCCAAATGCGGGCCTCTCCGCGCCTATGAGCGACTTTGCGTTGTCGGCCAAGACCGGAGAGGGGGTGTCCGAACTCCTTAATCTTCTGGCGAAATCCGCCGAGGAAGGGCTTGCCGGCGGCGAGCCTGCGGTCATTACCCGCGCCCGCCACCGCGCCGAGCTGGAGGCTGCGGCGCAAGCTCTTCAGCGCTTCCGCGGGGAGCGTGGAGGGCCGGAAATCAAGGCCGAGGAGCTCCGCATCGCCGCCCGCCATCTCGGCCGGCTCACCGGGCGGATCGACGTCGAAGAGGTGCTCGGCGCCATCTTCTCCGAGTTCTGCATCGGCAAGTGAGTCAATGACTTGATGGTTCGAGACGCGCCCATCGGGCGCTCCTCACCATGAGGGCCGTGCTGCGCCCAGCCACCTCATCCTGAGGGCGAGCGAAGCTCGCGTCTCGAAGGAGAGGTGGCCTGCTCAGGATCGAATTTGATTCACGTGAAACATTGCCGGCGCCCGCGGAACGGATTAGGTACAGGCCCCATGAACAAAGCGCGGAATTCCAACGCCTACGACGTGATCGTGATCGGCGGCGGCCATGCCGGTTGCGAGGCTGCTGCCGCCGCGGCGAGGCTTGGCGCGCGCACGGCGCTGGTTACCCATGGTTTCGCCACGGTCGGCGAAATGTCCTGCAATCCAGCCATCGGCGGGCTTGGCAAGGGCCATCTGGTGCGCGAGATCGACGCCCTCGACGGCCTGATGGGCAGGGTGGCTGACGCCGCCGGCATCCAGTTCCGCGTGCTGAACCGGAGCAAAGGACCCGCGGTGCAGGGCCCCCGCGCCCAGGCCGATCGCAAGCTTTATCGCCAGGCCATGCAGGCAGCGATCGCCGCCACCCCGAACTTGGAAGTCATCGAAGCCGCCGTCGAGGACCTGATCGTCGAACAGGGCGAGGCCGCCGGCATCGTCACCGCCGATGGCCGCGAGATCCGCGCCGGCGCAGTGGTGCTCACCACCGGCACCTTTCTCAACGGCCTCATCCATATCGGCGAGAAGAAGATCCCTGCGGGCCGCATCAACGAGGCTCCCGCGCTCGGTCTCTCGATGCGGCTCTATGGCCTCGGCCTGCGCATGGGCAGGCTAAAGACCGGCACGCCGCCGCGCCTCGACGGCAGCACCATCAACTACGACGCGCTCCAGGTGCAGTAGGGCGACGATCCGCCCCAGCCGTTCTCCTTCCTCACGGCGTCAGTCGCCACGCCGCAGGTCGCCTGCCACATCACCCACACCACGGAAGCGACCCACGCCATCATCGCCGCGAACCTCGCCCGCGCGCCGATGTACTCCGGCGACATCCAAAGCGTCGGCCCGCGCTATTGCCCGTCCATCGAAGACAAGGTGGTGCGCTTCAAGGAGCGCGAGCGGCATCAGATCTTCCTCGAGCCTGAAGGTCTCGACGACGACACCGTCTATCCGAACGGCATCTCGACCTCGCTCCCCGAAGATGTGCAGCTCGCCTTCCTCGCCACCATCCCGGGCCTCGAGCAGGCGCGGGTGAAGCGGCCCGGCTACGCCATCGAATACGACTACGTCGATCCGCGCGAGCTGACACCGGGTCTCGAAGTGAAAGCCGTGCCGCGACTCTTCCTGGCAGGTCAGATCAACGGCACCACAGGCTATGAGGAAGCAGCGGGGCAGGGGGTGCTTGCCGGCATCAACGCCGCGCGCGCGGCGGGAGGCGCCGGCGATCCGTTCATCGTCACCCGCGCCGACGGCTATCTCGGCGTGATGATCGACGATCTCGTGACGCGCGGCGTCGCCGAGCCCTATCGCATGTTCACGAGCCGCGCCGAGTACCGCCTCACGCTCCGCGCCGACAACGCCGACCAGCGCCTCACGCCGCTCGGTGTCGGCGCAGGCTGCGTCGGCAGCGAACGCGCTGCATCCTTCGCCGCGAAGTCGAAAGCGCTCGCCGATGGCGAAGCGCTGCTGAAGCGACTCACCCTCACGCCGGACGAAGCCGTCAAGCGCGGCCTCACCGTCAATCGTGACGGCAGGAAGCGCAGCGCCTACGAGCTGCTGTCTTATCCGGACATCGCCCTCGCAACGCTCGCTCCCATTTGGCCCGAGATCGGCGCACTCGATACCAAGATCGCCGAGCAGCTCGCCGTCGATGCGCGCTACGCGGTCTATCTCAAGCGCCAGGAGATCGACATCGCCGCCTTCCGCAAAGAGGAGAGCGTGACGATCCCGCACGACTTCGCCTTTGACGGCATCGCCGGACTTTCCACCGAGCTCAGGCAGAAGCTCGAGCGCGACCGGCCGGTGAGCCTCGGCCAGGCGGCCCGTCTCGACGGCATGACGCCTGCTGCCCTCCTCCTGCTTCTCGCCCATCTGAAGAAGGGTTCGCGGTGGAAGACCGCCTGAGCGAGGGCCCGGGGCGGGGCCCCAAACGGTCAAATCCCATCGCCGGCCCTGAAGAGTTCGCCGAAGCCTTTAAAGTTCCACGTGAAACAATCCACAGGCTTATTCGCTACGCCGAGTTGCTGGCCGAAGGACAAGCGCGCGCAAATTTGGTCTCGGCCAAGACCCTGCCCCAGCTTTGGGACCGGCATTTCGCCGATTCCGCCCAAATTCTCCGCCTGGCGCCCGACGCCCGCGTCTGGCTCGACCTAGGGGCAGGGGCGGGATTTCCCGGCCTTGTCATTGCCATCCTCCAGGCGAATCACGCTAATTTCGTCATGCACTTGGTGGAGAGCACTGCCAAGAAGTGTGCGTTCCTTGCCGAGGTCGCCCGCGCCACGTCGGCGCCTGTGGAGATCCACTGCATGCGCATTGAAGAGCTGAGCCAGAGCGCTACAAGCCTCAAGCCTGACATCGTCACCGCGCGGGCGCTGGCACCTTTGCCGCATCTGCTCGAGCTTGCGGCGCCGTGGCTCAGGTCGGGGGCGAGGGGGTTGTTCTTGAAAGGCCGCGACGCTGGCAAAGAGATCGAGTCCGCCAAGCGGCGGTTCAACTTTACCTGTCATCTGCATCCAAGCATGACGGCGGAGGACTCCTTCATTTTGGAGATCAGCCATCTCGCCAAGCGCGCGAAGGCGAAGACGCGATGAGCACGCTTCATCCGCGCCGCACGCGCGTGCTTGCGCTCGCCAATCAGAAGGGCGGCGTCGGCAAGACCACCACGGCGATCAATCTCGGCACGGCGCTCGCCGCCATAGGCGAGCGGGTGATGATCATCGACCTCGACCCGCAGGGAAATGCCAGCACCGGTTTAGGCATCGACGAGCGGCGTCATTCGACCTCTGACGTGCTGAACGGCAAGGTGCCGTTCGCCGTTGCGCGGGTCGATACCAATGTGCCTGGCTTGTCGGTGGTGCCGGCCACCATCGACCTCATGGCCTTCGAGCGCGAATTGATGGCAGCCACCGGGCGGCATTACCGGCTGCGCGACGCCATCGCGCTCATGCTGGCGACAGAGGATCCGGCGACCGCCACCACCTACATCCTCATCGACTGTCCGCCATCGCTCAATCTGCTCACCGTCAACGCGCTCGCCGCGGCAGACGCCGTGCTCGTGCCGCTGCAATGCGAATTCTTTGCGCTGGAAGGCCTCGCGCAACTCTTGAGCACGGTCGAGGAGATCAGGGTCCGCCTCAACCCGAAGCTCCTTATCCACGGTGTGGTGCTCACCATGTACGATCAGCGCACGACGCTGGCCGATCAGGTGGTTGACGACGTGCGCCGCGTGCTCGGCGACAAGGTCTACGCCACCATCATCCCGCGCAACGTGCGGGTCGCCGAGTCGCCGTCGCACGGGAAGCCGGTGCTTCTCTACGATTACCGATGCTCCGGCAGCCAGGCCTATATCAGGCTTGCGTCGGAGGTGATCGAGCGCGAGCGGCGGATGCGTGCGGCGTAGCGTGGCGTCTGAAAGCGGCGGCGAAACCAGGAGGCCATGATGGCTCAAGGAATGCACAAGATGAGGCTCGGACGGAGCCTTGCTTCGCTGATCGGCGAGGGCGAGGGGTCCGAGTTCGAGGTCGAAGGTCAGCGCAACGTCGCGCTCGATGCGATCAAGGCCGGGCGCTTCAACCCGAGGCGGAATTTCTCCGAAGCGCAGATCGAGGAGCTTGCGGTTTCGATCCGCGAGCGCGGTCTGGTGCAGCCGCTCGTGGTGCGCCCGGTTCGCGGCGAGCATGAAGCTTACGAGATCGTCGCCGGCGAACGGCGCTGGCGCGCCGCGCAGCGCGCCAATCTGCACGAGGTTCCGGTCGTCGTGCGCGCGCTGTCGGACCAAGAGGCGATCGAGATCGCCATCATCGAGAATGTCCAGCGCGAGGACCTCAACGCCGTGGAGGAGGCTGAAGGCTACCGGCTCTTGATGGACGGTCACGGCTACACGCAGGAAGATTTGTCCAAGGTCATCGGCAAGAGCCGCAGCCATCTCGCCAACACGCTCCGGCTGCTCAAGCTGCCGGAGAGCGTGCAGGCTTTGCTGCGGTCTGGCGCGCTCTCGGCCGGACACGCGCGCTGCCTGATCGGGCGCGCCGATGCTGCCGCGCTCGCGGAGCGGATCGTTAACGAAGGGTTAACGGTCCGCCAGGTCGAGGCCCTGGTTCAGGACAAGCCTGAGGTGCCGGGCAAAGCCCGCAAGACGAAGGCGAAGAATGCCGACACGCGCGCTGCCGAGTCCGAGCTGAAAGAGGCATTGGGGCTCGACGTCGATATCCGCTCTGGGCGCGGCGAGAAGGGCGAGCTTCGCATCCGCTACACGAACCTCGACCAGCTCGAGGATCTGCGCCACCGCCTGCTGCGGCGTCCGGCGTACCGCTAAGGGGGTCGTCAACCGCAGACAGTCGCGGATGACTGTCTGGTGAGCGCCCCTGCTCGCTAGTGATTCAGATTTTCTTAAAAATTATCTGTTCGATTCGGCTCAAGGGGGAATGGCCGATGGGAGCAGGTATCGTACTTATTTCGGTCGTGGCGTTGGCGATTCTTTGTGCCGCCGCAGCACTGCCGCGTGGTTTGGTGATGGCGATCTTCGTCACGCTGATTGCCACTGCGGCGCTCGTCATCATGTTCGAGGTCGCCCCGACCGGGACCGGGAACTCTTCAGCGGTCGTCGTGAATCACACTCAATAGCATTTGTTCTGGCGCCGGCTTCGGCCTGGTGTGCTCTAACGCAGGCGCCGGCGTGCGGCGACGTAGATCAATGCCGCGGCAAGTGCGCCGCCACCGATGAGGTCAAGCACGATCAGAGCCCAGGGTGATCCACTCAACACATTCCCCTCCCACCCGAAGCGTCTTTATGCGCGTGGCGGCTTAAGGAAGATTGAAACTGTCATGGGGCTTGAGGCCTGAGCGTCGTAGCGGGCTCCAGTCGGCATCCCCCCACCCGGCGCGCTACGCGCGCCGACCTCCCCACCAGGGGGAGGTATGCACTGCGGCTAATCGCGGAGGAATTCTTCGGCGCGGAACAGAGATTTGAAGGGCACGCCTGCGGCGGCATAAAGCTCGGCGGCGCCCTCCCCGCGATCCAGGATCGACAGAACGAGCGCGACGGTTCCGCCCGCCGCCCTCACCTCCTCGACCGCCTGCATCGCCGATCCTCCGGTCGTGGTGACGTCCTCGAGAATCACGGCGGTCCTGCCAGCCATGTCGAGACCCTCGATGCGCTTCCTGGTGCCGTGATCCTTCGGCGCCTTGCGCACGAAGAAGCCGTCGAGCGCACGCCCTGCCTCCAAGCTTCGCATCGCCACCGGCGCGATGAGCGGAATGGCGCCCATCTCCAAGCCGCCGACGCAATCGGCCTTCACGTCCTTGATCTCGTCGACGATCAACGCTGCGAGCAGGCCGGCGCCCTCGGGATGCAGCATGGTCGGCTTGCTGTCGAAGTAGTAGGCGCTCTGCTTGCCGGAGGCCAAAGTGAAGTTGCCGCGCCGGAAGGAGCGCTCCTTGATGAGATCGGCAAGCCGTTTGCGGCGCTGGTCCATGATCGCCCCTAAAGTCACTCGGATGGGCGGGTACACCGGTTTCGCTCATCCCGCAACTGGGCTTCGCGTGAGCTCAAGCGCGCCCGCCTGAGCCTCTCTCCCGCGCCCGCGTGAGCGTCAGCACCAGCCGCTCGGCAACGGCGCGCTCGAGGTCCGGATTGAGCCGCGCGCGCTTCACCGCCTCCTGGATCAGCGGCAGGGCCTCGAGCAGACGCTGCGCGCCGATGCGCCGGCTGTCGGCGACGAAGGCCTTCTCGCGCTTGAAATGCGGACGCGGACGGAGCGAGCGGAGCGCCTGCTCAGGTGCTGCGCCCGCGGCCTGCGCCGAGGCGATGCGGTGAAGCTGGGTGAAGTGCCGCCCGAGCGCCGAAAGCACGACCGACGGTTCGGTGCCTGACGCCGCGAGCCGGGCGAGCTGGCGAAGCGCGTCCTTGGTCTCGCCGCCGCTCACGTCATAGACGAAATTCTCCACCGCGATCTCGGCGCTGTCGCCGACGATGGCGTCGATGTCGTCGGCGCCGATGTGCCCCTGGCCGCGCGCGAACAACGCAAGCTTGGCGACCTCGGCCCGCGACATGGCCTGGTCGGCGCCGAGCCGCGCCACGAGATAAGCGCGCGTGTCGCTGTCGATCTTGAGGTCTGCCTTGTCGAGCTCTTCGTCGATCAAATCGGAGACCGAGCGCTCGTCGCCGTAGCTCGGCAACGCCGCGGCCGTCTTGTGACTCTCGAATAATTTACGCAAACCCGAGTTGGGCCTGAGCGCCCCCGCCTCGATGACGAGCGCGCCGGCGAGCGGCGCTTCGAGCAGCGCCTTCAGCGCGGGAACGTCCAGTCGCGCACCGGCGGCGACGCGCACCACCTTGCCATCGGCGAACATGGGGACGGTGCGAAGCTCGACCTCGAGTCGCGCCGGATCTTCCGCGAGATCTCTCTCGTCGAGGCGGACGATCTCCACCGCGTCCTTGCGCTTACCGGCAAAGACATCGGCGAGCGCAGCAGCGCGCTCGGCCACGAGCCCTGCGTCCGGGCCGTAGACGAGCCCGGCGCGGCAGGAGGGGTCGAGCGATTTGAGGATGCGCTGAAACGATCCGGTCTTGTAAGCGACCATGGAAAGGAACGGCCGTTGCGCAAAGACGAGCTTAAGCCGCCTGCGACAGATAGCTGGCGATGCGGATCTTGATGCTCTCGGCGACAGTGCGCGCCGCCCGGTTCTCGGCGTCGACGCGAGCGCGCACGTTGGAGAAGATCGTTTGGAAGCGCTCATAGGCCGCGCGCGAGGTCGCCTTGCCTTCCAGCACGACCCTGCCGTCGCGTGCGATCAGCTTGAACGTCGCGTCGAGCTCGTAGACCTGGGACTTGGCGTCGCCGGTGATCTGGACGAGTTCGTTGGTTATGTTCTCTTTGATGACGATGTCGAGCTTGTAGGTGGACTGGGGCGCGGCACCGCCGCCTCCGGTGTTCTCGAAGATCAGCTCGTTGCGCACCCGCTGGCCGACGCGGCCGGGGACCGGGGCCACCTCCACGCCGGACATGACGGCAGCAAGCCGCGAGCCGCTGGCGGTCGAGCCGTAAAGCGGCTGCAACCCGCAACCGGCCAAGCCGAGCGCGAGCAGGGCCAGAGCGGCAAGCAATGGCTTAGGCCACCACATTGACGATCCTCTGCGGCACGATCACAACTTTCTTAATCTGACGTCCCCCAATGGCGCGCACGACATTGTCGAGCTTTAGCGCCGCAGCTTCAATATCTTCCTTCGCTGCGTCGCGTGCAATCCTCAATTCATCCCGTCTTTTTCCGTTCACCTGTACCGCAATAGTCACGGTATCGTCGGTCAAAAGCCCCGGATCCGGCGTCGGCCAGGCCTGTTCGGCCAAAAGTCCCTGATTCCCAAGCGCCTGCCAACATTCTTCAGCTAGATGCGGCACCATTGGGGCGGCGATTCGGGTGAGCATTTCCGCGGCCTCCCGCAGGGCAAATCGCATGTCCGGGGTGGGCTTGTCGCCGGCGGCATTGAGGGCTGCGGAAAGCGCGTTGGAAAGCTCATAGATATTGGCGATGGCGACGTTGAAGCGGAGCTTGTCGATGGCCGTGGTCACGGCGGCGACGCTTCTGTGCGCCGCCTGGCGGAGCTCCAAGGCCTCGGGCGAAAGCTGAGCCGGCGGTGGACCGCTAGCCCCCTTCTCCGCGGCCTCGTTGACCAGCCGCCAGATGCGCTGAAGGAAGCGGAAGGCGCCTTCGACGCCACCGGCCGTCCATTCGATGTCGCGCTCGGGCGGCGTGTCCGACAGCATGAACCAGCGCGCGGTGTCGGCGCCGTACGCCGAGATGATGTCGTCGGGGTCGACCACGTTCTTCTTCGACTTCGACATCGATTCGATCGGTCCGACGCTGATCGGCTCTCCGGACGCGGCGAGCACGGGCAGGCCCTCGCGATAGGCCACCTCCTTCGGCGTCACCCATTTGCCGTGGGCGTCCTTGTAGGTCTCGTGCGTGACCATGCCCTGCGTGAACAGGCCCTTGAACGGCTCGTCGACCGGCGCGTGCCCTGTCTTGTGCATGGCGCGGGTGAAGAAGCGCGCATAGAGGAGATGCAGGATCGCATGCTCCACGCCGCCGATATATTGATCGACGGGAAGCCAATAGCCGACGGCGTTGGTGTCGACCGGCACGGACGCATGCGGCGAGCAGAAGCGGGCGAAGTACCAGGACGAATCGACGAAGGTGTCCATGGTGTCGGTCTCGCGCGTGGCGGGACCGCCGCATTGCGGGCAGGCGACATGCTTCCAGGTCGGATGGCGGTCGAGCGGATTGCCGCTGCCGTCGAAGGTCACGTCCTCCGGCAGCTTCACCGGCAGGTCCTTCTCCGGCACCGGGACGATGCCGCACATTTCGCAATG
This sequence comes from uncultured Alphaproteobacteria bacterium, assembly GCA_963744945.1. Lineage (GTDB taxonomy): Bacteria > Pseudomonadota > Alphaproteobacteria > Rhizobiales > Methyloligellaceae > Methyloceanibacter. Next base: position 112,027 of record CAVUVO010000007.1, on the reverse strand, counting down.
GATCATGGGGATTGGGCAGCCCCAATAACGCTGCCGCGAGATGCCCCAGTCGCGCAGGCGAAACTCGGTGCGGCGCTCGCCTTGCGGCTTGCCCTTGACCGTCTTCGCCGCGAGGCGCTGGGCCATCGCCTCCTTGGCATCGACAATGGACAGGCGATCGATGAAGCCAGAGTTGAACAGGATGCCGTCGCCGGTATAGGCCTCGTCGCCAATGGCGAAGCTCTTCGGATCGGCGTCAGGCGGCAGCACGACGGGCGTCACGGGGAGCCCGTAGGCACGCGCAAATTCGAGGTCGCGCTGATCGTGCGCCGGGCAGCCGAAGATGGCGCCGGTGCCGTACTCCATGAGGATGAAATTGGCGATGTAGACGGGAAGCTCGGCGCCGGCGATGACCGGATGTTTCACGCGCAAGCCGGTGTCGTATCCCCTCTTCTCTTGCGTCTCGAGCTCTGCCGCGCTCGTGCCGTGGTGCTGGCATTCGACGATGAAGGACGCGGCCTTGGCGTCGCGCGCCGCGATCGCCTTGGAGAGCGGATGATCCGGCGCGAGGCCGAGGAAGCTTGCGCCGAACAGCGTGTCCGGCCGCGTGGTGAACACCTCGACGATGTCGTGGCCTTCGGGCGCATCCTTCGCCACCTCGAAGCGGATCAGCAGTCCTTCCGAGCGGCCGATCCAGTTCGCCTGCATCAGGCGCACCTTCTCCGGCCAGCGGTCGAGCGTCTGGAGCGCATCGAGCAGGTCTTGCGCGTAGTCGGTGATCTTGAACACCCACTCAGGCTGCTCGCGCTGCTCGACGAGCGCGCCGGAGCGCCAGCCTCTGCCGTCGATCACCTGCTCATTGGCGAGCACGGTTTGGTCGACCGGGTCCCAATTCACCTTGCGCTTCTTGCGATCGACCAGGCCGCCCGCGCGCAGATCGAGAAACAGCTTCTGCTGCTGGTGGTAGTAGTCGAGGTCGCAGGTCGCGAGCTCGCGCGACCAATCGAGCGACAGCCCCATGCTCTTGAGCTGGCCGCGCATGGTGGCGATGTTGTCGTAGGTCCATTTGGCGGGATGGACTCCGCGCTCGATCGCAGCGTTCTCGGCCGGCAGCCCGAAGGCGTCCCAGCCCATCGGGTGCAGCACGTTGTGGCCGCGCGCGCGCATATAGCGGGCGACCACGTCGCCCATGGTGTAGTTGCGCACGTGACCCATATGGATGCGCCCCGATGGGTATGGGAACATCTCAAGAACATAGTATTTCGGGCGCGGGTCGTTCTCGTCGGCGTGAAATAGCCCCTTGCTCTCCCACAGCGCCTGCCAGCGGGGTTCTGCTTCGCGCGGATTGTAGCGTTGGTTGCTCATGTGATGCAGGCGTTCGGGACGATGAGAATCGGCCGGACTAGGCCATGAAAGCCCGAGCCCGGTCAATCGCGGTGCCGGACTGAGCGATCCGCCCGGCTTCAGAGTGCTCACTCTCTCGCGAAGTGACGTGAACGTCCAACTAGACTAAGGCAAGACGCTGCGTCAGCGCTTAGAGGAAGGCACATGCGGCATTTGGCGATCCTGGGTGTCATGGCGGTCGCTTCATTGCTTGCGCCAGGCTTGGCGCGGGCGGAGAGCGCGCAGGACCTCGCCTGGTGCAAGGGAGACGGCAGCCCCACGCTCGAGCAGCAGATCGGCGGCTGCACCGCGCTGATCGACGCCAAGTCCGGCGAGGCGCGGACACGCGCCCTAAACTATTTCCGCCGCGCCGGCGCCTATCTCCGGCAACAGGACTACGACCGCACCATCAGCGATTTCGGCGAGGGGCTCGCGCTCGATGCCGGCAACGCCGCCGGCTATTTCGGCCGTGCCATCGCCTATGAAGCAAAGAAGGACGCCGACCGCGCTCTTCGGACTACGACTCGGCGATCGGGCTCGACCCGCGCAACGTCAAGGCGCTCAGCAACCGCGCCGCCATCTATGCCGACATGCGCGCTTACGAGCGCGCGCTCGAGGACAACAATCGCGTCGTCGCTTTAGAGCCTGACCAGGCCGCTGGATACGTCGCACGCGGACTCACTTATGCGCGCCGTGGCGACTTCGAATATGCGCTGCGCGATTTCGACAAGGCGGTCTCACTCGATGCGAAGTCGGCTATCGCCCTGTTCAATCGCGGCCGCGTCCATTTCAGCAAGGGCGACATCGACCGCGCCATTGCCGATTACGGCGCTGCCATCGACATCGGCCCGAAGCATGCGAGTGCGTTCGAGAGCCGCGGCTTCGCCTATCTCAGCCAGGGCCAGATCGACAAAGCCATCGCCGACTACGACGCTGCGATAGAGCTCGATGGGAAACGCGCGACGGCGCTCTATGGGCGCGGCACTGCCAAGCTGAAAAAGGGCGATGCCACCGGCGCCGACGACATCGCCGCGGCGAAGAAGATCAAGCCCGATATTGCGAGCGTGTTCGATCAGTCCGGTGTGAAATGACGATGAGCGATTTGGAAGTTGCCTCCTCACTTCGCGCCGTCATGCACGATATCGCCGAGGCAGCGCGCCGCGCTCGCCGCGATCCGGAAGCGATGAAGCTCATCGCCGTCAGTAAGACCGTGCCAGAGCACGCGATCGAGGAGGCGATTGCCTGCGGCCAGCGCCGCTTCGGCGAGAACCGCGTGCAGGAGGCGAAGGCAAAGTGGCCTGCGCTCAAGGAGCGCCATCCCGGTCTCGAGCTGCATCTCATCGGCCCGCTTCAGTCGAACAAGGTGCGCGACGCGGTCGAGCTGTTCGATGCGATCCATAGCGTCGACCGGCCGAAGATCGCGTCGGCGCTTGCCGAGGAAATGAAACGCGCCGACAAGCGCCCGCGCCTGCTCGTGCAAGTGAACACCGGCGAGGAGCCGCAGAAGGCCGGCGTTCTGCCGGGCGAGACGGATGCGTTTGTTAGCCTCTGCCGCGACGCGCTCGGTCTTCCCATCGAAGGCTTGATGTGCATCCCGCCGCTCGACGAGGAGCCTGCCATGCATTTCGCGCTGCTCGCCAAGATCGCGGCGCGCCTCGGATTGCAGGAACTGAGCATGGGCATGAGCGGCGACTTCGAGAAGGCCATCGCTTTCGGCGCCACCTATGTCCGTGTCGGCACCGCCATCTTCGGCGCGCGCGAGGCGAACCACGTTTGACGGTCTTACATCATCCCTACGGAAGTACGGAGATCGCCGAGCCGCGGCGCAGCTGCGACAGCAGCATCAGCAAATCGTGCCGCGAAAGCGCGATGCACCCCGCCGTCGGCGCATAGCCCGGACGCGCGAGATGCACGAAGATGGCGCTGCCGCGTCCCCTCACGCGCGGCCGGTCGTTATGTCCGAGCACGAGCACGAGATCGTAGAGAGCGTCGTCACGGGTCAAACGATCGGCGCTCGAACCCGGCGATAGTGTGACGAGCCTGTTGTAGTTCCGGTCGGCAGGATCCTCGCACCAACCGTCGTCCGCGCGGAGGGCATGAATCGGAAGCGCAGTTCTCGGCCGCCTCATCCGGTCGGCGCGATAGAGCACCTGGCGGATGGGAAAGCGGCCAAGCGGCGTCGCGCCGTCGCCCTCGCCCTTCAAGGCCGCGACCCCGCCCCGCCCAAGCGCCGCGCGCCGCACGCCATGGGCCAGAACGAGGCGCCCTTCCCTTGGATTTCCGGGCGCTCGCCGCACCACGATGTTTCGCTTAACTCTCATGACCAATTGGCATTTTCGTCCTGTCAAGCTAACGGACATGCTTGTCCAAGGGGAAGCCCCCGCTTATTACTGGATGCCTCGGAGTTCAGTCGGGGGCGGCCAATGGGCAATTCGCGCAAGATCCTGATCATCGACGACGATGACGAGCTGCGCGACTCCTTGAGCGAGCAGCTTTCCCTGCACGAGGAGTTCGACACCATGCTCGCCGCCAACGCCTCGGACGGGCTCAAGCTTGCGCGGAACGGTCATGTCGATCTCGTGCTGCTCGATGTCGGCCTCCCGGATCTCGATGGCCGCGAGGCGTGCAAGCTCCTTCGCCGCAGCGGGTTCAAGGGTCCTGTCGTCATGCTGACGGGGCAGGCCTCCGATGCCGACACCATCCTCGGTCTTGAATCCGGCGCCAACGATTATGTGACGAAGCCCTTCAAGCTCGGCGTGCTGCTCGCGCGCATCCGCGCGCAGCTCAGGCAGCACGAGCAGAGCGAGGATGCGGTTTTCACCATCGGACCTTACACTTTCAAGCCTGCGTCCAAATTGCTGGTCGATAGCGCCGGCGGCAAGATCAGGCTGACCGAGAAGGAAACCTCGATCCTCAAATATCTCTATCGCGCCGGCGAGCGCGTGGTCACCCGCGACGTGCTGCTGCATGAGGTGTGGGGCTATAACGCCGGCGTCACCACGCATACCTTGGAGACGCATATCTATCGGCTCCGTCAGAAGATCGAGAAGGATCCGTCCCAGGCCGAGCTGCTGATCACCGAGACCGGCGGCTACAAGCTGGTGCCTTAAGCCAGGACGGTTCCTCACCCTGATGGAGCGGCGAAGCTCGCGTCTCGCAAGAGTGACAGCTTGAATGGCCTACCCCATGCTTCGAGGCGCCGCCGCCATCCTGAGCAGGCCACCTCTCCTTCGAGACGCGAGCTTCGCTCGCCCTCAGGATGAGGTGGCTTGGACGAAGGACGGCGGTTCCTCAGCATGAGGGTGCTTGTTGCAACTCACTCAATCTCGAAATCGGCGATGACCGGAACGTGGTCCGAGGTGCGCGGCCAGTCGCGCGCTTCGTCCAGCACGCGCATCGAGGTCGCGGCGCCGTCGAGCGCCGGCGTGGTCCAGATATGATCGAGGCGGCGGCCGCGATTTGACGCGCGCCAATCGCGATTGCGGTAGCTCCACCAGGTGAAGAGCTTCTCCTCCGCAGGCACATGCCGGCGCATCACGTCGACCCAGTCGTGCGCGGCTTGCACCCGCAGGAAGCGCTCGACCTCGGCGGGCGTGTGGCTCACCACTTTCAGGAGCTGCTTGTGCGACCACACATCGGTCTCGAGCGGCGCGACGTTGAGATCGCCGACGAGGATCATGCGATTGCCGCGCTTGCCGCGAAGACCGGCGAACCACGCCTCCATCGCTTCGAGAAAATCGAGCTTATGGCGAAACTTGGGATTGAGCGAAGGGTCAGGCAGATCGCCGCCGGCCGGCACGTAGATGTTGTGCAAAGTGAGGGGCTTTGCCTGCGAGGCGCCGCAATCGAGCGTGACCGACAGATGCCGCGCGTGACCGCGCCCGCAAATATCGCGGCGCTGAACCTTGGTGAAGGGAATGCGGGAGAGGACGGCGACGCCGTGATAGCCCTTCTGCCCTGCGACCGCCACATGGTCGAAGCCGAGCGCGCGGAGCGGCAGCTCGGGGAACAGCCCGTCAACGCACTTGATTTCCTGGAGACAGAGAATGTCCGGCTGGTGCGCGCGGGTGAAGCGCTCGACGAGATCGAGACGCAAGCGGACCGAGTTGATGTTCCAGGTGGCGAGGCGAAAACGCATGAAAGGAGTGCCCAAAAAGAAAGGCGCCCAACCGCTGCGCGTGGTTGGGCGCCAGAAGCGCGTTTTTTGCGCGCGCGTGCCGGGAGGGAAGCCGGCACGGGCGGACCACATCTTCGGCTAGACGGGGGGCACTACCGATGAAAAGCGATGTGGGCCGCTTCTGAAGCAACAAATATGGGGGTCGCGAACAGATTTCAACAGCCCCAAGCCAAAAAAATTAATACGTCGTAAATGCTTGGGTCCGGATTTGCAGTTAAAGGATTGATTTACAATGCCTTTTATGAGGGCCACTAACGAATTCGTGAAGCCTCGGAAGGGTTAAAACCGAGTATTCGCAGGTGCGAGATCAGCGAAATGGCTGAAACGACGTGGTCGAGGTGAAGAAGTCGGCGGCAACCTTACGTCCAGGCGCTATATCGCTGATGGTTACCGTGGTGGCGAGCCCTTGCGCGTCGGTGATGACCCATTGCCTAAGCTTCATCTCCGGCGTGGTGTCGAAATAGAGCTTGATCTGCCCGGTCGCCTTGCCGGCCTTGTCCTCGAGCGTGATGGCAAGCGAGCCTTCATCGCCCTCGACGCCGACGATGCGTGAGTCGCGGGCGAGATCGACGCCTTCGCCGAGCAACAGGCGGAACGGCGTCGACTCGATGGGATATTTCTCCACGGTCTTCAGGCTTGAGTCCTCGATGGCGAGAAAATGCCCGTCGGCAACGAGGCGGAGCGTGCTCGGCGGCGCGTAGTCGAAGCGGAGCTTGCCGGGACGCTGCACGTAGAAGCGGCCGTTGGTATGCTTGTTGTTGGAGTTGACCTGCTCGAAATTGCCCTGGATGCTGTTGAGGTTGTTGAAGTAATCGTTGATGCGCTGAACGGCTGCGTCTTGCTGCTCGCCGATCAGCGGCGTGGCTCCCGGCGCTTCTTCCACCGCGGCGTCCCAGCCCGCGCCCTCATCGGCGGCGCCCTGGTTGATCTCGCCCGGCGCTGGCTCCGCGGCGTCGTAGCTTGGCTCGCTCTGCGGGGCGACGGTGCCGGTGGTGGGAGGCGACTTCGGCACGACCGTGCCGTCTTGGGCGATGGCGATGCCGGCGGGCAACGAGAGCGCGGATGAGAGGCTCAAGAGAAGCCACGCGGCTTTTATGCGCATTGATGAAGCCCCTCCGGCCCTGACACGCTATCCCAACGGCAATCGATAGATGATTCCGCCAAATCTGGTCAACTTCGTGATGGTGTCCCGGCCTGTGTTGATCCGTCACTTGTTGCCCCGTTTTCTGCAAAAAACAAGGGCTGCTGGAGATGCCGGATCACCTCTATTCACGCACCGTCCCAGCGTGTCCGGTGCCAATTCCGGTGCCAACTTTAGCGCCCCAACCTCACCCCTGGACGCTTGCCGTTGGTGAACTCGACGTCATGCTCTGTTACTTAAGGATGTCGAAATCCAACAGGGAGTGAATCATGGGTATTTTCGGGGACATCATGTCAAAAATTTTTGGACAGTCCGCAAAGGCGGAAACCCCCGCAGCCGGCACCGCGGCTCCTTCAGCCTCAACAGCGCCGAAAGCCTCGCCAGCTCCGTCAGGCACCATGACCCGCGAAGGGCCTGCACCGGAGGGCCCCAAGGTTGAGTGGTCGGCGCCCGTCGATGTCAAAGCCGTACTCCTCGGGCTTGCTAAAAGCAAAAAGCAGAAGCTCAACTACGATAAGTCGATTGTTGATTTGTTGAAGCTGCTTGACCTCGACAGCAGTCTTACCGCTCGACAGGAACTCGCCAAGGAACTTGGCTATTCGGGGGACACAAAAGGCTCGTCGAAAATGAACATTTGGCTCCATAAGGAGGTCATGCGCCAGCTCGCCGCCAATGGTGGAAAAGTTCCGAACACATGGATGGCGTAGAGCGCCACTCTCGAACTAATTCTGCCTGACGCGGTAGCCTGCCAAGTCTCCTGAATTAATTGCCCTTGGACTCAAGGGGCGTCGGCTTCGGCCGGCGCCTTAATTCTTTCGACGGCTGTCCGTAGCAACGCGCGGGCTGTGGAATGGCACTGCCGATTCACGCAACGCCGAGCGGTGTCGCCCTCGCTCTAAAGGGGCGTCTCTCCTAACGCAGATAAAAGGGCGTCGGCTTCTCTAGGCTAATGCTGCAATCGCAGCTATCAGCAAGAGCACGACGATAGGCTCCAAGATACCCATCGCCAAGACGTGGTCGTCGTCCATTTTATGTGGCACTGATTTCCGCATTCCGGGCTTCCGTTACTTCTAGTGAGAACCAGCCAGCTTTCAGTTCATCGGGGGCATGGTTGCGTTTTCTGGCGCCATCTTCGTCATTCTTAGTTGGGTGGGCTCCCCACTTATTATCTAGGTCTCATCACATTTGTCGTCGGTTTGTTTATCGCAGCGTGTGCGTCGTTCGAGCAGTGGTGGGAACATGACTTAATACCCCCGGTTGGAGGCGCGCGAGCTGGAGTGGATTGTGTAGGCGTCGGCCTCTAGCGGCGCGCGATTACCACGAATCCTCGAGTGGCTGATTTCTGCGGAAAACTGCCGTGGCGTAGAAATCTGGTCAACTTCTTGGCCGATAGCAGCCTGATTTTCTGGACTTAATAAGGCGAAACCGCCTCGTTGTCGCCGACCAGAATCTCGCGTTTTCCGGCATGATTGGCGGCGCCGATCAGGCCTTCCTTCTCCATCCGCTCGATCAGGGTGGCGGCACGATTATAGCCGATGCCGAGCCGGCGCTGCACATAACTCGTCGAGACCTTGCGATCCTTGAGCACGACGGCAACCGCCTGATCGTAGAGCTCGTCGCCGGACTCGCCATAGGTTTCGCCCTCGCCGCCCTCCTCGTCGCCGTCTGATTCCTCTTCCGTCACCGCCTCGAGATAGTCCGGCACGCCCTGCTTCTTCAGGTGCTTGACCACCTTCTCGACCTCCTCGTCGGCGACGAAGGGACCATGCACGCGCATGATGCGCCCGCCGCCCGCCATATAGAGCATGTCGCCCTGACCGAGCAGCTGCTCGGCGCCCTGCTCGCCAAGAATGGTGCGGCTGTCGATCTTCGAGGTGACCTGGAAGCTCACCCGCGTCGGGAAGTTCGCCTTGATGGTGCCGGTGATCACGTCGACGCTCGGGCGCTGCGTGGCGGTGATGAGATGGATGCCTGCGGCACGCGCCATCTGGGCGAGACGCTGCACGGCGGACTTCGATGTCCTTGCCCGCGACCATCATCAGGTCTGCCATCTCGTCGACGATGACGACGATGAACGGCATGGCATCGTAGTCCATCTCCTCCTGCTCGTAGATTGCGCGGCCGGTGTTGCGGTCGAAGCCGGTCTGCACCGTGCGGGTCAGCACCTCGCCCTTGGCCTCTGCTTGCAGGATGCGGTTGTTGTAGCCCTTGATGTCGCGCACGCCGAGTTTCGACATGCGCTTGTAGCGCTCCTCCATCTCGCGCACCGTCCATTTGAGCGCCACCACCGCCTTCTTCGGGTCGGTGACGACCGGCGCGAGCAGATGCGGGATGCCGTCATAGACGGAGAGCTCCAGCATCTTCGGGTCGATCATGATGAATTTGCACTGGTCGGGCGAGAGCCGGTAGAGCAGCGACAGGATCATGGTGTTGATGCCGACCGACTTGCCCGAGCCGGTGGTGCCGGCGATCAGGAGATGCGGCATGCGCGAGAGGTCGACGGTGACCGACTCGCCGCCGATATTCTTGCCGAGGGCAAGCGCCAGCCGCGCGTCGGTTTCCTGGAAGTCCGGCGATTCGAGCAGCTCTCGGAGCACCACGATCTCGCGCCGGTCGTTGGGAAGCTCGATGCCGATGGCGTTGCGGCCAGGCACCACGGCGACGCGGGCGGCGACCGCGCTCATGGAACGGGCGATGTCGTCGGCAAGCCCGATGACGCGCGAGGATTTGGTGCCGGGCGCGGGCTCAAGCTCGTACAGCGTGACCACGGGGCCGGGGCGCACATTGGTGATCTCGCCCTTGACGCCGAAATCCTGGAGCACGCCTTCGAGCTCCCGCGCGTTCTCCTGCAACACTTCGTCGCTGATGGCGGTTCTCTTGTTCGAGCGCGGCTGCGGCTGGAGCAGCTTGAGCGGGGGGGCCTCATAGGGCGTGTCGCTCCGCTGCACGCGGGGGCCGGTATGCTTTTTCTTCTCCGCGGTGCGCGTGATGCGATAGTTGGGCTCGGTGACGTCGTCGCCCTCGTCGTCCTCCTCCTCGTCCCCGTCGTCATATTCGTAGGGCTCGAGATCGAAGGTCGGCTCGATGCGGCCGTTCGGGTCAGGCTCGGCATCCTCGACAGGCGCCGCGATTTCCAACTCCGGCTCTTCCTCGGCGCCACCGCCGGCCTTCCGCCACCAGAAGCCGCGCTTGATGGTGGCGCCAGCATGGCTGGCGGCGTGCCTCGCCGCGCCCAATGAGGCATTGGCCCATTCGCTCGGCAGCGTCGAGCGCGGCGCCCAGAGCGCGATGAGCGAGGAGGTGTTGGTGCCGCAGGCGAAGAGCAAGAGCGAGGTGCCGGCGATGAGGAACAGAAGCCCGGCAACGAAGGACGCAGCGGCGGCAGGCAGCACGCCGATGAACAGCGCCCCGGTCATGAACAGATCGCCGAGGATGCCGCCAAGGCCGTTGGGCAGCGGCCAGCTCTTCGGCTGGGGCAGAGCGGACAGCGCCGCTGCGAGCAGCATTACGGACAGCGGCCACAGCAGCAGGCGGGCGCGCCGCCGCTCGGGCACGGTGCGCAGCGCCAGGTGCCAGCCCCATGCGGCGAGCGGCAGAAACAGCACGATCGCCGCGAGCCCCAAGGACTGCATGGCGAGATCGGCGAGGATGGCGCCCCACGAGCCGAGCACGTTGCGGGGTGCCGCTTGCGTCGCGTTGTTGAAGCTCGGGTCGTAGATCGACCAGGTTGCTAGGCTTGCCCATGCCAGGCAGGAAGCGGCGACGATGCCGAGGCCATAGCCCCGAAACAGAAGCTGCCTCAAACCGGACTCGACCGCGCCCGGCAAGAGCCGGCGGCGCTCCTTCGTTCTACGCTTGCTGGCCATGCCTACCCCAAAGTGGCGACGATGCGCTCCAAGGCCTCGCCCGTGGTCTTGGGGTCGTGCACGAGCGCAACCCTGACGTGGTTCCGGCCAGGGTTGGCCCCGCTTGCCCCCTCGCGGGCGAGATAAGTTCCCGGCAGCAGTCTGACACCACACCCTTTCCAAAGGGTTTTTGTCGCTTCCTCGCCCCCGCCGTGAGCCGCCATGTCGAGCCAGAGGAAGAAACCGCCTTGCGGGCGCCTATAGCCGTAGCGGCCCTTGAGCACGGCGTCGGCCATGTCGAAATTGGCGCGATAGAGCGCTCGGCCCTCGGCGACATGCGCTTCGTCGGACCAGGCCGCAACCGACACATGCTGGATGGGGAGCGGCACTTGCGGGCAGGCGACATTGCGGAAGCGCGCGAAGGCCGCGATGAAGGTAGGATCGCCGGCGACGAACCCTGAGCGCAAGCCGGGGAGGCCGGAGCGCTTCGACAGCGAGTTGAAGATCGCGACATTGGCGAAGCTGCCGTCCGCCGCCAACGCCGTCTCGAGCGCGCCTGGGGGCGGGGCGTCGGAATAGATCTCCGAGTAGCACTCGTCGGCGAACAGCATGAAGTCGAAGCGGCGGGCGAGCGCGATGGCGGCGGTGAGATAGCCCCGGTCGGCAACGGCGCCTTGCGGGTTCGACGGCGAGCAGAGATAGAGCGCGACGGTCCGCTGCAACAGCGCCTCGTCGATGCTGTCGAGCGCTGGGAGGTATTGGGTGGCTGCGTCGCTCTCAAGGAAGATCGGTTCGGCGCCCGAGGCTGCCGCGGCGGCGGCATAGGCCTGATAGAAGGGATTGGGGATCAGCACCGCCGGCCGCGTGACGGACTGTTTCCGCGCCAGCGCCGGGAAGATCGCCGAGAACAGACCCTCGCGCGAGCCGTTGAGCGGCAGCACCTGCGTCTCGGCATCGATGCGGCCGGCGAGGGTGGGATAGCGGCGTCCGAGCCACGCAGCAATCGCCTCGCGCAAGCCCGGGATGCCGCGGATCGGCGGGTATTTGCCGAACTCGCTTAAGTGGCGCTCGAGAATCGGCCCGAGGAAAGACGGGATCAGCGCGCGGGGCTCGCCGAGCGACAGGTCGATGGGCGCCGCCCCTGGCTCGATGCCGTCGAGCAGCGCCGTGAGACGCGCAAAGGGCGAGGCGACAAGTTCGTCGAGAGAGGTGAGCCCGGTCCGATTCGCCATGGGGAAGGGTTAGGCGATGACGTGCGCCCCGGCAATGGCCGGCGGTGGCGCAAATGAAATGAGCCCCGGCTCGCGCCGGGGCTCAGGGGGAGAGCAGAAGTCAAGGGAGGAGATCCTGCTCTCTGTAGTCTTAGTCCCTGGAGTTGATTTAGGCTTGTCTCTCTACTGCACCACCTCTCCATGCAGGTTGATGTCGAGGCCCTCGACTTCGACGGCCTGACTCACTCTCACGCCAATCAGCATGTTGACGACGATCAGGATCACCAAGGTGACGATGCCGGACCAGGCGAGGGTAACGGCCACGCCTTCGATCTGGGTCCAGATCTGACCGACATTGCCTTCGAGTGCGCCCGACGCTCCGCCGATGTCCTTCAAGGCGAACACACCGGTCAGGATGGCGCCGATGATGCCGCCCACGCAGTGGACGCCGAACACATCGAGCGAGTCGTCGTAACCGAGCGCACGCTTGACCGTGGTCGCTGCGAAGAAGCAGCCGACACCGGCGATGGCGCCGATCCACAACGCGCCCACCGGGCCGACAAAGCCCGATGCCGGGGTGATGGCGACAAGACCCGCCACCGCGCCGGAGATGATGCCGAGGACGCTCGGCTTCTTGTGCACCAGCCATTCCACGAACATCCAGGCAAGGGCAGCAGCAGCCGTGGCGATCTGGGTAACCGCCATGGCCATGCCCGCGCGGCCGCCTGCCGCGACGGCAGAGCCTGCGTTGAAGCCGAACCAGCCGACCCACAGTAAGGCGGCGCCGGTTACGCTGTAGACGAGGTTATGCGGTGCCATGTTCTCGGTGCCGTAGCCATAACGCTTGCCGAGAAACAGCGCGCAAACGAGGCCCGCAATACCGGCATTGATATGCACCACGGTGCCACCGGCGAAATCGAGCACGCCAGCGCCGCCGAGGAACCCGCCGCCCCACACCCAATGCGCGATCGGCGCATAGACCAGAAGCAGCCAGAGGATCATGAACAGAACCAAGGCCGAGAACTTCATGCGGTCGGCAAAGGCGCCGACGATGAGGGCCGGGGTGATGATGGCGAAGGTCATCTGGAAGGTCATGAACACCGACTCTGGGATCGTGCCGGCCAGCGCATTGGTGCTGTCGAGCGTCATGCCCTTGAGCATGAACTGCGACATGCCGCCGAGATATTTCTGCATGCCGCCGCCGTCGGTGAAGGCCCATGAATAGCCGACCACCATCCACAGCACCGTCACGATGCAGGTGACGGTGAAGCATTGCATGACGACGGTGAGCACGTTCTTCTTGCGCACCATGCCGCCATAGAAGAGCGCCAGGCCGGGGATGGTCATCATCAGCACGAGAGCCGTCGACGTGAGCATCCAAGCCGTGTCGCCGGTGTCGACGACGGGTTTGGCCGGTTCCGCAGCCGGAGCTGCCTCGGCGGCCGCCTCTTGGGCGAGCGCCGGATCGACATAGGCGAGGATCGCCACAGCGAGCGCTGCGAGCACCCCGAGTAGAAACTTAATCTGAGTCGACATCTAGTTTACCTCCCCCTCTCAGAGCGCTGATTCGTCGGTTTCGCCGGTACGGATGCGGACCGTCTGCTCGACGGGGACCACGAAGATCTTGCCGTCGCCGATCTGACCGGTCTTGGCGGCGGCGACGATGGCGTCCACGGCCTTGTCGACCATCGCCGTCGGCACGACGACTTCGATCTTGATCTTCGGCAGGAAGTTCACGGCGTATTCCGCGCCCCGATAAATCTCAGTATGGCCCTTCTGGCGGCCGTAACCTTTGACTTCGGTTACGGTCATGCCCTGTAGGCCGAGCTCCGTGAGGGCTTGGCGCACCTCATCGAGCTTGAATGGCTTGATGATCGCCATCACCAGCTTCATCTGTTCACCCCTCCATGTTGCGGCTTTTGGGTTTTTGCCAGGTCGTGAGCCGCGTTAACCCGAAATGAGAGTCAAACTGCGTGCCAACTCCACCGGAACCACGCATTTCCGTGCCTTTGAGGGGTTTTTCAGAAAGGGCGGGTCGCCTTTGGACGGTGCCGCTTGCAGTATCATGCCTATAAACTAGGCAAAAAGTAGGTCTTGCCTAATCTTTAGCCAGTTAGTCGCGGCGGCGCTCGCGGACGAGGCCTTCCTGCGTCGTTGAGGCCACGAGCTCGCCAGACCGGGTGAACAAGGTGCCCCGGCAAAAGGCACGTCCGCCCCCCGAACTCGGGCTGTCCTGGGCGTAGAGCAGCCAGTCATCGACCCGGAAGCTGCGATGAAACCAGATCGCATGGTCGAGGCTCGCGAGCATCAGGCTCGGATCGAAGATGAAGCGGCCATGGGCGATGAGCGCGGTGTCGAGCAGGGTGAAATCGGAGGCATAGGCGAGCACGCATTGGTTCAAGGCGAGATCGCCGCCGAGATCGCCGGTCGCCCTGATCCACATTTGCTGCGTGGCGGCGCGCTTCTCAGGCGCGAGATAGCGCGAGAGGTCGACCGGCCTGATCTCGATCGGCCGCTCGCGCTCCCAATAGGCCTTCACTTGCGGCGGCAGGCGGTCGAACAGAAGCTCCTTGAGCTCGCCCTCGCTCGGCAGGGATTCAGGTGGCGGCACGTCCGGCATCTTCATCTGATGCGCAAGTCCCTCCTCAGGCTTGTGGAAGGAGGCTGCCATGGAGAAGATCGCCTGCCCGTGCTGGATGGCGACCACGCGGCGCGTCGAGAAGCTGCCGCCGTCGCGGATGCGATCGACATTGTAGATGATCGGCACCGATGGATCGCCTGGGCGCAGGAAATATGCGTGCAGCGAATGCGCGATACGGCCGTTGACGGTGCGATAGGCGGCGACCAGAGCCTGGCCGATCACCTGTCCGCCGAACACGCGCTGCCAGCCGACCTGCGGGCTCACGCCGCGAAACAGATTCACCTCGAGCGTTTCGATGTCGAGAATTGAGAGAAGCTGGTCCAGCGCGCGGCTCATGACTTTCGGCCTTTACCAGTTTTGCAAGCGGAGCGGAACCGCGCTCGACGGCGCGAAATGAAGGGTTTCGATTTCCCGCCGCCGGACCTATGAAAGCTCATGGCCGAGACGGAGAGCTACGACGTGATCATTGCCGGCGGCGGCTTTGTCGGCATGTCGCTGGCGCTTGCCTTGGGCGGAGCGGCGCCAAAGGGCTTTCGCGTGGCGCTGGTCGATGCCGAGCCGCCGGAGGGCAGCAAGGCTGACGCCCGCGCCTCGGCGTTGTCGGCGGCGAGCAAGGGGCTGCTCTCCGTTCTCGGTGTCTGGCCGCAGCTTGCCGACGGCGCGCAAGCCATTACCAATATCGAGATCACCGACAGTTCGCTCGACGCGCGGCGCCGCCCGCATCTCCTCGGCTTCGACGACGATCTCAAGCCTGGCGAGTCCGGCGCCTATATGATCGAGAATGAGGATCTCATCCGTGCGCTCAAGAGCGCCGTTCGCCGCGAGCCGGCCATCGAGATGCTCGCGCCTGACAGCGTCACCGGCTTCGCGGCGACGCCGTTCTCTATTCAAGCGGAGCTTGCAAGCGGCGGCAGGCTCGAGTGCCAAGCTCCTCATCGCCGCCGACGGCAAGCGCTCGCGCTTGCGCGAGCGTGCCGGCATCAAATGCGTGGGCTGGAGCTACCCGCAACTCGGCATCGTCACCACGGTGGCGCACACAAAGCCGCATCACGGCAAGGCGGTGCAGCATTTCCTCCCCGGCGGTCCCTTCGCCATGCTGCCGCTCAAGGGCAATCGCACCTCCATCGTGTGGACGGAAGACAAGACGACGGGCGAGGCGATCATGGCGGCCGACGAAGCTGCGTTCCTCGCCGAACTCGTCGAAGCGCTTCGGCACGAGGCTTGGCGACATCGCGCTTGCCGGCCCGCGCCAATCCTTCCCGCTCGATTTTCAAGTCGCGCGCAGCTTCGTAGGCGAGCGGCTGGCGCTGGTCGGCGATGCCGCCCACGCCGTCCATCCGCTCGCGGGACAGGGTCTCAATATCGGGCTGCGCGATGTTGCGGCGCTGACCGAGATCGTGGTTGAGGGCGCGCGGCTCGGCATGGATGTCGGCGCGAGCGCGCTGCTCGAACGCTATGAGCGCTGGCGGAGATTCGACAGCGCCTTCTCCGCCACGGTGATGGATGGGCTGAACCGCCTCTTCTCCAACGACAACGCGCCGCTCCGCGCGCTGCGCGATCTCGGGCTCGGCATCGTCGACAATGCGCCTTGGCTGAAGCGCGCTCTGGTGCGCGAGGCTGCTGGGGTGAGCGGCACCGTCCCGCGCCTGCTCAAGGGCGAGAGGCTGTGATCCGCGGGCGTCGGCGCTAGTCGAGCTTGCGCGCTTCGTCGGGCAGCATGATGGGGATGCCGTCGCGGATCGGATAAGCGAGACCGGCGGCGCGGCTGATCAGCTCCTGGCGCTCGGCGTCGTAGTCGAGCGAGGTCTTGGTCAAAGGGCAGACCAGAATCTCGAGGAGCTTGGGATCGAGGCGCCGTTCGCCTTGCTGCTTGTCCATGGATGCTCTCCCTAACCGCTCATTGGATCGAGGTTCCGGAGCCGTCGTCGCGTGAGGCGAGCTCCATCTCGGCCAGCGCAACCAGCGCTTCCGCCCTCGCCTTCAGGTCTCTCGCCTCGAGCAGCGCCTGTTTCTCCTCCGCGCCGTAGGGGCTCAGGATCGACAGCGTGTTGACCAGCCGCTCGTTGCTCGCGCTGTCGATGCGGTCCCAATCGGCGCTGAGATTGTTGGCGATGAGATAATTGCGCAAGGTGGTGAGCAGGCGCGGCCGGTCGACGTCGTCCTCGCCATGACCGGAGGTGAAATCGGTGGCGAACTCGGCGAAGCTCACGCGGCCGAAGCGGAACGGTTCGTCAGACTCGACGTCCTGCAACATGCGGAAGCGCGCGATGCCGGTCAGCGACAGCATCAGCCTGCCGTCGTCGCCTTCGCTGAATGAGGTGATGCGCCCGGCGCAGCCGATGCGCCGCAAGGGAAAAATCTTGCCGGATGGCGATTCGACCTCGCCGGCGTCAGGCGCCGGCTGCACGATGCCGATCAGCCGGTCGCCGGCGAGCGCATAGTCGACAAGCAGGAGATAGCGCGGCTCGAACACATTGAGCGCGAGCGTGGCGCGCGGCAGGAGAATGGCGCCGCGCAATGGAAATAGCGGCAGCACCTGCGGAAGATCTCCGGGCCCTCGGTAGCGCTCAGTTACCCCACGCGGCACGTCTCCTTGCCCTCACGCAAACAACAGCGATGAGAGCCTTTGCCGGCCCGATATGGTGGCAGGATCGCTAGGCCCCCAGGCATCGAACAGCTGAAGCAGCTGCTTGCGGGCGGCGTCGTCGTTGAAGGCGCGATCCTTGCGGATGATGGTGAGAAGCTCATCGAGCGCGCCTTGCCGGTCGCCTTTCGCGTTCAGCGCGACGGCGAGATCGAAGCGGCTCTGGCTATCATTGGGATTGGCGGCAAGCTTGGCGCGGAGAGACTCGGCGTCGCCGGCGCTCGCGGCTTTGCGCGCAAGCTCGAGGCTTGCCCTGGCGCTCGCCACCGGTGCGCTGTCGGCCTTTGCCGGCGGCACCAGAGCCAAGGTCTGCTCGGCACGGGTCAAATCTCCGGTCTTGATGTAGCATTTGGCGAGGCCAGCGGCGGCGCGCTCATTCTCGGCGTCCTTCTGCAAGGCCTCGGCGAAGGCTTGCGCTGCGGTGTTGGCGTCGCCAGCGGCAAGCGCTTCGTCTGCCTCGTCAAGGTCTGCCGCCGCGTCGGCGCTCTCATCGCCGATCAGCCGCGCGATGAACGATTTGATGCGCGACTCAGGCAGCGCTCCCATGAAGCCGTCGACCGGCCTTCCGTCCTGGAAGGCGAACACGGCGGGGATCGACTGCACGCCCATCTGGCCAGGGATCTGCGGGTGCTCGTCGATATTCATCTTGACGAGCTTCACCGCGCCCTTGGCGGCGCGCACGGCCTTCTCGAGAAGCGGAGTCAATTGCCGGCAGGGGCCGCACCACGGGCGCCCAGAAATCGACCAGAACCGGGACCTCGCGCGAGGCCTCGACCACGTCGCGCATGAAATCCTTGGTGGTCGTGTTCTTGATCAGGTCGGCGTCGGCCGCGACGCCGCCTTCGGAAAGGATCGGAGTGTCCATGCTCATTCACCCTGGGTTTGCGAACCCTATACGCCTCGCGTGACGACGCCAAGGTGGTCGTATCTGGAGGGAAAGATGGGCGGCAAAGGGCCGTTTCGCAACCGCTCCGAGGGCGGGTTCAGGAGAGAGGACAGACCAACGGCTCATGCCCGCAGGCGCGGATGAAACGCAGCAAATCCCCGGTGGCAAGCCGCGTCGTCGCGGTGTTTTCCAGCGGATGGCAATTGACCTCGGCGAAGGCGAGCAGCGCTTCGTCCACCACCACGCGCAGGCGCGCTTGCTCGATCGTTGATCAGCGCAAACGGCGTGACCGAGCCCGGCGTGACGCCGAGCATTCTGCCGAGGAGCTCGGGTTTGCCGAAGCTCAGGCGTCCGAAGCCGAGACGCGAGGCAACGCGCTTGAGATCGACGCGGGCATCGTCCTTGGCGACGACCAGCGCCACGCGCCCGTCTCTGTCGGCGAGGAACAGGTTCTTGGTGTGGGCGCCTGGTATGGTCTCGCGCAAAGCCCGCGATTGCTCGACCGTGAACACCGGCTCGTGCTCCACCGTGACGCAGGCGATGCCGAGCTCTTCCAGCCGCGCGAAGAATTTCCTCCGGTCCGCCGCCATCGAGGCGGGCGTCGCTTCGCGCGGCCCGGCCAACGGTTCGCCGGTCAAGGGCTTGATCCTCGCGGTCATTCTGCTCTCGGCGAAACCCTTAAGCTCGTCCTATGGACATCGGAAGGGGGATCAACTACAACGCCAGACAGTGCCTTCAAGCGCGAACCGGATGGGTTTGGCAAGAGCGCGAGAGTAGGCCGGGATCGCGGGTGTAGCTCAGGGGTAGAGCACAACCTTGCCAAGGTTGGGGTCGTGGGTTCAAATCCCATCGCCCGCTCCAATTTTTCTGCAAAGATAGCCACTCAGGATATTGGCCGGACGGACTGCCTCTCGACGTGTAGCGACGAATCGAAAATCGATCTGGCCACGCTTCAGGGCTGACGCGTCTCAGAGATCCAGGTCGAAGTCGCCGAGGTCGGCGCCTCCGTCATCGAAGTCGGCCTCCTCCGTATGCGCATCTTCTTGCGGCTCTTCGGCGCCTTTATCCTCGGTGCCTTTGTCGGCTGCTGGCGCTGCCGCTTTAGCCTCGTTGCCGCTAAGCATGCCGGCGATAGCATTACCGAGCAGCACGCCGCCGGTCACGCCGAGCGCGGTCTGTGCCGCGCCGGCGAGGAAGCCACCACCGCCGGGCTGCTGCGGCTGCATCGTTTCGCGGTTCGGTGCGCCGACCCGCGGGACTGACCCGATTGAGCGCGCCGGCTGGCGGCGGTCGCCGAACAGGCTGTCGAAAAAGCCGCCGTTCGCCGGCGGTGTCTCGGCAGCTTGCGCCTCGAGTTCCGCCAGTCGTGCTTCCGCTGCCGCAAGGGCTTGCTCCTGAACGACGATGGTCTGCGCCATGTAGTAGGGAGCGCCGGGCTGACGGGCAACCTTGTCGCGAATGAACGCTTCCGACTCGGCATCGCGTGGAGGCGACCGGCGCTCCACGGTCGCAAGCTTGTCGAACAGAGCTTCTATCGCCTGCCGATCGTTCCTATCCATGATGGACCTCCTCGTTACCGATTGACGTCGTCATTCTTGCTTGCCCTCCGAAGGTCGAGTGACGCTGCCGGATAGGTTGAGCAACCGGCGGGGACGCGGCCGCACTTCCTGCGACGCCGGCCAAGGACATATAGGGCTGGACGCCAGCTGTTTCGAGGGAGGTATGTCGCCGCCGTCACTGGCAGACGTTGAGCGCGTGGCGGTCTTGCAGGTCGAGATGAAGGTGGGTGCGGTGCACGTCGTTGGCCTCAGGGCCGAGCACCGTGGTGAACTCATCGCAGGCGCCCCGGTGCACGTGGCGGAGGAACTTCGCCTCTGGCAGGGTTAGCGGATCGGGCAGCGGTGCGGCTTTTGGCGCTGGCGCGGCTGCGCCCTCGGCGGGCTGCTCGGCCGATGCCTTCACTACCTTCGCTTCGCCGGCGCCACCTTTCTCATTCGTCTTCATGTCCGCGGTCGTCACGCCGGCCGAGGCGCCGTCCGGCGTCTTCGACACGATCGGCACGAGCTTCAGCCCGGCGACGAGGTCGCGGCGTGTCGGACCCCAGCCTTGGGTGAGGTTCACGATCCGACCATTGGCGAGAAAGAACGCCGGGAGATCGATGGCGTTGGCGTAGGCGTGCTGGCTGCGGCGCTCGTTGGGGAGGTTATAGAGGTTGCGGCAGGCATAGGAGGACCCGGCGATCCTCGCCACCGGCGATCCGAACGTGGCGCGCGCCGCGGGCTGCACGGTCTTCTCCAACCAGCTGGCGAGTGCCGCGACCATGGGGCAGTTCATGACCAACGGAGGATCGACTGCGATCCTGTCCTTGCCGCCGATGCTGCGCAGGAGCACCGGAGCCGGCGTGCCGCAATCGTTGTAGCGAACCGGCGCGAGGGGGATCACTTCCGCGCTGACGGGAGCAAGCAGGCTCACGCATTGCATGAGCGCGGCGCCGACCTCGACCGGGGTCCATTCCGGCGGCGGCGCCGCAGCCTCGACGGCCGCACCGGTCCCGGCTAGTGGAGTTTCGGCCGGAGTCCCCGAGACGGTGGCGGCAAGTGCGCGGACCTCGGCAAGCGCGAGCGCCTCGGCAGGAGTTTTCGCCTGTTCGGATTGCGCCAGTGACGGGCCGAGGCCAATCCATGGCGCGCCGATGACGAGAACGGAAATGCCGAGCATCGCCGCGGCTGAGAGCGCCGTGCAGACATAAGCGACGATCTTTCCGGACTGAGTCATGATCCGACCGGAATCCCCCCGGGCACGGCGTTTCGCCAACCTTCGCATCGGGAGATTAAGCAATCGTAGTCGAGGTCTTAACGCGCTCGCGCAAGGCCGGAAATGGAAAGGCCGGCCAAGGGTGCCAGGCCGGCCTCAGATCGTAGGCAGTGCGTTGAGTAGCTTGGCGCCTACCAGGCGCGTCCGAACAAACCGCCGCTGCGTCTTCCGCCCCAGGGCGGAGCCCCCCACGGATCGTAATAATTCCGCCTGGCATAGGAATTGACCCGGCGGCGCGGTTTCGGCCTTGCCACCGGCTCTTCGTCGGTCATGCTGATCTTGGCGCCGGTCGATCTCGCCAACACCACGAAGTCTCCGCCCTTCGGCAGGCCCGCCGAATTGATGCTGGTATCGGCGACGATGAAGGTCGAGCCTGGAGTCAGGCGCTCGGAAATCTTCTGCCGCACATCCTCCGAGATCTCGAGGCGATCGAGCGGCACAGCGGGCCCCGCGCCATCGGTAACGTCTAGCGTCACCCATCTGATCTTGGTGTCGCCAGGGGCGAAATTGAGCGCGATATAGACGTGAGTGCCGAGCGGCTCCTCAGGATTGCGGAAACTGACTGGCAGATCGAACACGTCGTCGTAGTCCTGCCTGACATAGAGATGGCCGGCCGGAGGCTCGCCCTTGCCGGCGACCTCATACACCTTCTTCACCAGATCTTCGTTGACGACGCCGTTCTCGGTCATGCCGTTCGCCTTCTGGAAGGCCTTGATGGCGGTGATGGTGGCCTTTCCCAGAGTGCCGTCGAAATCCTGCTGCGGCAGATAGCCCAGCGAGGCGAAGATGTTCTGCATACCGATGATACGGTCGCGATTCGTGCGGCGGGTGAGCAGCATGCGCAACGGCTTGTCCGAGCGTGGCTCTGCTGCCTGCACCGAAGCTGCGTCAACGCCGGCATTCAGTTTGGCGGCGGCGGCAGGCGGAGGCAGATCGGGCGTCGCCGCGGCGATCTCGACGGGAGCCGGTTCAGGCTTCGGCGCGACGGGTTCTGGCACTGCCGGGGCGGCGGCGACAGGCTTGTCGGCGGGCTTGTCCTCGGCGGCGCTCTCCGCGGCCGGCGCTGGGTCCGGAGCGGCAAGGCGCTCCTGGCTCTTGCCCATCTCCGGCGTGATGGCATGCACGCGATAGGGATCCGACTCGGTCTCGTCGGCGTTGTCCTCGATTGCGGTCATTGCACTCGCCGCCTCGGCGTCGGCGTCCTTCGCCAAGCCTTCGTCCGAGGGCGCTGCCTTCTCTTCGACTTTAGGATGCGCCTCGCTGTCGACGGTGGTCGGCATCTCTGCCTTCGCCAGAATGACCGGGCTTGCCGCCGCTGCCGCCATTGCGGGGATTGGCGTGCTGATGCGCTCCAGCGGCGAAAGCGAGGCCTCCTTCTCGACCATCGGCAATGCCGGCGGCGGCAAGGGCTGGAACAACGCTCCGTGCTCGATCGGCGTCGGCTTCGGCCGGCCGCGGGACGTGATCACGTTGTCGCCGATTGAGGACATCTGGAAGAATTTTGGCGCAAACGCATAGGTCAGGCGAATGCAGCCGTGGGACGCGGGATATCCAGGCACGATGCCGGCATGCATCGCCGTCCCAGACCAGGTGAGCCGGTTCATCCACGGCATCGGCGCGTTGCTGTAGATGTTCGAGTGGTGCCACCGCGCCTTCTGCATGATCGAGAAGGCGCCGATGAACGTCGGGTGGGCTGACGTTCCCGTCGACACCGCCGAACTGGTGACGAGCGTCGTTCCGCGATAGACGTCGACCTTTTGCTGCCCGATGGAGACGACGACGATCATCGGCTCCTTGAGATCGACGTGGACGACTGGCTCCTCGGGGGCCTTGGCAGGCTTTTGCTTCTTTCCGGCCAGAGCGGGGTCGATGGCGGCTGCGGCCAAAACGATGGCCGCTATGCCGAACCAGACTGCCGAAATTCGCGTTGCTTTAAGGACGACCGGAATCGTCTTGCCGCTACTCACACACTGCGCTTTCAACTTGCCCGCCCCGTAAATGTTCGAACCGTCATGCGGCGAAATTGTTCCTCCGCTGCGCATCGCTTCCCCCGCGAATCACAGTAGGTGAGGCTAACAAATTTGGCCAGCAAAGCCTTCTGATTACCTAACATTTGGCGCCGTCCGTCAAAGATTTCGCGCGGCCTCGGCGCTTTTCTCGAGGTCCGGCACAACTCTCTGCATCACGGAGGAAAATCCGGCCGCGGCGGCCGTAAGTGGCACGCAAACGGCACTGCACTGTTGCTAATAAACTTGGCCTTTGTTCCATTCTGGCAACAGTTGGAACCGGCCCCCGTGCCCGTCGCCAGACTGGGGCACAAATTTGCGGTCGCATGAGGGCGAGCGTCCCGTCAGGCAAAAGCCCTTGCCTCCGGACCGCCCCCTCAATACACCCGTTGCCGAAGCGGTTTTGGCTGTTCAGGGAGGCTGTCATGCTGGCATCGACGCGTCCGCGTTCTCGCATCTTCGTCCGTGCGTTGGCTTTGGCGATCGCCGGATTGGCGCTTGCCGGCTGCGGCATCAACACCATCCCCACCTTGCAGGAGCGGGCCAAGGCCGCTTGGAGCGAGGTGCTGAACCAATATCAGCGCCGCGCCGACCTCATTCCCAATCTGGTTGAGACGGTGAAGGGCTATGCCGCACAGGAGAGCAAGGTGCTGACCGAGGTGGTCGAGGCCCGCGCCAAGGCGACGCAAGTGACACTGCCTCCGGACATCCTCACCAATCCCGACGCCTTCAAGAAATTCCAGGAGGCGCAAAGCCAGCTTAGCGGGGCGCTGGCAAGATTGCTTGCCGTGGTCGAGAACTATCCCGACTTGAAGTCGAACCAGAACTTCCTCGCGTTGCAGTCGCAGCTGGAAGGCACCGAGAACCGCATCGCCATAGCCCGGCGCGACTACATCACCGCGGTCAAGGACTACAACACCGAGATCAGGACCATCCCCGGCCGCTGGTGGCGCGCGGTGCTTTATCCCGATGCCGAGCCGATGCAGAATTTCACCGTCGCCGAGGAGACCACCAAGGTGCCGGAGGTGAAGTTCTAGCGGAACAAGAGGCGCGAAGGAGGGCAAGAATGGCCTCCACGCTTTGGCGCTCGGTTCTGTCCGGCCTCGCGCTCTTGGCTTTCATCGGGCCCGCCGCCGCGGCCGAGCCAAGCTATCCGCAGCTCACCGGCAGGGTGGTCGACGACGCCGATCTGTTGAGCGCTTCCGATATTGCCGAGCTCGACGCCGGCCTCAAGGCGCTGGAGGACAAGAGCTCGGACCAGGTCGTGGTGGTGACGCTGCCCTCCCTCCAGGGCTTCACCATCGAGGATTTCGGCTATCAGCTCGGGCGCCATTGGGGCATCGGCACCAAGGAGAAGGACAACGGCGTCCTCCTCATCGTCGCGCCGAATGAGCGAAAGGTGCGCATCGAGGTCGGCCGCGGCCTCGAGCCGCTGCTCACCGATGCGATGTCGAACGTCATCATCAACGGCGCCATCCTGCCGCGCTTCCGCTCCGGCGATTACGCCGGCGGCATCAAGGAGGGCGTCAAGGGGATCGAGCTCGTGCTCACCGGCGATGCCGCCGAGCTTGCCGAGCGCGTCAAGGGACGCCGCGATGCCGACGATCCGAAGATCGACTGGCTGGTGGTGCTGTTCTGGACGATCATCATCGTCTGGTTCATCTGGGTGACCTGGCGGAGCACGCAGCGCCAGGCCTATGGGCGAAGAGGCGGACCTGTGTTCATCCCCGGCCCGGGCTGGGGTGGCGGCTCGGGCGGCGGGTGGAGCGGCGGTAGCGGCGGAGGCGGCTTCTCCGGGGGCGGGGGAAGCTTCGGCGGCGGCGGCGCCTCCGGCAGCTGGTAGGACATGTGATGGAGCTGTTCAGCGCCGAGGAACGCGCCACGATCGAGGCGGCCATCACCAAGGCCGAGCGCAACACGAGCGGCGAGATCATCGTGGTCGCCGCCACCGCGAGCGCGGGCTATTTCGCCTATGCCATCATGTGGGCGGCGCTACTTGCGCTCCTCGTGCCATGGCCGCTGATCTATCTCACCAACTGGCCGGTCGAGCACATCTACCTTGCCCAGCTCGCCGTCTTCGTCATCGGCGCTGCGCTCACCCAGTGGGAGGATTTGCGCTTCGCCATCGTGCCGAAATCCATCAAGCGCGCCCGCGCGCACCAGAAGGCCGTTGAGCAGTTCCTGGCGCAGAGCCTGCACACCACCAAGGGCCGCACCGGCGTGATGATCTACGTGTCCTTCGCCGAGCATTACGCCGAAGTGATCGCCGACGAGGGCATCTACAGGAAGGTGCCGCAATCAACTTGGAACGAGGTCGTCGATACGCTCACCGCGCATCTTGGCCGCGGCGCGCGCGTCGAGGGTTTCGTCACAGCGATTGAGACCTGCGGCAAGATCCTCGCCGAGCATTTTCCGCCAGGCAGCATCGATCACGATGAGCTGCCCAATCATCTGATCGTGCTCGATGGCCGCTGGTCAGCGTAGAGGGAAGGGTAGGTCTAAGGCAGGGAAGGCCGGTCCTCTCGCGCTCTCGGGCTGGGTGCTGTTCGACTGGGCGACGCAGCCCTTCTACACCCTTGTCGTCACCTTCCTGTTCGCGCCCTTCTTCGTGAACGGCTTCATCAAGGATCCGGCGCTCGGCGCCACGCTGTGGGCCTATGCCACCGGCGGCGCCGAGCTGATCGCTGCGATCCTGGCGCCGATTCTCGGCTCAATCGCCGACGCCGGGTTCCCGCGGAAGCCGTGGATCGCCGGGTTCTCGGTGCTGCTCGTCGTAGGCTTGTGCGGGCTGTGGCTCGCCGTTCCGGGAGCAAACCGGCATGGCGCCGCTCGTGCTTCTCTCCTTCGCGCTCGCCATCATCGGGGCTGAGCTCGCCACCGTGTTCAACAACGCCATGATGCCCTCGCTCGTCTCCCACAAGCGGCTCGGCACTCTGTCGGGCATCGGCTGGGCCGCCGGCTATGTCGGCGGGCTGGTGAGCCTCGTCCTCGTCGCGGGTTTCATCATCGCCGACCCCGACACCGGCAAGACCCTGCTCGGTCTCAACCCCATCGTGCCGGTCGATCTGGCGACGCGGGCGGACGAGCGCCTGGTCGGTCCGTTCTCGGCGCTCTGGTATCTGATCTTCGTCCTGCCGCTCTTCCTGTTCACGCCCGACCGCCCCGGAACGCGCGCGCCCGCGCCGGTCAAGGCCGGGATCGCACAGCTCATCAGCGGCGTGAGGGAGCTCTACCAACACCACCGGCAGGTCGCGCTCTTCCTCCTTGCCCGCATGCTTTATGCCGACGGGCTCGGCGCGGTGTTCGCCTTTGGCGGCATCTACGCCGCGAGCGTGTTCGGCTGGGGGGCCTCGGAGCTCGGCCTGTTCGGCATCATCCTCACTCTCGCCGGAACGATCGGGGCTGCCTCAGGCGGCGCGCTCGACGACCGCTTCGGCTCGAAGCGGGTGATCGGCTGGGCGCTCTGCCTGTTCATTCTCGCCTCGGTCGGCGTGCTCTCGGTCGACAACACCCACGTCCTGTTCGTGCATCCGGTCGAGCCCAAGGTGCCGGGCAGCGCACCGTTCTCTTCCGTAGGCGAGCAGGTCTATCTCGCCTTCGCCATTCTCATCGGGCTTGCCTCAGGCCCGATCCAGGCGGCGAGCCGGACGCTGCTCGCAAGGATGACGCCGTCGGAAAAGACCACCGAGTTCTTCGGCTTCTTCTCCTTCTCCGGCAAGATCACTGCCTTTGCCGGGCCGCTCGCCATCGGCGTGGTCACCGCCGCGACCGGCAGCCAGCGCCTCGGCATCGGCACGAGCCTCGTGTTCCTGATCGCTGGATTGCTGCTCTTGCAGCGGGTGAGGGTGAAGGCCTCCGACTAGTGCCGGAAAGCAAGCCCTCACCCTGAGGAGCGGCGAAGCCGCGTCTCGAAGGGGGAGGGCGGCATCTCATGCTTCGAGACGCGTCCTGGTCGGACGCTCCTCAGCATGAGGCGCTAGTGCCGGAAGTGGCGCATGCCGGTGAACACCATGGCGAGGCCTGCTTCGTCGGCAGCTGCGATCACCTCCGCGTCGCGCATCGCCCCTCCGGGCTGGATCACGGCGGTGGCGCCTGCCGCGACCATCACCTTCAGCCCGTCAGGGAAAGGAAAGAACGCATCTGACGCCGCCACCGACCCTTCGGTCAGCCGTGCCTTCAGCCCCGCGGCGTGGGTCGCCTGCTCGCCTTTCCATGCCGCCATGCGGGCAGAGTCGACGCGGCTCATCTGGCCTGCGCCGATGCCGACGGTGGCGCCCTCCTTGGCATAGACGATGGCGTTCGACTTGACGTGCTTCGCCACGGTGAAGGCGAAGATCATGTCCGCCATCTCGGACGCGGTCGGGGTGCGCTTGGTCACGATCTTCAGATCCGCCTCGGCGACGCCGTTGTCGCGCGCCTGCACGAGAAATCCGCCGGAGAGCGAGCGGAAGGTGAAGCCCGGCGCCTTCGGGTCGGGCAGACCTCCGGCAAGCAGAAGGCGCAAATTCTTCTTGCCGGCGATGATCGCCTTCGCCTCGTCGCTCGCATCCGGCGCGATGATCACCTCGGTGAAGATCTCGACGATCGCCCGCGCCGCATCGGCGTCGAGGCTGCGGTTGAGCGCGATGACGCCGCCGAAGGCGCTCTCAGGATCGCAGCGGAGAGCCTTGATGTAAGCCTGCTTCAGCGTTGAAGCGACGGCCACGCCGCACGGATTGGCATGCTTGATGATGGCGACCGCAGCGGTCACGTTCGGATCGAACTCGGCGACGAGCTCGTAGGCAGCGTCGGCGTCGTTGAGGTTGTTGTAGGAAAGCTCCTTGCCCTGCACCTGCGTCGCCGTGGCGACGCCGAAGCGCGTGTCGCTGGTGCGGTAGAAGGCGCCCCATTGATGCGGGTTCTCGCCATAGCGGAGCGCATCGACCAACGTCCCGGCGATGACGCGGCGCTGAGGCGTGAGGTTGCCCATGGTCTCGGCGAACCACGAGCCGATCGCGGCGTCGTAAGCGCCGGTGCGGGCAAAGGCCTTGGCGGCGAGCTCCTTGCGAAACTCCGTCGTGGTCGCGCCGCCATTCTTCTCCATCTCATCGAGCACGCGCAGGTAATCGCCAGGATCGACGACGACGGTGACGCTCGCATGGTTCTTGGCTCCGGCGCGGATCAGCGCCGGGCCGCCGATGTCGATGTTCTCGACGCAAGCGGCGAAATCGGCGCCGCTCGCAGCCGTGCTCTCGAACGGATAGAGATTGACGGCGAGAAGATCGATCTTGGGGATGGCGTGATCTTTGAGCGCCTGCTCGTGGCTGTCCTTGCCGCGCACCGCGAGCAGCCCGCCATGGATTTTCGGATGCAGCGTCTTCACCCGCCCATCCATCATTTCGGGGCTTTGCGTGATCTCGGCGACGTCGGTCACCTTGAGGCCTGCTTCGCGCAGGGCCTTGGCGGTGCCGCCGGTGGAGATGAGCTCCACGCCTTGCGCCGAGAGGCCGCGCGCAAAATCGACGAGCCCCGTCTTGTCGCTGACCGAAAGGAGCGCGCGGGCAATCTTCTCCATGGGCGAATGTCTCGGGAGCAATCCTGACAAGCCGCCCGGTATCACGAATTGCGGCGTTCCGCAAAAGCGGCGTTGGTTGAAGGTTAGGCTGGCTCGGGCGTAGCCGCTGGCTCTGGCAGGCTTGCCTCGCCCGGCGCGGCCGCCCGCTCGATGGTCCACACGATCTGCATCTCGCGCTCTTGCTCGAGGCCGCCCTGAAGCACGATCTGCTGGCTGCCGCGCGGCCCGCGCTCGTCGGCGAGGAACACGCTCTCCTCGAGCGCGATGGTCGGCGTGTTGGCGGTGACCGTCCAGGATTCGCGGTTGGGCAGAATGAGCGTCACGCTTCTCGCGTCCTCGGCCATTTGCGTGATGACGTCGGGGTGGAGGTGGAAGTGGACGGCATAGCCGCCGCCGCTCGTCTGCGCTTCGCCCTTGAGGCCCTTCGGCGCCGCCAGCGTGTCTTCGCCCTGGATCAGCAAGCCGTCAGGCGTCAATCGAATGCGGCGCGCATGGCTGACGCCGAACCGCGCGGCATAGCCCTCATGCGATGCCCTGAGCGTGAGCCCCTGGTCGGCTTCCTCGTTGAGCGAGGCCTGCACGTTGGGGGGGCCCGCAAGCTCGGCATTGAGGGAAGGCTCGCTGCCGTTGGCGCCGGCGAAGATCGCCGAGGAGGACTCCTCGAAGGTGAGCGTCGAATGGGCCGGTGTCGAGCGGGCGAACATCCGCCAATCGTCGTGGTCCGGGGTCGGCGCCCCGCAATTGACGATGACGGCGTGCTCGCCAGAGCTCATCTCGAAGGAGAGGCATCCGGCATGCGCCTTCATGCTCAGCGCGCCGGCAGGCGCTGCCGCCACATCGGCGACGATGAGCGTGCTCCCTCGCTCCATGCGCGCATAGCCCGAGTTCGGCGCGGCGCGGAGCGGGGCGCCGCCGGTGTCGTCATAAGCGAGCACGGTGGCAAGCGAGTCGGTCGCGGTCGCGCCGCCGCCGTTGAAGCGCACCATGGTGCCGTCGCCGAGGCGGAAGAAGCGGACCATCGGCATGGCGCGGTCGATGGCGTCGGAGAGCTGCTTCGGCGGCACGCGGTCGCGCGCCATGAAGCATTGCCTGAGCGGCAGGAGATCGAGCAAGAGATCGACGAGCGCGGCAGGGTTGCGCGAGATATGCCCGCCGTCGAGCATGATCTGACGGTCGAGCTCCTTGCAGAACGGCTTCAAATAGCGGTCGACCACCGCCTGCTGCTCGGCGATGCAGAGCCCGGCATAGACGAGCGCCATGAGCGCTACGAGACGCGGCGCGCCATCAGGAGCGTCACGGTAGCTCGCCGAGAGATAGCGAAGATGCGCCGTCAGCGAATGGAGGAAGGTCTCGTAGGATTTCGGATTGCCGGCATCGAGAACCACCACGGAGTTGGACAGCCAGGAGATGACCCTCCGCCCGACCACCTCCGGCTGCCAGGCGAGCCCGCGCACGGACTTATGCAATCTCAGAAAATCGCCGAGCAGCGCCTTGGCCTGCTCGCGCGACAGCTCGCTGCCCGCGGCGCGCAAATGCCTGAGCCAGGCGAAACCGTAAAGCTCGCGCGCCCAGCCTTCCGACGGCGGCGCGATTTCGAACGGCGATTGCGAGTTGAGCTCGACCAGGCTGCCGGCGAGGCCGAAATGGCCGTTATAGATCTCGGTGGCGAAGCTCGGATCGGCGGTGCGCAGATCCTGTGGCGCAAGCAGGAGTTGCTCGGCCTCCGTGCCCGGATAGCTGAGGCTCGCCATGCGCAAGAGCATGAAGCGCCGAAGGGCGCCCGGCCCGCGCGCAATATCAGCGCGCGACCGGCCCTGGCCGGCATGAGGGTCAGTCGCCATGCTCAATCATCTCGAATAATAGGCCCCGCCTTCAATCAGGCGCCTCGGGGCCTCCCCGCACAATGCTTGGGCATTGTCGGACCGCATCCGGGCAGGATCAAGAGGCTTCCGGCCTAAGTGGGCGAGGTTGTTGCTATTTGTTGCGTTTCAGGCGCGCGGCGAAGAATCCGTCCATGCCGCTCCATTCCGGCGTCCCGAGGTCGAGCTGATAGGGAAAAGTCCTCAAGAAGCCCGGGGACTGTAGCCAATCCTCCTGCCCAAACACGTCTTCGGGCAGGATCGGATCGACCTTGATCTCAGGGTTCCGGGCGAGCAGCGCGGCAATCTGGGCCTCGCCTTCCTCGAGCTCGAGCGAGCAGGTGGAATAGACGAGCGTGCCGCCAGGCTTGAGCAGCGAGGCGGCATTGTCGAGGAGGCGCGCCTGGAGGCGGGCCAGGTCTTCGATGTCCTTCGGCGATTTGAGATAGGGGATGTCGGGGTGGCGGCGAATGGTGCCGGTCGATGAGCAGGGCGCGTCGAGCAGAATTGCGTCGAATCGACTCTCAGGCGACCAGGTCGTGGCGTCGGCGGCGACGGTGGTGGCGGCAAGACCGAGTCGGGCGAGATTTGCGGAGAGCGTCTTGAGCCGAGTCTTGGAAATGTCGACGGCGACGACTGAGGCGCCGGCAAGCGCGAGCTGCGCCGTCTTGCCGCCAGGCGCGGCGCAAAGGTCCAATACGCGCTTACCCTCGACGTGCCCCATGAGATGCGCCGGCAGCGAGGCCGCGATGTCCTGCACCCACCACGCGCCTTGCTCAAAACCGGGGAGCGCTTCGATGCGGCCCTTGGGCAGGAGGCGCACGCTGCCATTGGGAAGCACGCGCCCCGACATCTGCTCGGCCCAGTGTTCAGGCTCGCTCTTCACCGTGAGGTCTAGCGGCGGCTCGATCAGATTGGCGGCGGCGATCAGATGCGCCCGCTCCTCGCCGTAGCGCGCGACCCACCGCTGCCACAGCCAGTCTGGCGTGTTGACGCGCGGCGCATCGAGGCCAGCCGCGATGGCATCGCCCTCCTTGGCGACGCGCCGCAGCACGGCGTTGACCAGCTTGTCGTAGCGCCGCGCGCGCCCGTCCCATTGGGCAAGCCGCACGGCAAGGTCGATGGCCGCATGCGGCGGCGTCTTCAGGAACATGAGCTGCGCCGCGCCTGACAAGAGGATCGGATAGAGCTTGCCGGATTTGTCCGGCAGCCCGCGCTCGAGGAAATGCCCAAGCACATGGTCGATCTCGCCGCGACGCCTTAAGCTCGTGGCCACGATGGCGCGGGCAAGCGCCCGGTCGCGCGCCGGCAGGTCGAACATCCACCCCGTGGCGAGCGAGCGGCTCAAGATGTCGTCGAGCGGCTGCTTCTTGTCGATGACGGCGGAGAGCAGCTCCACCGCTGCGCGCCGCGCCGGCAGGCCGGCCTGGGCCTCCCGCGCGGCGGGCGAGTCGCGCGTCTCTTCGTCAAAAGTCATGTGGGGGCTCGCTAGAGTCTAGCTCTGGTCCCAGGGCCCGCGCCGCCGGTAGCCTGAGGCTTGCGGCGCGCCCCAGGCCCCGACGGCCCCGCGGCGCGTGGGGCAGACGACAAAGGCTGCACGCCGGCGCCCTGGCCCATGCGCGCGGCGATCTCGTCGAGCTGGGCGATGCGGTTCTCCACATTGGGGTGGGTGGAGAAGAGGTTGTCCATGCGCGCACCTGACAGCGGGTTGACGATGAAGAGATGCGCCGATGCTGGATTGCGCTCGGCGGGAGAATTGGGGATCTGCTCCGCCGCGCTGGAAATCTTGCGCAAGGCGGAGGCGAGCGACAGCGGCTTCCGGCTGATCTCGGCGCCGATGCGGTCCGCCTCGTATTCGCGTCCGCGGCTGACGCCGAACTGCACGAGCGCGGCGGCGATCGGGGCGAGGATCACCAGCATCAGCCCGCCGATCGGGCCGATGCCGTCGCTGTTGCGGTTGCCGCCGCCGAAATAGAAGCCGAAATTGGCGAGCATGGAGATGGCGCCGGCAAGCGTCGCGGTGATGGTCATGGTCAGGGTGTCGCGATGCTTGATGTGGCCGAGCTCGTGCGCGATCACGCCGGCAAGCTCGTCGCGGTTCAGCCGCTCGAGCAGCCCGGTGGTGACCGCGACCGCGCCGTGCTCGGGGTTGCGCCCGGTGGCGAACGCGTTCGGCTGCGGGTTGTCCATGATGAACACCTTGGGCATGGGGATCTCGGCATTGGCCGCGAGCTGCCGCACCAGCCCATAGAGCTCCGGCGCCGCGCGCTCGTCGACCTCGCGCGCGCCATACATGGAGAGCACCATCTTGTCGGAGTTCCAATAGGCGAACAGGTTCATCGCCGCCGCGACGAGAAACGCGACGACCATGCCGGTCTGGCCGCCGACCAGATAACCGATGCCCATGAAGAGGGCGGTCATCGCGGCAAGCAGCATGGCTGTGCGGAAATAACCCATCAAACTCACTCCCAGCGCGCGGGGGACGTTGGCCCGCGCTCACGGTGAATATGTTGGAAGTGCCTGCCCCCATCACAAGTATCTGGCGGCCTTGGGAAAGCCGCGCGGGCGGCGCTTTCGCAGCGGCAGGAAGAACGGCCGTTAGCGATGCGGTTACCTTAACGCTTCCTCAAGGGCTCGGGCTCATGCTGGCGGCAGGTTCAATCCAGCTCAGAGTCGCGCCCATGTCCTTGACACTGCTTGCTCCTTCGCCCGAGCCCGCAATCTCCGCCAGCCCCTCGCTCACCCGCGAGCAGAAGCGGCAGATCCGCGAAACCTTCGCCGTCATCGAGCCCGCCTCAGATCTCGTGGCGCGGCTGTTCTATATGAAGTCCGTCGATCTCGACCCCTCGCTCGGCAAGCTGTTCAACTCTCCGTCACGCGCCCAGCGGCGGAAATTCATGGCGGCGATGAAGGTCGCCGTGCTGTCGCTCGACCGGCTCCAGTCGCTCCAGCCTATCCTCAAGCTGCTCGGCACGCGCCAGCGCGAGGCAGGCGTCAAGCCAAGCCATTACGACGCCTTCCAGCACGCCTGGGTGTGGACGCTCGAGCAATCGTTGCAGCCCCGCTTCCCGCGCGAGGCGAAAGAAGCCTGGTCGTCGCTCTTAAGCGAGATGACGCGCGCCACCGCCTCCTAAAAGGCCGGCGCCCATTTATTGAGGTGGCGGCGGAGCGTCGCCGCCACTCTCCTCGGGAATTCCTTCGTCTTCATCGGGCCTGGGAGCGTCGGCGGCCAGGGTCTTGGCCTGCACGGCGCCGCTCTCATCGACGGTGATCTCCACGTCTTGCGTAGGATCGAAGGTCTGCGCGGTGCCGTCGATGGTGATGGCATCGTTGGTCGCGACGATGGTGTGACCGTCGACCATGATCCTGACGCCGTCCGCCGTCGTCTCCTGGGTCAGATTCTTGTAGTGCGACACGGTGATGGTCCTTTGGCCCATCGAGATGTGCCTGACCTCCTTGCCTCCGCTGGAACCGAGCATGCCGAGTCCGGCGATGATGGCGAAGACGAGCACGGCGACGACGCCGAGAGCGATGAGCAGCCCCTTGACCCAGGACATGGCGATATCTTTCCCCTCAGATCTCACGGGCCTGGCGGCCCGCATTTCTTGACTTAAGCAGTTCCGCGGTTCTGGCGCTTGTCGACGAGATCCTCAACCACGGCAGGATCGGCAAGTGTCGAGATGTCGCCGAGATTGGAAAAATCGTCCTCGGCGATCTTGCGCAGGATGCGGCGCATGATCTTGCCGGAGCGGGTCTTGGGCAGCCCAGGCGCGAATTGGATCAGGTCCGGCGAGGCGATCGGGCCGATCTCTTTGCGCACCCAGTCGCGCAGCTCGATCTTCAGCGCATCCGATCCGCTCTCTCCGGCCATCAGCGTGACATAGCAATAGATGCCCTGGCCCTTGACCGCGTGCGGATAGCCGACGACCGCGGCTTCCGACACTTTGGGATGGGCGACGAGCGCCGACTCGACCTCGGCCGTGCCCATGCGGTGCCCGGCGACATTGATCACGTCGTCGACGCGGCCGGTGATCCAGTAATAGCCGTCGGCGTCGCGGCGGCATCCGTCGCCGGTGAAATATTTGCCCTTGTAGGTCGAGAAATAGGTGTCGGCGAAGCGCTTGTGGTCGCCGTAGATGGTGCGCGCCATTGCCGGCCACGCATCGAGGATCACGAGATTGCCTGAGACCGCCCCCTCCAGCAAATTGCCCTCGCCGTCGACCACGGCTGGCTGGACGCCGAAGAAGGGCAGCGTCGCCGAGCCAGGCTTGAGCTTGGTGGCGCCAGGCAGTGGCGTGATGAGGATGCCTCCGGTCTCGGTCTGCCACCAGGTGTCGACGATCGGGCAACGCTCCTCGCCGACCACGCGGTAATACCACTCCCAGGCTTCCGGGTTGATCGGCTCGCCGACGCTGCCGAGCAGGCGAAGCGACTTCCGGC
Organism: uncultured Alphaproteobacteria bacterium; assembly: GCA_963744945.1. Classification (GTDB taxonomy): domain Bacteria; phylum Pseudomonadota; class Alphaproteobacteria; order Rhizobiales; family Methyloligellaceae; genus Methyloceanibacter. The sequence goes on along the minus strand of CAVUVO010000007.1, from coordinate 77,447 downwards.
TCGAGCGCGTGACGAAATCGTCGCCCGCGCCCATCAGCGCCCTGATGGCGGTCGGCGCCGTATAGAAAATATTGACGCCGTGCTTGTCGACCACCTGCCACATGCGCGAGGCATCTGGGTAGTTTGGCACGCCCTCGAACATCAGCGTGGTCGCGCCGTTGGCGAGCGGCCCATAGACGATATAGGAATGGCCGGTGACCCAGCCGACATCGGCCGTGCACCAATAGACGTCGCCGTCGTGATAGTCGAAGACGTATTGATGCGTCATGGCGGCATAGACGAGATAGCCGCCTGAAGTGTGCACCACGCCCTTCGGCTGTCCGGTCGAGCCGGAGGTATAGAGGATGAACAGCGGGTCCTCCGCGCCCATCTCCGCCGGCGGACAATCGTCGGACACTTTCGCGGCAAGGTCGTCGTACCAGAAGTCGCGGCCGGCATGCATGGCGCATTGGCCGCCGGTCCGCTTGATCACCACCACCTTCTCGTCGCCGAGCGATTTGGTCAGCGCTTCGTCGGTATTGTGCTTGAGCTTGATCTTCCTGCCGCCGCGTAACCCTTCATCGGCGGTGACGATGAGCTTCGACTTGCAATCGGTGATGCGGCCGGCAAGCGAGTCTGGCGAGAAGCCGCCGAACACCACGGAATGAATGGCGCCGATCCGCGCGCAGGCGAGCATGGCGTAGGCCGCCTCCGGGATCATGGGCAGATAGATGGTGACGCGGTCGCCGCGGTCGACGCCCATGGAGAGCAGCACATTGGCGAACACATTCACCTCGCGGTGAAGCTCGCCATAGGTGATGTGGCGCGGGGCCTCGGCCGGATCGTCAGGCTCCCAGATGATGGCGACCTGATGCCGGCGCTTCTTCAGATGCCGGTCGACGCAATTGGCGCTGACATTGAGCGTGCCGTCCTCGAACCATTTGATCGAGACGTCCGGGTAGGTGAAGCTCGTGTTCTTGACGACGCTGTAGGGCTTGATCCAATCGATCCGCTCGCCCTCTTTGCCCCAGAACTTGTCAGGCTTCTCGACGCTCTTGCGATATTGCTTCTCGTACTCGTCCCTGTCGATGAAGGCCTGTTTCTTCCAGTCCTTCGCAACCTTGTAGACAGTTTCCTCCGCCATCGGCCCGCTCCTCCCTACGCGTTGCGAAGCCCGCTTTCATATGAAGCTTGCTCTTATTATGGACGCGCGCGAGCCGGGCGACAATCGGTCGTCGTGCCGGCGCTAGCCGTTTAGGTGCCAAACGCCCCGATGATCGCCCCCATGAGGAGGAGCACGGCGAGCCAGTGCCCGGCGTCGATGATGGTCACGAGGGGCTTCGTGCCCTGAAATTGCTGATTGACGACGGTCGTGGTCAGCACGAAGCCGGCCCACACGAAAAACGCGGTGATCAGGCCGCCGCGGACCGTCACATTGGCGAGATGGCCCATCAGTCCGGCGAGCATCCAGGCCATCAGGAGAGAGCCGAGGCCCGCCAAAATGAACGGCAGAGGCGTCGGCTTGCAGTCGCCCTCCTGCCGGCCGAGGGCTTCCTTCCAGGCCTTGCCGAAGGCCATGTACCAGCCCCAGCCGAGGAGAAACCCGGCGACGGCAGCGACCACGACAGCGAGATAGTTGACCATGATGTTCATGTCTCCACCCCCTAAGCGGCCTCCCAGCGTGAGCCTCGCTATTTCCCCTTGAGGCCCGCCATGCGGCTGACGATACCCCATTCCTCGGCGGAAACGGGTTGCACCGAAAGCCGGGAATTGTTGACCAGCACCATGTCCTTGAGCGACTTGGTGGCTTTGATCTCGGCGAGCGTCACCGGCTTCTTCACGTCGCTGACGGCGGCGACATCGACGCATTCCCAGATGCCGGTCCCGTCGGTCGAGTCCGGATGCGCTTCGGCCACCACCTTGACCACGCCGACGACGCGCCGCTCCTCGCCTGAGTGATAGAAGAAGCCGAGATCGCCGCGTCTCATCTGGCGCATGACGTTCCGCGCCTGGTAGTTGCGCACGCCGTCCCACTCGGCGCCCTTGGCGCCTTCCTTCTTCTGCTGGTCCCAGGACCAGGCGTCGGGCTCTGATTTGAACAGCCAGTAGTTCATCGGCAGCGCCTCACTCGTCCTCGTCGCTCGGCCTGTTGAGGGTCCAGAGCCAGGGGCGGACCTCGACCGAGGCGAACAGGCCGGCCCTGGCGAAGGGATCGCCCGCTGCGATCGTGCGGGCGGCCTCGAGCGAGCCTGCCTCGATCACGATGAGGCTGCCATTCATGGTCTTGCCGTCAGGCTCGGTGAAGGGACCGGCGATCACCAGGCGGTCGCCGAGGCTTTGCAGATAGGCGACATGCTCAGGCCGGTTCGCCATGCGCAGCGCGAGGCTGTCCGGTTTGTCGGTGCAGATCACGGCGTAGAGCATGCAAATCCCCCAGGGCGCCAAAGCTATTGCTTGCCAAGGAACCTGTCCATGGGGCCTCACCCTTCGAGACGGGCCTTTGGCCCTCCTCAGGACTCGTGGAGCGCAAGGCGCGTGCTCGACCATGAGGCCCTGGCTCACCCTTCAGGCCTGAGCGGGCGGGAGAGCAGCGCCTCGATCGCCTCATCGACCGTGGCGAGGCCCGAGACCACGGCGTGCACGGCCTGGGCGATCGGCATGTCGATGCCGCGTGCCGCAGCCATCTCGACCACGGCGCTCGCGGTGTAGATGCCTTCGGTCACGGAGTGCCGCGACTTCAGCACCTCGTCCAGGCTTAGGCCTTCGCCGAGCGCCGTGCCGAGCGACATGTTGCGCGATTGCGGGCTGCCGCAGGTGAGGACCAGATCGCCCAAGCCGGACAGCCCGGTCATGGTCTCGCGGCGCGCGCCGAGCGCTGTCGCCGAAGCGCATCATCTCGGCGAAGCCCCGCGTGACGAGCGCGGCGTGGGCGCTCGCGCCAAGCTTCTTGCCCATGACGATGCCTGCGGCGATGGCGTAGACATTCTTGAGCGCGCCGCCGATCTCGGCGCCGGCAAGGTCATCGCTCCAATAGCAGCGGAACGAGGCATGGCTCAGCGCATGCGCAAGCGCGCGGCCTTGCGCCTCGCTCGCGGCGGCGAGGGTCAAGGCGGCGGGAAGCCCGCGCGCGATCTCGGCGGCAAAGCTCGGGCCTGACAGCACGGCGGTGCGCACCTGCGGCAGCACCTCGGCGACGACTTGCGAGAGGAGCTGCCCGGTCGATTGCTCGATGCCCTTTGCGCCGATCACCAAGGGCTGGTCGGCACGCATATGGCGAGCGAGCTCGCCGCCGATGGCGCGAAGCTCTTGCGCCGGTGTGACCATCAGCACGAGGTCGCAGGCGGCAACCTCGCTGAGCTTGGCGGTGGCCTTGATCGCTGGGTCGAGCGCGACGCCGGGCAGATAGAGCGCGTTCCGATGCGTATCGTTGATCTCGGCGACGGTCTCAGGCTCATAGGCCCACAGGATGACGTCGCGGCCGGCGCGCCGCGCGCTCACGCCAAGCGCCGTGCCCCAGGCGCCTCCCCCGACAATACCCACGCTTTGCAAAGCCATCTCCCGGCCGCCAATCGATGCTGGCGCCTGTCATACAGGAAAGAAGCCGCTGCCGTCATGGCGGCGTGAGCCGATATCCTGTTCTTGCTTAAGCCTTGACGCCTGCGCCGAGCGCCGGTGCCGCGTCCGGGTCGAGCGGCCAGCGGGCGCGGGACGGCGCCGCAAGATCGTCGACGAGCCCGCGGGCGAGCCGCTCCGCCCCTGCCCAGGCGACCATGGCGGCATTGTCGGTGCAGAGATCGAGCGGCGGCAGGATCAGGGTGAAGCCCTGCTCGGCGGCGACTTCGGCGAGCGCCGCGCGCAAGCGCTGATTGGCGGCAACCCCGCCGGCGACGACGAGCGCGCGTCTGCGCATCGTTCCCGAGCGCATCGGCATAAAGCTCCATGGCGCGCCGCGTGCGGTCGCTGACGACATCGGCCGCAGCCTCCTGGAAGCTCGCGCAAAGATCGGCGACGTCTTGGTCGCTGAGCGGCGCGCGCTTCATCGCCTCGTGGCGGAGCGCGGTCTTGAGTCCCGCGAGCGAGAAATGCGGCTCCGGCCGCCCGTGCATGGGGCGCGGCAGAGCGATGGTTGCGCGGCCGCGCTTGGCGGCCTCCTCGACGGCTGGGCCGCCGGGATAGTCGAGGCCGAGCAGCTTCGCCGCCTTGTCGAAGGCCTCGCCAAGCGCATCGTCCAAGGTGGTGCCGAGGCGCGTGTATTGGCCGACCTCCTTGACGATGAGAAGCTGCGTGTGTCCGCCCGAGACGAGCAGCAAGAGATAGGGAAAGCGCAAGCCATGGGTGAGGCCCGGTGTGAGCGCGTGCGCTTCGAGATGGTTCACGGCGATGAAGGGCAGCCCGCGCGCAAGCGCGATGGCCTTGCCCGTGGTGACGCCGACGATCAGCCCGCCGATCAGCCCAGGCCCAGCGGTGGCGGCGACGCCGTCGATGCTCGTCGAAGCCGAGACGGGCTTCGGTCAGCGCCTCGGCGATCAGAACATCGAGCAGCTCGACATGGGCGCGCGCCGCGATCTCCGGCACGACGCCGCCGAACTCGGCGTGCAGCGCAAGCTGCGAGCGCACCACATTGGCGAGGATGACGCCCTTGCCGCTTGCCTCGCGCCGCACCAAGGCGGCGGCGGTCTCGTCGCAGCTCGTCTCGATGCCGAGCACGACGAGGTCGCGCGGGTTGGGAGCAGTAGCCATGATGCTTCTTTACAGGGTAAGACCGGGGCGATTGAAGAGTATGATGCCTTCCTTTCGATTTAAGCTAACGGAGTCAAGAGCTTGGTTCAGCGCCCGCTTCTGATCGGCACGCGTGGAAGCCCGCTTGCGCTGTGGCAGGCGAACCATGTGCGGGCGCTGCTGATCGCTGCGCACGGTCTTGGCGACGACGCCGTCGCGCTTGAGCCCATCACCACCTCTGGCGACCGCATCAGGGACAAGCCGCTGCGCGACTTCGGCGGCAAGGGCCTGTTCACCAAGGAGATCGACGAAGCCCTGCTTAACGGCGCGGTCGATCTCGCCGTGCATTCGATGAAGGACCTGCCCACTGACCTGCCGCCAGGCATCGTCATCGCCGCCGTGCTGAAGCGCGGCGACGTGCGCGACGCCTTCATCAGCGCGAGCGGCGAGTCGCTTGCGGCGCTTCCGCCAGGCGCGGTGGTCGGCAGCTCGTCGCTTCGCCGCCAGGCGCAGGTGAAGCGGCTGCGGCCAGACCTTCAAGTCATCGACTTCCGCGGCAATGTCGAGACGCGCATCGCCAAGCTCGAGCGCGGCATAGTCGACGCCACGCTGCTCGCGCTTGCCGGGCTGAACCGCCTCGGTCTTGCCGGCCACGTCACCTCGATCCTGTCGACGGATGAGATGCTGCCGGCGGTGGCGCAAGGCGCCATCGGCATCGCCTGCCGCAGCGACGACGTCATAACGCGCGATCTGCTGCAGGCGCTGAATGACGACGGCACCGCCACCGCCGTCGCCTGCGAGCGCGCCTTCCTGGCGCAACTCGATGGATCCTGCCGCACGCCGATCGCCGGTCTCGCCGAGATCGCAGGCGACGCTTTGCGCTTTCGCGGTCTCGTGCTGAACCCTGAAGGCACCGAGTGGCATGAGATCGAGCGGCTTGGGCGCCCGGAAGATGCCGCGCGCATCGGCGCTGAGTGCCGGCCGCGAGCTGCTCGCGCTTGCCGGCCCGAATTTTCTCTCAAGCCTCACACCGCGTTCCTGATGCGCCTCCTCGTTACCAGGCCTGAACCCGATGCGACGCGCCAAGCCGAGATCCTCGCCGCGCGGGGACACGAGCCCGTGGTCGCGCCGCTCCTTCTCATCGAGCCGGCAACAGAAACAACCCTCGACCTTGACGGCGCGCAGGCCCTGATCGTCACGAGCCGCAATGCGCTCCGCGCGCTTGCCGCCCACCCCGATCGTGCAGCGGCGTTGCGGCTTCCGCTCTTTGCCGTCGGCGAAGCAACCGCGAAGGCCGCGACCGAGCTCGGCTTCGCCAAAGTGACCGCAGGTCCCGGAACGGGCGAAGAATTGTCGCGTCTGATCGCCGGCACGCTCGACCCAAAGGCTGGCGCGCTCGTGCATCTTGCCGGCGAGACGGTCGCCTTCGATATGAAGGCGGCGCTGCAAGCCAAGGGCTTCACCCTCAGGCAACCTGTGCTTTACCGGGCGGTTCCGGCGACGAGGCTGCCCGAGACCGTCCTTTCCCTGCTGAACGCCGGCAGGCTCGACGGCGTTGTCCTGATGTCGCCACGGACCGCCGCCATCTTCGCCGCCCTGGTGGTGCGGCACGACGCGCTAACGCAAGCTTCGCGACTCGATTGCTATTGCCTCTCGGCGGCGGTAGCACAGGCCGTAGAGCCGCTGAAGGCCAGGGCAATTGTGGCAGCGCGGCCGCGCGAGGAGGATATTCTTGCCCTCATATCACCCGAGGCGGCATCTTCTTAAGGTCCACGATTTGAACATCGACGGCAGGCGTTATGGCTGACACGTTTGGCGACCATATGAGCGCAGGTTCCGGCAAGCGCCCGGCGCCGACCATCGAAGGCACCGCGACCGAAGTGACCGTCGATCCTGCGCCGGACGAGACGGCATCGCCGGACCCTGCCGTCGAGGCCGCGCCATCCGATGCTGACGCATCGAAGCCGAAGCGGCCCAAGGGCCCGCCGCCAAGGACGAGCCCGACCGAGCTCAAGAGCTTCGTGACCCATCTCGCCGCGGGGCTGCTCGGCGGTTTGATCGGCGTGGTGGGCGTGGCCGTTGCCTGGAATATGATCCCGCTCGGCACGACAAATGCGCCGGACCTGACCCCGCTCGAGAGCCGCCTGGCCAAGATCGAAACCGCGCCGCCGCCGGCTGGCGACGCCGAGGCACTCGGGGCGCTGGATGCGCGGGTCAAGACACTGGAAGAGCGCAAGGTGGAGACGCCGGCCGATGTCTCCGAGCTCACCTCTCGCGTGACGCGCCTCGAAGGATCGCTGAACGCGCTCGCCGAGACCGCAAAGGATGGCGGCTCGATCCCCGACGCCGCCGCGCTCGACGCCAAGATCGGCGACATCGAGCAGAAACTGCAAGGCAAGATCGACAGCGCGCTCGCCGCCCAGCAGGCCTCGAACGCGACGGGCCTGGAATCATTGCAGAATGAAGTTGCGGCGCTGAAGGCAAAGCTCGGCGCGCTTGCCGAGGCCAATCTCGCCGGCGACTCGTCCGATCTCGCGCCGCAACTCACGACGCTCGACCAGAGGATCGCCAAGCTCGAAGAGGCCATCCCCGCGCTCTCCACCGCCATGGACAAGTCGGCGGCAAGCGCCAAATCTGGCGCGTCGGCCATCGCTTTCGCCAATCTGCGCGATGCCGTCGGCGCTGGCCGTCCCTACGCCGCCGAGCTTGCCGCGATGCGCTCTCTGACGCCCGATCCGGTCGATTTCGGCGTGCTTCCCTCCCATGCCGAGACCGGCATCCCGACCGTGGCCGAGCTTGCGCGCAACCTTGCCAAGACCGCCGAGGCGAGTGCCGCGCCGGCGCCGCAGCAAGCTCCGGCCGCGACCTCCTTCCTCGACAGCATGATCGCCAGTGCCAAATCGGCGGTCTCCATCCGCCGCGTCGGCGAGGACGTGGGCAGCGCCGAGCCGGGCGCCGTTCTGGTCCGCGCCGAGACCGCGCTCAATAAGGGCGATCTTGCCGCCGCCATCAAGGAGGTCGAAGCGCTGCCGACGCCCGCTCGCGACGCTTACGCCGGCTGGCTCGACGATGCGCGCGCGCGCCTCTCAGCCAACGCCACGTTGAACACGCTCGAAAGCGCGGTGCTCGCGTCCTTCGGCGCCCCGCGGCTCCTGAAGCAAAGCCCTGACCCGATGATCCGCATCCTCCTCTTCGTCGTTGGCATCGTTGCCGCCGCCTTGGCCTTCGGCTGGCTCGCCGACCGGCCAGGCGCGATCACCGTCGAGTGGCTTGGCTACGAGATCAAGACCAGCGCCTTCGTCGGCGCGCTGGCGCTTGCCGCTCTCGTCACGGTGCTGATGCTTGCCTGGGCCTTGCTGCGCTATCTCTTCACGCGGCCCGCCGCCATGGCCGCCTATATGCAGGAGCGCCGCCGCCGCCAGGGCTTCGATGCGCTGACCCGCGGTCTGCTCGCCATCGGCGTCGGCGACCGGTCCCAGGCGCAGCGCTATGCGAGCGTGGCGCGGCGCAATCTGCCGAACGAGCCGCTCACCGCGCTTCTCAAAGCCCAAGCCGCGCAGCTCAAGGGCGACCGCGCCTCGGCGCGGCGCACCTTCCAGGCCATGCTCGACCGGCCGGAGACGGAGCTTCTCGGCTTGCGCGGCCTGTTCCTCGAGGCGAAGCGCGGCAACGACAACGACGCTGCCCGCGCCCTCGCCGAGCAGGCGGTGCACACCGATCCGCGCGCAGGCTGGAGCGTCAACGCTCTGTTCGACATGCAGGCCCGCGCCGGCGATTGGGAAGGCGCGCTCGCCACGCTCGCCGTTGCCCGCAAGCACGGCAATGTCGAGGCAGAGGTGGCGCTCCGCCGCCGCGCCGTGCTGCTCACCGCTGAAGCGCGCGATCTCGAGTCATCGCAGCCGGACAAGGCGCTTGCGCTTGCCAACGAAGCTCTGCGGCTTGCGCCGTCGCTCATTCCCGCCGCCGAGATCGCCGGACGGCTGCTTGCCTCGAAGGGCGAGACGAGGCAGGCGAGCCGCCTCGTCGCCCGCACCTGGAAGCTTGCGCCGCATCCCGACCTCGCCACCGTCTATGCCTTCGCCAAGCCAGGCGAGTCGCCGCGCGAGCGGCTGAAGCGGGTCGAGTATCTTGCGAGCCTCACGCCTGGCGACATCGAGGGACAGATCGCCATTGCGGTCGCCGCCATCGAGGCGCGCGACTGGCAGACCGCGGAAGCAGCGCTCTCGCCCTATCTGCACGACCGGCCCCCGGCGCGCGTGTGCGCTCTCATGGCGCGGGTCGAGGCCGGCGAAGGCAACAAGGGACGCGAGCGCGAATGGCTCGCCCGCGCCGTGCGCGGTCCGCGCGACCGCGCCTGGATCGCCGACGGCTATATCTCCGACCGCTGGCTTCCGGTCTCTCCGGTCACCGGGGCGGTCGATGCCTTCGAGTGGAAGGCGCCGGTCGACGCCATCGGCCGCGGCGACGAGACTTTGCTGATCGAGGAAAGCCACGAGCCGCCCGAACCGCCGGTGCCGCCCACGCCGCTGAAGGTCGCGGCCCCCGTCGAGAAAGTGGCAAAGGTCGAGAAGGTCGAGCCGAAGAAGCCAGAGCTCGCCGCCGCCGCGTGCGGTGCCCTCGAGCGACGGCGCAAGCAAGCCGCGGCCGGCGACCATCGCGCCGGCCACGCCGGTCGTTCCGCGCGAGCAGCCCGGCCAGCGCTCGAAGCCCGAGCTTTACGTGCCGCCCCCGGTCCCCGACGATCCGGGCGTGTCGCCGAGCGATCCCGACGAGAGCCCGGCGTCCTTGGAGCGCCTGCGCGCCGCGCAAATCCGCTGATTTCGGGTGTCCGGCCCGCGCCCCTGAACTTGCAACGCAGGGTCATTGGCATTAAGCACTGGGCGCACCCATCTAGCTTGGGTCCCGCGCGGTCCTCGCGCCAATGCCGCAATAGCTCAGTCGGTAGAGCACATCATTCGTAATGATGGGGTCGGGGGTTCGAATCCCTCTTGCGGCACCATTCTTCGTTAAATCCCACCCTGAGGACCCTTCACCACTTCGCGATCAGCGCGAGCAGGCCGAGAGGGGCGGCGACGATCGCCCATTTGCCGATCTCCCGGAGCATAACGGTTTGCAGGGTTGCTTGCCTGGCTTCGTTCGTCGCCAGGCTCGGATTTTTGGTGACGATCTCGGCATAGGTGTCGGTGAAGCCGAGCATCGCCTGAAGGAGCGCAAAGGCCGATAGCGCGCTCCAGGCGATCAGAAATCCAACCAGGGCAGTAAAGATGATGTCCCGCGCCTTCATAAGCAGTCCTTGACCGGCTTCCCTCGCATGCGTGCCATCTTGCGGCTCATCAGCAGGTCCGCGGGAGCGTTTACGCCTCCGAAAGCCTTCACTGCTAGCGTTGGCGAGCTATCGCCCGCGGGTAAGTAGTTTGCAAATTATCGTGATCCTGTTGATGGTCTCCGTTCTGTCCGCTGGTTGCCAGCACACGCAAGCAGCGAAACCAGTTTCGGCAAAACCCTCGCCCATTCCATATACAATAAAAGAGATACGGTACTGTTTCTCCTGAGCGACAGCGCAGCTAGACGCGACCGTCGTTGAAGCGCCGCTCAAATCCCTCTTGCGGCACCATGACACTCGAATGGGTGTCGCAGCCATGCCTCTCCTGCATGTGCCCGAGAGGCCGCTGACAGCGGCTGCAGCTGCGCTCGCCTATCTCAGCGCGAGGGTCAGGCCGAAGGCGATCTTGGCGACGTAGGCGCAGGCCAGGTAGAAGGCCACCCGCACGCCGTTGCGGAAGAATCCCAAGATGAAATTCTCGATGAGGCGGTCAGGCTTGGCGCGCCGTCGGATGCGCTCTACGACGCGGGCCGGGAGGCCGGCTGTGCTGCCTGAAGCTGGTGCGCCGATGAAGGCTGCGGCTTCTGTCTCAAACCAAAGGATGTCGTTATTGATGTCGTCTGTGTCGTCATTCTCACTATTCATTTCTGCATAGCGCTCCTTTCTGTGTTGGTTGGTCCTCACTTCGTATATGGGAACAACGGCGTAATTATGCGAGTGAGCGTTGAATTGGCTCGCCTTCGCCCACGGTGATATAGGCGGGAACGTCGAGCTGCTTGAGCCCCACCTCATCCATGCCGAACGCCTTGATGATGCCTGGCGCCATGGCGAACACCGCCTTGACGCGGGCATCCTTCACCTTGAGCGCAGGCTCAGGATCGAGCGGCAGCGCGTCGCGCAAATGCGCGGGGATCTGCTGGTTGTTCTTCCAGCCCTGCTGGAACGCGAGGTATTTGTCGCGGTTGACCTCGGCGCCGCCGAGCCAGAGCGCAGTGAAGCCGCCTTGGCTGGCCGGCCACCCCGATGCGGCTGGGGTCGATATATTTGCTGCAGGCGGGATCGCTCAGGAGGAAGTCGATGTCGAGGCTGACATCGACCGGGCGCTGCCAGAGCTTGTTGGCGAGATAGGCGACGGTCGCATCGTAGTTGTTGGCCCGCCAATGATAGGGGGCGGCGACGATATAGCCGTGCGAGGCGAGGGCTTGCGCGAACCAGGCGTAAGAGAGCCCTGTGCTGCCCCGTCCATGCGACAGCATGACGAGCGGCCGCTTCTCGCCGTCGAAGGCAATCTCCGCGTCCTTGTAGAGGGCGAGCTTGGCGAAGAACGGCATGACGAAGGGCTTTGCCGAGCTCTCATCGATCGCGGCTGGATAGAACACCGCCATGGAGAGCGTGCGCGGCCCGTAATGCGCGTCGGCAAACTCGACCTGTTTGATCCCGACGGGGTAGGTGCGGCCGGGCTCCGCCGCAGGCGAGGCGCCGATGAGGCCAAACGTAAGCACGGCGGAGAGGACGGCAATGCAACGTCGAGCCAAGCCCAGCCTCATCTCATCCTTGGGCCGAGGCCGAACACCGCGATGGTTCCCTTGCCCTTGACGTCCATGTCCCCCAGGGGCTCGGACTCGAACAGGGTGGAGACCCGCTCCCAAACGTCCTTGGTCACGGCGACGCGGCCTGGCGTCGCCTTGTCAGACATGCGCGAGGCGACATTCACCGTGTCGCCCCAAATGTCGAACTGGTAGCGCTCCTGCCCGACGACGCCGGCGACCACCGGCCCGGCATGCACGCCGACCCGCACTTCCCAGCCGAGCCTCGCGTCGATCAGGGTCGACGCCATCTCCAGGCCGCAGCGCACGGCCGACCCGATCGGGTCGTGGATTTCCTGGAGCAGACCGCCTGCCGCCATGAAGCCGTCGCCGATGGTCTTGATCTTCTCCAGCCCGTGCCGCGCCGTCACCCGCTCGAAAATCACGAACAGCGCGTCGAGCCGCGACACCACATCCTCGGGCTCGTGCTTGTCGCAATAGGAGGTGAAGTTGGTGACGTCGCAGAACAGCACGGCGACGTTCTCGTAGCGCCGCGGGATCACGGTGCCGATGCTGCGGATCTCGTCGGCCGCCTTCTTCGGCAGGAGAGCATGCAGGAGCTCGTCGGCCTGGTTGCGGGCATCGCGCGCCTCGCCGAGTGCCGCCTGGAGCGCGAGCTGCGTCCTCACCCGCGCCAGCACGATCGGCCCCGAGAACGGCTTGTGGATATAGTCGACGGCGCCGACCTCAAATCCGTTCTCCTCGTCGATCGCGTCGGTCTTGGCGGTGAGGAAGATCACCGGAATATCGCGGGTGACGGGATTGGCCTTCAGGCGCCGGCAGACCTCATAGCCGTCCATGCCCGGCATCATCACGTCGAGCAGGATGAGGTCCGGCTTCTCCGCGGCGGAAGCGAGCACCAGAGCCTTCTCGCCATTGGTCGCGACCTTGGTCCGATACGCGCCTTTGAGCACGCCGGAGATCACCCCGACATTGGTCGGGGTGTCGTCGACGATCAGAACGAGCTTGTTGTCGTGGGTCATTTGAGGCTCAAGGACAGGCGGTCGGCGATTGACGACAGGCATTTCAGCGCCGAGTCGAAATTGAAATCGCCGACGAGCTCGCTCAGCGTTTCGATCTCAGTCGGCGTCAGCACGCCGGCCAGTTGCGATCTCGCGTCGATCATGAAGTCGGCGGCCTCGCCGTCGTCGGTTTCAAGCAGGCGCTTGAGCTGGGTCAAGGGCTCGACCACCGCGGATGGGTCGCGCGATAGGCCGCCGCCATTGGTCGCCGCCTCGTCGGGAAGTGCCGTGCGGATGGCGCCAAGCGCCGCGCTAAGGTCGACCGCGAGAGACGTGAGCGCGGTGTCGATGCCCTGCCCTGTCTTGATTGCAGTCTCCGCCCTCGCCGCCGCCTCCGACAGGAGGCTCACCCCAAGCGTGCCCGCGGCGCCCTTCAAGGAATGGGCGGCACGTTCCGCCGTTGCCGCATCCCCCATGGACAGCGCCTTGCGGATGTCCTCCACCGTGGTCGCCTGTTGGTGGGCAAATCGGCGCAATAAGGTCTCGTAGCGCTTGCGGTTGCCGCCGGTTCGCTTCAGCGCCGACTTGACGTCGATGCCGTCGATCTCGAGCGGGCCTTGCGCGACCGGCGCGACCGAAGCTGCCTTTGGCGTTGCCGCCGGTCTCGCCTCGATCCATTCGCGCACGCCGGCACCGTCGCCGTCGGGACGCCTGACCCAGCGCAGCAGCACGCCGAACAGCTGATCAGGATCGATTGGCTTGGCGATATGGTCGTTCATGCCGGCTTCGAGGCAAATCTCCCGGTCTGAGACGAGCGCGTTCGCGGTCATGGCGATGATGGGCAAGGTCTCGAAGCGCGGGTTGGCCCGCAAGATGCGCGTCGCCTCGATGCCGTCCATGACCGGCATCTGCATGTCCATGAGCACGACGTCATAGTCGTTCTCGCGCACCATGCGCACCGCTTCGGCGCCGTTCTCGGCGAGATCGACGAAGACCTCCGCCTCCTCGAGCTGGCCGATGGCGACTTCCTGATTGATCTCGTTGTCCTCGACCAGGAGCACGCGCGCCCCGCGTATGCGCTCGATATCGAAGGAGAGGCCGGCCTCCACGGTTTCGGTCGCCTCAAGATCGGCGCCGAGCGCGCCGATGGCCGTGTCGAACAAAATGGAAGAGGTCACCGGCTTGATCAGCACGTTCTCGAAGCCGCTCTCCTCCGCCTGCTTCAGCACCTCCTCGCGTCCATACGCCGTCACCATGACAAGATGCGGCGCGGGGTCGAGGTTGGGCAGCGCCAGGATACGCCTGCCGGTCTCGATGCCGTCCAGCCCGGGCATCTGCCAGTCGACGAAGGCGATGTCGTAAGGCTCCCGCGCCAGCGCCGCCTGCCGCACCATCTCGATGCCTTCCTGACCGGACGGCGCTTCATCGGCGATGAAGCTCAGATTGGTGAGCATGCCCGACAGAACGCTGCGGGCCTGCGCATTGTCGTCGATGATCAGAACGCGCCTGCCCCGCAAGTCCGACTGAAGGATGCGCCGCCGCGGCGCCATCTCTGCCTTTCCGAGGCGCGCGGTGAAGCGGAAGGTGCTGCCCTTGCCGAGCTCGCTCGTCACCTCGATGGTGCCGCCCATCAGCTCCGCCAGGCGCTTCGAGATGGCAAGGCCGAGCCCGGTGCCGCCATATTTGCGCGTGGTGGAAACGTCGGCCTGCTGGAAGGCTTGAAACAGCCGCCCGACCTGCTCTTGGGTGAGGCCGATGCCGGTGTCGCTGACCGAAAACAGAATGAGCTGGCTGTCCTTGGAATCCTCCAGCACCTCGGCCTTGACCACCACCTCGCCCTTCTCGGTGAACTTGACCGCATTGTTGCAGAAGTTGATCAGGATCTGCCCGAGTCTCAGCGGATCGCCGCGGAAATAGTTGGAGACCGAAGGCTCGATGTCGAAGATCAGCTCAAGCCCCTTGGCCGAGGCCTTCTCGGAAATCAGATTGCCGACATTCTCCAGAACCTTGTCGAGGTCGAAGTCGATGTTCTCGACCGCGAGCTTGCCGGCCTCGATCTTGGAGAAGTCGAGAATGTCGTTGATGATGCCGAGCAGATGCTGTCCGGAATGCTTGATCTTGACGACGTAGTCCCGCTGGCGCGGCATCAGATCGGTCTTCAACGCAAGATGCGACAGCCCGATGACGGCGTTCATCGGCGTCCTGATCTCGTGGCTCATATTGGCGAGGAACGCGCTCTTGGCTTCGCTCGCCGCAAGCGCCGCCTCGGTCGCCTTCTCGAGCTCTCCTTGCGCCGTGAGCAGTGCCTGCTCGGCCGTCTTGCGGGCATCGATATTGCTCCATGAGCCCACCACTTCGAGCGGCTCCTCGTTCAGGTCGCGAATGAGGTGCTGCTCGTCGCTCACCCAGCAATAGGTGCCGTCTTTCTTGCGGAACCGGTATTCGTTCGAATGCGCCCCCGTTTCGAACAGCTGCGCCTGTTCGGCCTCGACCTCGGCAATATCGTCGGGGTGGACATGGGCGCGCCAGAATGCCGCGTCCTTCAAATATTCCTCTGGGCGGTAGCCGAGCATGCTCTCGATATTGGCGCTGACAAAGGTCGGCGCGAAATCGCCGCTTGCGGCAAAGCTGTAAACCACGGAAGGAGCGGCGCCGAGCAGCAGGTCGAGGCGGGCGCGGACCCTCTCCCGCATTTCCTCGGCTTCCTTGCGCGCGGTGACATCGGTCCACGAGCCCACGATCTCGACCGGCTTCCCCTCTGCGTCACGCACGATCTGCTGCCGGTCGTCCACCCAAAAATAGGTGCCATCCGGACGGCGGATGCGATACTCGATCGAGCGCCTGTCGTTCTCGAACATTCGATCCACCCAGGCACTAATGCGCGGCACGTCTTCCGGGTGCACATGGTCGCGCCAAAGGTAGGGGTTCTTCAGATATTCTCGCGGGGTGCAGCCGAATAATCCGGAAATACTCTCGCTCACGTA
The DNA here is from genome assembly GCA_963744945.1 of uncultured Alphaproteobacteria bacterium. Classification (GTDB taxonomy): domain Bacteria; phylum Pseudomonadota; class Alphaproteobacteria; order Rhizobiales; family Methyloligellaceae; genus Methyloceanibacter. The sequence continues at coordinate 61,894 of CAVUVO010000007.1, read as the reverse complement.
AGTGGGCTGGTAGTCCCCGGCTGCTGACCGGCAATAGATGACGGCCGGCGAGGCGTTGAGCAGCACCGACAGCCGCTCGTTCGCCGCTTGCTCCGCCCTTTCCGCGACCTCACGCTTATGGGCCGTATCAAGCTCGCCCAACATGTCGTCGAATGCACCAGCAAGGCGCCCGATCTCGTCCTTGCTCGTATCGTTGACACGATGGCTGTAGTTCCCCGTCTCGCGTACCCGTCTCGCCAATCCTTCAAGCCGCCCGAGCGGCTGCACGATATGGCGGTGGGTGAGGAATGCGAGGAGGATGCTGATCGCGGCCAACGCCCCGGTCAGCAACAGGCTGCGGTAGAGCCTGTTGTTCAGGCCGTCGATGCGGCGCTCGAGCAGGCCCTTGAGCGCGGCAAGTCCGCCCGCCCAGGCGTCGATGGCATCGTTCGCGGCACTGCGCCGGAGATCGTCAACAGCGTCCTGATCGACCTTTCCCGCATCGGCGAAGCTGTCGTCAAGCGCGCCGAGATAGGAGGTCACGCTGGACAGCATCACCGCCATCGGCGCCTCGATCCTCTGCCGCAGCGTTCCCTCGGAATCGCCGCGATAGGCCGAGGTCAAGTTCCTTGCGATTTCCTCGGCCGTGGACCGGGCCATCGCGACGGACGCGAAGAGGCGGGTCTTGTCGGCGGATGACAGCGACTGCACCGAGCTTGTGCCAGTCAGCCCGCGTATATCGCCGATCTGGCCGAGCAGACGCGGCATCTGTCTTACCAACGTGTCTTGCAAATAGTAGCTGTCGAGATCGGGATCGAGCGCGAGGTTCGAATCGTCGCCGACGCGGGAAATCAGGTCCCTGGCCTTGACCAGCGCTTCCCCCACCAGGCCAGTTTTCGCACCCTCCTCGGCGCTCTCCGACCAAAGCCGGCGCAGCGTGGTGGCCAGTGACTGTTCGAGCGACGCGGTATTGAAATTGGCCCCGGCCTCGGCTGTGCTGAGCGAGCTCAAGACGGTTTCCGCGGAAGGCAACGCCGGCGCTGAAACGGGATTGCTTCCTGGCTCGCCAAGGAGCCTGGAGTAGACGCCCCGAACGGCCTCGATGTAGTGGACGCCGGTTAGTTCCTTCTTCGAGAACTCAATGGCGATTTGCTGCTGGGCGACGAGAGTATAGATGGCCACCGCAATGGCGACGATGAACGCCCCACACAAGAGAATGAGCTTCGTGCTTGTGCTCAGATTCCTGAACATCGTAGTTGCGGCGGCGTCAGCACTCTCGGTTGGAGTCGGCATGATGCTCCTGGGGCCGAACGACATTTTTTCGGGAGCCAGGGCCCCCTTTGCCGGCTGACCAATATTCTAGCCCGCAAATGGCCGCCATGGGCAAACCTAAGTTCGGCCTGCATCGGCGGTTTTTTAAGTAAAATGCAGGTTATGCCGGGTTGCGCCGCCGGCAGCAGGGAAACGTGAGCATGGTGAATATCCACGATCTCTGACAAAGGAAAACCCCGGCCGAGCGGGGGTCGGCCGGGGCTGGCAACTTGATCAGGAGAGCTGAAAGACTAGCGGCGCATTGTTACAGCAGCATCACAGCCGCGAGCTCAAATCCTCGGGCTCGAAGCCCGCAACCTTGCAAAGACATCCGACCGAAAGCCGGACCCCGAATTACACACTAACGAAAAATCCCCGGACGGCCTCGTCTACTGCCTCAACACATTGTCCGAAGCCTTCAGCGCAAACCGCTTCAGCTTGGCTGAATCGGTCTCGCCGACCGAGGCGAGGGCGACGATGGTCGTGGTCAGCCGTTCGCGCGCGGCATTCGCATCGACGACAGTGCCGCGCCGCTTGAGTTCCCGCCAGGCCTGCTCCAAGGCGCGGTCCATCAGCGACAGCGTTTCGGGCCGATAAATCTTAGGAAGTTCCTCAAGGCGCATGACTTTTCCTCCCGTCAGGAGTGGGCAAACTCAGTTTTGTGCCCCGTCACGCCTTTTGTGCCGTTATTAACCTCACTATAGCGCAAGAGGCGCGCTAGGACCAGCAGCTTCGCCCGGCGGTGCGCATTTTTGCTGCGCTGCGGCGAGAGTTAGCGTGGCGAACAGAGGCACACGAAGGGGCCGTCGGTATGCATCCGGCCCTGCTCGCCAGGCACGTAGCAATTGCTCGAGCCTGCGCCGATCATCCCGCTTCTGACTTCGCCATAGGGCGCACCCTTGACGCGCCCGGCGCAGACATAGGCATCCGGTCTGCCGCCGACAGTCACTGGATTGCGGCAGACGGTCTCACAAGGGAGACCCGGGGATGCAACCCAGTTGGTGCGCGCCTCCGCAATTCCGCACCAAAGCAACGCCGATAGCGCAACAGCCAATGAAAATCGCATCAGTTCCTCCACTTCAGATCGCACAGGGCCGCCCACGAGGGCCATTTGGACGGAGAGTTCAACAATGATTGTGACATCATTGAGTTTACGATTCTCCCTCCTCTATATGGGAAGCGAAAGCATCTTTACCGCCAGGTAGGGAGCGAGGCATTAACCTAAGGTTGACGCCGGGGAACTTGAAGATCAGGGCCTTAAACGCAACATTTTGTCGTCCAATTGTTGAACGACAAAGAGCCATGGGAACGGGGAGCCAGCCAAAGGTGGTTGAGAAAGACAGTCCATCCTCCAATGTCGGCTGGCGTTTTGCCGCAGGCGTGGTTCTGATTGTCGGCGGATATATCGCTTGGACGTTCATTCCAGTCGTGGTTGCTACCGATTTGTCGACCGGCGCCAAGTCAGTGCTCACAGCACTTCTGGGGGCCACCCCCTTCATGACCAAGATCGTCGCGGTCGCCATCATGGGCAAGCCCGCCTACGACCTCTTCAAGCGCACCGTGCTGAAATCCCTGCGCGTCCGCGCAAGCTCCTAGCCGCATTTCAAGCCCCATAATCTCCATCTTGCACTGTCGCGGCCGGCCGGCCAGTTGACATTACCCCACGAAATACGGCTCTAAGGCTGCGAGACAACGTCACGGTCCCAAGCCCCTTGATGAAAGGCAGCGTCATGTCGCTTTCGATGTATCAGGCCTCAGCTCCGGTGTTCGTGGCGATGCTCAACAATCTCGCCGCGATCCTGGAAAAAGCCGAGGCCTACGCCAAGGAGCGCAAGATCGACGAAAGCGTCCTGCTCAATTGGCGCTTTGCTCCCGACATGTTCCCCTTGACCCGCCAGGTGCAGATCGCGACCGACTTCGCCAAGGGCACCACGGCGCGGCTCGCAGGCGTCGACGTTCCAAAATATGCCGATGACGAGGCAAGCTTCGCCGCGCTCAGGCAGCGCATCGCCAAGACACTGACCTTTGTCGAGGCCTTCAGGCCCGCCGACATCGACGGCTCGGAGGGCCGCGACATCACGCTCACGGCAGGGAGCCGCGAGCTCAACTTCAAGGGGCAGACTTATCTCCTCCGCTTCGCCTTGCCCAACTTCTATTTTCACGTCACCACCGCCTACGATCTCTTGCGCGCTTGCGGCGTGGGAATAGGCAAGATGGACTACATCGGCGCAATCTGAGCGCGGTCATCGCGATGAACTTGCTGCTGCTCCTGAACGAGACCTCGCCCTGGGTGGTGGCGCTTGGCCTCGTCGCGGTCGCCGAGGTCTACAGCATCGGCCTCATGCTTCTGTTCCGGACCCGAATGGGCGCTGAACGCCTCGCCCTCAACAATGAAGTCGCCGGATTCAAATTCGCCGTGGTCGGCGTGTTCTATGCCGTGCTGCTTGCCTTCGTGGTGGTCGCCGTATGGGAAAACTACCGCGACACCGAGACTGCCGTGCGCAACGAGACCAAGGCGCTCGTCGATCTCCATCAGGCTTCCTACGCGTTGGCGGAGGACGCGGGCACTGCCATGCGCAAGCATCTTGTCTCCTACACCGAGCAGGTTCGTGACATCGAATGGCCGGCAATGGCGCAGGGTCTTGCAAGCGGCCGTGCGGCAAACGAATTGCACAATCTCGGCGAAGCGATCTATCTCGCAAAGGAGGACAATGTTGCCCTCTATCACCACGTCATCGATCTGCTTACGGCTATCAACGACAATCGCAACGAACGCCTCGACAGTGCCGACGGCACGGTGCCGAGCGTGCTTTGGCTTGTCCTCATCGCCGGCGCGGTGATTACGCTCGGCTATCCTTCATTCTTCGGTTCGTCGAATATCACGGCGCAGGTCCTCATGACCGCGGCGCTTGCCGCGCTCGTGGCGCTCACCGCCTTCGTGGCGGTCGTGCTCGATTATCCGTTCACCGGTGACGTGCAGATCTCGCGCGCGCCGTTCGAGCAGTCGCTCGCCCAGATGCCGCCGCCATTGCCACCGCCCTGAGCGGTGTGCCTTTCCCAGTGAATTGGGCGCTTGCGAGAGCCTATTCGGCCGCGTCGATCTTCGGCCTGTGCTCGCTTGACGGCGCAAGCTCCATCTCTGACGGCGCTGCCGTCGGAACGTTATCGTTCACGGGCCTCACCTCAGCCGCGGCGCTATAGACCGAGAAAATGCCGCCGGCGAGCACCGCGCCCCGCTCCACCTGCACATCGCCGCAATTCACATGGCCTTCCACCCTGCCGCTCGCGCGGACGAGCAGGAACTCCTTGATGTCGGCCTTCTCGGCAAGCGTGCCCGAGACATCGACGTCGGTCGAGATGACATTGCCCTTGATGGCGCCGGACGGTCCGATCCTGATCGACTGGGCGGTGACGTCGCCCTCCACCACGCCGTCGACGACGATGGCGTCTGGAACCACGATGGCACCCTTTACCGTCACACCCGCGCCGATATAGGCGATATCGGGCGCCCCCAACCGAAAACCATTGATCGTCATTTGCCCCACTCCCCGCGAGCTCTGATTCTATTGAGGCTGGCGTAGCCTATGCACCGGCAACAGGCATTTTTTGGGGAAGTCACGATATGCACAACTTGCACCAGGCCTTATTCACAAATGGCCATGCGTCTAGATGCCTGTACGGTAATCGGAATTCCTCAAGCTGGCGCAGGTTTCATCACGCCATCTGCTATTGTCTAATTTTCTTGTAGGAGAGTCTTCGTTGCCCTTGCCGCCCGGACTTTCAAGCCCCGAATTTGATTCTATTTGCAAGGAATTGCGCGGCGTCGTCGGCGACGAGTGGGTGATGACCGCGGCCGACAAGCTCGCAAGCTACGCCGATCCTTATTCGCCGGGGCTCGCAGAAGATTACGCGCCCTCGGGCGCTATCCTGCCCGCGAGCGTTGAGCAGATCAGGGGCGTGCTCGGCATCGCCAATCGCCGTGTCCTGCCGCTATGGACCGTCTCGCTTGGCCGCAACTTTGCCTATGGCGGTGCGGCGCCCTGCCTCGAAGGCTCGATGATCCTCGACCTCAAGCGCATGACCAAGATCGAGGCCGATCCTTCGCTCGCCTACGCCATTGTCGAGCCAGGGGTCACCTATCTCGATCTCTACAAATTCCTCCAGGACAAGAAATATCCGTTGTGGCTCGACTGCACCGATCCAGGCTGGGGCAGCGTGCTCGGCAACACGCTCGAGCATGGCATCGGCTACACGCCCTATGGCGATCACGCCGGCCATCAATGCGGCATGGAGGTCGTGCTCGCGAGCGGCGAGGTGTTGCGCACCGGGCTCGGCGCCATGGACGGCAACCCTGCCTGGCCGCTCTACAAATATGCCTATGGCCCGACCCTCGACGGACTTTTCATGCAATCGAATTTCGGCGTGGTCACCAAGATCGGGGTCTGGTTGATGCCCGAGCCGGAATTCTTCTCCGTCGTCGAGATGATGGCGCGGCGCGAGGAGGATATCGCGCCGCTGATCGATGCGCTGCGCGTGTTGCGTCTCGACGGCACCGTGCCCACCGCCACCATCGCCAATTGGATGCGCATCGCCGCCGGCAACACCACGCGAAGCGAATGGTATGACGGCAAGGGACCGCTGCCGCAAAGCGCCGTCGAGCGGCTGATGCAGGAAATGGGCATCGGCTATTGGGGCTTGCGCTTCGGCCTTTACGGGCGCGAGCGCGTCGTTGCCCAGAAGCTTGCTGCCGTCGAAGAGGCCTTCTCGCGCATCGACGGCATCGAGATGACCGTCGCATCGTACAAGCGTGGCGATGCGATCCCCCCTGAGCACAGCACGCTCGCCGGCATCCCGAGCGTCGATCTGATGCCGCTCAATTGGCTTGGCGGCGCCGGCGCCCATATCGAGTGCCCTCTCGTGGTGCCGATGCAGGGCGCGGAGTTTCTCGATCTCTATCGCCGCCGCACCGAATTGTTCAACGCTGCCGGCTTCGACCATTATTGCGGCCTGACCAGCACCACCCCGCGCGTTTTCATCAACACCGGCTCGATCATCTTCGATCGCAACGACGCCGATCAATGCGCGCGCGCCCGCACGCTCGGCAAGACTCTGATCGAGGACGCGCACAAGCGGCGTCTCGCCGGCTACCGCGCCCACATTTCCGAGATGGATCTCGTCGCCGCGCAATTCGACTTCAACGATCATGCCGCCATGCGCACCTACGAGCGGCTCAAGGACGCGCTCGATCCCGGCGGGGTGCTCTCGCCAGGCAAGCAAGGCATCTGGCCGAAGGCGCTGCGCCAGGCGAGAGACGAGGGAGGTGGAACGCCGTGACACCAGCGCCTGCCATGGACCGCAGGGACGTGCTCAAGCTCGGCGGCGCGGCCGCACTCGCGCTTCTTGCGCCTGACGCCGTCGCGGCCGCTGCGCGCGCATCTTCGCTAACGCCGTCCATGATCGCCGTTGCCGATCCACGCTACCGCGAGAGTTTGATCTTTGCCGGGAGCCTCGAGCGGCACGGCGCCAAGGTCCTGACCCTTGCCTCGGACCGCGCAGCGACCTGGTTCGGGGCCATCGCGCCGCAACTCCCCCATGGCCTGCACCGCCTGACCGGGCTCACCCTTGAATCGGACCTGTTCATCCTTGAGCGCCTCGCCGAGAGCTCAGGCGCGCACACCTGCTATGCCGGCTTGCATGATTGGCGCTGCCGGAGCGGCGTTGGCCACACACTCTCAGGCACGATCGATCTCGATCCGATCGCGGGTGCTCTTCTCAATGGCAAGGAAGAATGGGTGGAAGGTCTTGGCGAAGCGCTTGTTGCGGCGAAGGACGGAACACCGGCGGAGCGGAGGCTTCAGCTCAAATGCGCGGCACCGTCAGGCCGCGGCCCGCGATCCTTCGTCTCCTGGCTGATGCGCTGGGCGGTCTAGCGGAGAGCTAATGCGCCCAGCGGCGCGCCTGCTGCGTGGCGACGATCATGCCCGATTGCGCGTCCTCGGGGAGGAGCTTGGCAATCACGCCCATGGCAAGCTCGACCGAAATCTCGCTGCCCCCACACTCTTTCAGCTGATCGCGCAGCCAGCCGTAGATTTCCTCGTCCCCGGCCTTGAGACCGGCGGCGATCTCTTCGAACATCTGCGTCAAGGATCCAGTAGCCATCGCCCCCCTCCATGGTACCCGCGCTCGGCGGACACATGGCCAACTCCAACCTCCCCTAAGAATCAGCCGCCTGCGACTCAGTATGATAACGGGGAATGCTGCAACTGCGAAGCGTTCAAACGGCAACAGTGGAGAAGGAAATTCCGCCTTTTCAATAGGCTTCGCGCCCGCTGCCGGTGAAGGACAGTGGCGTCTTTGCCACAGCGCCCACGCTGTCGCTGTCCGGAAGTTGGGCGACGGGGGCGCCCCCATAGGGACTTGGCTGGCAATAGTGGCGGCCGTTCCGTGCGTTGGTTCGCAGCAGATCGAGATGGAAGTGGTTGGCGTGGTAGGCATCGCTGCCCGGGCCGAGCACCGTGTAGAACTCGGCGCAAGCCCCGGCAAAAGCCGCCTGGAGGAAGGCCCGTGCCGCCGGAGGCCCTCGCCACCAATGGCGAAACACGTTGACCTCCCGCCCGTCGGCGAGGCGGAAGGCAGCCACGTCGAGGGCATTGCCGAAGGCATGTTCCGACATCGCCGCGCCGCGGCTGTTGCGGGTGCGGCAGCCGTAAGAGGCGATCTGGCGGATTTCCACCACCCTGCTGCCGAAATAGGCGCGGGCCGCCGGCTGCACCGAGCGGGCCATCCAGCGGTCGACCGAAGCCGTCATTGGGCAGCCGATGGTGGCAGGCGGGGTGACGGCGACGGTGCCGTTCGCCGTGGCGCTGACCTTGAAGGGATGCTCGAGCCCGCAGGAGCCGCGGCCGCCGAGCGGCGACATCGGCTGCACGAAGGCCGAGGGCCTGACGCTCCCGCTCGCCAGGCAGGCATCCTCGACCTGGCCCCTCCAGGCCGCGCGCGGTTCGGAATAGGGATTGGAGGCGCAAGAGGAGACGCCCGACACGATCGCCATGCTGGCGACGACATAAAGAACCCTGACCCCCATGCGCCCTAAAATGCGGCAGGGGCGTGAACAATCTTTCAATGATCGAAGAAGCGTGAGGCGGTGACGCCCGATTCAGGGCAAAAGAGAAGGGCCACCCCACATCGGGAGCAGCCCTTCCATTGTCGACCGCGGCCCGCTAACTGGCCGCTTGAGCGGCGTTAGTCGGCATTGGCCTCGCAAGAGGCGATGGTCCAGGTCTTGTGTGCCGGCGACCGCGGCGGTTGACAATGAGACACTGGATCACCTCCTTTCGATAGTTGTTGGATGACCGCCATATAATCATGATTCGCGCGTTTTGAACTCTACATGTTGTCGCGACCGTGCAGACTTCCCCGCTATTTAGGCGCGTTGAAGCTCCGCGCCGGCGACATGCGTGCCGTCGACATAGGTGAGCTGCACCTGCATCGACGCGGTCTTTGGCGGCACCTTCATATAGAGCGTGGCGCTCTCAGGCACGCTGTGCGGGTCTGCGGCGTCGCAAGGCGGAAGCTTGAACACCTTGTCGACCGGCCCGTCGCCGAAGCCGTAGCGCACTTCCTTGATGGCGCAGCGATAGGTGACGAGATGGGTGAAATAGACCGTCATCCCCTGCCATTCGCGAAACGCGACCCAGCTCGTCCAGAACTGCTCGAGCAGCTTCTTCTGCTCCTCGGCAAGCGCAGCGGTTGGATCGAAATTGATGGGGACCACGTCTGCCTGCTCGCCGCGCTTGTCGCGCCAGGTGACGTAGATCGTGGTCTTGCCCTGGTCCGGCGCCATCTCGAAATAGGTCTTCGGCATGCGCGCAGCCGTGCGCTGGTCGAGCACGTCGAGGAAGCCGGGGTCGGTGAACTCGCCCTTGTCGCCGACGCGATAGCCGAACTGGGTAGCGGCCTCCGGCAGCGAGACGTTCACCATCCAGCCCGAGTTTGAGCGAGTGAAGCTTGCGATCGGCTGCGGGTTTGCCGGCAGCGCCGCGAGTTTCTGCTCCTGCGGCGGCAGCACGCTCGCACCCCCGCCCTCTTGCAGCGTATCGACGCTGCCCTTGGCGAGCGTAGCGCCCTCCGGCACGAGATAGAGGTCGCCGACGATCTGATCGTAATAGGCCGGCACCTGCACATGATCGACCTTGGCGGCAAGCTCCTTGACCTTGCTTTGCGTGCGCTTGGCGATCTGCACCATGGATTGGCCGGGCTGCTCCATCTCTTTGAGCAGCGTGCGGGTGAACACGCGAGTTCGGGTTCTCGTCGGTCTCGCTCAACCGGTCGAGCGCCGACTGGCCCTGCCCCGCCGAGAACAGCACGAACATGCCTTCGGCTGGGTCCATGCGCGTGAGCCCGCGCGTCAGCCCCATGCTGCGCTTGCCTTTGATGCGCGAAGGGATTGTCGCGGCAGGCATCGAGGATGAGGATCACGGTCGCGGCGCCCTTCTCCTGCAGCCTGTCCGAGAGGCCGCTCGCTGCGAAGGAGGCATCGCGCACCAGGCCCTCTTCGCCTGGGCCTGCTTGGGGCACGTCGACCGGGAGAAGGTAATTGGTGCCATCGACGGCGAAGCCGTGGCCGGCGAAATAGATGAGCGCGGTGTCGCCGCTCTCGATCTTGCTTTCGAGCTCGACCAGCGCCCGGCTCATGGCGCGGCGTCCGACGTTCTCGGCCGAGACCACGTCGAAGCCGAGCTTGGCGAGCTCCTGCGAGATGGCGCCCGCGTCGTTCACCGCCTTTTTCAGCGCAGGCACGTTCTCGTAAGCGTTGTTGCCGATGACGAGCGCCACGCGCTTTGCGGCATAGGCTGGCGCCGCGAACACCAAGCAGCAAAGGAGAGCAGCGAGACCGAGAGCCCAAATCTTGCGTGCCGTGTTCTGCATGCGGCTCTTTTACGCTATCCCCGATCGGCGCGAAATACGGACGAGGCTAGGTCACGAGCACGAGGAGGCCGGTGCCGATCAGGGCCAGGTTCCAGGCAAGATCGACGTTGAGCCACCCCCGGCGCAGGAATCCGAGCCCGACCCATTCATAGACGATGATGGCGATGGCGCCGGTCACGACCAGCATCGCCATGGTGTGCACGGCGACCGCGAGCGAGGCGACCCACAGTGAGTGGGCCTCCGGCATGTCATGCATGTGGCCCCCGGACATGTGCAGTCTGGAGCGGCTCGAGCGCCGGGATGAGCATGAACCCCGCGCCGTGTACCGTGGCCATGAGGAACGACCAGAACGCGAGCCCGAGAAGTCCCGTCTGCAATCCGACGCGCACCCGGTGCCGATGCGGATAGAAGAGGCCGTAGGCGCCCCAGGCGATCAGCGCCAGACCCGAAAGCACGCGCAACGCCGTCTGGTCGATCATCGCGCCGAGCGCCGTCACCGTGTAGACGACAAGCGCGATGGCGAGCGCGTGACCGATGGCGATGGGGATGAGGGAGATGAGTACCACAGCGCGGCTTTGCCGGTGCAGCCCAAGTGCGACGGCGAACAGCCAGCCCATGGCCGGATTGAGACCGTGAAATGCGCCGAGCCCGATCAGCAGCAGCCACGGCCAAGTCGAGGACATGATCGCAGCTGAGGGCAGTTACACGCTCGCCGTCAAGCTCAAGGGTAGCAGTAGGAATCAGACGAGCAGTCGCCGCCCTCCAGACGCACCTGGTGCGGGCGATGGCTCTCCGGCCATTGCACGAAGAATTTGGGATCGAAGGCGATGCCGCCATTGGCGCCGGCATCGAGCTTCACCATCCAGCCGTCGATGCCTTCCGGATAGAATTGCGGATCGACCGCGCCGTAGAGCGAGTTGGTGAAATAGATGCGCTTGCCGTCGCGGCTGATCTCAACCATCTGCGGGCCGCCGTTGAGCGGACCCTTTGCTCCCGGATGCGTCGCCCGCGACACGATTCCGCCGATGCGCACCTTGCCGGTGAGCTTCGGATTGAACGGGTCGGAGACGTCGTATTGATGGAGATCGCCTGTGCCCCAGCACGCGACATAGAGGAAGCGGTCGTCCATCGAGAGATCGATGTCGGTGACGAGCGGCGGCACGGCCTTGAAGCCTTTCAGCACCGGCGGCAGGAGATCGGGATCGGCAGGCTCTGCCGGGATCTCGATGATCTTCTTGACCGCCCATTTGTCGCCGTCGCGATACCAGGTCCAGATCGAGGCCGACAGATCCTTGAGGCTGATCACGGCATTGACGAAGCCGTAGGCCTTGGTCGGGTCGTGCGCCGGCCGGAGCTCGAACACGAGCTGATACTCCGGCCCGAAATCGATCTCCTGCACATGCTTGCGCTTGTGCAGATCCCAGAAATGCAGACGCCGCCCGTATTTTGCACCGAGCAGAATCTCGGGGATCAAACCGTTCTCGATCGTGTTCGGCGTCCCCCATTCGCTCGTCACCAGCGTGTCGTAGCCGAGATGCCACCAGGCATCGTAGGCGAGAATTTGCGGGCCGCGGTCAACCTCCCAGCGGCCGAGCACCTCGAAGGACTCTGAGTCCATGAGGAAGATGCCGCCAGGCCCGTCGCCAGTGGCGTTGCCGAGCGCGGAGACGTAGATGCCCTCAGGTCCGCAATGCACGGTGTGCGGGCGGCTGTAGCCGGTCCTCTCGATCACCTCTTCAGGCTCGATCACCTTGGCGATCGTCGGGCGGCGCGGATCAGCCTTGGTATCGATGATATAGATGCGCGAGGAGCGCAAACCAGGCACCACGAGGTAGCGGCGCTCGACATGCGGGTGCGGCGCATTGGGGCAGAGGCACGAGCTGCAAGCGTTCCATCCATAATGGTGCAGCTCGTCTCCTAGGGCGGTCATATCGACCTGGCTGACAATTTTCGAATAGCTCGCCGAGCTCGGATCGGCGTCGACCACGGCGATGGCATCGGGAACGTCGCGTTTCGGAGCGAAGGTCGCGACATAAGCGAGCGTTTCGGCCGGCGCCTTCGCCGCCAAACGCGGGGAAGGATAGAAACTCGGATCGGGCGTCCAACGTGCCATTGAGCTGCTCCCTAGAAATGCCGAGGCAACTTTGCCGCCGCCCTTAGGCTTCGGCAAGCCGCCTTCTCGATCATTTTTTGTGACAAGGGCTGGGAAGAGCCGGCCCTTGCGCGCTCTGGAGGATAGGCGAATTTCGATTGCCTCACACTTCGACTTTAGCCAAGCCCGAGTGCTTTCTTGGCCTTTGCCGTGATCGATTGGCGGGTTGAGGAGAACCCCTGCCATGGATCAGTCTTTTTGGCCTTGAGGCGCGCCGGCAGCGTCTTCAGCGTGTAGGGACTTGCGGCTTTCAGGCCTTTCAGCTCGTCCCAGCCGAGCGGGCAGGCGACCGGGGCATTGGCCTTCGCCCGCGTCGAGTAGTTGACGATGGCCGACCCGCCGCGCTGGTTGCGCAGGTAGTCGACGAAGATCTTGTTCTTGCGCGTCCGCTTCAGAGGATTGGCGGTGTAGCGGTCCGGCCGCACATCGACCAGCGTATCGGCGATCGCCTTGGCGAAAGCCTTGACCTCGTCCCAGCCCTGCTTCGGCGCGATCGGCGACACCACGTGCAGCCCCTTGCCGCCGGTCGATTTCAGGAAGCTCTTCAAGCCGAGATCGGCGAGGAAATCGCGCACCTCGACAGCGGCCGCTTTCAGCACGTCGAGGTCCAAGTCCCTCGTCCGGGTCGAGATCGAACACCAGCCGGTCAGGCTCGTAGAGATGATCGAGCGAGACGCCCCAATCGTGAATCTCGACAGTGCTGATTTGCACCAGCCCGAATAGTCCTGGCTCGCCGTCAATATAGAGATAGGGCTTCTTGCTCTCGCCGCCGGAAATGGGAATCTGCTTGATCGCGTCGCTCATGCCCTTCATGGCGTGGCGCTGGAAGAAGCTCTCCCCGTCAATTCCCTCCGGGCAGCGCACGAGGCTGATCGGGCGGTTGACCACATAAGGGAGAATGTAGGGCGCGATCGCCTCGTAGTAGCTCGCGAGGTCGAGCTTGGTGACGCCAACGTCTGGATAGAGCACCTTGTCTGGGCTGGTCAGCTTGATGCCGGCGAACACGGGATCGCCCTTCGCCTTCGGTTTTCGCTAATGCGCTCTTTGGTGGCGTCAACTCAGCCTCCTCGTTGCTCGGCTCCTCGCGTCTCACCTCTGCCGCAGGCTTGTCCTCGCGCAGCCCCTTGAAACTCGGATGCCTCAGCCTTCCATCCCGGGTCCGCTCGGTGAACTCGATCTGCGCGACCAGCCTTGGCTCGAGCCACACCGCGCCCTTTAGCTCTTCGCGCGGCACGTCCACGAAGGGCGACTTTGCGCGTTCGAGCGGCTTGAACTTGCGGGCAAGCGCATCGAAGTCGGAGGCGTCGAAACCGGTGCCGACCTTGCCGGAATACATCAGCTTGCCGTCCTCGAAGCTGCCGAGCAGAAGCGACGAGAAGGGCTTGCCCCTCACCTCGGAGCGGCTGTAGCCGCCGATGACGAATTCCTCGCCGCGCGTGGACTTGATCTTGAGCCAGTCTCTGCCGCGACCGGAAATATAAGGCCGGTCGGCACGCTTCGACACGATGCCTTCGAGCCCGGCAGCGGAAGCTTGCGCGAAGAATTCGGGTCCGGAGCCTTCCACATAATCGGCATAGATGAGGAAAGGGGAGACGCCCCGCGTCGCCATCAATTTTGCGAGCTGCGCGCGCCGCTGTTTCAGCGGCGTCTTGCGCCAGTCCTTGCCGTCGAGCGACAGGAGATCGAACACGAAATAGCGGATGGCGGGGTTCGGCGTATCGATATGCTCTTGCAGCGATTTGAAGGAGGTCATGCCCGACGGCAGCACGAAGGCGACCTCCCCGTCGATCAGCGCGATCTCGGCTGGAAATGTCCGGAGCGCCTGCGCGATGGCGGGGAATTGCACGGTCCAGTCCAGCCCGCTTCGGCTGAACAGCGTGACATCGTCGCCGGCCTTCCGCGCGATGATGCGGTAGCCGTCGTACTTCGCTTCGTGCAGCCAGTTTCTGCCCGTCGGCACCTCGGTGTCGAGCGTTGCGAGCTCAGGCTCGACGAACTCCGGGATCAGCGCGCGGGGGACTTTCTTCGCTTTGGCTTTGCCGTTGCCGCGCGCGGGCGCTTTGCCGTTGGAGTTTTTTTTTGAGCCTTGTTCGAGCTCCACACGGCAGACTCGCCGTGCTCGATCTGATCCATGGTGCGGCCGCTCGCCACGCTCGTGTCGTAGGTGAGCGTTGGCTCGTCGCCGTCGCCGGCGAATTCGTCGCGCTTCTTGATCAGGAGCCAGTTCTGTTTGCCGCGATCCTCTTTGCGCGGCTTCATGCGCACCAGCACGTAGTCGCCGTTGAGGCGGTCGCCGTGCAGCCGGAACTTGAAGTCGCCCTTGGCCAGCCCCTCGTCGGGATCGCCGATCGGCTCCCAGGTGCCGCGGTCCCAGAGCATCACCGGGCCGCCGCCATATTCGCCCTTGGGGATCACGCCCTCGAACTTGCCGTATTCGAGCGGGTGGTCCTCGGTCATCACCGCGAGGCGCTTTTGTGCGGGGTCTAGGCTCGGGCCCTTGGTCACGGCCCAGCTCTTCAGCACCCCGTCATGCTCGAGCCTGAAATCGAAATGGGTGCGCGTCGCGGCGTGCTTCTGGATGACGAAGCTGTTGCCGGTCTTTCGCTTGCGCTCCGGCGGCGGCTCCGGGGTCTTGCTGAAATCCCGCTTGGCGCGGTAGGTCGCAAGCGGATCTGCCGCCTTCGTCCGCGCCATGAGCTACGCCGACTTTCTCTTCGGCGCGGCCCGCGAGGTCTTCTTGGCGGCCGAGCGCGAGGCAGCGGCGCGCTTGCCTTGCGCCTTGCTTGGCGCCGCCTGCTTGCCTTGCGCTTTCACGCTCTTCTTGAGCGCGTCCATGATGTTGATGACCTTGGCGGTGGGAACCTCGCCGGTCTCGACCGTCGGCGCGCGGTGCTCGATCTTGGCGTTGATCAGCTCCCACACGGCGTCGGTATATTCGTCCTTGAACTTCTCGGGCTCGAACGCGCCGGACTTCCGCTCGATCAGCTCGACGGCGAGCTCGAGTGCTTCCTTGTCGACCTTCACGTCGGGCACTTCCTCGAAGAAGGTGTCGGCGGACTTCACCTCGTCGGCGTGGCGCAGAATTTCCAGGAGCAGCCCCTTCCCGCAAGGCTTGAGCGCCACGATGTTGCTCTGGCCGCGCAGAATGAAATTGCCGACGCCGATCTTGTCGGCCTGGTTCAGCGCCTTCAGCATGATGGCGTAGCCTTCCTCGGCGGCATCGCCGTCGGGAAGGAGGTAATAGGGCTTCTCGAAATAGCGGGCGTCGATGGCCGACGGTTCGACGAAGCGCACGAGCTCGATGGTCTGCTTGCTCTCGAGCTTGAGGTCGTCGATCTCCTTCTGGTCGAGCAGGACGTACTTCCCCTTCTCGTATTCGTAGCCCTTGATGATGTCCTCGTTCTCGACCGCGCCGACGCCGGGCGCCACCTTCTGGTAGCGGATGCGCTTGCCTGAAGGCTCGTGGATCTGGTGAAGCTCGATCTTCCGCTCGGTGCTGGTGGCGGGATAGAGGCGGACCGGGATATTCACGAGCGAAAGCCGCAAATTGCCGGTCCAGAAGGCGCGGGGTGCCATACGCGAAAACTCCTTTAGACGCACGCGCGAGCGGAAAGTCCACGGGTCGAAAGCGGAGTATAGCCTGAAACGGCGCGCCCCGGACCGCGGTTCCCAAGGCCGGACAAAGCGACGCTCCGGCCCCTATTTCTCGAGTCTATGGTCAATCTCGTTAAGCATAGGTTCAAGCGCCGGCGGGAAACGTCAGGCGCGCCAGGAGAACGAGGCTGCGGAGTGGCCGGAATCCGGGCATTTTAAGACCCACCAAACGGCAATTGCTGCTCGCGCGGCATGGCGCTCTTCGCGTATTGTAGGAGCCAGCGGTCGGGCTTCCCACTAGTACTCCCATTCTACCCGGCACGACGACCACCACTCTAAAGGCCGCCGGCCTTTCTCAGCTCGATTGCCATTCCCAAAGTGCGTGGGGTCTTTGGAACGCGAAACTCGCTTCGGGGCTTGGTTAAGAATGAACGAATCCAATCTGCGGTCTGATCCGAGCATCGCCTTGCCCGCCGTAGTCGTCACCGGCGCGACGGAGGGCATCGGCCGCGCTCTGGCCGAGGAGTTCGCCCGCGACGGCCATGCCCTCGTGCTCGTCGCCCGCGACCAGGCGAAGCTTGCCAAGACCGCTGAGGAACTGGCCCGCGCCCATGGCGTCGAGGTCAAGGTGACGTCGCAGGATCTCTCGACCCCCGAAGGCTGTGCCGGCGTCGAGCAGGCGGTGCGCGGCTTCGGCTTCCATGCCGAGTATCTCGTCAACAATGCCGGGATCATGTCCTCCGGCTTCTTCCAGGACGAGGATCCCGCCACCGTCCGCCGCATCGTCGATCTCAATGTGCGCGCGATGGTGGACCTCACCATGCGTTTTCTCCCCGGCATGTTGGCGCGGAGCCGCGGTGGCGTGCTCAACGTCTCCTCCACGGTGGGCTACATGCCGGTGCCCTATCAGGCGACCTATGCCGCGTCCAAGGCCTTCATCCTGTCTTTCTCCAAGGCGCTTGCCTACGAGACGAGGGGCACTGGCGTTAAGGTCTCGGTCGTGTCCCCCGGCGCCGTGACCACGGGGCTGCACGATAAGGCCGGAACGCGGAATTGCCGCTATCTGGTTTGGTTTCCGCCGCTCTCGCCCGAGTTCGTCGCCGGCAAGGCCTATCGGCGTTTTAAGCGCGGTTGGTCGGTGACGCTCCCCGGCATCATCAATCCCCTTGGCGCATTTGCCGCGCGTTTCACGCCGGATTTCGCCCTCATCCCGCTGATGGGGTGGTTCTTCCGGCTGCGCGACGACGACGGCACCGTGCTGTGGCCACGTCCCCTCGAAAAGCCTCCGGAGAGCAAGCGCGCGCCCGAGCCGAAGCGCCTGGAAGCCGACGGACTGATCGATCCTTCGCGTCGGTGCCGCCGGCCCGTTGCACCTTGGGCCGCGCGAGAAGCCGCAGCGTCATCTCTATCAGGGATTGGTGGAGCCGGACGGGATCGAACCGACGACCTCAGCAGTGCGATTGCTGCGCTCTCCCAACTGAGCTACGGCCCCTTGATATGAGGCGCCATTTAGGGATTGGCCTTCCGGCCTGTCAAGGCAGCCTATTGGCCGCGCTATAAGGGTTGCCCTCGTCGCCGCCTCTCCGCTAGATGATGCGTCCGCCAGGAGAGGGTTCATGGTTCCATTGATCGGTTTCTTCGTTCTTGTCATCGACCTCTATATCTGGGTCGTGATCGCCAGCGCCATCCTGAGCTGGCTCGTCGCCTTCAATGTGGTGAACACCAACAATAGGGTCGTGCTCGTGATCGGCGACACGCTCTACCGGCTGACCGAGCCGGCGCTCCGGCCGATCCGCAGCATCCTGCCCAATCTCGGCGGCATCGACATCTCGCCGGTGATCCTCATCCTACTGCTCCTGTTCATCCGCGACGTGGTGCTGCTCGGCTGGCTTGCGCCGATGTTCATTCAGCCAGCTTGAGCTTGTCCGAGGCGGCGCCTAATTCCTCTTCCGTTACGACGAAGCCGCGACGGCGTGATCCTTGCCGTGCGGCTGAACCCGAAATCCTCCCGCGATGAGATCGCCGGCATCGAGGATCACGGCGGCGAGTGCGTGCTGAAGGCGCGCGTGCGTGCGATCCCCGAAGCTGGCCGCGCCAATGCTGCGCTCGAGACGCTGATCGCGCGCTGGCTCGGCGTGCCGCCGTCCACGGTCAGCGTCGCCCATGGCGGCAAGTCGCGGTTGAAGCAGGTCGCGGTCGCAGGCGACGCGGAGGCTTTGTCGTGCCTAGTCGCTCAGCGCGTTGCCGCGTTAGCTGGAAAGCGCTGACTCTATTTCGGCGACGATCGCCTCGGCAGCTTCACGCGGGTCCGGCGCCGCGGTGATGGGACGCCCGACCACGAGATAGTCGGCGCCTGCGGCGATGGCTTTTCCAGGAGTGACGATGCGAGTCTGGTCCTGGGTCGCACTTCCCGCAGGCCTGATGCCCGGCGTGACGATGAGGAAGCCGGTGCCTGACGCCTCTCGGATCGAAGCTGCCTCGAGCCCGGAAGCCACCACGCCGTCGAAGCCGGCTTCCTTGGCGAGCATCGCCCGATGCAGCACGAGGTCTCCCGGCGGAATGTCGGTGCCCTGCTGTATCAGGTCAGCAGGCCCGAGATTGGTCAAGACGGTGACGCCGAGAAGCTTGAGCTTGCTGTCGCCGCGTCCGCGCACCGCGGCATCGAGCGTCTTGCGGTCGACGGCGTGCACGGTGAGAAACTCGGCGCCGGTGCGCGCGATCGAAGCTGTGGCGCGCTCGACCGTCGCCTCGATGTCGAGAAGCTTCGCGTCGAGGAACACTCGGCTCCCGCGCGATGCGAGCTCGGTGGCAAGCGCCATGCCGCCGGCGAACATCAGCTCGAGCCCGATCTTGTAGACGCCGACGCTGTCGCCGAGCGCCTCGATCAGCGCCCGCGCCTGTTCGGCACTCGGCACGTCGAGGGCCACGATCAGCCGGTCGCGGGCGCTCCTCATGGCGCGACGAACCTCTTGGCGGCGACGGCCAGCGCCTCGACCACGCCGGTCAGCAATTTCTGCTGCGCCTGATCCTTCAGGCTCCCGTCGGCCTCGAAGGCGTCGCCGGCGCGCGGCAGCGCAATCTGCTGCGGGATCACCGTGGCGCCGACGCCGACTTCGAGGATTTGCCGCAAGTGCAGCAGGCTGCGCATGGCGCCATAGTAGCCGCCCGAAGCGCCGCTGATGGCGAACACGCGGCTCTTATACACTTCGAGCCCGGTCTCGCCCTTGCCGCGCACCCGCGTCACCCAGTCGAGCGTGTTCTTGAGGAGCGGCGTGATCGAGGAATTGTATTCGGGGCTGGCGATGAACACGCCCTGATATTCGCCGAGCAGCGCCTTGAACTCCGCCGCCTTCTGTGGCGGCCCGTGCTCGGCTTCGAGATCGCCGCTATAGAGCGGCATGGGATAGTCCCTGAGGTCGACAAAGACGCCCTCGATGCCGTTGGCGGTGGAAATATGCTGGGCGAGCCGCGCGAGCTTCTTGTTGAAGGAGCCTTCCCGCGTGCTGCCGGCGAAGAACAAGAGCCGCATCAGTCGACGTCCTCCCTTCGAGGTCGGGGACAGACTTATCCGGCGCGACGAGGATGGGCAAGCGAGCCTATTGGCCCTCGAAGAATTCCTTCACGCGGGCGAAGAATCCGGTCGAGGCCGGGCTCGTGCTCTCATTCGATGCGGTCTCGAATTCCTTGAGCAGCTCACGCTGCTTGCGCGTGAGGCTCTTCGGCGTCTCGACCTCGACTTGGATGTAAAGGTCGCCCTGCTGCTTGGAGCGGAGCACCGGCATGCCCTTCGACTTGATACGGAACTGCTTGCCGCTTTCGGTGCCTTCCGGGATCTTCACCTTCGACTTGCCGCCGTCGATGGTCGGCACTTCGACCTGCCCGCCGAGCGCCGCCGTGGTCATGGCGATCGGCACGCGGCAGAAGAGATCGGCGCCGTCGCGCTGGAAGAACTCATGCGGCTTGATGGAGAGGAAGATATAGAGATCGCCGGCGGGTCCGCCGCGCAAGCCTGCCTCGCCTTCGCCGGCGAGCCTGATGCGGGTTCCGTCCTCGACGCCCTCCGGAATGGTCACGGACAGCGTGCGCTCGCGCGTCACCCGGCCCGAGCCGTTGCACACCGGGCATGGCGTCTCGATCACCTCGCCGCGTCCCTGGCAGGTCGGGCAGGTGCGCTCGATGGTGAAGAAGCCTTGTGCCGCGCGTACCTTGCCGACGCCGCCGCAGGTGCGGCAGGTCGTTGGCGCGGTGCCTGACTTGGCGCCGGAGCCGGTACAGGCCTCGCAGGTGACCGAGGTCGGCACGCGGATCTGCGCGGACTTGCCCTCGTAGGCTTCCGCGAGCGTGATCTCCATATTGTAGCGAAGGTCTGCGCCGCGTTCCCGCGCCGAGCGCTGGCGCGGGCGCCTCTGGCCCATGAACTCGCCGAACAGATCGTCGAACATGGCCGACATGGAGGCGGAGAAATCGGCGCCGAAGCCGTGCGGGTGGCCGCCCATGCCGTTCTCGAAGGCGGCATGTCCGAAGCGGTCATAGGCCGCGCGCTTCTGCGGGTCCTTCAACGCCTCATAGGCTTCGTTGACTTCCTTGAAGCGCGTCTCGGAGGTCTGGTCGCCGTTGCAGCGATCCGGGTGACACTCCTTGGCGAGACGGCGAAAGGCAGCCTTGATCTCCTGATCGCTGGCGGCTCTCGCAATTCCTAGTACGTCGTAATAATCTCGTTTCGCCATTCGCCCCTTCCGGACTTACACACCAATCCGCCCACCCGCTGGCGGCAGCGCTCAGCCTCTTGTCTTGGGCACTCGGCCGAGGCCGCACGTTTCCGTACGAGCCTCGCGCCAAGCCATACGCATACTTGAACCTTTACGCTGACTTCTTGCTGTCGTCGTCCTTGACCTCTTCGAAGTCGACGTCGACCACATTCTCCTTGCCGTCGCCGCCTTCCTCGGACGGGCCGCCGCTACCGGCAGCCGCGCCTTGGTTCGACTGATAGAGCGCCTCGCCAAGCTTCATCGAGGCCTGCGCCATGGCGTCGACCTTCTGCTTGATGGCGTCCTTGTCCTCGCCTTGCAGCGCGGTCTTGAGATCGGCGAGCGCCGTCTCGACGAGACCCTTGTCGGCCGCCGGGACCTTGTCGCCGAAATCCTTGAGCATCTTCTCGGTCGAGTGCACCAAGGCCTCGCCCTGGTTCTTCATCTCGACCAGCTCGCGGCGCTTCTTGTCCTCCTCGGCGTGGCTCTCGGCTTCCTTGACCATGCGGTCGATATCGGCGTCGGTGAGGCCGCCTGAGGCCTGGATGCGGATCGACTGCTCCTTGCCGGTGGCCTTGTCGGTCGCCGCCACGTTGACGATGCCGTTCGCATCGATATCGAAGGTGACCTCGATCTGCGGCACGCCGCGCGGCGCCGGCGGAATGCCGACGAGATCGAACTGGCCGAGCATCTTGTTGTCGGCCGCCATCTCGCGCTCGCCCTGGAAGACGCGGATGGTCACCGCGTTCTGATTATCCTCGGCGGTCGAGAACACCTGGCTCTTCTTGGTCGGGATCGTGGTGTTGCGGTCGATGAGACGGGTGAACACGCCGCCCAAGGTCTCGATGCCGAGCGAGAGCGGGGTGACGTCGAGCAGGAGCACGTCCTTGACGTCGCCTTGCAGCACGCCGGCCTGGATCGCGGCGCCGATGGCCACCACCTCGTCCGGGTTCACGCCCTTATGCGGCTCGCGGCCGAAGATGGTCTTCACCGTCTCGGCGACTTTCGGCATGCGGGTCATGCCGCCGACGAGCACCACCTCGTCGATCTCGGCGGCCTTCAGCCCGGCATCCTTCAGCGCGTTCTGGCACGGCCCGACGGTCTTCTGGATGAGATCGTCGACCAGGCTCTCGAGCTTCGCCCGGGTGAGCTTCATGGTGAGATGCTTCGGCCCGGTCTTGTCGGCGGTGATGAAGGGCAGGTTGATCTCGGTCTGCGTCGTCGACGACAGCTCGATCTTGGCCTTCTCGGCGGCCTCTTTCAGCCGCTGTAGCGCAAGCTTGTCGCTGCGCAGATCGATGCCGCTACTCCTTCTTGAACTCGTTGGCGAGATAATCGACGAGACGCATGTCGAAATCCTCGCCGCCGAGGAAGGTGTCGCCATTGGTCGACTTCACCTCGAACACGCCGTCGCCGATCTCCAGGATGGAAATGTCGAAGGTGCCGCCGCCAAGGTCGTAGACGGCGATGGTCTTGGAGCCGGTCTTCTTGTCGAGGCCGTAGGCGAGCGCGGCTGCGGTCGGCTCGTTGATGATGCGTAAGACTTCAAGGCCGGCGATCTTGCCCGCATCCTTGGTCGCCTGGCGCTGGGCGTCGTTGAAATAGGCAGGCACGGTGATGACCGCCTGCTCGACCTTCTCGCCGAGATAGGCTTCCGCCGTCTCCTTCATCTTCTGCAGGATGAAGGCGGAGATCTGCGAGGGTGAATATTTCGTGCCGCGGGAGTCGACCCAGGCATCGCCATTGTCGGCGCGCACGATCTTGTAGGGAACGAGGCCCTTGTCCTTCTCGACCATCGGATCGTCATAGCGGCGGCCGATCAGGCGCTTGATGGCGAAGAAGGTATTTTCGGGATTGGTGACGGCCTGGCGCTTCGCGGGAAGGCCGACCAGTCGCTCTTGATCTTCGGTAAAGGCAACCATCGAAGGCGTGGTGCGCATGCCTTCGGCATTCTCGATTACTTTGGGGTTTTTCCCCTCCATGACCGCGACACAGGAATTCGTGGTGCCGAGGTCGATACCAATTACTTTCGCCATCCGTAGCCTCTCTTTCTGGCAGACCGTCCGGGCCCAGACCGGCACCCGGTTAAGACATCACGCGCGCCCCGCATCAACTCGCGGGTCGCCGGTCCCCTAACACTATCGGCGCGGCCCGCCGACTCATCCGGCGGGTTCCGCGGTTATATAGGAGCCAAGCATTTGGGCCGCAAGGAGAAGCGGCGGCTTTGCGCCCGATCAACTTGCGTTTCTCACGTCATCCGCTTCCAGGCGGCGATGAGAACCGGGGTCAGGCAGTAATACCGCCCGTCTGCCCCTGCCTCCGCCATGTCTTTGCGGAACGCGGAAGCCCGCATCGGATCGGCAAGACCGAACTCGGCGCCTGCGGCATAGAGGCTGTCATAGACCCCGATCAGCATGTTCGCCATGTGCGACAGCGGCAGATAGTGAACGGCGGCGTCGGTGCCGTCCGGCGTGCCGAGGCCCGCCGCCTCGAACTGCGCCGGCAATTGCCGCCCGGCCCGCATGTTGCGGCCATGGCCTCTGAACACGCCCTCGAACACGCGATTGAACTCGCCCATGGCGGGGCACGTCGGCTCGACGGCGATGGCGCCGAAATCGAACTCCTGCGCCACCACCACGCCGCCAGGCTTGGTCCACGCCGCCATCTTCTCGAGGATGATGACGGGGTCCCGCATATGCATGAGGAGGAGCCGGCAGAAGGTCAGATCGAAGGGCGCGCCGGGAGGCGTCTCGAGGGCGAGGAGGTCGGCGGCGATCTGCTGGAACTCCGTGCCGCCTTGGGCGCGCAGATCTCGCAGGGCTTCCGCGCCGAGTGCGGCGTCGATCTCGATGCCGGTGACCCGGCCCTGCGGTCCGACGCGGTCTGCCATCAGCCGCATCACCGCGCCTGGCCCTGAGCCGACATCGAGGCAGCTCATGCCCGGGCCGAGCCCGACAGCCGCCAGCACTCCGGCCGTGGCGCCCTGCCACATGCGGGCCTGATCGCGCAGACGCTGATATTCTCTGGCGTCGCGCGTATGCACGTAACCGTCGGGGTTGGCTCTGCGGGCCTTTGCCATGGTCACCTCGGACCTTGCTGATAAACGCGCAGTGTGGCGGATCGGAGGACGGCGGCAGGCCGAGGACTAGGCATGAGCCTGGAATATCTCCCTGGAAAACTCGGGCGTGAGCAGCAAGTAACGCTCCTGCGCGCGCTTCGCGCTGTCATGGACGAGGCGCCGCTCTTCACCCCGACCATGCCGCGCTCGGGCAAACCGATGTCGGTGCGCATGACGAATTGCGGTCCGCTCGGCTGGGTCACCGACAAGGAGCGCGGCTATCGCTATCAGGCCACGCATCCGGTCACCGGCAGGCCGTGGCCAGCCATGCCGCAGATGCTGCTCGATCTCTGGGACGAGATTGCGCGCTATCCCACGCCGCCCGAAGCATGCCTCGTCAATTATTATGATGGCGGCGCAAAGATGGGCCTGCATCAGGACAAGGACGAGGAGGACTTCGATGCGCCCGTTCTATCGGTGTCGCTCGGCGATACCGCCATCTTCCTCGCCGGCGGCCGCTCGCGCCGCGACCCGACGCGAAAATTCGAGCTCAAGTCGGGCGATGTCGTGGTGTTGGGCGGAGAAGACCGGCTTGCCTTCCACGGCATCGACCGCGTTCTTGCCGGTACGTCCGATCTCTTGCCCGAGGGCGGACGCCTCAATCTGACGCTGCGGCGGGTGACGAAGCCCGGTTAGTGCTTGTTGTGCGGGCCCCTGCCGGGATGCCCGCCGCGAGGAGGCTCGCCACGTGGCGGCTCGCGGCGGCCTTGCGGCGCCCCATCCGGGAAATCGTCATTGGCGGCTTTCGGCGGTCCATCGTCGGCCTGGCTTGGCGGGGCCTGCTTCGCGCCCCCTTTGGCCACGGCGACGAGCGCCGGGCGCAAGCAGCGGTCGCCGATCACGTAGCCCGCCTGCATCACGTCGACCACGGTGCCCTCCGGCACGTCGGGGTTCTGCACTTCATACATTGCCTGGTGGCAGTTCGGATCGAAGCGCTGGCCGACAGGATCGATGCGGGTGACGCCGTGGCGCTCGAGCACGTTCAGTAGCTCGCGCTCGGTGAGCTCGACGCCATCGAGAAAGCTCTTCAGCGCCGGATCCTGGGCGGCGGCATCCGCCGGGACATGCTCGATGGTGCGGCGGAGATTGTCGCCGACGGTGAGCACGTCGCGGGCAAAATTGGAAATGGCGTAGCGGGCGGTATCGGCCTTCTCGCGCTCGGTGCGGCGGCGCACATTCTCCATCTCCGCCATGGTGCGGAGCAGCCGGTCGCGCATATCGGAGTTCTCGGCGACGAGCGCCTCAAGCTCGGCGCTCGCCTGCGCGGCTGGATCGGAGCCTTGCGCATCGGCAGCGGCGTGGCCCGCCTGATCCTCGGGGCGGGGATCGGTCTTTTCGTCTGACATTGGCTCTCTTAAACGTCGGGTCGCCGGAACTCACGTTGGATATCGACCGTGACGCCCTAAAAATCAAGGGACAAGGCGGCCGAGCAGGCGCGCCGTGTAGTCCACCATGGGGATGATTCGGGCATAGTTGAGTTTGGTCGGCCCGATCACGCCGAGCACGCCCACGATCTTCTGCTCGGTATCCTCGAACGGCGACACGATCAGGGCCGAACCGGAAAGCGAGAACAGCTTGTTCTCCGAGCCGATGAAGATGCGCACGCCTTCGGCGCGTTCGGCAAGACCGAGAAGCTGGATTAGGTCTTTCTTGGTGTCGAGGTCCTCGAACAGGAGCCGCACCCGCTCCAGATCCTCCATGGCGCGCACGTCCTCAAGGAGATGCGAGCGTCCGCAGACGATCAGGCTCTTCTGCTCATCGCCGCTGCCCGACCAGGTGGCGAGACCTTCGGTGACGACTCGGGCCGTCAGCTCATCGAGCTGGGCGCGCCGCTGCTCGATCTCCATCTCGATGCGGGCGCGGGCTTCGGCGAGGGTATGCCCGGCGATGCGGGCGGTGATGTAGTTCGAGGCTTCGGCGAGCGAGGAGAGCGGCAAGCCCTCGGGGAGAGCGACGATGCGGTTCTCGACGTCGCCGTCCTCGCTGACCAGCACGGCGAGCGCCCTGCCCGGCCCGAGATTGACGAACTCGACCTGCTTCAGCGTCTTGCTCTGCTTGTCGACGAGCACCACGCCCGCGCAGCCCGACAGCCCGGACAGCATGGCGCCGGCTTCCGACAGGAACTCCTCGACCGCGCGATGGCGGCCATCGCCGGCGATGCGGGCCTCGATATGGCTCCGCTCCTCCTCGCTCACCTCGCCGATCTCCAACAGCCCGTCGATGAAGAGGCGCAAGCCGGATTGGGTTGGGAGCCTGCCGGCGCTGGTATGCGGGGCATAGATGAGGCCGAGCGCCTCGAGGTCTGACATGACGTTGCGCACCGAGGCCGGCGACAGCGTCATGGGCAGCGCACGGCTCAAATTGCGCGAGCCGACCGGCTCGCCGGTGGCGAGATAGGTCTCGACGATGCGCTTGAAGATCTCGCGCGAGCGCTCGTTGAGCTCGCGCAGGCCAACGGCGCCGTCGCTCACGGGGCGAAAGGCATTGATGTCGGTATGACGCATGACGCCTGAAATCTAGGGACCGGCGCCGGATGCGTCAAATGCGGGGTCTTGGCGACGGCGCTAGTTGAGCGCGGCGAACTCCGCGGGAATGGCAGCGGAAAACTCATCCGGCGAGCCGAAATGGGCAAAATAGCGGGTCTTGATCGCCTCGACCGGCATGATCACGAAGACGTCGGTCGTGCCGAATTGATGGTCGATGACGGCGCCGTCGCCGATATAGGCACCAACCCTGAGATAGCCCTTGATCAACGGCGGGAGCGCCTTGATCGCGGCGCGCACATCGATTGCCTCCAATGGCAGCATGTTCATGTCGACGCGAAGGTGCTCGTGCGCCTTGACGCGCCAATCCTCCGGAGCGAGCGCGGTATGGTAGAGATAACTCAGCGCCGTGGCATGCGCGCTTGGGTCGGTGCCGGCGAAGCTGGCGCAGCCGATCATGACGTTGGCGCCGTGCTCGCGCAAATACGACCACACGCCCTGCCACAGGAGTTCGAGCGTGCGCTTGTTGCGGTAAGGCTTGAGCACGCAAGAGCGGCCGAGCTCCATGAAGCTGTAGCCCCTGCCTTTCGCCTGGATCAGCGGCTGGATGTCGTATTCGCCTTGCGTGTAGAAGCCGTCGTAGTAATCCGCCACTTCTTGGCGCAGCACGCGATAGGTGCCGACCACGCGCGACCGCCGCCAGCGGCGTCCGTCGGTCTCATCGCCGCGATCGACCACGAGCAGATGGTCGAACACCTTGTCGAAGGCGTCCTCGTCGCGGCGCGACAGCATGGCGAGCGCGCCGGGGACCGCCGACATCTCCTCGTAGAACACTTTGTAGCGTAGACGCTGCGCCTGCCTGATCTCGCTCTTCTTGCGCGCCAAGCGCACTTCAAGCGAGCCGATGCGGCCGTAGATCTTTGGCGGCTGCCAGGCGCCAAGCCGTCGGGGCTTCGGGCGCCAGCGCCCGGTGAAGGGCAAGAGACCGCCACCGGGGTTCGGGCGCAACATCAGGGTTGGAAATACGGGGAACATCAGCGCCGGGAACATCGGGCTGCCGCGAAACCGTTCCGCGATGCGCCCTGGGTGTCAGCTTCAATGCCATGTCTCGGCCAGGCTCGCTGTAAAGTGAGGCGGCCGCGCGACGCTACCAGCGACTGAAGCAACTAACAGCGCGGCAGCCCCGATTCGGCCACAACAAGCTCCCGGTTAGCAAACCAATTCGAATACTGTGTGACAGTTTGGGGATATTGCAGACGCTTCCCAGGCTTGTCCCAAGATATTGAGGTTCCGAGAAAAATTTTAGGCTGCGGCTTGCGCGCGGCGCAACGTCTCGCCGCGATAGCTCAAGGCCTCGGCAATATGGATGCGGGCGACCCCAGCCTCGCCGTCGAGATCGGCAAGGGTGCGCGCCACACGCAGAGTGCGGTGTTAGCCCCGCGCGCTCAAGCCGAGCGCGTCGGCGGCAAGAGCGTCCGTCCGGCGGAATCGGGAGCGGCGATATCTTCGAGCAGGCTTCCGTCGCAATCGGCATTGGTGCGCGCGCGCGGATGTTTGAGCGCTGCGAAGCGCTCGGCCTGGATCGCCCGCGCCGCGGCGCCGCGGGCGCGAACCTCGGCGCTTCCCTCCGACGCCGCCGGCAGCACGAGGTCCGCTGCGGAGACAGCGGGAACTTCGATCTGCAGATCGATTCGGTCGAGCAGCGGTCCGGAGATGCGCGCCTGGTAGCGCTCGACGCAACCGCGCCCCACGATCAGCGTCGCCAGGCCTTCCATGCGGCGCTCCCTATTTCGGGATCAGCGTGTTGGAGGGAAGCTTGGGATCGAGCAGCCGCGCTGTCTGCTCGGCGCCGGTGACCGGCAGCGCCGCCTTGTCGAGCAGCCCGAGCTGCACCAGCATCGAGGCCTGGTCCCAATAGATGCGCTCGTAGGAAATCTTGTCGCCCTCGAAGCCGACGGCGACCACGAAGGGAATGGTCACTTTCCGTCCCGTCGGCGCGATACCGGGAAGCAACGCCGGCATCTCGCAATCGTGGGTGAAGCTGATGATCAGTTCGTCGACGAGGCCGGTCTCGCCGATGGTGCGCGACAGTGATGTGACCACGGTGTCGGCAGGCCATTTGCCGATGAACCAGGTTTCGTAGAACTTGCGCACGCCGTCGAGGCCATGGCCGCCTGTCATGGTCGGGACGTGGGTAACGTGCGGCGCGCCGCCCATGGTCGCCATGGTCGCCTCGATGTCGCGCGCCTGAAACTCGGCGAAGGTGTGGGCGTCGAACACCTCGCCGAATGTCTTGCGATCCGTCGTCATCGCTTCCGCTCCCGTTGCACCTTCGACTCGATCACGTCCCAGATCATAGCCGCAATGTCGTTCCCGCCGAACTGGGCGATCTGCCTGATGCCGGTCGGCGAGGTGACGTTTATCTCGGTGAGATAGTCGCCGATCACGTCGATGCCGACGAAGATCAGCCCGCGCTTTTTCAGCTCTGGCCCGAGCCGCGCGCAGATCTCCTTGTCGCGGGCGGTGAGGGTGGCTGGCTCGGCCCTGCCGCCGACATGCAGATTGGAGCGCGTCTCGTCCGGCGCCGGCACGCGATTGATGGCGCCGGCGATCTCGCCGTCGACCAGGATGATGCGCTTGTCGCCGCCGCGCACCTCGGGGAGATAACGCTGCACCATGATCGGCTCGCGGAAGGTCATGCCGAGCAGCTCGATCAGCGAGTTGAGGTTGGTATCGCCAGCAGGAATACGGAACACCGCCGCGCCGCCATTGCCGTAGAGCGGCTTCACCACGATGTCCTTGTGCTTGTCGCGGAAGGCCTTGATCGCCTCGGGAGAGCGGGTGACGAGCGTCGGCGGCATCAGATCGAGAAAGTCGAGCACGAACACCTTCTCCGGCGCGTTGCGCACAGCGGCGGGGTTGTTCACCACCAGAGTCTTGGGGTGGATGCGCTCTAGCAGATGCGTGGTGGTGATGTAGGCCATGTCGAAGGGCGGGTCTTGGCGGAGATGCACCACGTCGAACTTCGACAGATCCTCCTCGCGCTCATGCGCCAGCCGGTAATGGGCGCCCGGCTTGTCCTCGACCGTGAGGCTGTGGCCGAGCGCGATCAGCTTGCCGTCGCGGAGCGAGAGGTTGTTCGGCGTGTAGTAGAACACGTCGTGGCCGCGCCATTGCGCTTCGAGCAGGAGGGCGAAGGTGGAATCGCCCCTGATATCGATGCGCTCGATCGGGTCCATCTGGAAGGCGACTTTGAGGGCCATGGCGCTTCCTTATAGTCGGAGTGTGACCAAAGTCTCCACTGTCAGGGGGCTCTGCTCGGGACGGATCGGTATCCCTAAACTGGAAATGCATTCCTCTATGTACCGCGGCCAGGTCCAAGGCGCGGCAAGTACCACGTCGAAGGCGAGGTCGTGGCCGGCATAATCTGGGTGGCCGGCAAGCCAATATTGCGCGGCCCTGACGATGCGCCGCCGCGCGCGAGTCGGCAGCGACCAGCCGGCTTCGTCCAGACTCTTGCGCCGCTTCACCTCGACAAAGGCGAGCCGCTTGCCCTTCAGCGCCACGAGGTCGATCTCGCCGACCGGAGTCTTGTAGCGCCGGGCGACGATGCGGTGACCCTTGAGGCGAAGCAGAAGCGCGGCGACGGTCTCGGCAAACAGCCCGTGGCGATAGGCCTTGACCCGCTTCTCGCTCACGGCGCGCCGCGATCCTTGCGCTCAAGCGCGAGACCAAGATCGTAGACGCGGCTCCGCTTGACCTTGAAGTCTTCCGCGACGCTGCGCACCGCGTCGCGGAAGCTCTCTTGCTTCAACGCCTGTTTGAGTCGCGCCACGATCGCCTCGTCGCCGACCTCAGCTTCGTCCGCAGCAGGCGGACCGACCAGAACCACGAACTCGCCCTTGAGCTCGCCCGATGTCTCGAGCACAGCGGCAAGCTCGGCTGGCGTGCCGCGCGCCACGCTCTCATGCAGCTTGGTGAGCTCCTTGGCGACCGCCGCCTCGCGCCCGCCGAAGACTTCAGCCATGTCGGCGAGCGCCGCGGCAAGACGCGACGCCGTCTCGTAGAAGATCAGCGTGGCGGGAACGGGCTTCAGCTCATCCAGCCGCTTCCGCCTCTGGCCTCCCTTCGGCGGCAGGAAGCCCGCGAACAGAAACGTGTCGGTCGGCAACCCTGCGCTGGTCAGCGCGGCGAGCGCCGCCGAGGCGCCGGGCACGCTCGTCACCTGAAATCCCTCCTGCAACGCTTCGCGCACGAGCTTGTAGCCCGGATCGGAGATCAGCGGCGTTCCGGCATCGGAGATGAGCGCCACCGAGAAGCCTGCCCTGATGCGCGCGAGCAGCCGCGGACGTTCCCGCGCGGCGTTGTGCTCGTGATAGGGGGCGAGCTCGCCCCTGATGCCGAAATGAGAGAGGAGCTTGCGACTGTGGCGCGTGTCCTCAGCAGCGATCAGGTCGGCGCGGGCGAGCACGGCGAGCGCGCGGAGCGAGATGTCGGCGAGGTTGCCGATCGGCGTTGCCACCAGATAAAGGCCGGCGGGAAGGGGACGCTCAAGCTCGTCGGCAAGCGCGGCTTCCGCGCGCTGAAGCAGCCGGCGTGAGGTTTCCTGAACGTCTTGCTCGTGGTCCTGCACGCATCCGCTTATAGCGTGAGCGGAGCTTGCGGCGAACTGCCTAAAGTGAAGGCGGCGCGGCGCTATCTTGGGGAATATGACATGCTATAGTCATGCTTCGCGCCCACCACGAATGAGCCATAGTTGCGGCCGAAATCTTTGTCCTCAAGCGCGGCCGGCCAAAGCGTGGCGCCGATGGATGAGCGCGTTTACGCCAGCCGCTTAGGGGGACGAAAAGCTGCCGAGGCCCGCGCGTGCGTTGGCGAGGCCTTGAAGCGAAGGGGTTCATGCCACTTCCACAGAGCATCGGTTTGACCGTCCGGGCTGCGAAGCTCACGCTCGCAAGCCTCGCCGTTGCGGCTCTGCTCGGCGGCTGCGGCGGCGGCAGCGGTCCTGGGCCGATCGCGCCAGGCGTGACCGCATCGACCGGCGCGGTGAAGGTCGCGCTGCTTCTGCCGCTCACCGGCTCGGGCAACACGCCCTCTGTCGCCAAGGCGCTGAAGCAGGCCGCCGAGCTTGCGCTGTTCGATTTCGACAATCCCTCGGTGTCGCTCGTGCCGAAAGACACCAAGGGCACGCCTGACGGCGCGCGCGCCGCAGCGCAGAGCGCGATCCAGGACGGCGCCGAGCTGATCATCGGCCCGCTCTTCGCCGGCGAAGTCTCTGGCGCAGCACCGGTGGCGCGTCAGTCGAATATTCCGATGATTGCCTTTTCCAGCGATCAGAAGGTCGCCGGCGGCGGCGTCTATCTCTTGAGCTTCCTCGCCGGGCGCGACGTGCCGCGCATCGTTTCCTTCGCGCTCTCCCGCGGCAAACGCAATTTCGCGCTGCTCATCCCGCAATCGCCCTATGGCAGGCTCGCCGAGGAAGCCTTTGCCAGAAGCGTCGGGCGCGGCGGCGGTCAGGCGGTGGTACGCGCGAGCTTCCCGCCGAACGACGCGAACGCCATGCTCGGGCCGGTGCGCCAGGTGGCGAACGCCATGAAGGCGGGGCAGGTCGATGCCCTGTTCCTGCCTGCGGCGCCTGAGGACCTCCAGTCTCTCGCCCCGCTCCTTGCCTCGAACGGCGTGACCAGCAAGAGCCTGCAATTCCTCGGCACCGGACAATGGGACTTCCCCAATGTCGGGCGGGAGGCGGCTTTGGTCGGCGGCTGGTTCCCGGCGCCTGACCCGAGCGGCTGGGCCAAGTTCACCGTCGAGCTACGCCAAGACCTATGGCGCCACGCCGCCGCGCATCGCGAGCCTCGCCTATGACGCGGTAAGCCTCGCCGTGTCGTTGTCGGGAAATCCGCCGGGGCAGCGCTACACCACGACGACGCTGACGCGCGGCAGCGGCTTTGCCGGCGTCGACGGCCTGTTCCGGCTCCTGCCAGACGGCACATCCGAGCGCGGGCTCGCCATTCTCGAAGTGCGCGCCTACGGGCCGCAGATGATCGAGCCCGCGCCTGCCAATTTCACATCGGCGCAATATTGAAGCTTAAGCGGCGAGCTCGACGATCAGCCGGTCGAGCACGAGGCGGCCTTTGCCCGTTGCCTGCACGCGGTTGGAAGAGCGCCTGACGAGGCCTTTGGCCTGGAGATATTGCAGCCGCGCTTCGTCGAGCTTCCGTCCATCGATGGCCGCCAGCCGCTTCTCGTCGATGCCCTCGGCGAGTCGGAGCCCCATCAGCAGATATTCGTCGGCGGAGTTTTGCGGGGTCAGGGCCTCGTCCTCCTCGATGCCGTGGCCTGACGTGGCGACGGCGTCGAGCCAGGCTTCCGGCGATTTGCGAACCGCGATGGCATGTTTGATGCCGTCCCGCGTGATGCGGCTATGGGCGCCCGGGCCGACGCCGGCATAATCGTGGCCGCGCCAATAAAGCAGATTGTGCCGCGACTCGGCTCCAGGACGCGCATGGTTCGACACTTCGTAAGAGGGGAGGCCGGCGGCGTCGCATAATTCCTGGGTCAGGAGATAGAAGGCTTCGGCCTTTGCGCCCTCCGGCACTGTCAGCGCCCCTGCGGCGTGAAGTGCCGCGAACGGCGTGCCCTCCTCGATGGTGAGCTGATAGAGCGAGAGATGGTCCTGCGCATGCTCGAGAGCGCGTGCGAGCTCCTCGCGCCAGGCCGCCAAGGTCTGCCCCTGCCGCGCATAGATCAGGTCGAAGGACACGCGCTCGAAATTACGCTTGGCGATGGCGAGCGCGGCCAGCGCCTCCTCGCTCGTGTGCTTGCGCCCGAGTGACTTTAGGCTCGCATCGTCGAGCGACTGAACGCCGAGCGACACGCGGTTCACGCCCGCCGCCCGGTAGCCTGCGAACCGTCCAGCCTCGACGGATGTCGGATTGGCTTCGAGTGTGATCTCCGCTCCGGTCTCGATCGGCCACAGCGCGGCGATGCGGTCGAGGATGGCGCCGACGGTCTCAGGCTCCATCAGCGACGGCGTGCCGCCGCCGAAGAAGATGCTTGAGACGATGCGCCCCGGCGCAAGCACCGCGAAGTGTTTAAGCTCCATTAGGTAGGCGGTGACGAAGTCATTTTGATCGACGCCCCCGTGGCGCACATGGGAGTTGAAGTCGCAATAGGGACATTTGGCCAGGCAGAACGGCCAATGCACATAGACCCCGAATGCATCGGCAGACATCAACGCTTCTTCTCCTCCTCAAACAGCTCGATCTCTTCGAGCGGCGAGGTGCGGAGGATAAGACGCTCGAAAGCGCGCATGCGATGCGAAATGAAGTTCTTTCGATCCGGATCCATCTCGCCGAAGGTCTCGCTATAGCCATCGGGCAGGAAGATAGGATCATAGCCGAAACCGCGGGTTCCGCGTGGCGGCCAAACGAGCGTGCCGGCAAACTTGCCCTCTGCGACAATGGTCTCCTTGTTGGGGCGGGCATAGGCAAGAGCACAGACGAACCTCGCGGTTCGGTCGGTGGAGCCGCTCGCCTCGAGCTCACGGTGGACGCGCTCCATGGCAAGGCCAAAGTCCTTCTGGGGCCCGCCCCAACGCGCGGCGTGGATACCGGGCGCCCCGCCAAGGGCTGACACTTCCAGCCCTGAATCGTCGGCGACGGCCGGAAGCCCCGAAGCCCTTGCCGCCGCCTCTGCCTTGAGTGTCGCGTTCTCGACGAAGCTCTGGCCGGTCTCCTCGGGCTCCGGCAAACCAAGCTCGCCCGCCGACACCGTGTCGACGCCGACCGAGGCGAACAGCTCGGCGAGCTCCTTGGCCTTGCCCTTGTTGTGAGTGGCGATGACGATCTTATCGCCGGCTTTGAGCTCGCCGACCATCGTCAGGCGACGGTGAGCTTCTGCAATTGCACGAGCTCGGCGATGCCGCGCTTGGCGAGCGCCATGAGCTGGTCGAACTGCGCCTGGCTGAAGGCCTCCTGCTCGGCTGTGCCCTGCACCTCGACGATGCCGCCTGACCCCGTCATGACGAAATTCGCGTCTGCCTGCGCTTCGGAGTCCTCGGCATAGTCGAGGTCGAGGATCGCCTCTCCGCCATAAAGCCCGCAGGACACTGCGGCGACATGGTCGCGGAGCGCCACGCCGTTCTTCAGCATGCCGCGCGCCTTCATCCAGGCGACCGCGTCGTGCAGCGCGATCCAGGAGCCGGTGATGGCCGCCGTGCGCGTACCTCCGTCAGCCTGGAGTACGTCGCAGTCGAGCGTGATCTGCCGTTCGCCGAGCGCGGTGAGGTCGGTGACGGCGCGGAGCGAACGACCGATCAGCCGCTGGATCTCCTGCGTGCGGCCGGATTGTTTGCCGGTCGCGGCCTCGCGGCGGGTGCGCTCCGAGGTGGCGCGGGGCAGCATGCCGTATTCCGCCGTGACCCAGCCCTTGCCGCCGCCCTTGAGCCATGGCGGCACGGAGTCGCCGACGCTCGCCATGCACAGCACATGGGTCTCGCCGAAGCGCACGAGGCAGGAGCCTTCGGCGTGGCGGGACACGCCGCGCTCGAGGCTGATGGGGCGCAAGGCGTCTACCGCGCGTTTGGACGGGCGCATTCTCTCTCCGCTTGAAATCCGTGAGGCGCGGCGCACCCTAGAGGAGGCGTGCGCGCCAAGCAACGGCTGAACCGCGCCCTTGCCCTGTGGACGATTGGCGGGCGGTAAGCCGCCCAGCTTGTCGCTCGCCTTGCAAGCGGTTACCACCCTAGCCATGGCCGAGGCAGAGACCGGGGCTCACGCCGGAAGCGGGGGATTTTCTGCCCCAGATGCTCCGCGCCCTGAACGAGGTGGCCGTCCCGGCGAGCATCGCCACGCCGATGATGGCGCAATATCTCGAGATCAAATCGGCCAACGCCGATTGTCTCCTGTTCTACCGCATGGGCGATTTCTACGAGCTGTTCTTCGAGGACGCTGCGATCGCCTCGCGCGCGCTCGGCATCGCGCTCACCAAGCGCGGCAAGCATCTCGGCCAGGACATTCCCATGTGCGGCGTGCCGATCCATGCGGCCGACGACTATCTCCAGCGCCTGATCGCGCAAGGCCACCGCGTCGCGGTCTGCGAGCAGATCGAGGACCCGGCGGAGGCTCGGAAGCGCGGTCCTAAGGCCGTGGTGCGGCGCGACGTGGTCCGCCTCGTCACCCCAGGCACGCTCACCGAGGAAAGCCTGCTCGACGCCCGCGCGCATAATTTCCTCACCGCGATCTTCCGCGGGCCTGCGGGCGAGGGCGGCGAGGCGGGTTTCGCGCTTGCCTCTCTCGACATTTCCACCGGCGAGCTCTTGGCTGCGACGGTCAGCGCCGGCGAGCTTGCCGGCGAGCTTGCCCGGCTTGGTCCCCGCGAAGTTCTGATCGGCGACGATCAGGCCGGCGATCCATCGCTCCGCGCCGTCATCAGCGAGTCTGGAGCGGCGCTCACGCCGATCCCTCGGGCGCATTTTGACTCGGCCCGCGGCGAGCGCGCGCTGAAGGCTAAGCTCGGCGTTGCCGCGCTCGATGCCTATGGCGAATTCTTGAAGCCCGAGCTTGCCGCGCTAGCAGGCCTCTTCACCTAT
This sequence comes from uncultured Alphaproteobacteria bacterium, assembly GCA_963744945.1. Lineage (GTDB taxonomy): Bacteria > Pseudomonadota > Alphaproteobacteria > Rhizobiales > Methyloligellaceae > Methyloceanibacter. Next base: position 25,989 of record CAVUVO010000007.1, on the reverse strand, counting down.
GTCGAGATCACGCAGGTTGGCCGCGTGCCGCTGATGCGGCCTCCGCGCCGGGAAGCGCCGGGAAGCCTGCTGCTCATCGACGCCGCAACTCGCGCCAATCTCGAGCTTGTGCGCTCGAACCAGGGCTCGCGCGCGGCAAGCCTGCTCTCCGCTATCGACCGTACCGTCACTGGCGCAGGCGCGCGCGAGCTTGCGAGTAGGCTCGGCAGCCCGCTCACCGATGCCGCCGCCATCAATGCCCGTCTCGACGCCGTCTCCTATCTCGCCAGCGAGCCGCGGCTGCGGCAGACGCTGCGCGAGGAGCTGAAAAGCGCGCCTGACCTTGCGCGGGCGCTGGCGCGGCTGGCGCTCGCCCGTGGCGGTCCGCGCGATCTTGGCGCGGTGCGCGATGCCATCGCCTCGGCCCGAGCGCTTGCCGCGCATCTCGCCCGTGCCGCTGGCCTCGGCCTGCCGCAAGAGCTCGACTGCGGTCGCAACGCGGCTCAAATCGGTGCCTGAGGACGTCGAACAGATCCTTGACTCGGCGCTCGCCGACGAGCTGCCGCTGAACAAGCGCGACGGCGGCTTCATCCGCGATCGTTTTGACGGCGACCTCGATGGGCATCGCAAGCTCAGAGACGGCAGCCGCCAGGTGATCGCCGGGCTGCAGACGCGCTACGCCGATGCGACCGGCATCAAATCGCTGAAGGTGCGCCACAACAATGTGCTCGGCTATTTCGTCGAGGTCACCGCCACCAATGCCGGCGCTCTCGCAAAGCCGCCGCATGTCGAGCTGTTCGTGCACCGGCAGACGCTCGCCAATGTCATGCGCTTCTCCACCCTCGAGCTTGGCGAGCTCGAAGCGCGCATCACCACCGCTGCAGATCGCGCGCTTGCGCTCGAGCTCGATATTTTCGCGCAAGCTCGCCGAGCGCGTTCTCGCCGAGCAGGACTCGCTCGCCGCCGCCAGCGCCGGTCTGGCCGAGCTCGATCATCATGCCGGCCTCGCCGAGCTTGCCATCGAGCAGAACTACGTGCGGCCGAAGGTCGATGAGAGCCAGGTTTTCACCATCGTCGAAGGCCGCCACCCCATGGTCGAGCAGACTCTGGCGCGCGGCGACGGCGCCAACTTCGTCGGCAACGATTGCAGGCTAGGGGCAGAGAGCAAAGACGCCGGTACGCGCATCCTGGTGGTGACCGGGCCGAACATGGCCGGCAAGTCCACCTTCCTTCGCCAGAATGCGCTCATCGTGGTGCTTGCCCAGCTAGGCTCGTTCGTTCCGGCCAAGTCGGCCCATATCGGCATCGTCGATCGTCTGTTCAGCCGGGTCGGCGCCGCCGACGACCTCGCCCGCGGCCGCTCGACCTTCATGGTCGAAATGGTGGAGACCGCTGCCATCCTCAACCAGGCAAGCGAGCGCTCCTTCGTCGTGCTCGACGAGATCGGCCGCGGCACCGCGACCTTCGACGGCCTCTCCATCGCCTGGGCTACGCTCGAATATCTGCATGAGGTGAACCGCTGCCGCGTTCTGTTCGCCACCCATTATCACGAGCTGACGGCGCTCGCCGACCGCCTGCCGCGCGCCGCCAACGCCACGGTAGAGGTCAAGGAATGGCGGGAGGAGATCGTATTCCTCTATCGCGTCGTACCGGGCGCCGCCGACCGCTCCTACGGCATCCACGTGGCGAAGCTCGCCGGGCTGCCTGGAGCGGTGCTTGCCAGAGCCAATGAGGTGCTGACCGAGCTCGAGAAGGCCGATGGGCGGCCGAAACCGTCGGACCTGGCGGACGACCTGCCTCTGTTCAGCGCCGCCAAGGGCACATCGGCCGGCATGCGCCCCGCCAATCGGCGCTTGAGGCCACGGTCGGCGCCCTCAGGCCGGACGCCATGACCCCGCGCGAGGCGCTTGAGGCCATTTACACGCTAAAGGGCTTGTTGGACCGGCCTACCGAGCCTTAAGTCCTCCTATGCTAAAATCGGCCTCGCCCATGGATCAGACCATCGTCAAAACCGCGCCTTATTTCGATCTCGACGCGCTCCGCGAGGAGACCTCGAAGCTTGCGCGCGCTTATTCAGGGCAGGATTCCTCGCTCCGCGCCGCTCTGGTCGAGCGCTTGCGCCAGCTTGTGCATGAGGCTCGCACCGAGGCCCGCGCCCAGCTTGAGCGGGACGGCGACGGCAGGGCCTGCGCCGAGGGATTGTCGCAGTTCCAGGACGCGCTGATCAGGCTCACCTACGACTTCACCACCAACCACGTCTATAGCGCCAAGAACCCGTCCGCCGCCGAGCACATGGCTGTGATCGCCCAAGGCGGCTACGGCCGCGGCATGCTCGCGCCTGGCTCGGACATCGATCTTCTCTTCCTGCTACCCTACAAGCAGACCGCCTGGGGCGAGAGCGTTGCCGAGTACATGCTCTATCTCCTCTGGGATCTAGGCTTCAAGGTCGGGCACGCCACCCGCACCATCGATCAATGCGTGCGCCTGTCGCGCTCCGACATGACCATCCGCACCGCGCTGCTCGATGCCCGCCTCATCCTCGGCGATGAGAAGCTGTTCACCGATTTCCAGCACCGCTTCCGCGAGGATGTGCTGAAGGCGAGCGTGCGGCCCTTCGTCGATGCCAAGCTCGAGGAGCAGAACGCCCGCCACGCCCGCGCCGGCGCCTCGCGCTACCTGGTCGAGCCCAATATCAAGGACGGCAAGGGCGGCTTGCGCGACCTGCACACGTTGCACTGGCTCGCCAAGCATCTTTATCCCGACACGGCGGAAGAGGAGTTCGTCGAGGCCGGGGTGTTCACGCCGGCTGAGTACAGCAGCTTCCGCCGCTGCGAGAGCTTTCTTTGGTCGGTGCGCTGCCAATTGCATTTCCTCACCGACCGGCCCGAGGAACGCCTGAGCTTCGACGTCCAGCCTTTGATGGCAGAGCGCCTCGGTTATCGCGGTCATGCCGGACTTCGCGCCGTCGAGCGCTTCATGAAGCACTACTTCCTCATCGCCAAGGAAGTTGGCGAGCTGACCCGCATCGTCTGCTCGGCGCTCGAGATGAAGCAGCTCAAATCGCTGCCGAGCCTCGGCACGCTCCTGTCGCCCTTCGGCTGGAAGCGCCGCGCGCATCTTCGCCGCACCTCGGACTTCCGCATCGAGAACGGCCGCATCTATGCCATCCACAAGGATGTCTTCACCAAGGACCCGGTGAACTTCATCCGCCTGTTCGCGCTTGCCGACGAGCAGCAGGCAACCTTCTCGCCCGAGGTGCTGCGTCAGGTTCGGGCCAATCTGCGGCTCATCGACGACAGCTTGCGCGTCAATCCGACCGCCAACCGCATCTTCCTGCGGCTCCTGACCGACGCGCGCGATCCTGAAGGCGTGCTGCGCAGCATGAACGAGGCCGGTGTTCTCGGCCATTTCATCCCCGAATTCGGGCGCGTGATCTCGATGATGCAGTTCAACATGTATCATCACTTCACGGTCGATGAGCATCTCATCCGCACCATCGGCTTCCTGTCCGACATCGAGCGCGGCAAATTTGCGCTCGAGCATCCGGTCTCGACCGAGGTCATCCGCACCATCGACAATCGCCGCGCTCTCTTCGTCGCGGTGCTGCTGCACGACATCGCCAAGGGCCGCGACGAGGACCATTCGCAAGCCGGCGCCCGCATCGCGCGCGAGCTTGGGCCCCGGCTCGGTCTTACCCCGTCCGAGACCGAGACCGCGACCTGGCTCGTCGAGCATCATTTGGTGATGAGCACCTTTGCCCAGAGCCGCGACCTCAACGACCCCAAGACCATTCGCGACTTCGCCGATCTGGTGCAGAGCCGCGAAAGGCTGAAATTGCTGTTGCTGCTGACCGTCGCCGACCTCCGCGGCGTAGGCCCAGGGGTGTGGACCGGCTGGAAGGGACAGCTCCTGCGCAACCTCTATTTCGAGACCGATCCGCTGCTCGGCGGCGGCCATACCACGCTCACCCGCACCGAGCGCGTGTCGCGCGCCCAGGATGAATTGAGGGAGCGTCTCGCCGACTGGCCGAAGCCTGAGCTCGAGCGCTTCATCGACCGTCACTATCCCGCCTATTGGCTCAGGACCGATCTCGACGTCATCGCCGAGCACGCCAAGCTGATCCGCGCCGCGGAAGCCGAGCGCAAGTCTCTGATCACCCATATCGCCACCCACGAATTCCGCGGCGTCACCGAGATCACGCTGCTTGCGCCGAACCACTCTCGGCTGCTTGCCATGGTGGCTGGCGCTTGCGCCGGCGCCGGCGCCAACATCGTCGATGCGCAGATCTCGACCACGCGCGACGGCATGGCGCTCGACACCGTTCAGCTCGAGCGCGAGTTCGATCAGGCCGAGGACGAAGAGCGGCGCGCCAGGAAGATCGCCGTGACCATCGAGCGGCTGTTGAAAGGCGAGGTGCGCCTTGCCGACGTGGTCGCTACCAAGAAGAAGCCTAAGGCGCGGCTCTCTGCCTTCACCGTCGAGCCGCAGGTGGTGATCGACAACACGCTGTCCGACGCGCTCACCGTGATCGAGATCAACGGGCTCGACCGTCCCGGCCTGCTCTATGACGTGACGCGCGAAATCTCCGACATGAATCTCGACATCGCCTCGGCGCATATCGCCACCTTCGGCGAGAAGGCCGTCGACGTGTTCTACGTCACTGACCTAACCGGCAAGAAGATCACAAGCTCGAGCCGCGAGAGCATCATCCGCGACCGCCTGACCAAGGCCTTGACGGCGCGCTCCTCTGCGCTCGTTTCGGCGTGAATTTTTCCTTGTCAAAGGCTCATGCTGAGGAGCGGCTGCTAGGCCGCGTCTCGAAGCATGCGCCTCACCCTTCGAGACGGCGCAAGCGCGCCTCCTCAGGGTGAGGGCCTAACGCATGGCACTTTACCGCGCATTCGCCACCGTCGGGGCGATGACCATCTGGAGCCGCATCCTCGGCTTCATCCGCGACGTGATGATCGCTGCGGTGCTTGGCGCCGGTCCCGTGGCCGACGCCTTCTTCGTCGCCTTCCGCGTGCCGAACCTGTTTCGCCGCCTGTTCGCCGAAGGGGCCTTCGACGCGGCCTTCGTCCCGCTCTTCGCCAAGCGCTTTCACGGCGACGGTGGCGAGGCGGCGGCGCGCGCCTTCGCCGAGCAGGCCCTTGCCGGGCTCACCCTGATCCTCGTCGTGTTCACCTTGCTCGGCGAATTCATCATGCCCTGGCTGATGCTGTTGCTCGCGCCAGGCTTTGCCGCCGACCCGCCGAAGCTCGCGCTTGCTGTCCTTCTGGCGCGCATCGCGCTTCCGTTCCTGCTCTGCATGTCGCTGGTCGCGCTCTATTCGGGCGTGCTCAATGCGCTCGGCCGCTTTGCCGTCGCCGCCTTCGCGCCGAGCCTGCTCAACGTCGTGCTCATCGCCGTGCTGGTGGCGCTGATCGCCATCGGCGACGTCGAGCAGAGCACGGCCGCGGTGGCGCTTGCCTGGGGCATCGCCGCGTCAGGCGTATTGCAGGTGATCGTCGTTGCCGTTGCCGCGGCGAAATCGAAGATGCGCCTCTCCTTCCGCCTGCCGCGCTTCGATGCCGATATGCGCCGGCTGCTCGTGCTCGCCGCCCCTGCGCTGATTGCCGGCGGCATGAATCAGCTCACCGTCATCCTCAACACCATCATCGCATCGCTGCAGGACCGGGTGGTGTCGTGGTTCTACTACGCCGACCGGCTGTTCCAGCTTCCGCTTGGCGTTATCGGCGTTGCCGTCGGCGTGGTGCTCTTGCCTGAGCTGAGCCGCAGGCTTCGCGCCGGCGACCACGCCGCCGCCATGGACAGCGAGAACCGCTCGCTCGAAACCGCGCTGCTCCTGACGCTGCCCGCCGCCGTCGCGCTGTTCGTGGCGGCCCACCCAATCGTGCGCGTGCTGTTCGAGCGCGGCGCCTTCACCGCCATCGACGCCCAGGCGACCGCTTCCATGCTTGCCGCGCTCGCCCCTGGGCTTCCCGCCTTCGTGCTGATCAAGGTGTTCCACCCCGGCTTCTTCGCCCGCGAGGACACGCGGACGCCGATGATCTATGCCGGCATTGGCATGGCGGCGAACGTCATGCTCGCGCTTCTTCTGTTCGTCGTGCTCGGCGCCGTCGGCATCGCCATCGCCACCACCATCGCAGGCTGGCTCCAGGCGGTGCTGCTCGCCGCAACGCTGCGCGAGCGCGACGAATTTGCCCTCGACGACACCTTCAAGCGCCGCTTCCCAGCGATCCTCGCCGCGAGCCTGATCATGGGCGCCGTGGTCTCCGCGCTCGCTTACGGCATGAGCCCGTGGTTCGAGCCAGCGAACGGCGTCCTGGTGCAGATCGCCTCGCTTCTTCTCCTCGTTGGCACCGGCCTTGGCGTCTACGCCGGCACCGCGGCTGCACTTGGCGCCTTCGACGCGAAATCCCTGATGAACAGGCTCGGCGGGGCTTAAATCCTCGCCCTTGGAAGGGGTTGTCCGGCCCATGGCGTCGGTCTACGCTGCACTGCACAAGAGGGGATCGTCATGCAAGGCCGCCCGCGCCGGAGCGTGCTCTATATGCCAGGCTCCAACGAGCGCGCGTTGGAGAAGGCCAAGACCCTGCCCGCCGACGCTCTCATCCTCGATCTCGAGGACGCCGTGGCGCCGGACGAGAAGCTGAAGGCGCGTGCCCAGGTTTGTGCCGCGGTGAAAGGCGGCGGCTATGGCGCGCGCGAGGTGGTCATCCGCGTCAACGCGCTCGAGACCCCTTGGGGCACCGAGGACATTCTCGCCGCCTGCGACGCCGAGCCTGATGCCATCCTCGTGCCGAAGGTCGTGCATGCCGGCGATATCGTCAGCGTCGCCAAGATCCTGCAAGGCGTGCATGCCCCGGACAAGATCCGCCTCTGGGCCATGATGGAGACGCCGATGGCAATCCTCAATGCCCGCACCATCGCCGCCACCGCAGTCTATGCCGAGAACCGGCTCTGCTGCCTTGTCATGGGCACCAACGACCTGATCAAGGAGTCGCGCGCCCGCGCGCTGCACGACCGCTTCGCCGTGGTGCCCTGGCTCGCCATGACCCTCGTCGCCGCCCGCGCCTACCGCCTCGACATCATCGACGGCGTCTACAACGACTTCCGCGACGAGAAGGGCCTGCGTGACGAATGCGAGCGCGGCCGCACCCTCGGCATGGACGGCAAGACCCTGATCCATCCAAGCCAGGTCGGGCCCTGCAACGAGATCTTCTCGCCGACGCAAGAGGAGGTCGACTGGGCGCGCAAGGTCATCGATGCTTTCGGACATCCCGAGAACGAGAAGAAGGGCGTGATCGTGGTCGAGGGACGCATGGTCGAGCGGCTGCATTTCGCCATGGCTCAGCGCACCGTGACCATCGCCGAGCAGATCCGCGAGATGGAGACGGCGCTGCCTGAGAAGCAAGCTCTCCGCGCCTAGAGAGCGCAGCAAGGTGCCGGCTCCGCGCGTCGCTACAGCACTTTGAAGAGATGCAGGCCGGGAATTGCCTTGTCGAATCCAATCGCTTCATAGGCTCTTCGCGCCGGTGCATGGGAGGCATCCCCGCCGGTCCCGACGCAGGCAATCTCGGCCCCACGCTCCTTGAGGTTGTTGAGCGCGAATTCATACATCGCCCTGCCGATGCCGCGACCCTGCAATTTGGGATCGACGGCATTCAGCCCGATCTCGCCCGTCTTCCGCCTCGCGTCCATGACGGTGAAGATGAAGCCCACGACGGCGCCATCGAGCTCCACGACGTGCACCTTCCTGTCTCGGTCCCGCGCCGAAATTTTGCGCAGCGTCTCCGCGTATTGCTCTTTCCAGTCCTGATATTGCAGCTTGAAGATCCGCATCCCCAATGCCTGCTCAAAGGCCCTATGGATCGGCTCGAATGCGGCGATGCAGATGTCCAGAACCCGCGCGTAGTCTCGTTTCTCGTAAGGTCTTACCGCGAGCTTCATGGGCACTCCCCGAAATCCAACCTAGACACTACACCGGTCAAGCGATGCTTGCGCCTCTTCCCCGCCCAAGCCATAACCCTCGGGCTTCTCAAAGGCGCAAGAAGGCATGGCACCGACAAAGACCCGCGTATTCTCCGGCGTTCAGCCCACCGGCAATCTGCATCTCGGCAATTATCTCGGCGCCATCACGCGCTTCGTGGCGCTTCAGGCCGAGCACGATTGCCTTTACTGCGTGGTCGACCTCCACGCCATCACCGTGTTCCAGGACCCGGACGAGCTCAAGCACAACACCCGCGAGGTGACGGCGGCCTTCATCGCCTCGGGCATCGATCCCACCCGCCACATCGTGTTCAACCAGAGCCAGGTCTCCGGCCACGCCGAGCTTGCCTGGATCTTCAATTGCGTCGCCCGCATCGGCTGGCTGAACCGCATGACCCAGTTCAAGGAGAAGGCAGGTAAGGATCGGGAGAACGCCTCGGCCGGGCTCTACGTCTACCCGAACCTGATGGCCGCCGACATTCTGCTCTATCACGCCACGCACGTGCCCGTCGGCGAGGACCAGAAGCAGCATCTCGAGCTCGCCCGCGACATCGCCCAAAAGTTCAACAACGACTTCGCCGGCACCATCGCCCGCGCCGGCTATGACGGCGGGTTCTTCCCCTTGCCCGAGCCGCTGATCACCGGCCCTGCCACGCGGGTGATGAGCTTGCGCGACGGCTTGAGGAAGATGTCGAAGTCGGAAGAGTCCGACATGACGCGCATCAATCTCACCGACGACGCCGACGCCATCGCCAAGAAGATCAGGAAGGCGAAGACCGATCCCGAGCCGCTTCCCTCCGAGGCGAAGGGTCTCGAGGGACGGCCCGAAGCCGAAAACCTCGTCGGCATCTATGCCGCGCTCGCCGAGACGAGCAAGGAGGCGGTGCTGCGCGATTTCGGCGATGCATCGTTCTCGAAGTTCAAGGAGGCGCTTGCCGAGCTCGCCACCACGCGGCTCACCCCGATCGGCGGCGAGATGCGCCGGCTGATGGCAGACCCGGTTGAGATCGACCGCATCCTCGATGACGGCGCGCGCCGCGCGCACGCCATCGCCGACCCGATCCTGGCCATGACCAAGGACATCGTCGGCTTCATCCGGAGCTGAGCCCTTCAGCCCTCCGTCAGGGAGGTGCTAGACCGCAGGTTCGCGCCGGGTCGGATGACCGACTGAAGCCTGTGGCGACACGAAGTGGTGGCAGCATGCGCCCCCATGGCGACCAGGAAGCAATCTGATGGTGCGAAGAAGGAGACCGCTGCAACCGCGAAGCCGCGGGTGAAGCGCCAGGTCTTCGCCGAAGGGCATAAGCGCAAATTTCTCGTCGTGGTCGACGAGACGCCGGAATGCGAAAGCGCGCTCGCCTTTGCCGCGAGCCGTGCGCTCCGCACCAAGGGGCAGCTCGCGCTGCTCTATGTCGTCGAGCCAGGCACCGACATTCCCCATTTTCTCGGCATCGAGGAGGTCGCGCGCGAGGAGGGGCTCAACAAGGCGCGCGCCGTGTTCCGCCTGTTTGGGCGCAAGCTGAAGGCCATGGGCTTCGAGGATGTCGTGCCCGAGGAGATCGTGCGCGAGGGGATGAAGGCCGACGAGATCACCAAGCTGATCGAGGAAGACACCGATATCGGCGTGCTGGTGCTCGGCGCTTCCAAGGACCCGTCAGGCCCTGGCCCGCTCGTCACCACGCTTGCCGGCGGCAGGCTCGCCGGCACCTTCCCTGTCCCGATCACCGTGGTTCCCGGCTGCCTCGGGCTCGAAGAGATTCTCGCTCTGGCGTAAGGCGGATCGGCAGCGCCGCTCCGCGCGTTCAGATCGGAAACAGTCGCATTGGCCGTGGGAAGGAGAAACCTCATGCGCAGGATCGTCCTGTTGTCGGCGATGTTCATATGTGGGTTGTTGACCGCCGCTGAAGCGGCGCCCGCCTCGATCGCAGGCTCATGGGCCGGGAGCGGCACCTTTGCCTATCGCGGGTCCGTGGATAGGGTGTACTGCCGGGCGCGCTTCACCAAGACCTCGGCCAAGAGCTTCGCCGTGTCGTCGGCATGCAGGACGGCGAATAGCCGCTACGACATAAGCGGGAATGTGACCGACACCGGCGGCGGGCGCTACCGCGGTACCGTGATGTCGGGCAATGTCAGAGGCAGGGTCACGCTGTTCTATGGCGGCAAACATATGTCGGTGAACGTGTCGAGCCAGCGGGGCTCCGCGCAGATCACGCTCGCCCGGAACTAGACTTTACCCGTCTCACCTCCGCCCGAGTAGGACGTCCTTTGCCTCGTTGATGCGAGAGGCGAGATAGGTCGATCCGCCGCGATCGGGGTGCAGCTTCATCATCAGCCTGCGATGCGCCGCGCGAATCGCGTCCTCGGTCGCGCCAGGCTTGAGGTCGAGCACGTCGTAAGCCTCTTTGCGGCTCATGCCGCCATTCGCATCGCGCGGCTCTCTCGCCTTTTCCTTCGAGGTGCCGGCTGACCTTCGCTCGCGCCATCCTTTGCAGCGCCGGTCGAGATAGGCTTCGAGCAGGGCCGCGCCTTGGCTATCGGTGCCGCCGATCTCATCGAGCAGCCTGAGGAGCTCTGCCTCCCGCAGCGAGGCGAACTCCCTGCCTGCGAACCGTCCCTTGAGACAACGTCCCTCCATGCTGCCGCTGTCATGGTCGAGCACCATCTCGATCGTGTCGGTGCGCACACCGGATTTTTGACCGGCCGATTTTCGCGGGCCTCGGAACAGGCCCTCGAAGCCGGGCAACGGCGGCACCCGCAGGCCGAAATGATGGCCGTAGAGGATGAGCATGAAGGCGGCAAAGGCGACAAAGACTGGCACTTGCGTCAACCTGCGGTCTGGTGGCCTGAACGGCGGTCTTGGCGACGCGCGCCTCGGAAAGCGGGTCGGCCATCGGCTATATTAGGTTCACGACGCCTCGACGCAAGAATTGCCGTGGGGCCGGCCCTGCAATTAACGGATCAAGGATGGAGAAAGCATGAGCGAAGATCGGCCGCCGCTCCCGCCGTTTACGCTCGATAGCGCCATTCAAAAGGTTCGCGCCGCCGAGGACGCCTGGAACAGCTGCAATCCTGAACGGGTCTCGCTCGCCTACAGCGTGGACAGTCATTGGCGAAACCGCAGCGAGTTCCTCGACGGGCGCGCCGAGATCGTCGCCTTCCTGACGCGGAAGTGGAACCGCGAGCTCGACTACCGGCTCATCAAGGAATTGTGGGCGTTCGCCGGCAATCGCATCGCCGTGCGCTTCGCCTATGAGTACCACGACAATTCGGGAAACTGGTTCCGCGCCTACGGCAATGAGAACTGGGAGTTCGACGCACACGGTTTGATGCGCCGCCGCTTCGCCTCGATCAACGACCTGCCGATCGGCGAATCGGACCGGCTGTTCAAATGGGATCGCCGCGGTGCGCGGCCACTCGACTATCCAAGCCTCAGCGATTTCGGTCTGTGAGGGCGGACACCTCTGGTTGAGAAGTCCGAAATAAGTCCGAAGCTGCACCGCCCCTCGTCATGGCCGGGCTTGTCCCAGCCATCCACGTCTTAATCGTTGAGCGATCTCGTACCAGGTCGTCCACAGGGTTCATGGCGGACAGGCGCACCTTGCAGGAGCGCGTCCAGTGATTCAGTTTTTCTCGCACCTAGGACTGCGCTGGTGCGCCACGCCATCAAGCGCGGACGTTTGCGCGTTGCAGGGATCCGCTATGCCTACGTAATTCGGCAGGCTGCCGGAGGAAAAACTGCCTCCGAGGATCGGAGAGAAAGCATGAGCGAAGATCGGCCGCCACTCCCGCCGTTTACGCTCGATAGCGCCATTCAGAAGGTCCGCGCCGCCGAGGACGCCTGGAACAGCTGCGATCCTGAACGGGTCTCGCTCGCCTACAGCGTTGACAGTCATTGGCGAAACCGCAGCGAGTTCCTCGACGGGCGCGCCGAGATCGTCGCCTTCCTGACGCGGAAGTGGAACCGTGAGCTCGACTACCGGCTCATCAAGGAATTGTGGGCGTTCGCCGTCAATCGCATCGCCGTGCGCTTCGCCTATGAGTACCACGACAATTCGGGAAACTGGTTCCGTGCCTACGGCAACGAGAACTGGGAGTTCGACGCGCATGGTTTGATGCGCCGCCGTTTCGCCTCGATCAACGACCTGCCGATCGGCGACCCGGAGCGGCTGTTCAAATGGGATCGCCGCGGTGCGCGTCCACTCGACTATCCAGGCCTCAGCGATTTCGGTCTGTGAGTCTTCCACCCGGCGATGACACGCACGAGGGTGGGCACGCTTCGCTTTGCCCACCCTACAAAGGGCGCTCGACGCCTTGACTTTGCTGGCGATGCACCCAAGTATCAGTAGAATAATTCTAATCTAGTGCGCGAGACTTTGCAGGGGTTAGCGCGCTAGGAAAGCCAGAGGCCAAGCCATGTTTATCCAGACCGAAGCCACGCCGAATCCGGCCACGCTGAAATTTCTTCCCGGACGGCCCGTGCTCGCGCAGGGGACCTTGGAGTTCCTCGAGCCGGAGGCGACCAAGGATTTGCCGCTTGCCGCGCGCCTGTTCGAGATCGATGGCGTCACCGGCGTGTTCTTGGGCTCCGACTTCATCAGCGTGTCGAAGGGCGAAGGCGAGTGGCAGCATCTGAAGCCGGCGATTCTCGGCGCCATCATGGAGCACTATCAGTCCGGCGCGCCGGTCGCGGCAGAGGGCGAGCCTGGATCGGAAAGCGCGGAGGAAGGCGAGTTCTTCGCGCCGGAGGATGAGGAGACCGTCAACACCATCAAGGAGCTGCTCGAGACGCGGGTGCGTCCGGCTGTTGCCCAGGATGGCGGCGACATCACCTTCCAGGGCTATCGCGACGGCATCGTGTTCCTGCATATGCGCGGCGCCTGCTCGGGCTGCCCGAGCTCGACGGCGACGCTCCGTCACGGCATCGAGAATCTGCTCCGCCACTTCATTCCTGAAGTGCAGGAAGTCCGCCCGGTGTGACCGAGGCTCGGTCGCGAAAGAAGCAAGCGCGCCATTCGAACGGCAAAGGCAGCGACGAAATCGCGCGCATCGTCTAATCCTTGCCGATGAACATCCTCGCTCTTGACACCAGCATGGGCGTTTGCGGCGCAGCGGTGCTTCTCGCCGGGGGCGACGCCCAGCGCACCCTACTGTGCGAGGAAAGCATGGCGCGCGGCCACGCCGAAGCGCTGATGCCCATGGTAGCCGAAGCAATGGCAGGTGCCGGCATCGGCTTCGCCGAGATCGACGTCATTGCCGCGACCTTGGGACCGGGGAGCTTCACCGGGGTGCGCATTGCCATTGCCGCGGCGCGCGGCTTTGCCCTCGTCACTCACGCGAAACTCTGGGGCACCGACTCGCTCACCGTGATGGCTCGGGCGGCGCTGACGAGCGGCGCAATCGGCAGCGGCACACCCTTCGCCGTCGCCGTCGACGCGCGGGGCGACAGACTCTATGCCGGATTTTACGATGGTGAAGGCCGCAAGCTCGACGGACCGCTCCTGATCGGTGCCGATGAGGCAGCGGCCTTGTTGCCCGATGATCTTGCCATTGCCGTGGGAAGCGGTGCGGTGCATCTGGCTGAAGCCGCGCGCCGGCACGGACGGCGAGTGGAAGCGATACGTGCAGATTTGCAGCCAAGTGCCGCCGCGCTCGCCGAGCTTGCGCTCGAAGCGAACGAAACGCTCTCGACCCTGCGTCCGCTGTACCTCCGCCCGCCTGACGCAAAGCCGCAAGCGGCGATGGCGGTGGCCAGGCGCTGATGAGCGTCGCGTCTTCCACCGTCGCCATTCGCCTCGCCGGCGCCGTCGATGCCGAGGCCATGGCAGCGATCCATGGCGCCTGCTTCGCGAAAAATTGGACCGCGGGCGAGCTCGCACAATTGGTGACCGCGCCTGGCTGTCTTTCACTCCTCGCCTCGCCGTCACCCGAACGAACCGTGCAAGGGTTGCTTCTCGTCAGAAGCGCCGGCGACGAGGCTGAAATCCTGACTCTTGCAGTCGATCCAAGCCGTCGCCGCCAGGGACTTGCGCGCGCGCTTCTCACCGCCGCCATCGACGCTCTGCGGAAGGCAGGAGCGAAGCAGCTTTTTCTTGAGGTTGATGAGGCAAATGAAGCGGCACGCGGCCTTTATCAATCGCTCGGAGCCGTCGCCGTGGGGCGCCGTCCGCGCTATTATGAGCATGGCGCCGACGCGGACATCTTCAGTCTTGCCCTTTGAGGCTCGACTGAAGAAGATGTCCGAGGTCCGGAGAGCGCGCCGTAGAGATGGACAAGACGACCTCACGGGAAAGCCGGATCGAGCGCCTCTGCGCCGAGCGGGGGATGCGCATGACCGGTCAGCGCCGGGTCATTGCCAAGGTTCTGTCGGAGGCCGACGATCATCCCGATGTCGAGGAAGTCTACCGCCGGGCGAGCGCGCGCGATCCCCGCATCTCGCTGTCGACCGTCTACCGCACCGTTCGCCTGTTCGAGGGCGCCGGCATTCTGGAGCGCCATGAATTCGGCGCCGGCCGGCGCGCCCGCTACGAGCCGGCCGGACACGGCCATCACGATCATCTCATCAATGTGGATACCGGCGAGGTGATCGAATTCAAGAACGAGCAGATCGAGCGCTTGCAGGAGATCGTGGCGCGCGAGCTCGGCTATAATCTGATCGGGCACCGGCTCGAATTGTTCGGCACGCCGCTGCCGGCAGGTCCGCACAAGAACAGCAAGAGCTAGCGCGAGACATCATGCGAGGATTGCGCGCCTGGCTCGTGTTGACGACGTTCTTCGTCTTCACCCTTCCGCTGATGCCGCTGCAACTCCTGTTCTTGCGCACCGGCTCGCGTTACGCCCGCACCTTTCCCAATTGGTATCACCGCCAGGTCTGCCGTCTCGTCGGCGTCCGCCTGCATATCGACGGCGGTGTCGCGCGCGAGCAGGGCGTGCTGCTCATCTCCAATCACGTCTCCTGGCTCGACATCACCGTGCTGTCGGCCGTGGCGCCGGTTTCCTTCGTGGCCAAGCAGGAAGTAGCCTCCTGGCCGTTCGTGAGCTGGCTCGCCAAACTGCAGCGCTCGGTTTTCGTCGATCGCACGCGAAGGAGCGAGGTGACCGACAAGGCGAACGAGATTCTGCGCCGGCTCGAAGCCGGCGATCACGTCGTGCTGTTCGCCGAAGGCACGTCGAGCGACGGCAACGGCGTGGTGCCGTTCAAGACGCCGCTCTTCGCCGCGGTGAAGCCGACGGGCGGCGCTTCCGCCGGCGACCTTTGCGCCCAGACCTTGGCGCTCGCCTACACCAAGCTGCACGGCCTTCCACTCTGCCGCCGTGGGCGGCCAATGGTTGCCTGGTACGGCGACATGGACCTGGCAAGCCATGCCTGGCGTCTCTTAGGCCTTGGCCCGCTCGACGCGCATATCCGCATCGGGCCGCCGGTGCCACTCGACGATTTCGCCGACCGCAAGGCGCTCGCGCGCTATGCCGAAGAGAAGGTCCGCAATGACGTGGCCGAGCTTCTGCGCGAAGGCGGTCTCGCCAAACCGAGCTGAGCCCTAGATCGCGCGCCTGAGCCTGACGGTCTGCGCCAGCGCGACCGGAGCGAAAGTGCCGTCCTGAAGCTGCCTGATCTGCTCGTTCCGAAGCGTCGAGATCAGCGCGGCATGCACGGCGCGCTCGGTGCTTTCGGCATCGGCGAACAACCCATCCTTGTAGGCAAAATTGATGAGATCGTCCTTCGACATCGGCCCGATGTCGTTCAACTTGCGTAAGATGAACTCGGAAAGCGATATCTGCGGTTGCAGGATCTGCGGCGCCGCGCCTTGCGGTGCCGCGCTTTGCTGCCCTGTTGGCTGAGACGTCGGGATCGGCAACACATTCGCCATGCGCCGATGCTCAGCCTCGAGCAGCTTGACGACCGCGCCAAGCTCCGACTTCAAGTCGGCGACGCGACCTTCGCGCTCGGCTTGTAGCTGCTCGATCATTTTCTCGAACTGAGCATAAGCGCCGCTGATCTGCTCTTCGATAAGTCTTGCACGCTCTTGCAAGTCATTCCTGATGTCACGCATGGCCCCCTCCCCGCATTGCCGCAACGAAATCGGCGAGCCGTGGCGTAGCTCGCGAGGCCCACTTTGGACGCCCTAAGCCCCTGGCGGAAGAGGCGGATGCAAGTTCCTGTGCATTATGACGTTCATGCAACAGTACGTACGCTGATTTTATCGGAATCTCAGGCGTCCTTGGATTTGCGCAGCGCCTCGGCCTTTCCCGTCTCCGGCAGAAAAGCGGCGAGGAGCCCGATCGCCGGCAGGAACGCGCAGACGTGATAGACGAACACGATCGACGTCTGGTCGGCGAGCCAGCCGAGCACGGCGGCGCCAATGCCGGCGATGCCGAAGGCGACCCCGAAGAACAGCCCCGCCACCATGCCGACGCGGCCCGGGATCAATCCTTGCGCATAGACCACGATGGCCGGGAACGCCGAGGCGAGGATCACGCCGATGATCACGCTGAGCACCGCCGTCCAGAAGAGATCGACATAGGGCAACAGCATGGTGAAGGGGAGCACCCCAAGGATCGACCACCAGATCACGCGCCGCGTGCCGATGCGGTCGCCGATCGGTCCGCCGATCACCGTGCCTGCCGCCACCGCGCCGAGAAAGATGAAGAGATAGATCTGCGCGCTCTGCACCGTGAGATGGAAAGTGTGGATCAAATAGAAGATGTAGAAGCTCGTGATGCTGACGAGATAGAAGTGCTTGGAAAAAGTGAGCGCGAGCAGGATGGCGATCGAACGCCGCACCTTGCTCTGGCCGAGGCTCGAGATGGCGCGCATCTCGTCGACCGATGCGCTATTGCCGTTGTTGTTGACCTTGATGGTCTTGCCGTACCAGGAGCCGATGAAGGTGAGCATCGCCATGGCGATGAGCGCCACCACGGAAAACCAGGCGAGGCTCGTCTGCCCGAAAGGCAGCACGATGAAGGCAGCGGCCAACGGTCCGAGCGCCGTGCCGAAATTGCCTCCGACCTGGAACACGGATTGCGCGAGCCCATGCTGTCCGCCCGAGGCGAGCCGCGCCACGCGCGAGGATTCCGGATGGAACACCGAAGAGCCCATGCCGATCAGCGCCGCTGCGAGAAGCACCATCAGATAGCTCGTGGCGAACGCCATCAACAGAAGCCCGATCAGCGATGACGACATGCCGAGCACGAGCGAGTAGGGCGTCGGGTAGCGGTCGGTGTAATAGCCGACTACCGGCTGGAGCAGCGAGGCCGTGCATTGGAAGGTGAAGGTGATGATGCCGATCTGGCCGAAATCGAGCGAGAGCGCGCTCTTCAGCATCGGATAGATCGCCATGATCAGCGACTGGATCACGTCGTTCAGCATGTGGCAGACGCTGATTGCGGCGAGCACCGCAACCACGGTGCCTTCGCTGCCATCGGCGCGCGATGACGACGCGGCAGGTCCCTTGCCGCCGCGACGGTTGGGTGTCTTAGCCTCGATCGCCATGGTTGCGTGCCGTAGGAGTGTCGGGCGGCAGAATTGGGACAACCAACCCCGCACTTCAAGGATTCATTTGGGGTGAGACGTGGGGAATGACCGGGACGAGACGTGGCGGATGGCCGCAAGCTCCCTTCGCGCGCCGCGATCGCGAAATAAGGCGTCGGCTGTCGCTCTTCGGAATATCGTCAGATGGCTGGAACCCCGATCCCTGATTCGCAGTTCGTAGGTCAGAGGGGATCGAAACGGCGGTAGCGGGAGCTGCCGCCATCCAAGGGGGATTGCAGCAAATGACCAAGCTTGAACTCCTCTACGCCCAAAAAGCCAAAAAGCTCGATCAGCTTTGCGCCGTCGCCGCGCGCGAGCTCGGACTTGGCGACTTGGCGGCGTTGAGCGTGCAAGATCGCATCCGCGTGGACGATCAGGTCGAACAATATGTGGAGCAATGGGAGGAAACGGTAGAGATGAGGACCGGTTTCACCATTCGCCCAGTCACGCCCTTGCGGCGGCTTCTCGCCGAGTATCAGGACATCTGCGAACGGATTCTCGACGAGCACGACATCGATGCCGGACTTTGGGCCTATCGGAAGGATATCCAGAAGCGCCGCCGTCCGGCACCCCTATAGATCTTGCCGCTCGCCCTGGAGCCCCGGCCGCCAATGCGCCGGGGCTACCTCGCTCCTTGCGGCACCTTCAGGCGCTTGCTTGCGGCGTGCGGTATTTCTGGTCGATCCACTCGCCACACCAGGCGGCGCTCAAGGTCAGAGGCCATTCCGAGCTCGCCGTCGGCTGCGCATCCTCCGCGTCGCGGACCATGACGACTTGCGGAGGATAACGCTTGCACTCTCCCATTGCGGCGACGCCGTCATGCTGCTCCCAGTAGAGGCATTTTCCGCATTGGGCGTTCAACGGTCCGGCTATAGTCGGTTGCATAGCGCCTTCTCCCTCCATTGTCCCACGGCGCTGTAACGAGCGAAGGCCGGTAAAGGTCCCGAGTGATTTGCGGGGCGCCATGCACGAAACTCTGATTCTCCAACTCCTGATCCTGCTCGCAGTAGCCAATGGAACGCCGGTGATCGCCAAGCTGCTCCTCGGCGACAAATTCGCCGCGTCTCTCGACGGCGGGGCGCCGTTTGGCGACGGCCGCCCCTGGTTTGGTCCATCCAAGACCATCCGCGGCTTCGTCCTTGCAGTGCTTGCCACCACGGGCGCCGCGGTTTTGCTCGGCCTCGGCTGGAAAATGGGGGTCCTGGTTGGCACGATGGCGATGGCGGGCGATCTTCTGTCGAGTTTCGTGAAGCGCAGGCTAGGGCTGGTGCCAAGCAGCCAGGCCATTGGCCTCGATCAGATCCCTGAATCCCTGTTTCCCCTCCTTGCAGCCCGTCTGCTTCTTCCGCTTACCGCGCTCGATGTCACCGTTGCCACAATGCTGTTCTTTGCCGGCGGGCTTCTTCTGTCGCGGCTCCTCTACAAGTGGCATGTGCGCGACCGGCCCTATTAGCTCGGCCGATGCAGATGATGCAGCGTGATCTCGGGCGGGCAGTTGAAGCGGGCCGGCACGATGCAGACGCCTGCGCCGGCGGAGGTATAACCGATCATGTCGTGATGCTTGAAGCTGCCATTCCCCATGGCGCGCGGCAGGACGCAATTGAGCGTGACGGGAATGCCGCCTGGCAGGCACATCTGGCCGCCATGGGTGTGGCCCGAGAGCAGGACGTTGAAATCGGCATGCGCCGCCTGCCGGTAGATTTCGGGCGTATGCGACAGAAGAATCGAGAAGGCATCGTGCGGAATGCTGTGCGCGGCCTTCTCGATATTGTCCATGCGATAGAAATGGGCGTCGTCGACGCCGGCGAGATGGATGACGGCGCCGCCGCGCTCGATCCTCTCCTGCTCGTTGAGCAGCATCCTGATGCCCATCTCTTCGAAGGCGGGCACCATGCAGATCGTGTCGTGATTGCCGAGCACGCCATAGATGGGACCGGTGAGGTATTCGCGGAGCCGGCCGACGCCGGCAACCGCGTCGGCATAGGGTCCGAAGGTTTGCGCCCGGTAATCGCCGGTGAGCACGGAGATGTCGTAGCTCGCCCCGCGCAATAGCTCGGCCACGCGGGCCATGGCAGCCTCGCTCATCTCCACATGGACATCGCTGATATGGAGGATGGTGAAGCCATCGAAGCTCGCGGGCAGAACGGCTGAGGCGATGCGATTGTGGTTGAGCTCGACCTTCGCCGAATTGCTCAAGCCCCGCCAATAGAGTCCGGTGAGCATCAGCACGCCCCGGATCAGCGAGTGGGAGAGCGTCGCGTTCTCGAGGTGAAAGAAGTTCAGCCCCTGGCCGAAGATCTGCGCCTCGTGATCCTTCTCGATGCCGAGGCGCTGGCGTGCATGGAGGCGCCCGAGACGCTTCTCGAGCGTAACCAGCATGTCGTCGTCGATTGGGGTCACGGATCCAAGTCTCGTCCGGTGGAACTCGCCGGATGCCCACGCGAAGCGATTTCCGAAGTCATAGCACAAGCGCCGGCGCGAATGGCGCCGGCGCTGCCGCGAATAGAGAACTGCGCTGGGTCAGGCTTTCGGCCGGAGCTCAGCCTTATTTGGCCGAGCAGGTACCAAAACCGCCAATCAAAGAGTTTGCCGTGGCGAAGGACATCGACGCGGCCTCGGTCGACTTGTGGAGCAGGAGCTGCCAGCCGAAAGGACCGTCGATGCCGTGCATGACGAGCTGGTCGGCGGTCTCGGCGACGCCGTCGAACTTGTCGGTGCGGGCGAAGCCGGTCTCATCGACCGCCGAGACGACGCTGTTCTCGAAATCGACCGTGACTTTCACCGGGACCTTGATGCCGGCGACTTCGGTGCCCTCCTTGCAATCCCCGTCGGGGGTGCAGGCGCTCATCGCCTTGAATTCACAATGGAGCGTGGGGATCGGCTTTTGCGTCGCGGCGTCCCCTCCGGCGGCGGGCGTCTCGGCGTTTGCCGACAGGCTTGCCGCCATGGACACGGCGGCCACCGCCATCATCTTGCAGATGTTATTCATAGAACTCTCTCCTCGGCGCATCTTGTGCGCCAACTGAACCGTTCGGATGTGATTTTTGCCTAAGTCAGGCAGGTAAAGGCGTGAGCCGCTGCCTTAGCGGCAGTAATAGGGGTAAGGCGGCAGGGCCGGGCAGATCGGATAGACGACCGGCGCCGGCGCCACGTAGACCGGGGCAACCGGAGGCGCCACGTAGACGGGGCGCGGCGCGTAGTAAACCGGAGGTGCATAGGGAGCTGCGATCGCGGCCCCGGCAATTGCGCCGGCGGCGAAGGCGCCGCAGCCCCAACAGCCGTAATAACGCGCCTCGGCGCTCCCACTCAACGTCGCCAGTGCCAAGGTGGCACCGAGGATGATCGCGCCCTTGCGGGCCAAGCTCATCGTCGCCATCAGACTTACACTCCTTGATTGATTTCTCGGGCAGTAATGACGTCCAGGCCTGGCGCCCTGAATTCGAGGCCGCATCCCTTCGATTCGCTCTGTCTTGCCGTCTTATGTCGTATCAAGGCGGCAGGGCACCCCAAGCGGGCCGGACTGTAATTCCATTTCGTGGGCGTTTCCATCCCACAAATTGCCACCTGCCAAATCTTCGTAAAATCTTTGGCGTGCCAAGCAATGCAGCGAACGCGATGACGATGCCTTCAGACTCGTGCTAAAGGAGAACGTCAATTCTTTGACCTGGGGGAAAATCATGCTGACAGCTCTGCTTATAGCCTTGATTATTGGCGCGATTGCCGGCTGGCTCGCCGGACTTTTGGTGCAAGGAACTGGATTTGGCCTCTTTGGTGGTCGTGTGTTGGACCTAGACCTCGACCTCGATATCAGCTCCCGTGACGCGCACGTTGTAGCGTGTGACGTCGCCATATGCCGGTGCGCAAAGGACCTCTCCCGTTCGGATATCGAACCTTGCACCATGCCAAGGGCAAGTCACCTCGTGGCCCTCGATGTCTCCCTCTGCCAATGGCCCTTCCTCATGGGTGCAGGCATTGTCCAGGGCAAAGAACGAGCCCTCGATGTTGAATAGGGCAATCTCTTTGCCCTTAATGTTCACCAGCCGCGCCTGACCTGGAGCGATCTCGCTCGCGCTCGCAACCTTCACAAATTCGCCCATGCAGGTGACGTCCAGCTACTGTCAGGCGTGAACGCTGAAGCTGCCGTGTCGTGCTGTCGCGGTAAGCGATGCGAACTGCGCGTGTGTCATATGAACCAGCGTCGCGTGGTCTCCGCCCTCGAGATAGACCTCTGGCTGCTCTTCGATGCTGTCATCGACAACGGTATCGAGGCCGTAGCATTCGCCAACTGGAGGAATGGCGCCCGGCACGCAGTCATCGAATAACTCTTCGATCTCGTGCTCGGCTGCCAGGTCAACATCCAAGCCGAGTTGCCTCCGGAGGTCGTCTAGGCGGATCTGGTGCGAGGCAGGCAATATGGCGAGTACATAGCCATACTCATCGCGGAGCACGACGGCTTTGGCAATCCGGTCGCCTGAAACCCGGCAGGCCTCAGCAGTACGCATCGCTGACTTCGTTGGTTCGTGTACGACGATGTCATACACGATGTTCTTGGTAGCCAAGTATCGTTGGAACGTGGGGGAAATAGCCATATTCGGCCCTCCTCTCCGAGGCGCAAGCCACGCATTCCGTGAGGGTCCAGCCGACGCCTCACTATGCGCGCCTGCTCGAAATAGTTATACGCTCGTCGTCTCCTAACGACAATTCCAGTTCGAGAAACGGAAGCTGTTCAAGGCGTCCGCTCTACTGAACGGATTCACGGGGGTCCGGCGACGTCGCGAAACACGTGGGCCCCGGTGCGTGAAGCATCGCGGGGCCCTTTTGTGTCTCGCCTCGGCGGAGGATTTGGTTCCTCCCCTTGCGAAGGATGTCTGGACTTCAGCAGTCACTTTCGAGAACCTCCCGCGTCTAGCCGCGCTTGAGTCTCGACATGATTTCGATTTGTCGGCGGTGCAGATCAGCGGGCAGCCTGGCAACGATCGACCCTTGACCCACACCGTGACCTTGCGCGTGGCAAGGTCATTCGCTCTTGCCCGGTGGCGTCATTCGATCTCCTCACAAAGATTGATCCAGCGGACACCATTATCCGCGTCGGCTGCTGGCTACCTGATCAGGAGCAAATTCCTACCACTCGCGGAAGCCCCGCTCCCTGACGCCGCGGCAGGTGCAGCACTCCAAATATAGGGCGCGATCTCGATGGGTGCCAGGTCCGTACGCGGAGTCGCTGATGTCCGCTATGGGTCAAAAGCGGACATTAATTGACGCGATCCGATCGTCGACTTTGTGCCATAAGCAGACGTCGAGGGCTCATCGCCTTGTTCGCGGTCCCCTTAAAGCTTGGTATGCTTCCATGTTGAGCGAACAACAGAAATAGCCGTCGGGCAAACTGCCGAGCTGCGACACTCGGAGCGTTTTCATGTCTCTTTTCTGGCGCAATTTTGGGATCGGACAATTTTGCATGAGGACGCTATGAGGTACCTCGGTTTAGCTCTGTTCATTTTTGCTCTCGCCATAAGTGGCGCAATCGCGGGAAGCGATTTGTCCTCATGCCTAGACCCGTCCACAATGCTCGATGCGGGGGGAGATGTTTCCGACAAGGAATTGACTGTCGCAAGACAAGCCTGCGCGCATTTGCAACAGTCCGGTTTGGACGCGGGAACCCGGCTGAGGGTTGACCATGCTGCATCGACACTAAGCGACGAGCAGCAACGCCGCCAAGCCTCGCACCGTTGAACTGGCTGCGAGGGGAGCTCTGGTCACACAAGAAGAAACGCGAAAGAGTTGTCCGTTATGGGTCATTCGCAGACATCGCCGACCGCTGTCTTGATGTCGGCTTTGTGCCATTAGCGGACATCAGCGAGCGGACCAAAGATGTCCGCTTTGCCCCCTAAAGACAGACATCTTCAATATCTGCTAAGTGCCACAAACGGACGTGGAGGAGGAGAATCCGGCGCGTCTCACTTTCAAATAGAGCGTTCTTTCATGATCGCTTCATAGGCTTCGCTGAGCGCGGCCCGCTTCTCGATGGCGATGACAGTAAACTCCTTCGGCACGCCACGTGCGATGAGCTCTTCCGAATGGCTGTCCGCAAGAAGCATGCGGTAGTGATTCTTGAGGTCCTCATCGCTGATAGACGGCCTTACGCCGAGCACGTCATAAGGATTGCGCTTGGCGGCAACCAAGTGACGGGCCTTGATTGAGTTGAACTCGCTGATGGTAAAGCCAAAGAGCTTGGCGACCTTCCCAAGGAACTGCTCCTCTTGCCGATGGACTTCCCCGTCGGCTTTTGCGATGTGGAAGAGACCGTCAAGCACATCCTCAAGCAACTTGCGGTTGCCCTTAAACAAAGTGACGAGTTGTTCAGCACAGGCCTCAAAGTTGACTGCGTCCCGTTTGGCCGAATTGAAGGCAGGGGCGACCTGCTTCATCAATGCGGCAGACACTTTAAACGCCTCTTGGAAGGCTTTAACCTCGTCGGCGGCAACGCTGCCATCGGCCTTGGCCATCTTGGCACTCAGGACGATCACACCCACGGTGAAGGGCACCTCGTTGTCTGGTTCAGCGTACAGTTTGCGCTCCTGACTTGTCGGCCCGAAACCAAGCAGGGAGCTGATCTGACCTCCGAGCGAGAGGTCGTGAGTAGCTGCTGAGAGCCTCCCCCAAATCGACATTCTGTGACGCCCCAGAACTTATTATTGGGCGGCGACCACTTATGGTTAGCGCGGAACCGCTCCCAGACTGGACTATCGCTGCTTCTTCGACAAGTACGCCACGAGGGAGCGGGGTGATAGGGAGCGTCGTATCCTCCGCGATCAAACAGGTCCGCTTTGGGTCATTAGCGGACATTAGCGACGAGGGGTGTCCGCTTTCCCCCCGGAAGCGGAAATGCTGGGCGACAGCCGACATCGTTCGACATCTGACATCCACGGCGCGACGACGCTCACTCTGGTGCTGTACGGACGCGCGGCCGCGAGCTGGCGTTCTGCGCCCCGACAGGGTGATCTTCTCGTTACCAAGATCCCACCAAGCCGACACTCACTGTCTGCGATGCAATTCCAACCTTCGCCCAATGCTCTGTATCGAAATAGGCCGCCTTGAAGCCCAGCGAGCGTGTGACGGGAAAACCGGCACTAGCGGTCCAACCGAAGTCTTCTCTACGGTTGTCCCTTTCGACACCGTTCACAGCTGACTGACCCCCGAGACCGATCCCTGCACCCGCGGAGACCCAGATGCCCGACCGGAACTTGTATTCGACGCTTCCATCCATCGTGTAATACGGATCCTGCTCAAGCTGATTGCCATTAAAAAACGAATTGTTGTCCGTATAGATCCACGCCGTTCCAGTGGCCTCAAAGGACCAATTGTAGTACTGCTGATGCACGCCAACCTGCGGCGAGAAAGTAAACCGGTTGCTGCCGAGGTTGATCAGCTTATCTTCCAGGTACTGGCCGGTCGGAAGTCGCATGCCGAGCGCCGCACCCACGATTGTCTCGACGTGCGCGGCTGCTCGGTAGTCGGCATAAGCCTTGCCAGCCAGCGGCGGTGCCCCAACGAGGTTCACCGCAAACCTCGCAAACGTATCCGACCATCCCTCACGGCTGACTTTAGTCGGTGTACCGTCGACTACTCCGTTCCAGATTCCTGCCTGCCAAGGTTGGCGGATCTCGACGCGTGCCGTTCTGTCGAACAGCTCGAAGGTTCGGATATAGCCGAGCAACCAGGTGTCCATCTCCACAGATACATCGTCGAGCAGAAGTACGGGATCGACAGCAATATCGCCATCGGTGCGCGCATAGTTGGTGGTGACGAAGTTCCCGTCGATCGGCAAATGGTTCCAGCGGCGGATCTCGACTTCCTGGGCGGAGAGAGGTGAGCTTAGTAGCGCTACGACGCCACAAAGCGTGCTGCAGATGACACCGCGCCAATTCGTTGTCGATGATCTGCTCATGACGTTCACGACTTCGACGCCGTGATTGCGGCCTTGCCCTCACCGTCCCTGGCGACTAACTCCGTGATCGATTTCCATGCCGCCCACACCCCACGGCAAACTCTAAAGCGGCGCCGAACGCTGAGTCTAGTCTTCTCGGGGCGTCTCACGATCAGACATGGTTCCCTTGCGACGGTGGGCATCGATCTCAGCAGGCCCTTGCCGCTACCCCGGCGATAAACTTATGAGCGAAGCTCTGGGCGCAAGGGAATTAGGTTCGGTAAGGTAGTGTCGCCAAGTCTAAAGCATCCGCGGAGCGCCGAGCGTTAGGCGCGCGTCCAACTGGTCGCCCTTGGCTTCTTCTTCAGCCATGAGGCCAATTCTAGGAACTTTTCACTAGCCGGCGCTATTTGAGTGCGCCGGCACAAGGGCACTCAGCCAGCGAGCGACCTCTAGCTGCAGACTACAGCCGCGCTTTTACAGCCTGGACGGAGGCCTTCAGGTTGAATGTCGGTGAGCAACGCGCTGATCGGCTCATCCGTATGCCCTTAGTAGCGAGGCGTGATGTCCG
>CAVUVO010000006.1:0-31640 GCA_963744945.1 uncultured Alphaproteobacteria bacterium | reverse complement strand
CTCCGCCAGTCTTGGTTCGAATCCAAGTCCCCCAGCCACCTGACGATCCCGAGCCCACAAACGGCCGCTTCATCCAAAATGTACAGTCGACGCAATACCGGCGTCCGGAGGTCGCCTCCCACGCCGTCGTCGCGTTGCCGACAAAAGCGCGTTCCTTTAGCGCGAAGAACTGCCCAGTTGGAAGCGCTTAACGCATGGAGTGCAGAACGCGGTTCGCGCTGCGCAAAGCGTCTCTTTCGCGCCAAGCTTGCCAAGTCTCTCGGCAAAGTCTTACCTTTCAGAACTGGCAGCCCGACGGGGATATAGGAAGCGTGCCCGCTCGGGTCTTCCAGCTCCTGCTCAACTCCTGCGTAAACCCCAAGAGGCCAGTACCATGACCGAAAGTTCTAAAGCTGCCGCCGAGAAGGCGCGCGACACCTATCGCAAGGCCGCCGCCCAATTCGAGGATCTCGCCGGCGAGGCGCAAGTGCCTGAGGCGATGCGCGCGCTCGCCGAGAAGAACATCGCGCAGACGCGTGAAATCTATGAGCGTTCAAAGACCGCGCTCGATACCGTGCTCGAAAGTTGGGAGAGGTCGTTCGATGCGGTCGGTCAGGGCGCCGTGGCGCTCAACCGCAAGGTCATCGACATTGCCCAGCGCAACATCAATTCCGGCTTCGATCTGGCGAAGAATCTCGCCGCGGCGAAGAACCTCGCCGAGGCGATGGAATTGCAGGCCGCCTATTGGAAGAAGCAGTTCGGTGCGTTGCAGTCCCAGGCTGAAGAAGTGCGCACGCTGTCGTCCAAGGTGACCGCTGACGCCGCCGAGCCGATCAAGGCGCAGATGACGCGCGGATTGGACTAGAGGCGCCACCGGCTTTGCCCGTTTTTGTCCTGAGTGAGGTTGCCGCCGAATGAGACCTTCTGCGCCGGGCTCGCGTGAGAGCTTGCGGCGATAACGATGCTGTGCCGGCCTCTCGAATGTGGCCGCAAATTTCGAAAGTTTCTCCAAGCCCCGGAAGCCCCTTCGCGGGGCTTCTTCTTTGCCGCGCCCCCCTGCTCTCTGGTTTGACAAGCCTGCGTTCTCGTGAAACAGGCTTTGGCGGTTTCCTCGGGGGCGCATCTCCCGCGCCCGCTCATCAGGATTGGCTCATGCTGTTGAATACGCGCCGCAGGATGCTCGGCCTGCTCGCCGCAGCGATCGGTGCGCCGCGCCTCGTTCCGCTCGTCCCCGTCGCCCACGCGGCCGAGACCGAGGATAAGCCTGCGGCCAAGAAGTCCGAATGTTTCGCGCTCCAGGCCTTCGGCGATTGGAAGGGCGTGGCGACCAACACGCAGGCCGGCGCCCGCATCGGACAGATCTCCTTCGCCGACGCCGACAGTTGCGATCTGCGGGGCGAGATTTCGGTCGCCGACAGTTACGACGCGAAGCTCGTCCTTTATGGCGATCCCGACGGCACGCCGCTGCCCAAGGACTTTCTCGTCAAGCCCGAGAACCGCCTCATCGCCAAGAACGAGGACGGCAGCATTGCGGTCGACGAGCCATTGTGCGGCGTGTGCACCGGCATTCGCGACGACAAGGTCAGCATCGTCCTGCCGCTTTCGACCGGCGCGCTGTTCCGCGCGGCGAAGAGCGTCGAGATGACGGTGAAGCTCGGCGACGCCAAAGCCTGCGGCTTCACGCTGAACTGCGAAGATCTGCGCAAGGCCCTCGACTGGGCTAAGGAGAAAAAGGAGGCTTTGGCGAAGTCGTTCGAGGACGACAAATGCGCGCCGCCGGCCAAAGGCTGCTTCCTCACCACGGCCTGTTGCGAGGTGCTCGGCCTCCCCGACGATTGCTTCGAGCTTCGCACGCTCCGCCGCTATCGCGATGAGAGCCTCGCCGCCATGCCCGGCGGCAACGCCGCCATCGCCGCGTATTATCTTCTGGCGCCCTCGATCCTCGACCGGCTTCCTCGGCAAGACCGCGTCGCGCGCCTTCTTTCTGTCTATGCGCGTTTCATCCTGCCGAGCGCCGTCGCGGCGCGGCTTGGGCTCAACGCTCTCGCCTATCGTCTTTATGCTCGGATGATGAGCGAGCTGGCGCGCGACTTCGCGCCGGAAGTGCATCGCCTCGGTCGCACCACCGAGTGACATCCCCTCCTCGCTGAGTCGCGCGCACTGTCGCGCGCGAGCAACGTGTCAAGCGCTAAGCCTCCGCTTCGCCGCAATCAGGCCGAAGTGGCGCCCCAGTCGGCGCTTACGCTCATGTTTAACAAAAAGTGAACGTTTTGCCGCGAACGGGGTTCAGAGCAAGACACGGGATGCCGACAGGGGTTTGGCTGCCGGCCTTCGAGATGCAGGGGGGTGTCGATCTCATGCGTTGCCCGTCCATAGTCTCGACGGTTGAGGCGTTTGGTGCCTCGCCAGCGGCCGCGGTTCCTGCCGCGATGAGGGGACGGAGTTATGGCATCGCAGGTCCGGCTGCCATTGATGTTTTTGGCCATCGGATTGGTCGCGGCTGGGTTCGCGACCGTCGGCGCCGGCAAGGATCGGGATCCCAATCAAGACGCAGACTGGCTCGGCGTGATTGCTGGCGACGAGGCCGGATCGGAAGCGGAGCTTGCCGCCGAGATGGCTGAGCTCTTCGCCAACGATAGTCCCTTCCGCGTCGTCCCAGTACCGGGCGATAGCGGCCTCAAGAATATTTCACGGCTCCTGCATGACCCGCACATCGATGCGGGTTTTATTTCGACCGACGTGCTCGCAGGCGCCAAGACGCAAAGCGCCGGCAACGACCTCGCCGAGCGGCTTCAGGTGGTGGCGCGGTTTTGCCCGCAAGAAGTGCATGTGCTGGCGCGGGCGGACATCAAGAGCCTCGCCGATCTCTCCGGCAAGAAGGTCAATATCGGGCCTGCCGGCGGCAGCTCGGCGGTGACCGCGACGATCCTGTTCCGCGCCTTCAACATCACGATCGAGCCGCTCGCTCTCGACGGCCACGCAGCCATCGAGCAGTTGAAGAAAGGCGCGATCGCAGCCGCGGTGATCGTCGGCGCCAAGCCCACCCCGCTCATCGCTGAGATTTCCGCGAGCGACGGGCTGCATCTTTTGCCGATCGAATTCGGCGCGGGCCTCGAAGAGGCCTATCTGCCGACAGGCTTCGACCGCGACGACTATCCGAACCTCATCGAGATGGAGACGGAGATCCCGTCAGTCGCGACCGGCCTTGTGCTGCTCGCGGCGGCGTCGAAGGATGACGAAGGCCACACCGAGCGTCTGGCGGGATTCGTCGGCACGCTGTTTTCGCGCTTCGGCGAGCTGAAGAAAGACGGCAGGCATCCGAAGTGGCGCGAAATCAATCTCGCCGCCAGCCTTCCGGGGTGGACCCGGAATCCGGCGGCCGAAGCATGGTTGACTGAGCAACGGAAAGGAAGCGCGCGAAGGGACCCACTGGCCAAGATCGAAGCGGGCGTAGCTCCGTCACATCTGCCGGTGGGACAAGACCAGAGGGAAGCATTGTTCAAGCAGTACATTGAGTGGCAGCGCGCTAAGGGGCACTAGCGCGCTGCTTTTTACTTGAGGGAGGGGGAAACGGGGCGCGTTACGCCGGGCGGCTCGCCGTTCGGCGGAGTAACAGGAGTAAGATGATGATCGGTTCCACCACGCCCTGCCCGGCAGAGGCTGGTTTCCGACCGCTGCGTGCACCACTTGCCCACTTTCATGCCGCGCCAGCATATCCGGCGGCTCCGGCGGCGATTCCGGGCATTCATCAGAGGGCCTATCCGCAGATTGAATCGCAGCCGCATGCGCGGCGCGAAGCTTTCGCCATGACGTTGCCCCGCTCGCTCCGGGCACGGCTGCGGGCGCTCGCTCCGGACGACAAGGAGCTTGGCCTCTTTCTCGAGGACCTCGCCCTCGCGGTGCGCGCCGAGACCGGCAACGACTACGACCTCAGCGACTCGGCCCGCTTCGCAGCCGGGCTGCCGCTCGAGCCGCAAGTCGCAAGTCCCGGGCCGCAAGCCCATATGCAGGCCCTCGTCCACGACTTCCGCCGGCGCCAACGCCAGGCAAGCATGATCGTGGCCGGCTGCGTCGCCACCTCCTTCGTGCTGGCCGTGGCCGGCATTGTGGCATTGGCAAGCTTGGTCAAGCCCACCCCGGCCGACGCCGAGCCCGTGATCAAGAGTTCGAACTCCGTCGTCTTCCAGCAAGACGCCGAGCCCGCGAAGCTCATCCTTGCCAAGGCCGCGCCCTTCACCGACCGCCTGCCGGTCGAAGGAGGAGGAGACCGCGAGCCTCGCTCCCGATCTCGGCGCGCCTCCGTCATCGTCGGTCAACGCCGCGCCGCAACTGATCATGGTGCAGGCCGGACGCCCGCTCGAGCTTGCCCCCCTGCTCTCGCAGCGGCAGGCGCGCTACGTGCTCTTTCGTGGCCTCCCCAAGGAAGCCGCGCTCTCCGCCGGCCAGCGCAACCCAAGCGGTGCATGGCTCGTGAAGGACAAGGATGTGGACCGCCTGTCGCTCACCATGCAGAGCACGGCGAGCGGCGACTACCCCATCGAGATTTACGCGTTAGGCGCCAGTAGCGCCCCCCAGGCCCGGCAGCGTTTAGTGTTCCGCGTCGCTGCCGGGCCTACTGCGGGCGTGGCGACCGGCGCGTCGGGTGTCCTGTTCAACATGGCGCTGCTCGGCATGGCGCCGGAGCAACCTGCCGCAACCAAAGCCTCGCCGCTGATGACGCGCGCCATGCGCCTGCTCGGCGAGGGCGACATTGCCGGCGCGCGGCTCCTGTTCATGCATCTTGCCGAGCAGGGCGAAAGCGAAGCCGCCTACGAGCTCGCGCGCACCTTCGATGGCGAAGTTCTGTCGGAGCTTGGCGCGAGCGGTGTTGGCGCCGACCGGACGCGCGCCGTTGGTTGGTATGAACGCGCCTCGGAAACAGGCAATGCGAAAGCCGCCGAGCGCTTGAAGATCCTCGCTAGTCTCTCAGACTAGCTAGAGGTGGGCCGCAGCCGCTAACCGAGGGACCAAATCGGGGGGATCGGCGGTTGCGGCCCAACACTCTTAGACGACGTGCCGGCGCCTCAGCTCGGCAAGCAGAAGATCGGCGAGCGCATCCGCGGTGGTATTGCTGGTGTTGATCGCGAGCTCCGGCTGCTCCGGCACCTCGTAATCCGAATCGATGCCGGTGAAATGGCTGATCAGCCCGGCGCGCGCCTTGCGGTACAGCCCCTTCGGATCGCGCGCCTCGCACAACTCGAGCGGCGTATCGACATAGACCTCGACGAACTCGCCGTCCTGGAACAGCTCGCGCGCCATGCGCCGCTCGGAGCGGAACGGCGAGATGAACGACACCATGACGATGAGGCCAGCCTCCACGAACAGCTTCGCGGTTTCCGCCACGCGGCGGATGTTCTCCACCCGGTCGGCGTCGGTGAAGCCGAGGTCCTTGTTGAGGCCGTGGCGGATATTGTCGCCGTCGAGCACGTAAGTGTGGCGGCCAAGCGCATGCAGGCGCTTCTCCAGCATATTGGCGATGGTCGACTTGCCGGAGCCCGAGAGCCCGGTAAACCAGAGCACGCAAGGCTGCTGGCCCTTCAGCCGCGACCGCGCCATCTTGTCGATGGAAAGCGCCTGCCATTGGATGTTGGTCGCGCGCCGCAGCCCGAACTCGATCATGCCGGCCGCCACCGTTCCGTGGGTGAAGCGGTCGATCAGGATGAAGCTGCCGGTCTCGGAATTCTCGGCATAAGGATCGAAGACGAGCGCCTTGCCGGTGCTCAGATTGCACAAGCCGACCTCGTTCAGCTCCAGCGTCTTGCCCGCCACATGGTCGAGACTGTCGACATTGAGCTTGTATTTGAGGCTCGAAATCGTGGCCGTGGTGGTCTGGCAGCCGCATTTGATGGCGTAGGCGCGGCCGGGCAGCATCGGCTCCTCGTCGAACCACACGATACGCGCGGCGATCTGGTCGGCAATCGCGGGCGTCTCCTCAATGCCGGAAATGATGTCGCCGCGGCTGACATCGACCTCCTCGGCAAAGGTCAGCGTGACGGCGTCGCCGCGATGGGCGACCTCGAGATCGCCGTCGGCGGTGACGATGCGCGCGACATGGATGCGCTTGCCCGACGGCTGAATCATCACCTCGTCGCCGGGCTTGACCTTGCCGCTCGCCACCGTCCCGGCATAGCCGCGGAAATCGAGATGCGGCCGGTTCACCCACTGCACGGGGAAGCGGAACGGCTCATCCCGCTCCTCGCGCGACACGTCGACCGTCTCGAGATGCCCGAGCAGCGTCGGGCCGCGATACCAATGCATATGCGGGCTGGGGACGATCACATTGTCGCCCTTGAGCGCCGACACCGGGATGCAGGTGATCGACTCGAAGCCGAGGGGCGCGGCGAAGGTCTTGAAGTCGTCGGCGATCGCGTCGAAGCGCGCCTGGCTGAAATCGACGAGATCCATCTTGTTGACGGCAAGCGCGAGCTTGCGGATGCCGAGCAGCGAGACGATGCAGGCATGCCGCCGCGTTTGGGTGAGCACGCCGGCGCGCGCATCGACCAGGAGCACGGCGAAGTCGCAGTTGGAAGCGCCCGTCGCCATGTTGCGCGTGTACTGCACATGGCCAGGCGTATCGGCGACGATGAATTTTCGGCGCGGCGTCGAGAAATAGCGATAAGCAACGTCGATGGTGATCTTCTGCTCGCGCTCGGCCTGAAGGCCGTCGACCAACAGCGCAAGGTCGAGCGCGCCGTTGCCGCCAGGGCGCTTCGAGTCGCGCTCGGCGCTTTTCAACTGATCCTCGTAGATCTGCGCCGAATTGTAGAGGAGCCGGCCGATCAGCGTGCTCTTGCCGTCATCGACGCTGCCGCAGGTGAGGAAGCGCAACAGGCTGCGGTTCTCTTCGGCGGCGAGCCGCTCCTTCAGCCGCTCCTCGGCAGTGTCCTGCTTGTTGTCCACGACGCTCAAACGCGGCATCAGAAATACCCTTCCTGCTTCTTCTTCTCCATCGACCCGGTCTGATCGTGGTCGATGACGCGGCCCTGACGCTCCGACGAGCGCGCCGCGACCAGCTCTTCGATGATCTCAGGCACCGTCGTGGCGTTCGATTCGATGGCGCCGGACAGTGGATAGCAGCCGAGCGTGCGGAAGCGGACGCGCCGCATCTCGGGCTTCTCGCCTTCGTCCATGGGCAGGCGGTCGTCGTCGACCATGATGATCATGCCGCCGCGCTCGACCACCGGGCGCTCGGCGGCGAAATAGAGCGGCACCACCGGAATGTCCTCGAGATAGATGTAGGTCCACACGTCGAGCTCGGTCCAGTTCGACAGCGGAAACACGCGCATGCTCTCGCCGGGCTTCAACTGAGTGTTGGCAAGATGCCAGAGTTCCGGCCGCTGCCGCTTCGGGTCCCAATTATGCGCGGCGTTGCGGAAGGAGAATACCCGTTCCTTGGCGCGCGACTTTTCCTCATCGCGCCGCGCCCCGCCGAAGGCCGCATCGAAATGATGGCGCTCCAGAGCCTGCTTGAGGCTCTGCGTCTTCATGATGTCGGTATAGAGCGCGCTGCCATGGGTGATCGGCGAGATGCCGTCGCGCACGCCCTGCTCATTGATATGCACCATGAGATCGACGCCGAGCCGCTTCGCCTCGCGGTCGCGGAAGGCGATCATTTCGCGGAACTTCCAGGTGGTATCGACGTGCAGCAGGGGGAACGGAGGCTTCGCCGGATAGAACGCCTTCATGGCGAGATGCACCATGACCGAGGAGTCCTTGCCGATCGAATAGAGCATGACCGGATGGTGGAACTCCGCCACCACTTCCCGCATGATCTGAATGCTTTCCGCCTCGAGCTGGCGCAAATAGGTTGAAAGTCTATGCTTCATGCGCTTGGCGCCCTGCCGTTTTTCCCGGGCTTGGCCTTAGCATCTTAGGCGTCATAGGACAAACTTCGCGGCTCTTCCCGATATCGAGCCCGAACTTTGCGTGAAACTGCCCGAAATGCTAAGCCACGCAGTCTGTTTGAGGGATAGATAGAACCTGCCCATGAACGACCATTTCAAGACAAAAGCCGACGCCGACGCGGGGAGCGTCAAGCTGGCCGAGCTCAAGAACGTGCGCGTCGGCATCATCGGACTTGGCTATGTCGGGCTGCCGCTCGCCGTCTATATGGCGCGGCACTTCCCCGTCGTCGGCTTCGACGTCAACAAGGCGCGGGTCGGCGAGCTCGCCAAGCACCGCGACCGCACCGGCGAGGTGACCGACGACGAGTTTGCCGCCGCCCGCACCCTCTCCTTCACCGCCGATCTCGAGGCGCTGCGTGCCTGCAACTTCTATGTCGTCACCGTGCCGACCCCGATCGACGAGGCGAAGCGTCCCGACCTCACGGCCTTGATGCGCGCGAGCGAGACTGTCGGCCGCGTGCTCTCGCCGGGCGATGTGGTGGTCTACGAATTGACGGTCTATCCCGGCGCCACGGAAGAGGTCTGCGTGCCGATCCTGGCAAAAGAATCTCGGCCTCGCCTTCAACCGCGATTTCTTCGTCGGCTACTCGCCGGAGCGCATCAATCCTGGCGATCGGCAGCACCGGCTGCCGAGCATCGTCAAGGTCACCTCCGGCTCCACGCCCGAAGCCGCCGACCTCGTCGACAAGGTCTATGGCAGCGTGGTGACGGCGGGCACCCACAAGGTGAGCTCGATCAGGGTCGCCGAGGCCGCCAAGGTCATCGAGAACATCCAGCGCGACGTGAATATCGCGCTGATCAACGAGCTTGCCATGCTGTTCAAGGACCTCGGCCTCGACACCCGCGAGGTGCTTGCCGCCGCCGGCACCAAATGGAACTTCCACGCCTACCGGCCGGGCCTCGTCGGCGGCCACTGCATCGGCGTCGATCCCTATTATCTGACCCACAAGGCGCAATCGATCGGCTTCCACCCGGAGATGATCCTTGCCGGGCGCCGCATCAATGACGGCATGGCGGGCTTCGTCGCCCGCGACATCATCAAGGCCATGCTCCACCGCAAGCTCAAGATGGATGGCGCCAAGGTGCTGGTCATGGGCTTCACCTTCAAGGAGAACGTCCCCGACACGCGCAACACCAAGGTCGTCGACCTCGTGCGCGAGCTTGGCAGCTTCCTCAATGTGGTGGTTTACGATCCGGTGGCCGACCGCGACGACGCGCTGCGTGAATATGGCATCGGCATCGTTCCGGAGTTGCCCGACGACCGCTTCCAAGCGGTGGTGCTTGCCGTGAAGCATCGCGAGATCATGGCGCTCGGCCGCGAACGCCTTGGCGCCCTGCTCGCACCTGGCGGGCTCACCTACGACATCACCGGCGTATTGGCTCCCGGCGAGAGCGACGCCCGCATCTAGCGCGGCAAGGACGGGGGCTCGATCGCCGGCGGCTCGGCCAGGCCCTTGCCGTTCTGCGCCTTCGCCACCTGCTCCATCTGCCGCTCCTGCTGGAAGTAGCGGTAGGCGCTGACCGGGATCATCATGAGATAGATGACCGAGCCCACGGCAAGCGTGAGCGAGGGGTAGGTGAGGAGACAACCGATGAAGAGCGCGGCCAGCACGAAGAGCGGCGGCACGTGCTCACGCGGGATCTTCTGGCCGATCATCTTGCCGGAGAAAGTCGGCACGCGGCTCACCATCAACAGCGCAATGGCGACCGTATAGAGAAGAATGAGCGGCGTGAGCACCGGCAGATGCAATCCGAGATCCTGCGCATAGATAGGCAAGAGGAGCACGATGGCGCCGGCCGGCGCCGGCACTCCCACGAAATAGCTTTTCTGCCACGCAGGCTGATCGGTCCGCTCCAGCGCCACATTGAACCGCGCGAGCCGGAGCGCAGCGCAGACCGCGTAGATCAGAACCACGATCCAGCCCATGCTCTTCAGATCGTCGAGCGCCCAGTTGTAGATGATGATGGCGGGGGCCACGCCGAAATTGACGAAATCGGCAAGCGAATCGAGCTCGGCGCCGAAGCGCGACTGGGCCTTGAGCAGGCGCGCGATGCGCCCGTCGATGCCGTCGAGAAATGCCGCGAACACGAGGGCTGCGACCGCGAGGTCCCAGCGGTGCTCGATGGCCATGCGGATCGCGGTCAAGCCCGCGCAGAGGCCGAGCAGGGTGAAGATGTTGGGGATCAGCACCCGGGTCGGAATCTGGCCGCGGGCAAACATCCGCCCGCGCGGCTTGCGATCGTCACTTTCGGGATCGAAGGGAGGGAACATGAGACGAGAGCCTCTCCACTAGGCCAAGGGTTGCCCGGCGCTCGCGCCCGGAAGCTCGGCCAGGACCGTCTCGCCGCCGATCGCCGTCTGTCCGGCGGCGACCAGAACCTCGGCACCGGCCGGCATATAGACATCGACGCGGCTGCCGAAGCGGATCAGGCCGATGCGCTCGCCTGCCGCTACGCTAGCCCCCTCGGTCG
Organism: uncultured Alphaproteobacteria bacterium; assembly: GCA_963744945.1. Taxonomy (GTDB): domain Bacteria; phylum Pseudomonadota; class Alphaproteobacteria; order Rhizobiales; family Methyloligellaceae; genus Methyloceanibacter. The sequence continues at coordinate 21,246 of CAVUVO010000006.1, read as the reverse complement.
CGAAAGTCACGATCCGCCGCGCGATCAGCCCGGCGATGAGCACCACGCCGACCTTTTCGCCCGACGGGGTTTCGATGACCATGGCGCGCCTCTCATTCTCCTCGCTCGCCTTGTCGAGCTCGGCATTGAGGAACTTGCCCGGAATATAGACGCTGTGCACGATGCGCCCCGCCACCGGCGCCCGCACCACATGCACGTCGAGCACGGAGAGAAACACCGAGACGCGGGTGAGCAGAGCGTCGCCAAGGGCAAGCTCCTTGGCAGCCGGGACCGTGCCGATGGTGACCACCTTGCCGTCGGCCGAGCTGACCAGAAGTCCCGGCCGCGCCGGCGTCACCCGCTCAGGATCGCGGAAGAAATAGGCGCAAGCGAGCGTGGCGATCACGCCGAGCCAGCCGAGCGGCGGGGCGAGCAGGAACAGGATCAGCGCCGCCACGGCGAAGCCGAGGATGAATTTACGGCCCTCCGGGTGGATCGGCACGAAGGCGCTGGTGATGCTGTCGAGGATGGTGTGGCGTTCGCTCATGGTCGGTTTGCAATCCTAATTTCCGGCAAGGGCTTCGTCTTCTAGACGTTCGGCGGCTCTCGACTCTGGCACCAACTCCTCGCCGGCAACCTGGGCCAGCCGCTCGCGGGCCTGGTCGGCTTCGCGCTGGCGCGCCCACAGGCTCGCATAAAGCCCGCCGCGCGCAAGCAGCTCGACATGCGTGCCCTGCTCGACGATCGCGCCATGGTCGAGCACGATGATGTTGTCGGCATGCACCACGGTGGAGAGCCGGTGGGCGATCACGAGGGAGGTGCGCTCGCGCGCCACCCGCTCGAGCGCGTCCTGGATGTCCTTCTCGGTGTGGCTGTCGAGCGCCGAGGTCGCCTCGTCCAGCATCAGGATCGGCGGCGATTTCAGGATGGTGCGGGCGATGGCCACACGCTGCTTCTCGCCGCCGGAGAGCTTCAGCCCCCTCTCCCCGACCAGCGAGTCGTAGCCCTGCGGCAGGGTCATGATGAAGTCGTGGATCTGGGCGAGCCGCGCCGCCTCGCGCACCTGCGCATCGGTCGCCTCAGGGCGTCCGTAGCGGATGTTGTAGAGGATGGTGTCGTTGAACAGCACCGTGTCCTGCGGAACCATGCCGATCGCCGCCCTGAGCGAGGCCTGGGTCACGTCGCGGATGTCCTGCCCGTCGATCAGCACGCGGCCGCTGGTGAGCTCGTAGAAGCGGAACAGGATGCGCGAGATGGTGGATTTTCCCGCACCTGAAGGGCCGACGATGGCCACCATCTTCCCGGCGGGCACCTCGAAACTGATGTCTTTCAGGATTTGCCGGTCCGGATCGTAGGCGAAGGACACGTTCTCGAACTTGACCTCGCCCTTGGTCACGCGCAGCGGCTTGGCGCCTGGCCGGTCGGTGATCTCCGCCGGCTCGTGCAGCAGCGCGAACATGGTCTCGATGTCGATCAGGCCCTGCTTGATCTCGCGATACACCATGCCCATGAAATTGAGCGGCAGATAAAGCTGCATCAGGATGGCGTTGATCATCACGAATCCGCCGATGGTGAGCGTGCCGGCGACGACGTCGCGCGCCGCGAGCAGCATGCAAATCACCGTTCCAAGCGTGAAGATCACCGCCTGCCCGGCGTTCAGCCAGCCGAGCGAGGTGTAGGTGCGGATCGCCGCTCTCTCGTAGCGCGCCATGGACGCGTCGAAGCGGCGCGCCTCGTGCGCCTCGTTGCCGAAATATTTCACCGTCTCGTAGTTGAGCAGGCTGTCCACGGCCTTGGCGTGCGCCTCGGTGTCGGAATCGTTCATGTCGCGGCGGATGGCGATGCGCCGCTCGCTCGCCCAGAAGGTGAAGGCGACATAGAGCGCCACCGTCACCAGCACCACCACCACATAGATCCAGCCGAAATAATAGGCGATGAGGCCGGAGATCATCAGGAGCTCGACGGCGGTCGGAATGGAATTGAGCACGGCCATGCGCACGATGGTGTCGACGCCGGTGACACCGCGCTCGATGACGCGGTTCAACCCGCCCGTCCGCCGCTCCAGGTGAAAGCGCAAGGAGAGCGCATGGAGATGGCTGAAGGTGCGGTTGGCGAGCTTGCGCACGGCGTTCTGCGCGACGGCGGTGAACCAGACATCGCGGAACTGGGCGAACACCACCATCATCACCCTGCCGACGCCATAGGCGACGATGAGGAACACCGGGCTCGCGGCGAGGCCCACCGCGGTGATCTCCTTGCCCGTCGCCTCGCCGGTGAGGAGATCGACCACCGCCTTGTAGGCGATCGGCACCAGAAGCGTGATCGCCTTGGCGATGATCAGCGCGATCAGGGCAAAGACCACGCGCATGCGAAGATCGGGGCGGCCGGCAGGCCAGATATAGGGGGCAAGCTCGCGCAGGACGGTGAGGTGCCCGGTCCGCGCGGCCATCAGCGCGTCGCTCCTCGTTTGCGGCAAATCCTGCATGAAAATCGTTGGTCCTCGGTGCCCGCACGGCAAAAAGGGGTAGCGTCGAAGCGCTACCCCCTAGCCCCTCAAGCATATAGTACCCGGCTCACCCTGCCTCAAGCAGGCGATCCGGAACGGCTCCCGCCCGCGCCTATCTGGCGTCAGGCATGTGGAATTTCTGCTCCGGATAGATCCAATGCGGGTTGCGGATCTTGCGGCGGTTGTCGCGCACGATGGCGCGATAGCGCCAGCCGCCGCCGTAATAGGCCTCCGCAATATCCCACAGCGTGTCGCCGCGGCGCACGGTGTACTCGCGCGGCAGTTCGACGTCCTTGTCCACGGCCGCCTCGGGCTTCGTCGTCTTCCGCTGCCGCCGTCTCCTGCTCGGGCGGGGGCGCAGCAGCTTCGGGCGCAGCCTCGGCGGAAGGTGGAGGCGTAGGCGCGGCGGGCGCAGCGGCGACCTCTTCCTTGGGCGGCTCCATGCGCACGATGCCGATCATTGCGCTGCCGGTGACGGCACGCGAGCTCTCGTCGATGCTGTCGGCACGGAACTTGTGCTCTCCGGTGGCGAGCTTCCGGTCAGCCTCGAAGGTCCAGCTGCCGTCGCTGCCGGCGCTCAGCTCGCCGAGCGGCGTCTCGTCGATATAGAGGAAAATGCGCGCGCCTGGCTCGGCGCTTCCGGAGAGCGCGACCTTGCCCAACTCCGCACCGGTGTCCTGGTAGTCCACGCTCTTGAATACGACCGGAGCCTTCTTCTCCTCCTCCGCCGGTTTCGCTTCACCAGGTGTTTCGGCTGTCACCGCCTGAGACGGCTCGGCGGGCGCAGGCTCAGGTTGAGCGGGCTCCGCCGGGGGCGGTTCTGCCGCCGCGGTCTCCTGCTCCTGCGGATAGACCGGCTGCGGCTGGGACGACAGATCCTGCGGTTGCGGAGCGACTTCGGCGTAGGAAGACGGCGCATCGAGATCCGCAGGAACACCATCAGGATAGACCGGCTGGGGTTGCGGTCTCGTCCCCGTCGGCGCTTCCGCCGCCTCGGCGGCTGGTTCTTGGGAAGGCTGTCCGGCCTCACCCGCAGCCTCGGGATAAACTGGCTGCGGCTGCCGAGACAGATCTTGCGGCGCAGCAGCGACATCGCGTCGCAGGCGCCGCTTCAGGCGCTGCCTCGCGTCCGATGCTGACCGAGGCGCGCCCGGCCACCATGCCCGTCTTGATATCGTAGGTGTCGGCCCGGAGTGTGTGTTCGCCCGACCCAAGTTTCTTTTCGATCTCGACCGACCAGGTTCCATCGTCGCCGACCACCGCCTGTCCGATCTGCTCTTCGTCATAGAAAAGAAGGATGCGCCCATTGGGGTCGCCGACGCCGGAGAGCGAGATCTTGCCGCTGTCGGCGCCGGTGTCCTGATAATCGACCTTGCCGATCTTCACCGGCGGCTTCGGCCGCTCCGGCGGCGGAGCATTCTCGTCGGGAACGACAGGCTCGGGCTGGCCCGGCACGGCTTGCGGCTCGGCCTCCGGCGCAGCAGCCTGCTGCTCGGGAGCGGCCGGCGTGGTTTCCGCGGGCTTGGTCTCCTCCGGCGCGGCGGTCTCCTTCTGTGCCACGACTGCCTCACCCGCCGGCTTGCCGACGGCGACATTGACGGGCTGCTGCCCGGTCAACCCTTGCGTCCCATCCGGCGAGGTGGCGCGCAATGTGAGCGAATGGTCGCCGGAGGACAACGGCTTATCGAGCACGATGCTCCAGGCGCCTTCCTCATCGACTTTGGTGTCGGCGATCTTGGCTCCGCTGTCCTCCAGCGCGATGGTCCAGCCGGGCTCGGCGCGGCCCGCGATCACGCCGTCGCCGGTGGGCTCGATGCGCACCACATCGAAGCTCGGCACCGCCGTTGGCTTCGACTCGGCCGGCTTGGTCTCGGCCGGTTTTGCCGGCTCCGCACCCGGCTTCTCGCCGGTCGCCACTTTATCCTCGGCGGAAGGCGTCGCCCCCTGATGCCGATAGAGATAAACCCCTGCCGCAGCGAGGGCGATCACGCCGATCACTGCCACGACTAACGCTACACCCTTGCTGCCCATCGACGTACGATCCTCCGGCCGCCCCCCTTGTTGTGCTTTTCTAGCCGTGCAGGACTGAAGGGCTGAGTCCTCTTTCCACGCTCATGCCGCACCCTACCTCTACGGACAAGCCGCTGCCAATACGAACGGTGTAGGCTTCCTTGACGTTTCAAAGCTGCCAATGCCACATGCGCCAATGCAAAAAACCGCTAACCTTCGGAATATCTGTGTCTATTGCGGCTCGGGCCCCGGCCGTAACCCGGCCTTTGCCAAGGCTGCGCGCGACTTCGGCCAGATCCTCGCGTCGGCCGAGATCGGCCTCGTCTATGGCGGCGGCAGCCTCGGGCTCATGGGCGAGACCGCCCGGTCGGTGATCCGGCACGGCGGTCGCGTCACCGGCATCATCCCCGCCTTCTTGAGCGCCCGCGAGCACATGCTGCTCGAAGCGCATGAGCTCGTCGTGGTCGACAACATGCATCAGCGAAAGCACCTGATGTTCATGAAGTCGGACGCCTTCGTGGCATTACCAGGCGGCCTCGGCACGCTGGAGGAGTTCGTCGAGCAGCTCACCTGGTCGCAGCTCGAGCAGCATCAGAAGCCGATCGTGCTCGCCAATATCGACGGCTTCTGGGACCCGCTGCTCACTCTGTTCGGCGACATGAAGGGCGAAGGCTTCATCCGCCATGGGCTCGAGCTTCACCTCGAAGTGGTGGATCGGGTCGACGCGATCATTCCCGCCATCACCCGCGCCCTCGTGCCGCGCGACGAAACGGCGGAAGCGGCGGCCGAGGCGAAGGTCTCCGCCAAGTTCTGAGCGGCGGCTTTCATCCTTCGAGACGCCGCTTCGCGGCTCCTCAGGATGAGGCACCCTCATGGTGAGGAGCGGACGAAGTCCGCGTCTCGAACCATGAGGCCTATGGCGCGGTCGCGCCGTCGCGGATCAGCTTGTAGTTGATGGAGTCGAGCAGCGCCTCGAAGGAGGCGTCGACGATGTTCGGCGACACGCCGACGGTGAACCAGCGGTTCCCCTCCCCGTCCCGGCTCTCGATCAAAACCCGCGTCACGGCGTCGGTGCCGCCCGTGAGGATACGCACCTTGTAGTCCACGAGCTCGAGGTCGGAGATATAGCTCTGATAGCGGCCGAGGTCCTTGCGGAGCGCCGTGTCGAGCGCGTTCACCGGGCCGTTGCCCTCGCCCACCGACAGCATGGTCTCGCCGTCGAGGCGCACCTTCACCGTCGCCTCCGACACGGTGACCAGGTCGCCATCGGCATTGTGCCTGCGCTCGACCATGACGCGGAACGAGTCGACATCGAAGAATTGCGGCACATTGCCGAGCATGCGGCGGGCGAGCAGCTCGAAGGAGGCGTCGGCCGCCTCATAGGCATAGCCCTTGGCCTCGCGCTCCTTCACCTCGTCGAGCAGGCGGGTGACGCGCGGATCGTCTTTCGGCACAGGGATGCCGATGCGGTCGAGCTCGGCGAGGATGTTGGAGCGTCCGCCCTGGTCGGAGACGAGCAGCCTGCGCCGGTTGCCGACGGAGTCCGGCGGCACGTGCTCGTAGGTGCGCGGATCCTTCTGCACGGCGGAGACATGGATGCCGCCTTTATGCGCGAAGGCCGACTCGCCGACATAGGGTGCGTTGCGGTTCGGCGCGCGATTGAGAAGCTCATCGAGGATGCGAGAGGCGTGGGTGAGCGTGCGGAGCCTTTCCGGCGTGACGCCGGTCTCGTAGCGCTCAGCGTAGTCCGCCTTCAGCAACAGCGTCGGGATGATCGAGGTGAGATTGGCGTTGCCGCAACGCTCGCCGAGCCCGTTCAGCGTGCCCTGGATCTGGCGGGCGCCGGCGCGCACCGCGGCGAGCGAATTGGCCACGCCGTTGTCGGTGTCGTTGTGCACATGGATGCCGATATGATCGCCGGGGATGTGCTTCACCACCTCGGTCACGATGCTCTCGATCTCCTCGGGCAGCGTGCCGCCATTGGTATCGCAGAGCACCACCCAGCGGGCGCCGGCGTCGTAGGCCGCCTTGGCGCAGCGAAGTGCGTAATCGGGATTCGCCTTGTAGCCGTCGAAGAAATGCTCGCAGTCGAGCAGCGCCTCGCGTCCCGAGGCCACGACCGCCGCGACAGAGTCTTTGATGCCTTGCAGATTTTCCTCGGGCGTGATGCCGAGCGCCACATCGACATGAAAGTCCCAGGTCTTGCCGACGAGGCAGATCGCGGGCGCCTTGGCTGCGAGCACCGCCTGGAAGCCCGGATCGTTCGAGATCGAGCGGCCGGGCCGCTTGGTCATGCCGAAGGCGGTCAGCGCGGCGAAGCCGAGTTTCTGCGGCGCGGCAAACAGCTTGGTGTCGGTCGGATTGGCGCCTGGATACCCCGCCTCGATATAGTCGATGCCGAGCACGTCGAGCTGCTGCGCGATCAGCGCCTTGTCCTCGAGCGAGAAGTCGACGCCCTGGGTCTGCGCCCCGTCCCTCAGCGTCGTGTCGTAGAGATAGAGGCGTTCGCGGGTCACGACGCAACCTCGCACACCTCACCCTGAGGAGGCGCGGAACGCGCCGTCTCGAAGGGTGTGTTCTTGGGGTCATGCTTCGAGACGCGTCCTTGCAGACGCTCCTCAGCATGAGGTCGTAACCTGTTGATACGACTCATCGCGCCACCTCCCAGGTGGTGACCAGCTCGCCGGTCTTGGGGTCCTTGGCGTCCTTCAACTCGATGCCCATGGCGGCAAGCTCGTCGCGGATGCGATCGGCTTCCTTGAAGTCCTTGGCCTTACGCGCCGCGTTCCGGGCCTCGACTAGGTCATCAACTCGAACCTCCTCTCCTCTTGCTTCCGCCCGCGACGTACCAAAAGCCTCCAGCTTTCCGGCCGCAAATCTCGGGATGGCCGCCCGGTCGCCAGAGAAGCCGAGGAAGCTGAGCGCGGTGCGAAGCTCGCCCAATTTACCGGCGCTGTGCAGTTCATGCATCGCGGCGATTGCCTTCGGCGTATTCAGATCGTCGGAGAGCGCATCGAGCACATGACCCGGAACGCCGCCTGCAACAGCGTCGTTGCCCTTGAGATCGCCGTACCATTCCCACAGGGTCTTGTGAGCCTCATCGAGGCCAAGCAGGGTCCAATCGAGCGGCTGCCGGTAGTGGGTGCGGAGCATGTTGAACCTGAGCGCTTCACCGGGCCAGGCATAGCCCTGCCACCCCGTCAGCAACTCATGGATGGTGACGAAGTTGCCGGCGGACTTCGCCATCTTCTCACCCTCCACCTGGAGGAAGCCGTTATGCAGCCAGTAATTGGCCATGACCGGCGTGTGGAAGGCGCAGCGCGACTGGGCGATCTCGTTCTCATGATGCGGGAAGACGAGGTCGATGCCGCCGCCGTGGATGTCGAAGGTCTTGCCGAGATGCTTCCACGACATGGCGGAGCATTCGATGTGCCAGCCTGGACGCCCCGGCGCCGCGATGCCGGCTGGCGAGGGCCATGACGGCTCGCCCGGCTTCGACGGCTTCCACAGCACGAAGTCCATCGGATCGCGCTTGTACGGCGCAACCTCGACCCGGGCGCCGGCGATCATCTCGTCGAGCGAGCGGCCAGACAGCTTGCCGTAGTCGGGCATGGCGGCGACATCGAAGAGCACATGATCCTCGGCCACATAGGCGCAGCCATTGGCGACGAGATCGTCGATCATCTCGCGCATCGCGGCGATATGCTCCGTCGCCCGCGGCTCGACCGTGGGCGGCAGGCAACCGAGCGCCGCCACGTCGTCGTGGAACTGCTTCTCGGTCTTCTCGGTGACGCGCCGGATCGCCTCGTTCAGCGGTAGATCCGGATAGTCCTGCGCCGCCCGCGCATTGATCTTGTCGTCGACGTCGGTGATGTTGCGCACATAGGTGACGTGCTCGGGCCCATAGAGGTGCCGCAGCAGGCGGAACAGCACGTCGAACACGATGACCGGGCGCGCATTGCCGATATGGGCGAAGTCGTAGACCGTCGGCCCGCACACATACATGCGGACATTGCCCGCATCTATGGGCTGGAACGGCTCCTTCTTGCGAGTGAGCGTATTGTAGAGCCTGAGCGCCACGAATAGCCTCTTTGCCTTACGGCCGGCCGGCGTTCGGTTCTTGTGCGGAGGAGAAAGGTAACGGGAAGAACGACCGGGCCAGCTTTGTGCTAGACCGGAATAATGCCGCAGAAAATGATAAGGATGCGTTGTTCTTGCACCATGATGCTTGAGCTTATGGGGGCAAACGTTAACTCCGTCAAGCTCGGCATCTTATTCATGCCGCATTGACCCCTAAGCTTGGGCGGGCATAATGCGTAAGGCCTAGGGCCCAGGCCGGATTGGCCTTTCGGGGGCCTCACTCATTCGGAAACGCCAAGACTTGAACGCCCGTCACGAGCTTTCGCACGCTTCTCCGGTGCGCCGCGTCGGCCGCACCCGTAGTCTTGCCATTCTTGCGCTGTGCGGCGCTGCCGTCGCCGGCATGGCGGGCGACACGCTCGCCCAGGACAGCGACCACCAGATCCGCTGCATGCAGCTGCAACAGGAGCTCGCCAGCGCTTCGGGCGGCGGCGGGCGCGAGGCGCTGCCCGGCATCGACAAGCAGATTCAGAACGCGAGCCGCGTCTACAATGGCACCAAGGCTGCCATGGAGGACTCCGGTTGCTTCGAGAGGGGCTTCCTCATCTTCGGCCGCGGGCTCGTGCGCAGTCCGAAATGCCTCAAGATGAACGACCAGGTCGAGGATGCGCGTCGTCAGGTCGAGCAGCTTCAAGCCCAACGTGACGGCATCGCCGGCGGCCGCGGCAATCGGCGCCGCCAGGCGGAGCTCATGGATGCGCTCGCCCGCAACGGGTGCAGCGGCGGAAGGCCGATGCCGCAGCAGGCGCGCCGTGAAAGCGGCGGCGGCCTATTCGGCTGGTTCGGACGCGGCGGCAGCGACGAAGAGGAAGCGGCGCAGCCCGAAGGCCCGGTCTATCGCAGCATCGACCCGAACGGACGGTATCGGTCGGTCTGCGTGCGCACCTGTGACGGCTTCTTCTTCCCGGTGAGCTATCAGACCTATGCCAGCCATCTGTCGCAGGACGCGAGCGTCTGCCAGTCGAGCTGCGCGGCGCCGGCCGAGCTTTACGTCTACCGCAATCCCGGACAGGAGATCGACCAGGCCATCTCGCTCAATGGCACGGCCTATTCGGACCTGCCGAACGCCTTCAAATATCGCAAGGAGTATGTCACCGGCTGCTCGTGCAAGGCGAACGAATACAATCCGACCGCGATCGAAGGGGCGAACCAAAAGGCCGAAGCCGCGCCTGGAAAGCCAGGCAACAATGGATCAGCCCCGGCACCGGCGACACAGGCCGCCGCACCTGCCGCACCGCCTCCTGGACAGCTCGACCTGACCGGCGCCCTGCCGGACCAGCCGCAAGCCGTGGCTCCGGTGGAAGCCGCCCCGGCACCTGCCGCAGAGGCGGTTCCGGCACCTGCCGCAGAGGCGGTTCCGGCTCCTGCCGCGGAGGCGGCTCCGGCTGCCGCAGAGGAGTTCGAACCCGCGGCACAACCGCAAACGAGCGTGGTCAAGCGCACGCCTGCCTCTGGTCGCTAATAGATTTGAAACGTGGCAATTAGGCCGCTTTGCCTTCAAGCCGCGCCAGCGCGCGGGCATGCCCGATCAGCGGCAGGAGCAGCTTGAGCTCAGGCCCATGCTCGCGGCCCGTCAGCGCGAGCCGCAAGGGCTGGAACAGCGCCTTGCCCTTGATGCCGGTCGCCTGCTTCACATCGGCGGCCCATCGCTCCCAGGTTGAGGCATCCCACGGCTCGGGCGGCAGAAGCGCCGCCGCCTCCCCGCACAGCGCAGCATCGGCGATCACCGGCTGAAGCGGGCCAGACACCACCTGCCACCAGTCGGAGGCATCGGAAAGCACGGCGAGATTGGAGCGCACGGCGAGCCAGAATTCCTCGCCGCCGCCAATGCCCATCGCGAGCAACCGTGGCGCCACCGTCTCATAGGGGAGCGCATGCAGCAGCTTGGCGTTCAGCGCGCGCAGCTCCTCGACGTCGAAGCGCGCCGGCGCACGCGACAATTTTCCGAAGGCGAAGCGCGCCACGAGCTCATGCAGGTTCGGGTGCGGGGCGACCGTGTCGGAAGTGCCGATGGTCGCGGAATAGCTCGCGACGGCGAGCGGCTCCAACCCCTCCTCGCGCATGCCCTGAATTGAGATCGACCGGTCGCGTTTGGACAGCGCCTGACCCCCGGCGCCGACGAGCAGGTTGTGATGGCCGAAGGCCGGAGGCTCGGCGCCGAGCGCCTCGAACAGTTGGATCTGCGGCGCGGTATTGGCGACGTGATCCTCGCCGCGCACCACATGGGTGATGCCGAGGTCGATGTCGTCGACCACGCTCGGCAGCGTGTAGAGATAGGTGCCGTCGGCGCGCACCAGTACGGGATCGGACAGCGACGCTGCGTCGACGTGCTGCTCGCCGCGAATGAGATCGTTCCACACCACGTCGCGGGTCTCGAGCTTGAAGCGCCAATGAGGCTTGCGGCCCTCCGCCTCGAGCTTGGCCCTATCGGCGTCGGTGAGCTTCAGCGCGGCGCGGTCATAGACCGGCGGGCGCCCGCGGGCGAGCTGGCGTTTGCGCTTGAGCTCAAGCTCCTCCTGCGTCTCGTAGGCCGGATAAAGCCTGCCGCTCGCCTTGAGCTTCTCCACCGCTTCGTCATAAAGCGCGAAGCGCTCCGACTGCTTCACCTCGAGGTCCCAGGCGAGCCCGAGCCAGGTGAGATCCTCGCGAATGCCTTGCGCGAACTCTTCGGTCGAGCGCTCGCGATCGGTGTCGTCGAGACGAAAGACAAAGCGGCCCTCGCGCTGCTGCGCGAACATCCAATTCAGAAGCGCCGTGCGGATATTGCCCGCGTGAATGCGTCCGGTCGGACTTGGTGCGAAGCGTACCGTGACGGTCATCCTAAAGCTTCTCGCGGAATTTATTGGTGATGGGATAACGCCGGTCGCGGCCGAAGTTCTTCGCGGTGATCTTCACGCCTGGCGCAGCCTGCCGTCTCTTATACTCGGCGAGGTAGAGCATGCGCTCGACCTTCTTCACGATCTCCGGGGCATGGCCGCGCGCGACGATGTCGCGCACCGGCAGCTCGAGCTCGACCAGGCAGTTGAGGATGTCGTCGAGCACGTCGTAGGGCGGCAGCGTGTCCTGGTCGCGCTGATTGTGCTTGAGCTCGGCGGTCGGCGCCTTGGTGAGGACATTCTCTGGGATCACCCGGCCCTTCGGACCGAGGCAGCCTTTCGGCCGCTCGCGGTTGCGGTAGCGCGCCAGCGCATAGACCTGCGTCTTGTACAGATCCTTGATCGGATTGAAGCCGCCATTCATGTCGCCGTAAAGCGTGGCATAGCCGACCGACACTTCGGATTTGTTGCCGGTGGTGATCAGCATCGGCCCGAATTTGTTGGAGAGCCCCATGAGCAGCGTGCCGCGGGCGCGCGACTGCAAATTCTCCTCCGCGGTGCCTGCACCACCGCCGTCCGTGATCGCGGCGAGACTCTTGGTCAGGCCCTCCACCGCGGGGTGGATCGGCATGATGTCGTAGCGCACGCCAAGCGCCTGCGCGGTCTCGGCGGCATCGCTCAGGCTCTCGTTGCTGGTGAAGGTGTAGGGCAGCATGACGCCCTGCACGCGTTCGGCTCCGAGCGCATCGACGGCCATGGCGACGCAGAGCGCCGAGTCGATGCCGCCGGAAAGTCCGAGCACCACGCCGGGGAAGCCGTTCTTGTCCACATAGTCGCGCAAGCCCAAGACGCAGGCGAGGTAATTGGCGGCATCGCCCTGCTCGATCTCGGCGAGAGGCTGGGGCTCGCAAGCCCAGCGATTGCCGTCGCGGCGCCATTCGGTGATCGCCATGGCCTCTTCCCAGGCCGGCATCTGCACGGCGAGGCTGCCGTCGGCATTGAGTACGAACGACGCGCCGTCGAACACAAGCTCGTCCTGACCGCCAACCTGGTTGATGTAAGCCAAGGGCAGTCCGGTCTCGGCCACGCGCGACCGCGCAATCGAATAGCGCTGGCCCTGCTTGTCCATCCAATAGGGCGAGCCGTTCGGCACGATGAGGATCCCCGCCCCAGCCTTGGCCAACGACCGGCAGGCCTCTTGGCTCCAGATGTCCTCGCAGACGGGCACGCCGAGCAGCACGCCGCGCACCTCGACCGGCGCGGGCAGTGGGCCCGGAGCGAACACCCGCTTCTCGTCGAACACGCCGTAATTGGGAAGGTTGTATTTGAGCCTGACCGACTCGATGCGGCCGTGATCGAGGTAGGCAACGGCGTTGTAGACAAACGGGCCTTCCGCCCACGGAAGCCCGACGAGCACCGCAGGGCCGCCGTCGTTCGTGTCGCGCGGCGAAGTCCTCGCAGGCCTCGCGCGCCGCCTGTTGGAACGCGGGCTTCAGCACCAGGTCCTCGATTGGGTAGCCGGTGAGATAAAGCTCGGTGAAGGCGATGAGGTCGGCGCCCTTGGCCGCGGCCTCGGCGCGGGCGGCACGCGCCTTCGTCAGGTTGCCGTCGATGTCGCCCACGACCGGGTTGAGCTGCGCAAGCGCAAGCTTGAAGCTGTCTGTGATCGGGTACGCCATGACAGGAACTTAGTGTGAAACCATCCAAATTGGACTCGTCATGCCCGGCCTTGTGCCGGGCATCCAAGATTTCTCTCACTCGTGACTAAGACGTGGATGGCCGGCCTTTGCCCGCCGAAGCGATTGCTGGGCGGTCTGTTCATAATGCTTCGGCCCGCGTAGGCGGGACGAGCCCGGCCATGACGGTTAATCCACTCAATTCGACCTATTCGCCTGCAGCGATGGAGATCTCAGGCTCGGGGCGGCCTTCGCGCTCGCGCTTGAGCCTCTCCGAAACGATGAAGGCAAGCTCGAGCGACTGGTCGGCATTGAGCCTCGGATCGCAATGGGTGTGGTAGCGGTCGGACAAATCCGTCTCGGTCACGGCCTTGGAGCCGCCGACGCACTCGGTGACGTTCTGCCCGGTCATCTCCACGTGGATGCCGCCGGCATGGGTGCCTTCGCCGCGATGAATGTCGAAGAAGGTCTCCACCTCGCGCATGATGAGATCGAAGGGCCGCGTCTTGTAGCCGCCGGCCGCCTTGATGGTGTTGCCGTGCATCGGATCGCAGGTCCACACCACGGTCTTGCCCTCACGCTCGACGGCGTGGATCAGACCCGGCAGGTGCTTGCCCACCTTGTCGGCCCCGAAGCGGCAGATGAGCGTGAGCCGCCCAGGCTCGTTCGCCGGGTTCAGCGCGTCGATCAGGCGAAGCAGGTCGTCGGGCGACTGGCTTGGCCCGCATTTGGCGCCGACCGGATTCTTGATCCCGCGCAGGAACTCGATATGCGCCTGGTCGAGGTCGCGGGTGCGGTCGCCGACCCAGAGGAAATGCCCCGAGGTCGCGTACCAATCGCCGGAGGTGGAATCCACGCGGGTCATGGCCTGCTCGTATCCGAGCATCAGCGCCTCGTGGCTCGTATAGAGACTCGTGGTGCGAAGCTCAGGCGTCCGCTCCGGCGTGAGGCCGCAGGCGCGCATGAAGCGCAAGCTCTCGGCGATATGCTCGGCGAGCTCCTGGTAGCGGTGACCGGCGGGGCTGTCCTTGACGAAGCCGAGATTCCACCGATGCACATGATCGAGATTGGCGTAGCCGCCTTGCGCGAAGGCGCGCAGCAGATTGAGCGTCGCCGCCGACTGCCGGTAGGCCATCAGCATGCGCTGCGGGTCCGGCGTGCGCGCTTCCTCGGTGAACTCGATGCCGTTGATGATGTCGCCGCGATAGCTCGGCAGCTCCTTGCCGTTCTGCACCTCGGTCGGCGCCGAACGCGGCTTGGCGAACTGCCCGGCGATGCGGCCGAGCTTCACCACCGGCGAGCCGCCGGCATAGGTCAAAACCACGGCCATTTGCAGCAACACGCGGAAGAAATCGCGGATGGCGTCGGCGCGATGCTCGGCGAAGCTCTCGGCGCAATCGCCGCCCTGCAACAGAAAGGCCTCGCCTTCAGCCACGCGCGCGAGCTTGGCCTTCAGCTCCCGCGCCTCGCCTGCAAACACGAGCGGCGGAAACGTGGCAAGCTGCTGCTCGACCTCAACGAGCTTCGTCTCGTCCGGATAGTCCGGAACCTGCTCGATCGGCTTCGAGCGCCAACTGTCGGGGCTCCAACGCGGTGCCATTTGCAATCACTCCCGGAAAAGGTTGACGCTATATAGGCGCTTCACCTCCGCCTGGCTAGCAGACCATGGTTGCTAAAGCCTAACGCCGGTCTCTGCAGCACTATGGCAGCCTCCGGGCGCCTATTCGCGCCTGCTTCGCAGTTGCGACTATGGCCGTTGCTCGCCCCTCCCGCCCATGCCACATAGCCCAGGCATCGGAGGAGCAGCTTCGTGGACCCCCGCCATCTCGAGCACGGCCACCACCCGCGCGAAATCGCCAAGCGGCTCGAGCAGGGGCCGCGCGTCAGCTATTTGCGCGACTGGGTCTATGGCGGCATCGACGGCACGGTGACCACCTTTGCCGTGGTCGCCGGCGTGACCGGCGCGTCGCTTTCCACCAAGGCTCTGCTCATCCTCGGCGTGGCCAATCTGCTCGCCGACGGCTTCTCCATGGCCGCCGCCAACTACTCCGGCACCAAGGCCGAGATCGAGGAATACGAGCATGTGCGCAACATGGAGGAGCGCCATGTCGAGATCGCACCCGAAGGCGAGCGCGAGGAGGTTAGGCAGATCTTTCAGGCCAAGGGCTTCGAAGGCGAAGCGCTGGAGAGCGCCGTCAGCGTCATCACCGAGGAGAAAGGACGCTGGATCGAGACCATGATGACCGAGGAGCACGGCCTGCCGCCGATCAATCGCTCGCCGGGAAAAGCGGCGTTGATGACTTTTCTCGCTTTCATCGTCTGCGGGTCGATTCCATTGCTGCCCTTCGTCCTCGGGCTTCCCGCTACCATCCAGGCCTCGACGCTGATGACCGGCATGACCTTCTTCTCCATCGGCTCGTTCAGGAGCCGGTGGTCGCCGATGCCTTGGTGGCGCTCGGGTCTCGAGACCTTCGCCATCGGCATGTCGGCGGCGACCATCGCCTATGTGGTGGGCGTGCTGCTCGGGGGCATCATCCACTAGGCACGGAAGCGGCTACACGCTGTCATCGAGTTGTGCCACATTGCGCCGCCATGGCGATCCGCGAACCAAGCTTCACCCTCGGCGTCGAGGAGGAATACCTCCTCGTCGACAAGGACAGCCGCGATCTCGCCGAGCCGCCCCCTGCCCTCCTCGCCAAATGCCAAGAGGCCCTGCTCGATTACGGCGGCCAGGTCAGCCCCGAATTCCTGCGCTCGCAGATCGAGGTCGGCACCAGCGTCTGCCATACCATGCAGGAAGCGCGCGACGAGCTGATCAGGCTGCGCACGACCGTCGGCACCATCGCCGATGAGTTCGGCCTCGCACCCATCGCGTCATCGACTCATCCGTTCGCCAACTGGCGCGATCAGCAGCACACCGACAAGGAGCGCTACAACGTGCTGGCGCGGGACCTGCAACAGGTGGCGCGCCGGCTGGTGATTTGCGGCATGCACGTGCATGTCGGCATCGAGGACGAGGATTTGCGCATCGACCTGCTCGGCCAGGCGGCATATTTCCTTCCGCATCTCCTTGCGCTCTCCACCTCCTCGCCGTTCTGGGAGGGGCAGGCCACCGGGCTCAAATCCTATCGCCTCTCCGTGTTCGACGAGCTGCCCCGCACCGGCATGCCGCATCAATTCGGCAGCTACAGCGAATATGAGCGCTCCATCGAGGTCCTGGTGAACGCCGGGCTGATCGAGGACGCGACCAAGATCTGGTGGGACTTGCGGCCCTCGGCGCGTTTCCCCACGCTCGAGATGCGCATCACCGATGTCTGCCCGCTGCTCGCCGACGGCATCACCATCGCCGCGCTGTTCCGCTGTATCCTGCGCATGCTCTATCGCTTGCGCCGGGAGAACCAGCGCTGGCGCTACTACCCGCCCTTCCTGGTGCGCGAGAACCGCTGGCGCGCGCAGCGCTACGGCACGACCGAGGGCATGGTCGATTTTGGCAAGGGCGCGGTCGTGCCCTTCCCCGAGCTGATTGAGGAGTTGCTCGAGCTTGTCGGGGAGGACGCCGACCATTTCGGCTGCACCGCCGAGGTCGCAAGGGCGCGCCAGATTGTAGAGCGAGGGACCAGCGCCGACCGCCAGCTTGCGCGCTTCGAGGCGGTGAAAGGCTTGGGCGGCACCGAGCAGGCGGCGCTCGTCGCCGTGGTCGACGGCATCATCGACGACACGATGCTGATGCCAAGCTGAGTGGAACTCATGGTTCGAGACGCGCCCTACGGGCGCTCCTCACCATGAGGCACTTTTCCTCATCCTGAGGAGCCGCGAAGCGGCGTCTCGAAGGATGAGGTTCGCCTAGAGCGTTGTGCTCATGCCGCCATCGACATGCAGGTCGGCGCCGGTCACGTAACCTGCCTCGTCCGAGGCGAGGAACAGCGCGGCATTGGCAATGTCCTGCGGCGTGCCGAAGCGGCGGAGCGGCGTCTGGGTGAGCAGCGCCTTGGCGATCATCGGCTTCTGCATATAGCGGCCGATTAGCGCCGTCTCGACATAGCCCGGGCAGAGCGCATTCACGCGAATGCCGTAGGGCGCATATTCGACGGCGAGGCTCCGCGACAGCGCCGACACCGCGCCCTTGGTCGCCGAATAGACCGACATCTGCCGCGTGTGCTTGGTGGCCATCACCGACGACAGATTGATGACCGACGCCTTGCCCGAAGCCTTCAACAGGGCGAAGGCCTCGCGCGCGCAGCGCACCGTGCCGTCGACATTGGTCTTCCACACTTTGTCCCAGGCGGCGTCGTCGAGATGGCGGAAGTCGCTCCGCTCGCCGACGCCGGCATTATTCACGAGCACATCGAGCCGGCCGAATCTTATCGGCGATCCGCTGCATCAGCGCCTTCACCTCAACCGTGTCGGTGACGTCGATCGTCTCGGCCTGAGCCGCGCCGTTGTTCTTGACGATTGCGTCGGCGGTCTCGCGCGCCGCCTCGCCGTCGCGGTCGGCAACCACCACGTGAGCGCCTTCGCGGGCGAAGGTCTCGGCGACGGCGCGGCCAATGCCGGCGCCTGCGCCGGTGACGAGCGCGATCTTGTCCTCAAGCCGCCGCATCTGACCCCGCCATGGGCGCCGGCGCTTCCCATTTGTGCCGAAGCGTCACCAGCTCCTCGGCAGCGCTCGGATGGAGCGCCATGGTCGCGTCGAACTGCGCCTTGGTCGCGCCCATCTTGAGGGCGATGGCAGCCATCTGTACGATCTCCGCGGCGTCAGGTCCGAGGAGATGGCAGCCGAGCACCTTGTCCAACTCCATGTCGACTACGAGCTTCATCAGCATTTTCTCGTCGCGGCCGGCGACCGTATATTTCAGCGGCCGGAAGGAGATCTTGTACACGTCGACCACATGGCCCATCTCCCGCGCCGCCTCCTCAGACAGGCCTACGGTGCCGATCTCCGGGTCGGAGAACACGGCGGTTGCGATCATGGCGTGATCGACCGGCGTGGCGATATCGTTGAACACGGTTTCGGCGAAGGCAGTCGCTTCATGGATAGCGACCGGTGTCAGATTCACACGGTCGGTCACATCGCCAACGGCATAGATGTTCTCGACGGAGGAGCGCGAGAACTCATCGACCACGACATGGCCGTTCCAGCCGAGCTCAACTCCGGCCTTTTGCAGCCCGAGTGTCATCGTGTTGGGAACCCTCCCGGTGGCGGCCAAGACCAGACCGGCGTGCAGGCTGTCGCCGTTCTTGCAGTGCACCCGGTAGCCCGTCCCGTCTTTGTCGACGCGCGCAATCTCGGTGTTGATGCGGATGTCGATGCCGCGCTTATCCATCGCCTCGGCAAGCCCGTCGCGCAAATCCACGTCGAAATTGCGCAGCACCTGATCGCCGCGATGGAGCACGGTGACGTGCACGCCGAGTCCGGCAAAGATCGAGGCGAACTCCATGCTGATATAGCCGGCGCCGACGATGATGATGCTCTCGGGCAAGCGCTCGAGCTGAAAGCATTCATTGGAGCTGATGAAGTGCTCGGCCCCCGGCAGCTTGGGGATCATCGGGTGGCCGCCGGTGGCGACCAGAATAGTCTTGGCGCGAATTGGCTTGTCCCGGTTGGCAAGCCTCACCGTGCTCTTGTCCTCGAGCGCTGCGTGGGTGAGATGGAGCTCTACACCGGCCTTTTCGAGCGTCCTCGTATAGACGCCGTTCAGCCGGTCGACCTCGCGATGCACGTTGCCGATGAGCGTCGGCCAGTCAAAGCGCAAATTGTCGTAGGTCCAGCCGAAACCGCGCGCATCGGAAAACGCGCTCGCATAGCGGCTGCCATAGACGAGCAGTTTCTTCGGCACGCAGCCGCGGATCACGCAGGTGCCGCCGACGCGGTATTCCTCGGCGATGGCCACCTTGGCGCCAAGCTCCGCCGCGAGCCTGCCGGCGCGCACGCCACCGGAGCCGGCGCCAATGACGAACAGATCGTAGTCGTAGCTACTCACCTGACGGGGTCCGCTGCAGTAGTTGCACGCCGCTGTCCGTGCCCACGATAGCCATATCGGCGACGCCGAGAAACAGCCCGTGCTCGACGACGCCAGGCACCCGCTTCAGCGCGTAGGCGAGCACCTCAGGCTCCGGAATTCTGCCGAAGGCGCAATCGAGAATGAAATTGCCCTGATCGGTGAGGAAGGGCCCGCCGCCCTTGGCCAAGCGCTGCGTGATCGGTCCCTTGCAACCGGCCTGGGTGGCCATGGCTTCGACCATGCGCCGGGTCGCTGCAAAACCGAAGCACACGACTTCGACGGGAAGCGGAAACGCGCCGAGTGTTCTTACCAATTTGCTGTCGTCGGCGATCACCACCATCTGGTCGGACGCGGTGGCCACGATCTTCTCCCGCAACAGCGCGCCGCCGCCGCCCTTGATCAACCTGAGCTGATCGTCGATCTCGTCGGCGCCGTCCACGGTGAGATGTAGATGCGGCGTGTCGTCGAGCGTGGTAAGCGGAATGCCAAGCCGCTCGGCCTGCGCGCGGGTGGTCTCGGAGGTCGGCACGCAGAGAACCTTGAGACCTGCCGCCACCTTGACGCCGAGCGCCTCGACGAAGCGCGCAGCGGTCGAGCCGGTGCCAAGCCCGAGCCACATCCCGTCGCAGACGAGATCGAGCGCGCGCAGCGCGGCGCTTTCCTTCAGGAAAGAGGAATCGCGAAGATCCATCAGGGTGGTTGCTCTTCCAGGTCAAGTTGGGCCTAGCTTGCAAGGCCAGGGGTGAGATATGCCGGGGCAGCCTTCCCCGGTCAACGTAGAAGCCATGAGAGGATGAAGACGTGCCGCGCGCCGATTTGAGAGATGCGACAATCGTTTTCGATCTCGACGGCACCCTCGTCGATACGGCGCCCGACCTCACCAACGCGCTCAACGACGCGCTGATCCGGCGGGGGCACCACCCAATTCCACAAGAGACCATCCGCCAGGCGGTCGGCTTTGGCGCCCGGGTGATGATCGATGACGCCCTCAGCCGCGTCGGCGCGCACGAGGATATCGATCAGATGCTGGCCGAGTTCCTGGTGCATTACGAGGCGAACATTGCCGCGGAAAGCAGGCCCTTTCCAGGCGCCGTGGCCGCGCTCGAGACCCTTGCCGCAGCGGGAGCGACGCTCGCCGTGTGCACCAACAAGCGCGAATATCTCTCGAAGAAGCTGCTCGCCGAGCTCGGACTTCAGCATTATTTCCATAGCATTGCCGGCCGCGACACCTTCTCCGTGTCGAAGCCGGACCCTGGCCACCTCACCCAGGTGATTGCGCAGGCTGGCGGGGTGCCGTCGCGTGCCATCATGGTCGGGGACAGCGATGTCGACCTTCGCACCGCCAAGGATGCAAGCGTCCCCGCGATCCTGGTGAGCTTCGGCTATGCCCCGAGTGCGCTTGACGAGTTCGCGCCGCACGCCGTCATCGACCATTTCGATGAGCTGGTCCCAAGCATCGATGCGATCCTCGGTGAGGCGGGGCGTGAGGCCCGGCGGGGCTAACGACCGCTGCCGAGAACGCCACAGATTTGCCCAATTTCGACCGGACTGCTCTCACCATAGAGCCAAAGTCAAAAGCCACTTTCACCCGCCTTTAGTTCAGTCGCTTTTAAGCTTTTCCCAAGGAGAGAAACGATGCTGAGACGTGTCGTGATCGGCGCGAGCCTGGCCTGCCTGTTGAGTGGCGCCGCCTACGCCGTTGACGAGGCCGTCGAGCCTGCCGAGGGTGAGGATCAGTGCACCCAGCAGCTCGCGGCCGCCGAGGAGGCGGTACAGAACAAGATCGACGCCCAAACCTTGAGCGAGGAAGACACCGAGAAGGTGAACGAGCTCCTCGACCAGGCGGACGCGCAATGCACGGAAGGAAACCTCGCCGAGGCGACCGCCACGCTCGCGACCGTCAACAAGATGGTGGGCAAATAAATTTGGGCGAAAGGGGCGGCGTGGTTCCACGCCGTCCTGAAGCCCCTTGGGACCGGCCGGAGCCGCCGTTCCTTGACTTGCCCGGCCTCCATGCTAAATCCGGCTGATCCAGGCGAAGCGGGCGGTTAGCTCAGCTGGTAGAGCACTGTGTTCACATCGCAGGGGTCGCTGGTTCAAGTCCAGTACCGCCCACC
>CAVUVO010000005.1:0-78237 GCA_963744945.1 uncultured Alphaproteobacteria bacterium | reverse complement strand
CTCGGCGTAGTAGAGTCCGCCGGCGAAACGATCGACGAGCGCGGGCTCGGCTGTGGCGAGCTCTGCCGGCGATAGGCGCTGATGGCCTTCCGTCATGCGCGCGAAGCGGTCGAGCTCGGCACGGTCGCGTTGCAGCGCCACGACGAGCGTGCCGTTGGCTACAGCACCAGGATAGGTCTCACGCCAAAGCGCGAGGCCGCGGCGGCCAAGATCGCGCACGATCAGCTCGGCGGTTTCCTTCTCGCAGTTCGGCGCGAGCATGGCGCCGGCATAGAGGCTGCAAGCCATGCGCGAATGGCACGGGCGAGCGCTCGCACACGGTCACCTTGTGGCCGCGGCGCGCTAGCGTCAGCGCCTGCCACAGGCCGACGACGCCGGCGCCGCGGATGGCGATGTTGCGCTGCTGGTTGGTCATTGCGGGTTCTTTAGCAAGGGACGTGTCGCGAAGCGACTAATCCCCAAGGGCCACGCCTTCGCGGCGTGGGTCGGCGCCGCCTTCAAGACCCTCAGGCGTGACGGCGATGATGGCAAGCCCGCTGGTGAAGTCGAAGCGCTGCAACTGATGACCAAGCCTGCCCATACCTTCGGCGAGCGCATCCCACTCCTTGCCAGGCTCAAGCAGGAATGCTCCGCCGGTCGAGCCGAAATTGGCGAGCGCGGCGGCGGCTTGCGGGTCGAGGTGCCAATCGAGCATGGCGATGATGGCCTTCAGATTGAACAGGATGATGCCTGGCCCTCCCGGCGAGCCAAGCAGGAAGCGAAGCCGGCGTTCGCCGGCAGCAGATCCCAACGCGAAGATCATGGTCGGATCCATTGAGCTTCGCGGGCGCTTGCCTGGCTCGACGCGGTTTGCGACAGGGCGGCCCTCGTCGTCGACGGAGACGAAGGAGAAATCGGTGAGCTGATTGTTGAGCAGAAAGCCGCGCACCATCGCGCGGTTGCCGAACGCCTGCTCGATTGAGGTTGTCATGGACACGGCGTTGCCGCCGTCGTCGACGATGGAAATGTGGCTGGTGCCGACGCTCTCCAGAGTCGCGTCGCGGCCAAAGGCGCCCTGGCGCGTGTTTGGCGGCGTGCCGGCGCTGGCCTCCCCAAGTGCGCGGTTGGGATCGATCAATGCACGGCGTTGATCAATATAGGTGCGGTCGAGCAGGCCTGACACCGGAGCGGTGACAAAATCCGGGTCGGCGAGATAGCGGTTGCGGTCGGCGAAGGCGAGGCGCTCGGCCTCGACGATACGATGCACGGGCTCGACGTCCATCGGGGCACTGCCGAGATCGAACGGCTCGATCAGCGCCAGCACCTGACCGACGGTGATGGCGCCGGAAGAGGGCGGCGCCGCGCCGCAGACATCGAAACCGCGATAGAGCACGCAGACCGGCTCGCGCAATTTGGCGCGATAGTTTGCGAGGTCTTCGGTGGTGAGTTTGCCTGGCCCGCGCGGATCGTTCTGCACGGCGGCGGCGATGTCCCGGGCGATGGCGCCCTCATAGAAGGCGGAAGGTCCCTCTCTCGCGATCGCTTCAAGGGTTGAGGCAAGCGCGGGGTTGCTCAGTCTGTAGCCTTCAGGCCGGGGGTGCCCGGCGGGGTCGAAGAAATAGGCGCGCGCCGCGGGGGTGAAGCTTGCCGGACCGTAGTCGTTCAGCACCTCGGCTAGGCGGAAGGAGACGGAGAAGCCGTCGCGGGAAAGCTTGATGGCAGGGGCGAACAGCTCGGACCAGGGCAGCTTGCCGAATTTGTCATGCGCGAGCTTGAGCGCGGCGAGCACGCCGGGGACGCCGACCGAGCGTCCGCTCTCCATCGCCTCATTGCGCGGCAGCGGCTTGCCGGCAGAGTCGAGGAACAAATCCGCCGTCGCCGCGGCCGGCGCGGTCTCGCGCCCGTCGAAATTCAGCAAGGTCTTGCTCACCGCGTCCCAGGTGAGAAGAAACGCGCCGCCGCCGATCCCCGAGGATTGCGGCTCGACGACACTGAGCACCATCTGCGTGGCGATGGCCGCGTCGACGGCGCTGCCGCCTTTGCGCAAGATGGCAAGTCCTGCCTCGGCGGCGAGCGGGTTCGCCGCCACCACCATTTGCCGCTTGGCCTTGACGAGCGTCTTCGCCGTGAAGCCGCTCGGCCCTTCCGGACGTTCGTAGGCGCGCAGCGCTGCGCCAGCACCGAGGGCGAAGACAAATGCCAGCGATATAGCAATCAATGTGCGCTTATTGATGTGCAGCATGCGTGCAGCATAGCGGGTTTGGCTGCGCTTGCACTCTCCGCGACATCGTGGAGGCAGGATCGAGACCCACTTTCCCCTTGGGGAGAGGGTGGGGTTGAGGGGGCGTCCAAATCAGGATCACGGCAATCCCCTCACCCGGCACGGGCAAGCTCGTGCCGACCTCTCCCCAGAGGGGAGAGGTTAGCTTCGCTAATGGAAGTCGCGGGATTTGGGGATGATGCGCTCGGCGCGGGGGTGGCGGCGCGGATACCAACGCGGATGGGATTTCTCGCGTGGCGCGAGCGGCCGCTTGACGTGATCGGCTGGCGCAACGGGAAAAGGCGTTTGCTCCTCGTCCGGAGGCGAGCGCCATGAGCCCGGGTCCGGGCGCTTCACCTCGTCGGCGTTGGCGACCGGCACGCTCATGCTGTCGGCCTCTTCGTCGAGGAGCCGCAGCCAATCGCTCCGGTCATCAAGCCGCTCGGCAACGACATGAATAATATCCTCGTGCCGTTGCACGCGGCCATGCACCACGACGAGGCGTGCGCCCATCACCACCTTGCGCATCCGCTCCAGCACCTTCGGCCAAATTACCGAATTGGCGACGCCGGTCTCGTCCTCGATGGTCATGAACACAACGCCAGCCGCCGAGCCCGGCCGCTGGCGCACCAGCACGACGCCGGCGACGCTCACACGTGCGCCGTCGCGCGTGCGCTTGAGATCGGCGCAAGAGAGAATGTTTTCGCTGGCGATTGCAGCGCGGAGGAAGCTCATCGGATGGGCTTTCAGCGACAGTCGCAAGGTGCGGTAGTCGTTCACCACATGCTCTGAGAGCGGCATGATTGGAAGCGTGACGTGGGGCTCGGCGCCGGCCTCGCTCGCCGCGGCATGATCGAACAGCGGCAGCGGCAGTTCCTTCGGCAGGCCGCGCACCTCCCACAGCGCCTGGCGGCGATCATGACCGAGCGAGCGGAAGGCATCCGCCGCTGCGAGGCGCTCGAGCGTGGCGCGGCCGACACCGCTCCGCCGCCATAGATCGCGGACGTCTCTGAAGGCCTCACCTTTGTCATGCCCGCGAAGGCGGGCATCCAGTATCCCCTGGTCTTCGTGGTTACTGGATCGCCCGGTCAAGCCGGGCGATGACATTGAAGGTTGAGGGGGAGCAAACAAATGAGGGTTGAGCTGCGCAGGAATGCCGTCGCGGATCGAGACGATGGCTTTCACCTCGTCCTCGCGCAGGCCATCGACCTGCCGCATGCCGAGGCGCAGTGAAAATTCACCCCGCGAAGCAGGCTCCAACGTGCAGTCCCACAGGCTGTGATTGACGTCGACCTCGCGCGCCTCCACCCCATGATCGACCGCGCAGCGCACGATCTGCGCCGGTGCATAGAAACCCATGGGCTGGGAGTTGAGCAGTGCTGCGGCAAACGCCGCGGGGTAATGGCATTTGAGCCAGGCAGAGACATAGACGAGATGGGCGAAGCTCGCGGCGTGGCTCTCGGGGAAGCCGTATTCGCCGAAGCCCTTGATCTGGTTGAAGCAGCGCTCGGCGAACTCGGCCGGATAGCCGCGCGCCGTCATTCGGCTCACCATCTTCTCATGCAGCCGGTCGATGGTGCCGCGGCGGCGGAAGGTGGCCATGGCGCGGCGGAGCTCGTTCGCCTCCGGGCCTGAGAATTTCGCCGCCACCATGGCAAGGCGCATGGCCTGCTCCTGGAACAGCGGCACGCCGAGCGTCTTGCCGAGCACCTGTTTCAGCTCGTCGGCCGGTCCGTGGTCGGGATGGGGCGAGGGGAACTCGACCGCCTCGTCGCCGCAGCGGCGGCGCAAGTATGGGTGAACCATGTCGCCCTGGATGGGTCCGGGGCGGACGATCGCCACCTCGATGACGAGGTCGTAGAATTTTCGTGGCCTCAGCCGCGGCAGCATGTTCATCTGCGCCCGGCTCTCCACCTGGAACACGCCGATCGAGTCCGCCTTGCACAGCATGTCGTACACGGCGGGATCGTCGGGCGGCACGCTGCCGAGCGTGACATCGCGGCCGTAATGCTCCTTCAGAAAAGCGAAGCCCTTGCGGATGCAGGTGAGCATGCCGAGGCCGAGCACATCGACCTTGAGCAGCCCGAGCGCGTCGAGGTCGTCCTTGTCCCATTCGATGAAGGTGCGGTCCTCCATGGCAGCGTTGCCGATGGGCACGACCTCGGACAAAGGCCCGCGCGTCAGCACGAAGCCGCCGACATGCTGGGAGAGGTGGCGCGGGAAGCCGAGCAGCTCTTGCGTGAGTTCCAGACAGCGGGAGAGCAGAGGATCGGTGGGATCAAGTCCGGCTTGGCGCACATAGTCCTCAGGCAGGGCGGAGTTGCTCAGGCCCCAGATTGTGGTGGCGAGCGCGGCCACGGTGTCCTCTGAGAGGCCGAGCGCCTTGCCGACCTCGCGCACCGCCGAGCGGCCGCGATAGGAGATCACGGTGGCGGCGATGCCGGCGCGGTCGCGGCCGTAGCGGCCATAGATATATTGGATCACCTCCTCGCGCCGCTCATGCTCGAAATCGACGTCGATGTCAGGCGGCTCTTTCCGCTCAGGCGAGACGAAGCGCTCGAACAGAAGGTCGATCTCGGTCGGGTCGACATTGGTGATGGCGAGGCAGTAGCAGACGGCGGAGTTCGCCGCCGAGCCGCGCCCCTGGCAGAGGATGTCGAGGTGCCTCGCATAATGCACGATGTCGTGCACGGTGAGGAAATAGCGCGCGTAGTCGAGCTCCTCGATCAGCGCGAGCTCCTTGTTGAGCGTATCGCGCACCTTGTCGGGGATGCCGCTGGGGAAGCGCCAGGCGGCGCCCTCCCAGGTGAGATCTTCGAGATGCGATTGCGGCGTCTTGCCCTCGGGCACCGGCTCGTCGGGATATTCGTATTTCAGCTCGTCGAGTGAGAAGGTGCAGGCATCTGCGATCTCGATGGTGCGGGCGAGCGCATCCTCATGGCCGGTGAACAGCCGCGCCATCTCCTGCGGCGGTTTCAAGTGCCGCTCGGCATTGGCTTCGAGCTTCAGCCCTGCGTCATGGATGGTGCATTTCTCGCGGATGCAGGTGAGCACGTCCTGCAAGGGCCGGCGGTGGGCGGCGTGATAGAGCACCGCATTGGTGGCGATGAGGGATACGCCGGCGCGCGCCGCCAATTGCGCAAGCGCGGCGATGCGGGCTCGATCGTCGCCGCGATAAGAGTGACTGGCGGCGAGATAAAGCTGCGTCCTGGGCCCAAGCGCCAGCTTGATGCGACGGAGCTGAGATTCGAAATTTTCCCCCTCACCCGGCGAGCCCGATGAAGGATCGGGCTCGCCACCCTCTCCCCGGTGGGGAGAGGAGATGGGACTCGTGGCAGCGGTACGGATTTTCCTCTCCCCTATGGGGAGAGGGCTTTCCGCCGCGATCTTGCGCGAGCCAAGCTCTGCGCAAGTCGCATGGCGGGAAGGGTGAGGGGGAAAGGCGGAGCTCTTTGCATGGCTACTGGATCGCCCGGTCAAGCCGGGCGATGACAATGGAGAGGAAGGAGAAAAATCGTCCTGCGGCAGCGCGATGAAGATGAGGCCGTCGGCGTGGGCGGCGACATCGTCGAGATGGAGCGTGCATTTCCCCTTCTCGGCGCGGCGCTGACCGAGCGTGAGCAGCCGGCAAAGCCTGCCGTAAGCTGCGCGGTCCGTAGGGTAGACGAGGAGGCTCGGCGCATCGTCGAGATCGAGGCGGCAGCCCACAATGAATTTGATGCCGCCCACCTCTCGCGCCGCAAGGTGCGCGCGCACCACCCCGGCAAGCGTATTGCGGTCGGTGACGGCGATTGCCGAAAGCCCAAGCGCCTTTGCCGTCGCCACCAGCTCCTCGGCGTGCGAGCCGCCACGCAGGAAGGAGAAATTGGTGGTGACGTCGAGCTCGGCGTAGCGCGGGGCTGACTGGCGCTCATCACCCGAATACTCCGTGCAGAAACCAGGCAGGCAAATCTGTCCCGCTGTCACCGTAGAGGCCTGCGCGGAACACCCAGTAGCGGCGCCCATCCTCGTCCTCGATGCGGTAATAGTCGCGTGGCCTCGACCCGCTAGAGCGAACGAGCTCACGCCACCATTCAGGTGCAATGCGCTCGGGCCCCTCGGCCTTCACCACGCGGCGGGTGACGCGGCGCCAGGTGAAGCGGGCTGGCGGTCCTTCCGGGATCTCGGCGAGCACGTCGACAGGCTCTGGCTCGGCAAAGAGCAGGCAGGGACGCGGCGGTTTGGCCGGTCCTTGCTCGGACCAAGCAGCCGGACCGGCAAGTGCCGATCGCATCTCTAGCGCCCGCTCAGGGATATGGCTCTCGCGGGAAAAGAGCCGGCGCACGGCGGCTCCGCTCAACCGGCTCGCCAGGCGGTCGATCAGCGGCTCTTGCCTGCCTCGGTCGTCGCTCTTGGCGAAGGCGGTCTGAGCCGGAAGCAGAGCCTCGGTCGCAAGCGCTGCGAGCACCATCAGATCGACGCCGAAGCCGACATCGATGGCGCAGACCCTGTCCTCGAATAGGCGCGCAAGATGCGACGGCTCGTGGCAGGGCGCGCTCAGGCCTGCTTCGATGAGGGCGGAGGTACCGTCGGCACGATAGAGGGTGAGGTGCAGGCGCCGCGCGCCGCGGCGGGCGAGAGCCAGCGCCTCACAGAGCTTTTCCGCAAGATGATCGAGGCCGGCGACGATGCCCTCATGGGTGATCAGAGGCTCGGGGAAGGGGAGCCGCGCTGCGTAGTCTGGCGCGGGGAGGAGCGGGGGACGCGGCTCCTCGCGCCGTCCAAGCGCCTGATCGAGACGGTGGAGCACGGCTTCGGCCGCTTGGCGCGAATGGAACCGCCGCTCGAGCGAAGTGCGCGGCAGATCGTAGAGCTGGCCGATGCGCTTCAGACCAAGGCGCTTGAGCAGCCGCGTGATCTCGCTGTCGAGGCGCAAAGCTTCGACGGGGAGCGGCGCCAAGACTTCAGCCATCTTTCCCTGCGGGACGATGATGGAAGAGGAATGCGCGTAGCGGGCAAGCGCATGGGCCCCTCCCAGCGTCTCGGCAAGGGCAAGCCGTGCGCTGAAGCCGAGGCGTAGCGAAGCGCCTCGCCATGTCGGCGAGCAGGGCGCGGGCGCCGCCGAAGAGATGCGGCACGCCGGACACGTCGAGCCACAGACCATCGTCGCCGTCGACATTGAGAGACGGGCTGTAGCGGCCGGACCAGCGGGCAAGCGCGAGCAGGCATGCGGCATCCTTGTCGGGCGCAGCCGGAGCGGTGAGGAGTTGCGGGCAAATGGCGCGGGCGTCGGCGAGGCCCAAGCCGGGAGAGAGCCCTTCGCCCAAGGCGGCGGCATTCAGTGCGGTGAGCAGGAGCCCGCGATCCTCGCTGCCGACCAGCGCAAAGGGCCGGTCAACCGGAAAGGGCGTGCCGTTCCTCATCCGCTTCAGCCGCTCGATCGGCAAAGCGGGGAGCCAGACGGAAACCATACGCGACATCACGAAACTCCACGGTCCAACTTCGCGCCGGCGCCATGCCCCGGCAGCGCTCGAGCGTGAGATGCCAAGCTGGCGGCCCTGGTGCCGAGGCATCGA
This sequence comes from uncultured Alphaproteobacteria bacterium, assembly GCA_963744945.1. GTDB lineage: Bacteria > Pseudomonadota > Alphaproteobacteria > Rhizobiales > Methyloligellaceae > Methyloceanibacter. The sequence continues at coordinate 70,443 of CAVUVO010000005.1, read as the reverse complement.
AGTCGGCGCCGCTACTTCGCTCCGCCGCGACACGCCAGCGGGTGAGGGTGCCGGGGAGGCCACCTCCTTGATGCCCGGAGAGGAGCAGGCAGGGGGTGCGGCTCACTTGCGCGGCAAGCCCGAGGCGTCTTGCCATGATCGGCGCCTTCACCTCGATCTGGCCGAGAACGGCGATGAAGGCTCCCGCCTTCAGCCCTTCTTCCAGCGCCCAGGCAGCATCCGTAGCGTTCCGCGCCTGAACGATGAGGACAAGCGCGGGGTCGAGACCGAAGGCGATGAGCCCAGAGCCATAGGGCGCGCCCCATTCGCGCGCGGCCCTTTCGGTCAGACACCAGAGGAGCGGCGAGGCGCTCTCCCGCCGCGTCAGGCGATCGCCGATGAAGGCAAGCGCAAAGGCAAGCGCCGACGGCGCGTCGCGATAGGCGGCAGGCTTGATCTCATGCAGCCCGTTGGCGGCAAGCTTGCTCCAGGGGATCTGTGCGCGGGGCCCGCTTCCCTCCCCCGGTAAAGGGGAGGGATTGGCGTTCGCGGGCACACTTAGGGAGGGCAAGGGAAAGGAAGGAACAGGTGCAAGAAGCGAGCAGGCAGGGCGGGGCAAAGGTCCCGTATCCGGCGCGGGGGGGAAGGCCAGAGACACGGGAACCTGTTCGAGCACGCGAATACGCTTACGCAGATGCTCGATGAGACCTTCGCCGCCTGCCCCGCCTGCTCTCTCAACGCCAGAGGTGCGAAACTCACCGACGTTTTCGCCGTCTGGAACGTCGTTACGCACGGGTACAAACTCCGAATTCGTTCCTGTTTTGTTCTTAGCCTGAGTCCGATACGAAGTCAAGGCGACGGGGTGAGCAAAGAGGATGAATGGCCCGCAAAAGGCGTCGCTTTCCCGCGCTCGGCAAAAAATTCTTCGCGCCACGCTTTCGCCCAGATTGAAATCCGAGAGCCGCCCCCCATTTCTGTCCCTTGAGCAGGGAATGGTTAAGCAACGGGGGCTTGCCATGAAGTTCAGCAAATTCACGAAGGTTGCGGTTTCTTTCGCGAGCCTGGTTGCGGCAAGCGCCATGCTGCCGAGCGATGCATCGGCAGGCCTCTTCGATATGTTCAAGGGTAGGCCAGCGGCCAACGCCAATTCGAGCGGCAGGCAGCTCATCGCCTTCCAAACCAAGGCAGAGCCCGGCACGATCATCGTCAGCTTCGCCGACCGCAAACTCTATTACGTCCTCACCAATAACCGCGCCATCAGCTATCCCATCGCCGGGCCGAAAGACGGCGCCGAATGGGCGGGCGAGATGACCGTCACCGAGAAGCGGATCAATCCGGACTGGACCCCGACGGCCGATATGCGGCGTGCCAACCCGACGCTTCCCGCCTATGTTCCCGGAGGCCATCGGCTCAATCCGCTCGGCGTGCGCGCGCTCTATCTCGGCTCGAGCACGTACCGCATCCACGGCACCGATGCGCCCTGGACCATCGGGCAGAACGCCTCGAGCGGCTGCGTCCGCATGTTCAATAACGATGTCATCGATCTCTATAACCGCGCAAAGATCGGCACGCGGGTGATCGTGACCTGGCAGACTTACAGCTAATCCAGGGCCGAAGCCGCGACAGTAGGCTGCACCGCCGTTTGGCGGGGAGCCTCCAATCCTCCATAATTGACGCCTAGCAAGGTTCGATTCTCGCGGAGGGGTTTCGGCTTTGTCGCCTACCGAGCTGGCAAAGTGCCGGCGCGTCCTGGCAGCGGTGCTGGCGGTTGCAGCCTCATCCGGTCTTGCGCGGGATGCCCATGCCCATCCTCACGTCTGGGCCACGGTCCGCTCGGAAATCATCCTCGACGCCAATCGCCAGATCACCGGCGTTCGCCACGCCTGGACCTTCGATGAGATGTACTCCGCCATGGCGGTGCAGGGCCTCGATGCCAATGGCGACGGCGTCTTCTCGCCGGAGGAGCTCAAGCCGCTCACCGAGGTGAATATCAATTCGCTGAAAGAGTTCGACTACTTCACCTTCGTGCATGTCGGCGACGCCGACGCTCTCCCGCTGAAGCCGCCGGAGAACGCGTCGCTCGATTACGACAAGAGCCTGCTCACGCTCCACTTCACCCTGCCGCTGGCGACGCCGCTCAACGCGCATAGCCAGGAGGTGCAGGTCGACGTCTACGATCCGTCCTTCTTCGTTGCCTTCGGTTTTGCCACCGAAGCTCCGGTGACCTTGTCGGGACCTGCGGTCAAGGGCTGCACGGCCGAGGTCAAGAAGCCCGATCCGGATACGGAAGAGGACGCAAAGGCGTTGAGCGAATCCTTCTTCAGCCAGCTCGGGCCGAACAGCAATTTCGGCTCGCAATTCGCCCAGACGGTGACGGTCAAATGCAGCGACGCTCCGTCCTGATGCCGCGCCTCGGCCGCGCGCTCATAGCCTTGATCTGCGCGCTGATGCTCGCAGCTCTCGCCGGCGGAGCGCATGCCGAGTTGAAGCCCATCAATCCTCTTGCCGCGGAGGGAGCAGCACCTCCTTCGGCCTTCGCCGCGCCAAGCGCCGCGCAGCAATCGCCTGGCGCCTTCGGCGGCATCTTCGGCTGGGTGCTGCGCACGCAACAAAGCCTGCAACGCGATCTCGCCACCGGCGTGAAGAATCTCAAAGGCGAGCACGTCATGGCGGCCGCCGCGATGCTCGTATTGGCGAGCTTCATCTATGGCGTGGTGCATGCCGTTGGCCCGGGTCACGGCAAGATGGTCATCTCGTCTTATGTCGTCGCCAACGAGCAGACCGTCCGGCGCGGCGTGATCATCTCCTTCATTGCCGCGGCGCTCCAGGCGCTCACGGCCATCGCTCTCGTCGGCATCCTCGCTTTCGCGCTCAATGCCTCGGGCCTTCAGATCAATGCCTGGTCGAACCAGCTCGAGACAGTGAGCTATGCGCTGATCGCGCTGGTCGGCGCGTGGCTCCTGACCACGCAGCTCATCCGCCTCTACCGGCGCTGGCAGGATCAGCGCATGAGCGCGGCGCATGCAGGTCACGATCATCATCACCATGACCACGCTCACGCGCATGACCACGGCCACCATCACCATGATCATGCCGAAGGCGAGGCTTGCAGTCATATGGTCGATGCGCGCGAGCTTGCCGGACCGCTCGATTGGCGGAAGATCTTGGCGGTGGTCTTCTCCGTCGGCATCAGGCCGTGCACGGGGGCGATCCTCGTGCTCATCTTCGCGCTGACGCAAGGCATGTTCTGGGCCGGCGTCGCCGCGACCTTCGCCATGGCGTTCGGTACCGCCATTACCGTCGCGGTGCTTGCCACCCTGGCGCTTGGCTCGCGCGAACTGGCGCTTAAGCTCGGCGGCAGGACCGGCGCCTTTGCCAATGCCGTGTGGACGCTCTGCGCCATCGGCGGCTCTGCGCTCATCCTCCTTTTCGGCGCGACCCTGTTCGCAGCTTCGCTCGGACCGGCGCGGCCGTTCTGAACGCGGCGAACCAAGCTCTGCGAGGTCCCGCGATCGGCGTCGCGGGCTCCGATCGTGCATTAGGCATGGCGCGATAAGCGCCAGACCTGGTACTTATTGCTCCCTTGTCTCTAGGCCGGAGAATAGTGTTTCTATTTGCCGCGCCGGATTGCACTCGGCGAGCAAGGCATCCTAATTCTCAGGGGAATTCCTCAGGGCACAGGCGCGGCGCCGGCCCTTCCCCTCGCATCAAGCAGCGGAGACAATGATGACACTCCAACTCGGCGATATCGCCCCGGACTTTGAGGCCGATACTACCGAAGGCCGCATCCGGTTTCACGACTGGCTCGGCAATTCCTGGGGGGTGATTTTCTCGCACCCCAAGGACTTCACCCCGGTCTGCACCACCGAGCTCGGCTACATGGCAAAGATCAAGCCGGAATTCGACAAGCGCGGCGTCAAGATCATTGGCCTCAGCGTCGATCCGATCGACCTCCACAAGAAATGGGCGGACGACATCAGGGAGACGCAAGGCGTGGCGCCGAACTTTCCGATGATCGGCGACCCGGACCTCTCCATCGCCAAGCTCTACGGCATGCTGCCGGCGAGCACGACCGGCACGTCGCAGGGCCGCACGCCGGCCGACAATCAGACGGTGCGCAACGTGTTCGTCATCGGCCCTGACAAGAAGGTCAAGCTCATCCTGGTCTATCCGATGACCACCGGGCGCAATTTCGATGAAGTGCTGCGCGTGATCAACTCGATGCAGCTCACCGCCAAGCATCGCGTGGCGACCCCGGTCAACTGGAAGAACGGCGAGGATGTGATCATCGCCGGCTCGGTCAGCGACGACGAGGCGAAGACCATCTACCCGCAAGGTTGGAAGTCGCCCAGGCCCTATATCCGGATCGTGCCGCAGCCCAAAGGCTCGTGAGGCGCGGCCGCCCGCGGAGAGCCGATGGGACTGCCGAAGACACCAGCGCTGACTACGGACTGCGTGATCTTCGATTCGGGAGGCAGCGTGCTGCTCATTCGCCGTGGTCATCCTCCTTACGCCGGCTCCTATGCGCTGCCCGGAGGTTTCGTCGAGATCGGCGAGACGGTCGAGGAGGCTTGCCGTCGCGAGGCGCTCGAGGAGACCGGCATCAAGGTTGATGTGCTCCGTCTCGTCGGAGTCTATTCCGATCCGGCACGTGACCCGCGCGGCCATACGGTGAGCGCAGCCTATGTGACGATATTGCCCCGTGCTATCGCGCCGCGGGCCGGCTCCGACGCGGCCGGAGCGGAATGGATCGAGGACTGGCGGAGCGTCGAGCTTGCCTTCGATCACGCGCAAATTCTCAGCGACGCCGAGGCTTTGCTCAGGGCGCTGCGTTAAGACCAGGCGCCTTGCGGCGGAAGGAGCGGGGGCTCGTGCCGAACCAGCGGCGCGCCGCGCGGCTGAAGGCACTGAGCTCGGAATAGCCGACCCGCGCGGCGATGTCGGTCAGCTTCAATGAGCTCTCCATCAGATAGCGATGGGTCAGGCAGCGCCGCGTGTCGTCGAGGAGGCGCAGGAAGGATGTGCCTTCCGTCTTCAACCGGCGATGCAGGCTGCTCGGGGTGAGGCCGAGCTCCTTGGCGACATGCTTGGGGCCGAAGCTTCCCTGCTGAAGGCAGCGGGTCATCGCCTCGCGGATTCCATTCAGCGGATGGTTCGCGGACTTTTGCCGCTCGATCTCCTCCTCGCAGTAGCGCTTCACGAGCTTGAAGAGGTGCGGATCGGCGTTAGGCATGGGAAGGGCGAGCGTGGCGGCGGAAATCGTGATCGAGTTGACCGGCTGGTCGAAGAAGATGCGAGATCCAAGTTGGCGTTCGTATTCGGAGATATCGGCCGGCTGCCGATGCATCAAACCGACAGAGACCGGGCGCCAGTGGCTTCCGGCCGCGCCCCTGATCCGCGTCACGAAGCGCATCAAGACGAAGTCGGTCATCTGCACGACGTTCGGCATGGTCACCGGATAGCAAAATTCGACGCGGCCTACGCCGCCGGCGATCTCCACGAATTCGAGATGGTTGGTGGAGAGCACGGGTTGAAAGCGCGCAAAGTTACGCAAGCCGGTCCTGAGGTCGGGCGAATTGGCCATGAGATAGCCAAGCGGGTTGGCGGTAAATCGCCCCCGCGTTCCATGCTTCAAGCCAAAGAAGCGGTCGCCGGTGACGCGCGCGGCGAGAGTGAGGGCGTTCACCAGCCGCTCAAGCGACATCCAGGTGAGGTCGTCGCCGTGGTCAGGGGGTAGTCCAGCCTCCTCGAAAATCGGCTGGTGATCGACCCCATAATCCCGCAAAAGGTCGCGCAATCCCGATAAAGAAAGGGCCCTGACGCGGTGCTCCCCAATGTTCTGGCTCGTTAGCCTGTTGAGATCAGGTCTTAGACGTTCGTTCATGTCCTACCCGTCGATGCAGCCAAAAAGTGTACAGCGACTGTCACGCTCCTCCTGAGCGAGGTCAAGTCGTCGCTGTTCACTGTCAATCCCAAGAGGCACGTCTTCATGACAATATGTGGCTGGGCTGAGGAAATTTCCGATATGAGTCCCCGCATTACAGATGAGGACATCAGTGTCCCCACCGAAGACGTCGCGCGCGATCTAAGTCTCGCCGAAATCGAGCGAGTTCTAGAAACGCTGATTGTGCTCGCCCATAACCAGCAGCGCAACTTCCTTGCATATCTCTTGGTCATGGCCTTGATGCATCTCCGCGAAGAAGATCAGGGGCATACTGGCGCGACCCATTGAAGCAGCGGTGGCGCCTATACTCGCTTAGTGCTGTCCTAATGTCTCGCATTTGCCTCTTATAGAGCCGTAGACCGGCCGCGCGCCCTTCATTACTGGGCGGCTCCCCAGCAAATCCCGTCTCGCTTTTCGCTGTCCCACGCACTAGGCGCGTCTCCCGCGATGCTCTATCTAAGCCCGGTGGAGTGTCGATGAATGAATGAATGGCCGCCCGCCAAGGGCTTTGATCCGGATCAAGCAAAAGTTGAGGCCAAAGGGGGCGCCACCGGCAGGATTGGCGTGCTCCTCGTCAATCTCGGCACGCCGGACGGCACCGACTATTGGTCGGTGCGCCGCTACCTCAAGGAGTTCCTCTCCGATCGCCGGGTCATCGAGACCAACCGCGTGCTGTGGTGGGTGATCCTCAATGGCGTCGTGCTGACGGTGAGGCCGTCGCGAAGCGGCGCGAAATACCGCTCGGTATGGAACAAGGAGCTCGACGAGTCGCCCTTGCGCACCATCACCCGCGCGCAAGGCGAGAAGGTCGCGGCGGCGCTCGCCGCGCGCTCCGATGTCGTGGTCGACTGGGCGATGCGCTACGGCAGTCCGAGCATCGCCTCGCGCATCGAGGCGCTACAGGCAAAGGGATGCGACCGCCTGCTCGTCTTCCCGCTCTATCCGCAATATTCCGCCTCGACCACGGCGAGCGTGAACGACAAGGTTTTCGACGCGCTGAAGCTGATCCGCTATCAACCCGCGGTCCGCACCGTGCCACCTTATCCCACCGATCCCGTCTATATCGCCGCGCTCGCCCAATCGATCAGGACGCATCTTGCCGGGCTCGATTGGCAGCCTGAGGCGATCCTCGCCTCCTATCATGGGCTGCCCAAGAGCTATGTCGACAAGGGCGACCCCTACAGGGCGCAATGCGCGCAGACCACCGAGTCGTTACGCGAGGCGCTCGGTCCGTTGGGCACGAAGCTCAGTCTCACCTTTCAGTCGCGCTTCGGCCGCGAGGAGTGGCTGCAACCCTATACCGACAAGACCGTCGAGGCGCTGGCGCGCGACGGCGTCAAGCGTCTCGCTATCGTCACGCCAGGTTTTGCCGCCGATTGTCTCGAAACGCTCGAAGAGATCGCCGAGGAGAATAAGGAAATTTTTCTTGAGCATGGCGGCGAGCACTTCACCTTCATCCCATGCCTCAACGACAGCGAAGGGGGCATCAGCGTGCTCCTGCACCTGATCGAACGCGAGCTGAAGGGCTGGGTCTAGCAGCCCGATGTCCCGGGGGCGATCATGACGAGCCCGGTATTGCCTGCGGAACCGGTTGGCCGGGTCGTGTTCGCTACGGCGACCTTGTCTTTCGTCGGTGGATTCGTCGACGTCGTCGGCTTCATTGCGCTGTTTGGACTGTTCACGGCGCATGTCACCGGCAACTTCATCATGCTTGGTCTCGAGATGGTGCATGCCACCAAGCTCGCCATCGCCAAGCTGCTGGCGGTGCCGATCTTCATCGTCATGGTGGCGCTGACCCGGCTTTTCGTGTTGCACTACGAGAAGAAGGGCGACTCCCCATGGCGGGAGATGCTGCTGGCGCAAGCGGCGCTGCTTACCTGCTTCATGATTGCCGGCGGCATGACGACGCCGCATGACGACCCAAACGATTTCGGCCCGGTGGTCGCCGGCCTCCTCGGCGTCGCTGCAATGGCGGTGCAGAATGCCGGGAGCCGGCTCATTCTTGCCAATCATGGCCCGACCACGATGATGACCGGCAACACGACGCAAGCCGTGATCGATCTCGTCGATCTTCTGCGCGGGCTTCCCGATGAGACCCCGCAAGCCAGGAAGCGATTGAAGCTACTGGTTCCGGCCATCCTCGCCTTTACCGCCGGCGCGTTGCTCGGCGCCCTCTCCTATGTCACCTTCTCATTCTGGTGTTTGATCATTCCCATCGTGGCGCTGCTCGCGGTGGCGGGGATGGTCGCGGCGAGGCCTGCGATGAGCGCTTGAACCTCGCGGGGGGCGAGGGGATATGACATCATTGAGGGTGCTTCTGCTGGTGGGAAGCGCTGCCGTCGCGGGATGCGCCACGCCCATGACCTTGCGCGAGATCCAGGCGGTCAAGCCCAATTGCGCGCGCATCGACCGCCAGATCGCGGCGCTGCAAAAGGAAAAGGCCGAGAACGATCAAAGGCTGCTTGCCGGCATCCAGTCGGTCGCGCCGGCGCTTGCCGCGCTCAATATCGTCGCCGGCACCTATGGCCGCAACGTCGCCATCGCCACCGGCGACTGGGCGGCGGCCATCGACCGGAAGCTTGCCGAGCTCAAGCGCGCCAAGAAATCCTGCTAGCGTGGCGGAACTGTAATCAACAGCGGGCGAAGAGCTGTGTATCGGACCATCGCCGTCATTTCTTGTGTTTGCCTGTTGCTGATCGCGCTCGCCGCACCGGTCGTGGGCGCCGAACCCGACTCCGCCAAGCCGGAGGCAAAGCCAGCGCCGCCGCTCGCCTATATCTACTGTTGCCGGCGCGCCCGGCGATGGCGAGCAGGCGCTCGCCGCGGCACTCGGCAAGCGGCTTTCCGTCTCCGGGGTGAAGACCGCGAGCGCGCTCGATACGACCGTCTATTCGGTGGAAGGCATCGTGAAGATGACGGCGGCCAAAGGCGGCAGGCAGGCCGTGCGCGTCGATTGGACGGTCTTCGGTCCCGACGGCACGACACTTGGCGGCGTGTCGCAGACGAAGCTCGTGCGCAAGGGCTCGCTCGACAGGAAATGGGGCGCCGCCGCCGATGCCGCCGCCCGCGCCGCAGCAACGCCCATCGCCAAGCTCATCTTGCTCTCCCCGCAGGCCTCGCCGAAGGCCCCTTAAATTCGCAGGGCGCGCGCACCCATTTATCGGCTGCCGATGAAAGGTCGAGTGCTATAGCTAACCAACTCACGCTCGCCCGACACCTCTAGGAGGGTGCCATGCTCGGCTTCAATATCTTCGTCCTCGTTCTGCTCGTTCTGTTCATCGCCGTGCTTGCCGCGGGCGTCAAAGTCGTGCCGCAAGGCTGGAACTACACGGTCGAGCGCTTCGGCCGCTACACCCGCACGCTTCGGCCCGGGCTCACCCTGATCATTCCGTTCATCGACCGCATCGGGCGGAAGCTCAACGTGATGGAGCAGGTGATCGAGGTGCCGAGCCAGGAGGTCATCACCAAGGACAACGCCATGGTGCGGGTCGACGGCGTCGCCTTCTTTCAGGTGCTCGACGCGGCGCTCGCGAGCTACGAGGTGACCAATCTGCAGGTCGCCATCCTCAACCTGACCATGACCAACATCCGCACGGTGATGGGCTCGATGGACCTCGACAAGCTCCTCTCCGAGCGTGACGAGATCAATCATCGCCTGCTCAAGGTGGTCGACGACGCCACCTCGAATTGGGGCGTCAAGGTCACCCGCATCGAGATCAAGGACATCGAGCCGCCGCGCGATCTGATCGACTCGATGGCGCGGCAGATGAAGGCCGAGCGCGACAAGCGCGCCGCCATTCTCGTCGCCGAAGGCGAGCGCCAGGCGGCGATCCTCACGGCGGAAGGCGCCAAGCAGGCGCAGATCCTCGCCGCGGAAGGCCGCCGCGAAGCCGCCTATCGCGATGCCGAGGCACGCGAGCGCTCGGCGGAAGCCGAAGCCATGGCGACCCAGGTGGTCAGCGAGGCGATCAGCAAGGGCAACGTGCAGGCGATCAACTACTTCGTCGCCAACAACTATATCGGCGCGCTGAAAGCTCTCGCCGAGGCCAAGAACCAGAAGGTGCTGATCCTGCCGATCGAGGCGACCTCGGTGATCGGCGCGGTCGCCGGCGTTGCCGAGATCGCGCGCGAGGCTTTCGGCGACCGCGGCGGCAATTCGGCCTCGCCGCCGAGCCCGGCCAAGCAGCCGGTGACCACGACGCCGCGGGTTCGTCCCCCTGGCGGCGCCGTTCCTTCGGTCTAGGGAGCCGCCACGATGAGCGCTCTCTTCACGCTCGGTCCTTGGACCTGGATGATCATCGCGGCGATCCTGTTCGCGCTCGAAGTCATGTCGCCAGGCGTTTTCCTGATGTGGTTCGGCATGGCGGCGGCCGTCACCGGCGCCATCGCCTTCGCCTTCGACATCGGCTGGCAGTGGCAGCTCGTATGGTTCTGCCTGTTGTCGCTCGCAGCCGTGCTGATCGCGCTCAACTATCTGCGGCGGAACCCGTTGCAGAGCGACCGGCCTCTGCTCAATGAGCGCGCGGTGCAGCATATCGGCCAGTGCTACGATCTTATCGATCCGATCGTGAATGGACGCGGCAGCGTGAAGATCGGCGATTCGATCTGGCGGGTGGAGGGACCGGAGCTGCCGAAGGGCAGCCGGGTGCGCGTGCTTGGCGCCGACGGAACGCTGCTGAAAGTGACGTCAGCCTAGGGTTAGGTCGGTATTTGCGGCTCGCTGTCCTTCTCGACGATGTCGACGATCTCAATCGGCTTCTCAGCTGTCGCATCCTCATTGGGCCAGTAGCCTATGGCGAGCCTGATCCCTCCTGATCCATTGACCAGGACGTTGATGAAGCCGGCATTTTCGAGCTTGGCGGCCACCATCCTGTTCGTGGCAAATCGGCTAAATCCGGAGAGCGAGATCCTGGCGACGTACCACTTGCCCTTGCGAACCGTGTATTTGGCCATGTCGAAGCCCTTCTTCTCTCGCCTAATAGTTGTATTTGATGTTCTATAGAGCTGCGGTTGCAAGCGCAACTGGAGGTCATTTGTTGGTGCTGAACCACGTTGCGACGGCGTCCCTGCCTCGCCGATCCAGCAAGAGATGCAGCTTGGTGCGGCGGAGCAGAAAATCCTCCGCGGTCATGGCGTCCTCGACCTCAACGGCATGCACCAGCTCGGCAAGCGGCACGCCTGGGGCGATCTCCCGCGCGAGGCTCGGATCGACGCAGGACATTCGCATAAAGCCTTTCGATCTGGTCGCCATAGGCAAAGGCCCAGCGATGGCAGGTTTCACGCGAGAGGCTTGTGGGTCCTTGCGCGACGAGGGAGAGAAGGCCGGCGCGCGTCTCGCAGCCGCCATAGAGCGGAACGTCCTTGGTCCAAGAGCCACCCATCCTTGCTCCGAGGTCGCGCAGCGCATCGAGCACGGTCTCGGCGAAGGCGCGGTGGGTGGTGAGCTTGCCGCCATAGAGGGTGACGAAGCCGCCGGTGCCGTTCCTGATGCTGGCGAGCGCCGGGCGCCGGGTGAGCCGGCTCGGCTTCTTCCCGTGGTCGTCCTGTAAGGCGCGGACGCCGGCGAAGCTCCACACCACGTCTTTATCGCTGACCGGCCCGCCTGGCCCCGCGAAGTATCGGTTATAGGCATCGAGCAGATAGGCCTGCTCTTGCAGAGAGCAGGCGGCGGTGCCGGCATCGCTTTCTTGCGGCACTTCGGTGGTGCCGACGATGAGAAAACGCCGGTCGAGCCATGGCAGCACGAAGATCACCCGGTCTTCCGTGTCCTGCAAGGTGTAGGCGTCTTCTTGGATGGGCTCTGGCATGTTCAAGACGATGTGGCTGCCGCGCACGAGCCGCAGACGGCGGGGCGGTGGGGCGATCCTGCTCATGGCATCGATTTCCGCCACGAACGGCCCGGCGGCATTGACGATGAAACGCGCGTCGACGCGGCGCTTCACCCCGCGCTCGTCCATCTCGACCGCATAACCGTTGGCGAGCGGCTCGATCGCCGTCACGGCGCGGCGGTTGAGGATGTCGGCGCCGCGGGCGCGGGCATCGAGCAGCACGGCGAGCACGAGCCGTGCGTCGTCCGTCTGGCAGTCGTGATAATGCAGCACGGCGTTGAGATTTTCGCGGCGAAGCCGCGGGAGCTCTGCGATCTCGTGCGGCTTGAGGCGTCCGCTTGGCGGCAGCCCATCGCCGATCGACAACAGGTCGTAAAGGCTAAGACCGGCATGCAGCAGAATCGCCGGGCGCTTCTGCCAGCCATAGATCGGCAGGAGGAAGCGGATCGGCTCGACGAGATGCGGCGCGGTCTTGAGCAGCCCGGCGCGCTCGACCAGCGACTCGCGCACGAGCGAAAGCTCGAGCTGCTCGAGATAGCGCAAGCCGCCATGGATCAGCTTGGAGGAAGCCGAGGAGGTGGCGCAGGCATAGTCGCCCTTCTCGGCGAGCATGACTTTGAGCCCGCGACCGGCGGCATCGCGGGCCACGGCAGCACCGTGAATGCCGCCGCCAATGACGAGAAGATCGTAGCTCTGCGTGACCAAAGTACCCCTCACCCTTTCCGCCATACGACTTGCGCAAGGCTACGCCGCGCAAGATCGTGGCGGAAAGCCCTCTCCCCACAGGGGGAGAGGGAAAATTTGCTGGAGCGTTGCCGCCTTATCCCTCTCCCCTCGTGGGCGAGGGTGGCGCGCTCCATGGGAGTGCGCCGGATGAGGGGGCTCTTCAGACAGGTTTTAGACGACGCCGGCGCGGAGCAGGTCGTGGATATGGATGATGCCCACCGGGCGGCCGTCCTCGACCACGAACAAAGCGGTGATGCTCGATGAGTTGATGACCTCGAGCGCGGCGCTGGCCAAGAGCTCCGGCGACACCGTCTTGGGCGCGCCCGTCATGATCTCGCCGGTCCGCCGCGACAGCAGGCCGTCGCCCATGTGCCGGCGCAAATCGCCGTCGGTGATGATCCCGGCAAGCCTGCCGTTCTCATCGACCACGCCGAGACAGCCGAAGGCCTTCTCGGTCATCACCACGATGGCTTCGGCCATGGGCATGTCGCCGGGGGTGAGCGGCAGGCGGTCGCCTTTATGCATGAGGTCGCCGACGAATTTCAGCCGCGCGCCGAGCTGGCCGCCAGGATGTAGAACCTTGAAGTCGCGGGCGGTGAAGCCCTTGCTCTCAAGCAGCGCAATCGCAAGGCAATCGCCGAGCGCAAGCTGCATCATGGTTGAGGTGGTCGGCGCGAGCCCATGCGGGCAGGCTTCCTTGCTTTGGGGAATTGCCAGAACCACTTCCGCAGCCTTGGCAAGCGTGCTTTCAGCATTCGAGGTGATGGCGATCAGCGGCACGGCGAATCTGCGCGAATAGGACACGAGATTGCCGAGCTCGACCGTTTCGCCGGACCAGGAGAAGGCAAGGATCACGTCGTCGCGGGTGATCATGCCGAGATCGCCGTGGCTTGCCTCGCTCGGATGCACGAACGACGCCGGGGTGCCGGTGGAGGAAAGGGTGCCTGCGACCTTCATGCCGATATGGCCGCTCTTGCCCATGCCGGTGACGATGACCCGGCCGCGGCAGGAGCGGATGATGGAAACCGCTTCGGCGAAATTGTCGACCAGATCCAAATTGAGCGCGGCTTCGAGCGCTCGCAGGCCTTGCGCCTCGAGCTGGATGGTGCGCGCGGCAGAGGCAATCGCCTCGCGCGCCTCGTGGTCGGGAAAACGGTCGCGTTTGAGACCGACAGCCATGACCCTCGTTCCCCCCATGTTTCCGTCCCTTTGTAGCACAGTCCGGACGCCTACGGGCGCTTACGGCTTGGGCTGTTCTGAGGGACGGCGCCTGCCTGCGCCTCATCAAGTCTAGTCCTGTTGCGCAGTCCCGATCAACCGCCGGGAAAGGCCGGATTCAGGCCGTGCGCTGTCTCAGATCAGCTTCTTGATCTCGGCGGCCAGAGTGTCTTTGAGCTCAGGACGCTCCATCGCATACGCCACATTGGCGAGCAGGAAGCCGAGCTTCGAGCCGCAGTCGAAGGTGCGCCCCTCATATTTCAGCGCGTGGAAGTCCTGCGTGGCGAGCAGCCTGATCATGGCGTCGGTGATCTGGATCTCGCCGCCGGCGCCTGTCTCCTTGGCCGAGAGAATGTCGAAGATCTCAGGCTGGAGAATGTAGCGGCCGAGAATGGTGAGGTTGGAAGGCGCCGTTCCCGGCTTCGGCTTTTCCACCATGCCGTTGATGGGGAAGACGCTGCCATTGCCCTCGCCGACGCCGACCACGCCGTAGCTGTGGAGTTGGGCCTCGGGCACCGGCTCGACGGCGATGATGTTGCCGCCATGGGCCTCGTACACATCGAGCATCTGGGCGAGGCAGCCTTTGCCTTTGCATTGGACCAGAACGTCGGGGAGGAGGAGCGCGAATGGCTCATCGCCCACGAGCTCGCGGGCGCACCATACCGCGTGGCCGAGGCCGAGCGGCTCCTGCTGGCGCACGAAGCTCGTCTCGCCCGGTGCAGGCAGGTCGCGCAGAAGCGCCTCGAGCTCTTGTTTCTTGCCACGAGCGGCAAGCGTGTCCTCGAGCTCCGGCTGCCGGTCGAAATGGTCCTCGATGGCGCTCTTGTTGCGGCCGGTGACGAAGATGAAATGCTCGATGCCGGCTGCCCTCGCCTCGTCGACCACGTGCTGGATCAGCGGCCGGTCGACCACGGTCAGCATTTCCTTGGGGATCGCCTTGCTCGCCGGCAGAAAGCGGGTGCCTAGCCCTGCGACGGGAAACACGGCCTTGCGAACGGGAGCAGCCATTCAGATCCTCTGGCGGTTACGCCCCTTTTTGGGGCCGCCGCACTCTTTCCGACAGCAGGCGTTGAATTGCAACAGCGGCTTCTCCAGGCATTTTCAGCGAAAAAGCGCTGACCTTGCCTTTTCGCCGCCAAAAGCCGTCGCCACAATCCGCCGCTTCCGCCGAATCGCGGGACTTTGGAGGGGATCGCCGATGGGCCAAGCGAACTGGGCTCGTGCAGCAATGCTGGCCGCCCTCTTGGCGGCGGTGGTGTTTGCGCCGTTCTCCGCTCCTGCCGCCGACGACCCGGAGGTCGCCGCCTATCGCCGCGCCGTCGAGCAGCGCTTCGCTGCGTGGCTGCAAGCGCTCTGGCCTGATGCCGAAGCTGCCGGCGTCTCGCGCGCAACCTTCGACGCCAATCTCAAGGGGCTGAAGCTCAACTGGTCGCTGCCTCACCTCGTGCTGCCAAATCCGGCGGGCCCTGACGGACCGCCTCTGCCGCAGTCGCTCGTCAAGGCGATGGCGCCGAAGCATCAACCCGAGTTCGACTCGCCGGCGTTCTATTTCAAAGAGGGGACGCTCAACGCGCTCGCGGCGACCGGGCGTGCCAAGGTGGCGCAATACCGGCCGGCGCTCGTCGCCATCCAGAAGCAATATGGCGTGCCGGCAAGCATCGTCGTCGCCATCTGGGGACGGGAGACGGGCTTCGGCAAGATCGATGGTCCAAACGACGCGGTCAGCACGATCGCCACGCAAGCCTTCATGGGGCGCCGCCCTGACGAGTTCCGGCCGCAGCTGATCGCCGCGCTCAAGATCATCGAGGAGGGCCACGCCACGCGCGCTCAGCTCAAGAGCTCCTGGGCCGGCGCCATGGGCTACACCCAGTTCATGCCAAAGGACTTCGAGGAGTTCGCCGTCGATTTCGACGGCGACGGCAAGCGCGACATCTGGAACTCGATTCCAGAACTCTCTTGCCTCGACCGCCAACTCGCTCAAATCGCAAGGCTGGGATGGCGGCAAGACCTGGGGCTACGAGGTGCAATTGCCGGATGGCTTCGACTGCACGCTGCAAGGCCCTGACAAGGCGCGGTCGATCTCCGAGTGGGTGAAGCTCGGCGTGGCGCGCGTGCGCGGTGGTGCCTTCCCGGAGAATAAGCTCGGCGACTCGGCCTTTCTCGTTCTGCCCGCGGGACTGAAGGGGCCGGCGTTTCTCGCCACCGACAATTTCTCGGTGATCAAGCTCTACAATAACTCCGACGTCTACGCGATTTTCGTCGGCCATGTCGCCGACATGATCGCGTCCAATGCGCCGGTGAAATTCGAAGGCGCCTGGAAGCCGGTCGAGCGTCTGCCGCGTGACCGCATCCAGCGCTTCCAGGAGGTGCTGGTGGCGCAAGGCCATGATGTCGGCAAGGTCGACGGGCTCGCAGGCTTCAAGACCCGCGCCGCCATCGGCGTCACCGAGAAACGGTTAGGTCTTCCGCTCACCTGCTATCCAAGTCAGCGCGTGGTCGATGCGGTGATGAAGGAAGCGAGCGCCGCACGGCCCTAATCAAGGCTTTCCGGACTCTAGGTTTTACCCGTAGGGGTTGCTAAGTTCCGCTCATGCGAATCGCCCGAACGCTCATTTTTGCCTTTTCCCTGCTCGCGCTTGCGGCGCCCACCGTCATTGGCCTGCCGCATCGTGCCGAGGCGGCGCAGACTTTCGGCCAATGGATCGAGAGATTCTGGCCGACCGCGAGGGCGGCAGGCATCAAGCGGGAGACATACGATCTCGCGTTCAAGGGCATGACGCCGGACCCCAAGGTGATCGAGGCGGCGAATTTCCAGCCGGAGTACAAAAAGCCGATCGGCGAATATGTCGATCGCGTGGTCTCCGATAAGCGCGTCACCGGCGGCAAGCAGAAGCTCGAGGAGAACAAGGCGCTGCTCGATATTCTGGAGAAGCGCTACGGCGTCGACCGCACCATCATCATCGCCATCTGGGGGGTGGAGTTGAATTACGGCACGCAGCCCGGCGACATGAATGTGATCCGCTCGCTCGCCACGCTCGCCTACTACAACACCAAGGCGAGCTTCGCCCGGCAGCAGCTCATTACCGCGCTCAAGATTCTCCAGCGCGGCGACATCAGTGTCGAGGCGATGAACGGCTCTTGGGCCGGCGCCATGGGCCACACGCAATTCATTCCCACAACCTACCAAGCTTATGCCGTCGATTATGACGGCGACGGCAAGCGCAATATCTGGAACGACGTGCCCGATGCGCTTGCATCGACCGCGAGCTATCTCAAGCAC
Organism: uncultured Alphaproteobacteria bacterium; assembly: GCA_963744945.1. Taxonomy (GTDB): domain Bacteria; phylum Pseudomonadota; class Alphaproteobacteria; order Rhizobiales; family Methyloligellaceae; genus Methyloceanibacter. The sequence goes on along the minus strand of CAVUVO010000005.1, from coordinate 53,468 downwards.
TCGAATTGGCAGGCTGGGCAAACCTGGGGCTACGAGGTGACGCTGCCCAAGGGCCTCAACCCAAAAAAATATAGCGAGAGAACGCTGAAGAGCGTCGGCGAGTGGCAGAAGCTCGGGATCAAGCGTGTCAACGGTGAGGCCTTCCCTCGGCCCGGCGACAAGGCAGGCCTTTTCGCTCCAGCCGGGACTGCCGGACCGGCGTTTCTCGTGCTCAACAATTTCCGCTCGATCCTCCGCTACAACAACGCCACGTCCTACGCCTTGGGGGTCGGACATCTTGCCGACCGGCTCAAAGGCTATGGGCCCTTCGTGCATCCTTGGCCGACCGACGAGAACCATCTCTCGCTCGATCAGCGCGTCGAGCTGCAAAGGCTGCTGGTGGCCAAGGGCCTTCTGGTCGGCGATACCGACGGCATCATCGGCCCGGCAACGCTCGAGGCGGTGAAGACTTTCCAGCGCGGCAAGGGGATGCCGGTCGACGGATTCCCGAGCCGCACCATCCTGGAGATGTTGCGCAAGGAAGGGTAAGATAGGGCATGTCCGTCAGCGCCTCTTGCCGCGATTTCCGACGCCTCTGGCGATGCCTCCTGGCATCGGCCGCCGCGCTCGGATTTGTTGCGCTTTGCCTGGCGGGGCTTGCGCCCGCGACCGCCTTTGCGCAGGGCGCCGACTTCCAACGGAGCTATATCGAGCCGTTTCCGCGGGGCGACCGCTACCGCGTGCTCGTGCTTGGCGACTCGCTTGCCGAAGGACTGTGGTCCGGCCTCTATCGCGCCTTCCAGGAAGACGCCAACATGGAGGTGATCAACAAGTCGAAGCCCGGAAGCGGCTTCGTGCGCATCGACAGGGAAGATTGGAGCAAGACGGTCGACGACCTGCTCAAGGATGAGACCTACCAGATCGCCGTGGTGATGTTCGGCGCCAACGACAATCAGGCGATCAAGGCCGGCAAGGAATATGTGAAGCCCGGCACCGAGGAGTGGGACGCGCTCTACGGCCAGCGGGTCGAGGCCTTCATCAAGAAGCTCCGCGCCAAGAAGCTCGCGGTTTACTGGGTCGGGCTGCCGATCATGCGCTCGCCGGACGAGAGCGACGAGGCCGAGGATTTGAACGAGGTTTACCGCGAGAAGTCCTTCATCAACGGCGCCAAGTTCATCGACACCTGGAGCGGCTTCACCGACGAGTCCGGCCGCTATAGCGCCTTCGGCCCCGACATGTCTGGTCAGGTGCGCAGGTTGCGCGCCGACGACGGCATGCATTTCACCTCGCGCGGCTATCTGAAGCTCGCCCATTTCGCCGAGAAGGAAATCCGCCGCGACTTGAGCCTCGCCAAGCTCGAGCGCAACATTCCGCTCGCCGGCAATGAGGACGAGCAGGCGAAGGTCATGGGCCGGATGGTGGCCCCCGGCAAGTCGCCGTCGCCCTCCGAGGAGGCTGCCGGGGAGACCGGCGAGCAGCCGCAAGCGGCCGCCGAAGGCGAGGCTCCGGCCGCGACTGAAGGCGAAGAGGGCGAGGCCGCGGCGCCGCAAGTGCAGCAGAACAAGGTCGGCGAGGTCGACGTCATCCGGCCGGTGATTTCGCAGACGACGCTCGATGCCGCGCAGAACATGACGCCGCAAGCCGCCGCGGCGGCGTCTCTCGCCGACGCCGAGAATATCGCGGGCGATCTGCCGGGAGGGCTTACGGCGCTTGCCTCGATCTCCGCCGTCAACGACCCGTCCGTGGCCTCGTCCAAGCCGACGCTGCCGCTCGCCCAGCGGCCCTACTACCGGGTGCTGATCCAGGGCGAGCAGTTGAAGCCCAAGGCCGGACGCGCCGACGATTTCACCTGGCCGCGCAGCTAGGCCCTCAGCGCGGCAGGTCGGTCTTGCCCATGAGGAATTTGTCGATGGCGTGCGCCGCCTGGCGGCCTTCGCGGATGGCCCACACCACGAGCGACTGGCCGCGGCGCATGTCGCCGGCGGCAAATACCTTCGGCCGCGAGGTGCGGTAGTCGAGCTCGTTCGCCTTCACGTTGCCGCGCTGATCGAGGTCTAGCTTCAGATCCTTGATCATGCCCTCCTGCACGGGATGCAGGAAGCCCATGGCGAGCAGAACGAGGTCGGCGGGGATGCGGAACTCGCTCCCCGGGATCGGCTTCATCTGCCCGTCGAGGCGGACGCATTCGAGCTCCTTGACCTCGCCGTTCTCGCCGATGAAGCGGCTCGTCGCCACGCTGAAATCGCGGGCGGCGCCTTCCGCCTGGCTCGATGAGGTGCGGAGCTTGAGCGGCCAGTTCGGCCAGGTCAGCGCCTTGTTCTCCTTCTCCGGCGGCTGGGGCATGATCTCGAGCTGCGCCACGGAGACCGCGCCCTGGCGGAAGGAGGTGCCGATGCAGTCCGATCCGGTATCGCCGCCGCCGATCACCACGACCTGCTTGTCCGTCGCGAGGATCGGATCGATATCGCCAAGCGGCTCGCCCGAGACGCGGCGGTTCTGTTGCGGCAGGAAGGTCATGGCGTAATGCACGCCGCGCAAATTGCGGCCCTCGATGCCGAGGTCGCGTGGATGCTCGGCGCCGCCGGCGAGCAGCACCGCGTCATAGTCGCGCTCGAGCTTTCGCGCCGAGATGTCGTGGCCGACATGCACATTGCAGTGGAAGGTGACACCCTCCGCCTGCATCTGCTCGACGCGGCGCTCGATGAGGTACTTCTCCATCTTGAAGTCGGGGATGCCGTAACGCAGCAAGCCGCCAGGTTGAGCGTGTTTTTCGTAGACATGCACGTCGTGGCCGACCCGGGCGAGCTGCTGGGCCGCGGCAAGTCCGGCGGGACCTGAGCCGACGATGGCCACGCGCTTGCCGGTCTTGGTCTCAGGCGGCTGTGGCCTCACCCAGCCGGCGGCGAAGGCCTTGTCGGCGATGGTGCATTCGATCGACTTGATGGTCACCGGCACGTCGATGATGTTGAGCGTGCAGGCAGCCTCGCAAGGCGCCGGGCAGACGCGGCCGGTCACCTCGGGGAAATTGTTGGTGGAGTGGAGGTTGCTCGCCGCCTCCTGCCAGTCGGCGTGGTAGACGAGGTCGTTCCAGTCGGGGATCTGGTTGTTGACCGGGCAGCCCTGGTGGCAATAGGGGATGCCGCAATCCATGCAGCGTGCGGCCTGTTGAGCCATCTCCGCATCGCTGAGCGGCACGAGGAACTCGCGGTAATGGCGGACGCGATCGGCCGCCGGCTCATAGCTCCGGTCCTGCCGCTCGATCTCGAGAAATCCCGTGATCTTTCCCATCAACCCATCCGCTCGTCCGGCGCTTTACCGCGGCCGGTGTGAAAAGTGTCGCCAGCCGAGCCTCCGCTCGTCAAGCTGCCAAAGCGCGAGGTCAGCCTCGCTTCCCCCTAGCCTCTCAGGCAGGGAGCGTAAATCGCCTCCGGTTAAGATTATTTGCCGTTGGCGCCGGCGCGAAGACCGATCTCGATCTCGCCAAGCCCGGTCGTGTCGAGCACCTGCCGGCGCGCCATCTCCTCGAGCGCGCGCCGGTATTCCACCGGCATCACCTTGACGAATTTCGGCAGGTAGGCGCTCCAATCGGCGAGGATGGCGCGCGCCCGCTCCGATCCCGTGTAGTGCAGGTGGCGCTCGATCAGCTGATGGAGCCGCTCCTCGTCGAAGCGCGTCATGTCGGTCACGTCGACCAGCCCGTGGCTTTCGAGGTCGCCGGTCTGGTGACGGGCGCGCTCCATGACGCCGTTCTCGCTCGGCACGGGCTCAAGCTCCACCATGGCGAGATTGCAGCGGCGCTCGAAGTCGCCGTCCTCGTCGAGCACGTAGGCGATGCCGCCAGACATGCCGGCAGCGAAGTTCCGCCCGGTCGGGCCAATCACCACCACGACGCCGCCGGTCATATATTCGCAGCCATGGTCGCCGGTGCCCTCGACCACGGCGGTGGCGCCGGAATTGCGCACGGCAAAGCGCTCGCCGCCGATGCCGCGGAAATAGCACTCCCCGGCAATGGCGCCGTAGAGCACGGTGTTGCCGACGATGATCGACTCCTCCGGCACGATGCCTGAATCCGCGGGCGGGCGGACGATGATGCGGCCGCCTGACAGGCCCTTGCCGACATAGTCGTTGGCCTCGCCCTCAAGATCGAGGGTGACGCCCTTGGCGAGCCACGCGCCGAAGCTCTGGCCCGCGGAACCCTTTAGGCTCACCCAGATCGAATCCTCGGGCAGCCCTGCATGTCCATGCAGCTTGGCGATGGTGCCGGACAGCATGGCGCCGGTGGTGCGGTCGGTGTTCCTGATCGGAAGATCGAGCTTGACCGGCTTCTTCTCCTCGATTGCGGGCTTGGCGAGTTCGATCAGTCTTGCGGTCGAGCACCTTGTCGAGGTGATGGTCCTGGGCCTCAGAATTGTGGATCGCGACATGCTTCGGCACCTCGGGCTTGTGGAAGATGCGGGTGAAGTCGAGGCCCTTGGCCTTCCAGTGGTCGATGGCCTCGCTCTTGTCGAGGATCTCGGTCTTGCCGATCATCTCGGAGAAGCTGCGGAAGCCGAGCGCCGCCATGTACTCGCGCACTTCCTCGGCGACGTAGAAGAAGAAGTTGATGACGTGCTCGGGCTTGCCCTGGAAGCGGGCGCGCAGCACCGGGTCTTGCGTGGCGACGCCGACCGGGCAGGTGTTGAGGTGACACTTGCGCATCATGATGCAGCCTGCGGCGATCAGCGGCGCCGTGGCGAAGCCGAATTCGTCGGCGCCGAGCAGAGCGCCAACCACCACGTCGCGGCCGGTGCGGATGCCGCCGTCGACCTGAACGGCGATGCGGCCGCGCAGGCGGTTCAGCACCAGCGTCTGCTGCGTCTCGGCAAGGCCGATCTCCCAGGGGGAGCCGGCATGCTTGATCGAGGTGAGCGGAGAAGCGCCGGTGCCGCCCTCGAAGCCGGCGATGGTCACATGGTCGGCGCGCGCCTTGGCGACGCCTGCGGCAACGGTGCCGACGCCGACCTCGCTCACGAGCTTGACGCTGACGCCGGCGTTCGGATTGACGTTCTTCAGGTCGAAGATGAGCTGGGCCAGATCCTCGATGGAATAGATGTCGTGATGCGGCGGCGGCGAGATCAGGCCGACGCCCGGCGTCGAATGGCGCACCTTGGCGATCACCGCGTCGACCTTGTGACCGGGGAGCTGTCCGCCTTCGCCGGGCTTGGCGCCTTGCGCCATCTTGATCTGCATCATGTCGGCGCTCATCAGATATTCGGTGGTCACGCCGAAGCGGCCCGAGGCCACCTGCTTGATCTTGGAGCGCATCGAGTCGCCGTTGGGGAGCGGCGTGTAGCGGTCCGACTCCTCGCCGCCTTCGCCGGTGTTCGACTTGCCGCCGATGCGGTTCATGGCGATGGCGAGCGTGGTGTGCGCCTCGCGGCTGATCGAGCCGAAGGACATGGCGCCGGTCGAGAATCGCTTGACGATCTCCTTGGCGGGCTCGACTTCATCGAGCGGCACCGGCTTGCGGCCACTCTCCTCGGCGCCCTTGATGCGGAACATGCCGCGGAGCGTGAGGAGTTGCTCTGACTGCTCGTTGATCTGCTTGGCGTAGGACCGGTATTTCTCGGGCAGCTCGCCGCGCACGGCGTGCTGGAGATCGGCCACCACGCCGGGGCGCCACATATGCGCCTCGCCGCGAATGCGGTAGGCGTATTCGCCGCCGACTTCGAGCATCTCCTTCAACACAGGCGCGTCGGAGAAGGCGAGGCGATGGCGCTCGACCGTCTCGCGCGCGACCTCCTCGAGCCCGATACCTTCGACCTGGCTGTTGGTGCCGGTGAAATATTTGGCGACGAACTCCGACCGCAGTCCCACCGCATCGAAGATCTGCGCGCCGCAATAGGACTGATAGGTGGAGATGCCCATCTTGGACATCACCTTGAGCAGGCCCTTGTCGACCGACTTGATGTAGCGCTTGACCGCCTCTTCCGCCGTCAGCTCCTCGTCGATCTCGGGCAGCATGGCTTCGAGCGTCTCGAAGGCGAGGTAGGGATTGATCGCCTCGGCGCCGTAGCCGGCAAGCGTCGCGAATTGATGCACTTCGTGCGCTTCGCCGGTCTCGACCACGAGGCCGACGGAGGTGCGCAAGCCGCAGCGGATCAAATGATGGTGTACGGCGCTGGTGGCGAGCAGCGACGGAATCGGAATGCGGTTGGGGCCCGTTGCCCGGTCGGACAGGATGATGATGTTCTCGCCCGAGCGCACGGCGGCCTCGGCGCGCTTGCAGAGCTTGTCGAGCGCCTCGCCCATGCCGGCTGCGCCGTGATCGACGCCATAGGTCATGTCAAGCGTGACGGTGCGGAATTGATTGTCGGCGACGTCGCCGATGCCCCTGATGCGCTCCAGGTTCTCGTTGGAGAGGATCGGATGCGCAGCCTCGAGCCGCTTCTGCTTGGAGGTGCCTTCGAGGTCGAGCAGATTCGGCCGCGGCCCGATGAAGGTCACGAGCGACATGACCAGCTCCTCGCGGATCGAGTCGATCGGCGGGTTGGTCACTTGCGCGAAGTTCTGCTTGAAATAAGTGTGCAGCAGCTTCGGCCGGTCGGACAGCGCAGAGATCGGGGTGTCGGTGCCCATGGAGCCGACGGCTTCCTGGCCGGTCTGCGCCATCGGCACCATCAGGAACTTGACGCTTTCTTGCGTGTAGCCGAACGCCTGCTGGCGATCGAGCAGGCTCACATTGGTGCGCGGCTGCGGCGAGGACGAGCCAGGCAGCTCATGCACGCGGATCTGGGTGCGGTCGAGCCATTGCTGATAGGGATGCGCGCCGGCGAGCTCGGCCTTGATCTCCTCGTCGGAAATGATGCGGCCCTTCTCCAGGTCGATGAGCAGCATCTTGCCGGGCTGGAGCCGCCATTTCTGCACGATGCTCTTCTCGGGGAAGGGCAGCACGCCGGTCTCCGAGGCCATCACCACGAGGCCTTCGTCGGTCACGAAATAGCGGGCAGGGCGCAGGCCGTTGCGGTCGAGCGTGGCGCCGATCTGGCGGCCGTCGGTGAAGGCCATGGCGGCCGGGCCGTCCCACGGCTCCATGAGGCAGGCGTGATATTCGTAGAAGGCGCGGCGCTTGGCATCCATCAGCGGATTGCCGGCCCAGGCCTCAGGGATCAGCATCATGGCGGCGTGGGCGAGGCTGTAGCCGCCCTGCACCAGAAATTCGAGCGCGTTATCGAAGCAGGCGGTGTCGGACTGGCCTTCATAGGAGATCGGCCACAGCCGCGAGATGTTCTTGCCGAACAGCGGCGAGGAGACGCTCGCCTGGCGCGCCGCCATCCAGTTCAGGTTGCCGCGCAGCGTGTTGATCTCGCCGTTATGGGCGACCATGCGGTAGGGGTGCGCGAGCTTCCAAGATGGGAAGGTGTTGGTCGAGAAGCGCTGATGCACGAGCGCGAGCGCTGAAGCAAATTTCGGGTGATGCAGGTCGAGATAATAGGCGCCGAGCTGGTAGGCGAGGAACATGCCCTTGTAGACGAGCGTGCGGCAGGAGAGCGACACGGTGTAGAAGCCGATGTCGCGGCCGCCGGTGTCGCCGTTGATGGTGTTGGAGATGACTTTGCGCAGGATGTAGAGCTTGCGCTCGAAGCTCGACTCGTCCTTGACGTCACGCCCGCGGCCGATGAACACCTGCATGTGGCGCGGCTCGGTCTCGATCACCGACTGGCCGAGGCAGGTATTGTCGGTCGGCACGTCGCGCCAGCCGAGAACCTGCAAGCCCTCGGCCTCGGTCGCGCGCTCGACCACGGATTGGCAATAGATGCGCTGCGCCTCGTTCCGCGGCATGAACATATGGCCGACGGCGTAGTGACCTGGCTCGGGCAGGGCGATGCGCAGCGGTGCGGTCACCACTTTCAGGAATTCGTGCGGCATCTGCACGAGCATGCCAGCCCCGTCGCCGGCAAGCGGGTCGGCGCCGACGGCGCCGCGATGGGTCAGATTTTCGAGGATCTGTAGACCGTACTGGACGATCGTGTGGCTCGGCCGCGCCTTCAGGTCGGCGACGAAGCCGACGCCGCAGGCATCATGTTCTCTTTTCGGATCGTAGAGTCCTTGCGCCGGTGGCGGCAGAGCCAGCCCCGTAAACTCGCGACTTCAACCATGATGATTGACTGACATCGCACGCAAGACCGCTTTAGGGCAGTTTTTCTCCAAAAGAGCATAGGCCAAATCGGACCAAGAACAACGCGCAGGGCCCGCCGCGAGCCTAGCCGTCAACTCAATCAAAATGCGTTAAGGACGGGGATTGGACTCCGGGGCCCGAGCGCCAGCCTTGCGCTTCCGGCTGAAGCTTCAGCCACAAAGGTCAGCAAGCCTGTCCTATTCATCCTCAAAATGACAGATTTCCAATACGCACACAAGAAGGATTCAAAGCTTGAGGCGCCTCTCAGGCGATCCAGCTTCGATCCCAAGCGTTCAGGCAGGTCCGGCGCGGAAAAGGGCGCCTCCGGTTTGCCGAAGGCGCCCTTCTTGAACCGATGAAGCAGCGAAAGGGCGCTTTACGCAGCCTTGCTGTCGATGACCCTCGGCTTGTCGGCCTTGGTCGCGATCGGAATGGTGCGGGGCTTCATCGCCTCGGGCAGCTCGCGCACGAGATCGACGTGCAGCAAGCCGTTCTCGAGGCTCGCGCCCTTGACCACGACGTGGTCGGCAAGCTGGAACCTGCGCTCGAAGCTGCGGCCGGCAATGCCGCGATGCAGATAGGTGGTCTGCTCGACCTCCGCCTGCTTCTCGCCGCGAATCGAAAGCGAGTTCTCCTTCACCTCGATGGAGAGGTCCTTCTCGCCGAAGCCGGCGACCGCCATGCTGATACGATACTCGTTCTCGCCGACGCGCTCGATGTTGTAGGGCGGGTAGCTCGGCGTGTCGCCTTCGAAGGCGCCGAGCGTATCGAGCAGGGAGCCGAGACGGTCGAAGCCGATGGTGGAACGGTAAAGCGGGGTAAGATCGAAATGCCTCATGTCACATCCTCCTTGAGAAGCGATATGTTGGAGCCCGCTCGTGATGAGCCGGGCGTTGGTTGGATTCGCGCAAGCCTTGAGGCCTTGCGCGGCCAAGATATGGGAATCGATGCTTAGGCCGTCAAGAGGGCGTAATTATATGAATTCATAACAATAAAATAGATTCCACGAGGGCGGCAAAAAGGGCCGAATCTTGGCTTGCCGCCAGCACGCACGGTGAAACCTGCCGGTGCGCCTCAGTGTTGCTATAAGGAACGGCCAAGATCTTTCGCAACGGACGTCATGGACCTCGTCGCAACTCCCAAGAACCCCATCCCGCTCGGCGTCTCCGTCGGCTATCTGAAGGGCAAGGGCAATGTGCGCTTGCGCTATGCGCGCTGGCCGTCGGCGCTGAAAGAACGGCACGGCACGGTCTGTATCTTTCCCGGCCGGGCCGAGTTTATCGAGAAATATTTCGAGGTGGTTGGCGAGCTCAGGCGGAGAGGCTTTGCCGTCTCCGTGCTCGATTGGCGCGGGCAGGGCGGTTCCGGCCGGCTCATGCGGAATTCGCTCAAAGGCCACGTGAGAAGCTTCGCCGACTACGAGGATGACGTCGCCCGCTTCATGAACGACGTGGCGCTGCCTGATTGCCCTCCGCCTTACTACGCGCTTGCCCATTCCATGGGTGCGACGGTGCTGCTCAAGGCAGCGACCCAGCGGGGATGCTGGTTCTCGCGCATGGTGATGACCGCGCCGATGCTGAAGATCGCCGAGCTGCCGATGCCGCCTCGTGCCGTGTCGCTCACGACCACCGGGCTCTCGCTCGGCGGGTTCGGCAAGCTCGCGGTGCCTGGCGGCATGAAGGAGTATCTGGCGAACCAGACCTTCGAGGGCAATCCGCTGACCGGCGATCACGAGCGTTTCTCTCGCAATCTGTCGGTGGCGAAGGCGGCGCCTGGGCTCGCCGTGGGACCGCCGACCATCGGCTGGGTGCGCAGTGCTCTTGCGGCGATGGCGGCGATCGAGAGCGAAAGGTTCCCGAACAGGCTTCGCGTGCCGGTGCTGATGCTCGCCGCAGGTGACGACCGCATCGTGTCGAGCAAGGCGATCGAGGAATTTGCCAATCGGCTGAAAGTCGGAGCGCAGCTTCTGCTCCGTGGATCGCGCCACGAGATCCTTCAGGAGCGCGACCTGATCCGCGAGCAATTCTGGGCGGCGTTCGACGCTTTCGTGCCGAGCGCGGTGACGAGCAAGCTCGGCGAGCCGGTGGTCGCCTAAGAATTTCCCTATCGAGTGAGGAGCTTCACCGCCTGCTCGTGCAGGCGCGGATCGCCTGCGGCGAGGATGCGGCCGCCCCTTCGCGGATCGCCGCCGTCCCAGGTCGAGACCACGCCGCCGGCGCGCTCGATGATCGGGATCAGCGGCAGGATGTCGAAATCCTTCAGCCCAGCCTCGACCACGAGGTCGATCTGGCCGAGCGCGAGCAGGCAATAATTGTAGCAGTCGCCGCCGAAGCGTCGCAGGCGAACGGCCTTGGAGATGCGTGCGAAGCTCGCCCGTTCCTCCTCGGTCTCGAACAGATCGGGGCTCGAGGAGAGAAGCAGCGCCTCGCCAAAACTTCCGCAAGCACGGGTGCGGATGGTCTGCTCCACGCCGCTCGCGTGGCGGAAGTAGCTTTGCGTCTCCCCGCTCCAGAAGCGCTCGCCGGTGAAGGGCTGGTTCATCAGGCCAAGCAGCGGTGTCCCGTTCCTGAGGAGGCCGATAAGGGTGCCCCATAGCGGCTGGCCGACGATGAAGGCGCGGGTGCCGTCGATCGGATCGATGATCCAGCAATAGTCGGCCTCGGGCCGGCTCGCGCCGAGCTCCTCGCCGACGATGCCGTGCGCCGGGTGGGTGTCGGCGATCGCCTCTCTGATGGCGGTTTCGGCGGCGATGTCCGCGGCGGTGACCGGGTCGAACAGGGCGCCGCCCTTATGGTCAATGGCGAGGCCCGACCGGAAATGCGGCAATATGACCGCACCAGCACGGTCGGCGAGCGCGTGGGCGGTGGCGAGGAGGGAGGCGAAATTGGGGGTGCTGGGCACGGCGTCCCTTAAGGGGTTTTCCCCTTTGAATTCAAGCGTTAAATGAACTTCAAAGTCGCCTTTTTGCCAGGGCACATGAGGGTCCGGCGGGCGTCTTGTGACGCAATTACATCAGTGTTTCGTAAATGCCGCGGGAACGCGACTCGAACCTTGCATTTTGTGCATCGCAATGACATATTGTTGCAACGCGGCATGACCCTCCTGTTATGCCGCTGCCCTCCTTGGGCGTTTCCTCCCTAGACTTGGGCCGTTCGGATCCTTTCGAACGGCCCCTTTTTTTGCCCAAAGATTTGGCTTACTCGGCGGCTGCCCGCGGAATGGCTATGCCCGGCAAGGATGCCATGATCGCCCGCGCCATTCCTTCCAAATCCCGCCTGATCCGCTCGAAGCCGGACGATTTTTCGAAGGTGGTTTCGTTCATATAGAGCGCGCGGTTGATCTCCACCTGAATGGCATGGAGAGCGGCATGGGGCCTGCCGTAGTGCTCGGTGATGTAGCCTCCGGCGTAAGGCTTGTTCAACGCCACCACATAGCCTTGCGCCTTGAGCGCCTGCGCCGCGGCGCGGGTCAGATCGGCGCTGCAGGACGTGCCGTAGCGGTCGCCAAGGACGAAGTCGGGCCTGGCGCCGCCTTGGTCGGCGATCGGGTTCGACGGCATGGAGTGGCAGTCGACCAAGACGGCAAGCCCAAAGGCCTGGCGCGCCTCGGTGAGAAGCGCCTTCAGCGTATCGTGGTAGGGCGTATAGAGCCGGTTGATCCGCTCGAGCGCGGCAACCAGCGACAGCGGCTCGCGGTAGATCTCGTCGGACTCCGAAACGATGCGGGCGATGGTGCCGAGGCCGCCAACCACCCGCACCGATTGAGTGTTGGCGTAATGCGGCAGGCCATCCCGGATCAGTGCCGGGTCGAGCTCGTAGGGCTCGCGATTGACGTCGAGATAGGCACGCGGGAAATGGGCGTAGAGGAGAGGCGCGCCAAGCGCGCTCACGAAACCGAACAGCTCCTCGACATAGGCATCCTCTGAGCGGCGCAGCGTCAGCGCGTCGAGCTTCGAGCTTGCCAGGAAGGCGCTTGGGTAGACACGGCCGCTGTGGGGCGAATTGAACACGAGCGGCGCGGTGATCTCCCCCGGTCTTGCCACCTCGAAGGGTGGGGAGAGCTCCCCCTCGATCGCCTCTGCCTCGCTTCGGCTCATACGTCAAACCTTGTGCTCGCCGGGGCCGGAAGGCCGCCAGCCCTCAGAATCGTGTGTAAACTGTGCCAATGAGAGTTGAACCTGTCTAGGCGTGTTCTGTCTTGTGCGACACTGAATAAGACGCGATGATTTGGATCTCACGGTGACGGGGCCGGCCCGGCTTGATAGCGATGGCAGTCAAGCGGCGGTTTACCAAATCGATGTAGGGGCGTAGCGTCAAAAGGGGGAAGAGGGATGGTGGCCAACGATCCGAACGCGCGATGCGTTCAGCGGATACTCCTCGCCGAGGACGACGAGGATATGCGCCGCTTCCTGGTAAGGGCGCTGACCAAGGCGGGGTATGACGTCGTATCCTTCGGCAACGGGCTCGAAGCCTATGAGCGCCTGAAGGAAGAACCCTTCACTCTGCTGCTCACCGATATCGTGATGCCGGAGATGGACGGCATCGAGCTTGCGCGGCGCGCGAGTGAGCTCGATCCGGATCTGAAGATCATGTTCATCACGGGCTTCGCCGCGGTCGCGCTCAATCCGGACAATCACGCGCCGAAGGATGCCAAGATCCTGTCCAAGCCCTTCCATTTGCGCGATCTGGTCGACGAGGTCGAGCGGCTCCTTGCCGCCTGACATTTTGTCTGTGACGCATGATCTGTCCGAAAAGTCTGCAACTTTTCGGGATCATGCCCTAGACCCCAAGCGCGGGTTGCCTTTCAGGGGTCACTCCCGATATAGAAGCCGTTCGCAACGGTCGGGCGCGTAGCTCAGCGGTATGAGCACTGCGTTGACATCGCAGGGGTCACTGGTTCGATCCCAGTCGCGCCCACCATTGTTGCGAGTCCCATGCGGATGCGGCCTAAGACATTGACAGGGCGTGGCGGCCTTGACTATGGTCCGGCCGGTTCGGCGAGGGCTTGTTCCCCTCCGGGCCGTACAATCTCCCTTCACCGTTGCTTTAGGTGCTTCGCATGAAGATCAAGAATTCGCTCAGGGCCTTGCGCAAGCGCCACCGCAACAACCGCGTCGTGCGCCGGCGCGGACGGCTTTACGTCATCAATAAGACCAACCGCCGGTTCAAGGCGCGGCAGGGCTAGTTTTCGCTTCCGCGGGATCGATCCTATAGGCTTTGACGGCGCTTCTCCGCTGTCCTAGCGTCTTGCCATGAGCCTAAAATCAAGCGGGACACGCTCCCTCTTCACATTGTTCCTGCTCGCCTGGCTGGCGATAATCGCCATGCCGAGTTTTGCCGCGCCAGCAGGCGAGGATACGCCAGACGAAAGCCTCGGCGCCGCGCCGCCGGAAGGTGGCAACGGCGAAGGATTGGAACCTGGGCTGGAGCCCCCGCCGCTCGGCAAGGACTCGGGCGGACCGCCGCCAGCCTCGACGCCGAGCAAACAGGACCGGTCCGATCTTCTTCGCAACGTGCCGCTCGGCGACCCTGCCGTGCGTGCCGAATTGCTGAATGAGCTCTATGGGAAATTGCGCTCTGCGCGTAATGCGACGGAGGCCGAGCCGATCACTGACGCCATCGAACAGACCTGGCGGCGATCCGGCAGCGACACCGTCGATCTTTTAATGACCAGGGTCGATACTTTCGTGCTGCAAGCCGATCTCGATCTCGCGCTACAGGTGCTCGATGCGGTGACCGAGCTTGCGCCAGAGCACAGCGAAGGCTGGCACCAGCGCGGGCTCGTGCATGTGATGCAGAACGATACCGACCAGGCGATCACCGATCTCAGGCGTGCACTCGCCATGGAGCCAAACAACTACAAGGCGCTTCGCGATCTTGGCGCCGTGCTACAGCAGAACGGCGATAAGCGTGGCGCGCTCGATGCCTACCGCAAGGCGCTCGCCATCAATCCGTTCATGGAGCAGACGCGGCGCGCCGAGGAACAGCTCTCCCATGACGTCGAGGGCCGGGACATCTAGGTCCCGCCCATCCGCGGCTACGCGTTCTTGATCTTGTCTTCACGGATAACGGCAATGCGCAGCATGTTGGTGGCCCCGGGCGTGCCGAGCGGCACGCCGGCGGAGATGATCACGCGCTGCCCGAGAGTCGCGAAGCCTTCCTGATAGGCGATGCGGCAGGCCTTTGCCACCATATCGTCGAGGTCTTTTGGGTCGCTCGTCAGCACGCAATGCAGGCCCCAGACGATGGCGAGCTTGCGCCCGGTCGCGGGGATCGGGGTCAGCGCGATGATCGGCTGCGGCGGCCGCTCGCGGGCGGCGCGGAGGCTGGTCGCGCCAGAGGCCGTGTAGCAGATGATGGCAGCGAGATTGAGCGTCTCGGTGACGGTGCGCGCCGCGGCGGAGATGGCATCGGCGCCGGTCGCCTCGGGATCGATGCGCTGGGCGTGAATGATGGGCTCGTAGAGCGGATCGCGCTCGACCTCGATGGCGACGCGGTCCATGGTGGCAACGGCCTCCACCGGATATTTGCCGACCGCCGATTCCGCCGAAAGCATCACCGCATCGGCGCCGTCGAACACCGCGGTGGCGACGTCGGACACCTCGGCGCGGGTAGGGGCGGGGGCTAGGATCATCGATTCCAGCATCTGCGTGGCGACGACCACGGGCTTGCCTGCGTTTCGCGCGGCTCGGGTGATCTGCTTCTGCAAACCGGGAACCTTCTCCACCGGCATCTCGACGCCGAGATCGCCGCGCGCCACCATGATGCCGTCGGCGATCTCGATGATCTCCTCCAGCTCGGCAAGCGCCGAGGGCTTCTCGATCTTGGCCATGATCGCGGCTCGCCCGCGCACCAGGTTGCGGGTCTCGGCGACGTCCTTGGCGCGCTGCACGAAGGAGAGGGCAACCCAGTCGACGCCGACATTGAGCGCATCTTCGAGATCGGCGCGGTCCTTCTCGGTCATGGCCGCGAGCGGAATGACGGTATCTGGGAGGCTGATGCCCTTGCGGCTGCCGAGCGTGCCGGTGGTCAGCACCTCGGCGTCGATGCGCACGTCGCTCGTCTCGACCACCCGCAAGCGCAGCTTGCCGTCGTCGAGCAGGAGGGTGTGGCCAGGTTGCACGGCCTCAAAGATTTCCGGATGCGGCAGATGCACCCGGCCAAGACCGCCAACCGATTCGCGGCGCACGAAACTCACGATGTCCCCCTCGGTGAGGCGGATGGCGCCTGACTCGAACTTTCCGACGCGGAGCTTTGGGCCTTGCAGATCGATGAGGATGCCGATGGGGCGGGAGAACTCCGCCTCGATCTTGCGGATGATGGCGTGAGACTCGCGCAACACCTCGGGCGTCGCATGGCTCATATTGATGCGAAACACGTCGGCGCCGGCTTCGAACAGCGCCCGGATCATCTTTTCGTTGTTGGAGGCAGGACCGAGGGTGGCGACGATCTTGACTCGGCGATTGCGCCTCATTGACTCTTCGCTTCGCCTTCAGGATCGGTGAGGCGGACCGTCCAGTCGCGCTCCTCGCCGGTGTCGACTTCAAAAAAACCAGTGCGCTTGTAGCCGCGCTTTACGCATTCCTTCACGTCGCGGATGGTGAACGCCTTGTCGTCGGTGCACATGTACAAGGTGCCGCCCCATTCCCCGCCGCGATCGTAGTCGATAGCGTGGATGTAGTAGAACCTGGCAATTAGCACACCCTTGAGCAGCGTCTCGCAGGTATGCGAGGCGACGTTCCACCAGCCTTCCGAGGCCCAGCCCTCGACGTCGCGGTAGCCGATGGCGACGCCAACCCGGCTCGATGTGGTGTTGCACAGCTTGAGATCGGCATGGGCCGGCGCCGGCGCAAAACCGATTGCCGCGGCCGAGGCAAGCAGACACAGCGCGCGGCGCGGCCACGGAAATTGCCATGCGGCGGAGGCCGCGAGGCGAATCGAGCGGGCGAGCGTCACTGTCTCAGGGCCATCAATCACGGTTGAGATTGCCGAACGGTAGCATTGAATTGGTTGCGTTTGTCTGACTAGGACTATCAATTATAAGGTCATTTTACGGACGCGAAAGCAAACGCCGACATTCCTCACGAATTGCGTCACAACCTTGACCCGAGACAGCCTTTCCGTTTGGAACAACGAGCGAAGCCGAGATAAGACCCCCAGGATTCGTGTCAAGTGAATAAGAAGTTAGCGGCGGAGCAGCGGCTTGATCGGCTGCGGCAGGAGCAAATGACGGTGGCGCCGTTCCGGCGCATCGACGGGGACTTCAGGAGCGGCGTGCTCCTTCTCTGCGACCACGCCGAGAATACCATTCCTCCCGCCTATGGCACTCTCGGTCTCACGGCGGAGGATCTCGGCAGGCACATCGCCTATGACATCGGCGCGGCAGGGGTGACTGAGCATCTCGCGCGGGCGCTGCACGCTCCGGCGCTGCTCACCCAATATTCGCGGCTCCTGATCGATCCCAATCGCGGCCGCGACGACCCGACGCTCATCATGCAGCTTTCCGACGGACGGGTGGTGCCCGGCAACGCCGTGTTGGACGACGCCGAGATCGAGGCGCGCGTCGAGGGCTACTACGCGCCCTATCACCGCGCCATCGGCGAGGCCATCGACGCCGCGGTGGCTGCGGGCAAGCCGCCAGCGATTCTCGCCATCCATAGCTTCACCCAGGCCTGGAAGAGCGTGCCGCGGCCCTGGCATGTTGCGGTGTTGTGGGACAAGGATCCGAGGCTCGCTTGCGCGCTGTTGCGCGAGCTTGCGGCGATCCCAGGCATCACCGTCGGCGACAACGTGCCCTATAGCGGCCAGCTCAAGGGCGACACGCTCTATCAGCACGGCACGCTGCGCGGGCTGGCGCACGCGCTGATCGAAGTCCGCCAGGATCTCATTCTCGGGCCTGAGGGGCAGGAAGAGTGGGGGGAGCGATTGGCCTCGGTCGTGCGGACGGTGCTCGCTGCCGCAGATCTCGCACCCAAGCTCCACGTCATCGAGCGCTACGGCTCCCATACCGACGGCCTGGCGCAGGGCTCTGGATAAGCTGGATAAAAATTACCGGCGCGTTGCCCTGTGACAGCCCCGCCGCCTAAGCTCCGCGGCAGATCAATCGTCAAGAGAATCAGAGGTCGACCGTGCAGCTCCAGAACACAACCAAAGACCAGCTTCGTGCCATTGTCGCCCGCATCGAGCGGCTCGAGGAGGAGAAAGCGGCGCTGGCCGCCGATCTTCGCGAGGTCTATGCCGAGGCGAAGGGCAATGGCTTCGACGTGAAGGCGCTGCGTGCCGTGATCCGCATCCGCAAACAGGATGAGAACAAGCGGCGGGAGGAGGTGGCGGTGCTCGACACCTATCTCCATGCGCTCGGCATGGCCGAGGCCGAGGCCGCCTGACGCTCTCAATCGTATCGTCAGGCCCGGGCTTGACCCGGGCATCCCGGGGCCACCGGCACGGAGGCCGTTGCTCTGGATTGCCGGGTCAAGCCCGGCAATGACGTAATTCAATTTTCAAGAAGGTAGAGAGAGCCGCCGGCTTTAGCGGGTCACCTGGGCAAACTGCTGAGGCTTGCGTGGCGCCGGCGGCTGCAACTCGGCATAGGCATTGCGAACGGCGGCTCCGCTGAAAGTCTGGGCCGCGGCGAGGCCGCGATAGCCCGAAGTTGCGCGGAAGGTCGCTGCCAGCGGCCGCTCCATGCCCTCGAACAGATAGGACAGGTCCTTCTGCTCGGGATGGATCATGCGGGCGACGACGTGGTTGTAGGTGATCGAAACGTCGCTCATCAGGCCGGCGATCTCGAAGGGAACGTAGCTCGTCTCCTCAGGATGATCCTCGTCGGCCTCCGGCGCTCCGACTACTTCGGCGCTCTGATAAAGCGGGAAGTTCGGCGAGCTCAATTGCGGCTTCGGACTCGGCAGATCGCCGCCGGCATTGGCATAGACGAAGCGCTTGCGATCCGGCAGTGGCGCGGCCTGCTCTGCCGGCGCGTTCGCAACCGCCGGCGCGGCGAGAGGCGCATCAGGCACGTAAGAGGCCAGCAGCGCCTGCGGCGGCTGCGGCTCGTTCTGGACCGCAGGCTCGAACTCGTGACGGAACACAGGCTGAATGATGGGCTGGTTGGCTGCGGTCTGAACGGCTGGCTCGGCTGCCGGTTTCGGCGCAGGCCTGACAGAGGCGAGCAGCGTGTTGCGTCCAGGCAGGCCCTTCGCCATGGCCAGCTTATAGTCTTGTAGGGTAATCGGCTTGCCGTCGAGCGGCAGATATTTGGTCTGCCCCTTGGGGAAGAGTGCTGCGAGCTCGAGGCGGGCGATGCGCGGCCACATGCGCACGCGGCCAGTGTCGACATGCACGAAGGGGACGCCAGAGGTCGGGTAGTAGCCGACGCCGCCCCATTCCTGAATCAGCGCCGAGTTGCGCAGCGTCTTCACCGCCACGTCGGGGAATTGGATGTCGGCTGCCTTGCCTTGGATGTGCTGGCTGTTCTTGGCCTGGCCGCCGCCCTTGCGCCGGAGTTTGTTGTTGGTCGTCGCCGAACGGTAGGCCGAGATGAGCTTGACCGGCTCCTTCGATCCGAGCTCCTCGTGCAGCGTCCAGATCAGGTCGATCAGTTCGGGATCCATCTCGCGCGATTCGTTGCGCCGCCAGTCGCGCATGAAATGGTTGAGCTGCTTCAGGGCGTCCGCGTCGTAGCGGCCGTCTTTCTTGAAGGTGACGGTCAGGCTCTCTTTGGTGTGGATGTTGAAGAGAGAGAGGGTGCGCTTCTCGCCGGACGCCTGCATCGCCGCCGGCCAACACAAAGCCGCGGCGAGCGTGAGCGCGAGCCCAACGCCAAGCATGACGCGTCGTGCGACGATCCCCCGGACAGTCATCCCCGAGCTTCGCAGCCTTTCCCTCTAACCGGCATTGAGTTGCCGGCTTTTTGGCTCGAACCACCCGTCAGGTTTGAGCCCCCGTAGCCGGCCTGCCTTTGGCATCGCCGACTGGGCTATAGTATTTGCTTAAATGCGGGAAAAAAAAGGCAAAAACGTCGTCGACGCCCGAAATCAACAGGTAGCGTTAACGTTACCCTACCGAGGATTTGGAGGCCTCCTAGAGCCTCAAGGCCGCGGCCATGCGGGCGTCGTGGCCATAAAGGTCGCCAAAGGTCGAGATCGACCCGTCATTGTTCACCCATAGGGTGAAGTAGGTGATGTAGACCGGAATCCTTTGCCGCAGTGCAATATGCTGGTCCGGTCCACCCTGGATAGCCGAGGCGATCCGTCCGGCGCTCCAGCCCTGGTCCTGCTTGAGCAGGGTGAGGGCGAGCTGGTCGGGGTTCTGCACCCGCATGCAGCCATGGCTCTCGGCGCGCACCGTCTTGGCGAACAGAGTTTTCTGCGTGGTGTCGTGCATGTAGACGTCGTGCTTGTTGGGGAACACGAATTTGACGTTGCCGAGCACGTTGTCGGGGCCTGGCGGCTGATAGATGTTGAGGCTGCGAATATCGATGCGGTTCCAGTCGATCCTCGAGGGGTCGACTTCCCTGCCGCCGATATTGATGCGGAGATTGTGGCGCTCGAGAACGGCGGTGTTCCAGCCGCCCCCGCCGAACCAGCCGCCTTCCTCGCGAAGGAAGGGCCTGATCTCTTCGGTCTTGATCGAGTTCGGCACGTTCCAATAGGGGTTGAACACGATCTCCTGCATCTCGTCGGAGATGACCGGCGTCTGCTTGTCCGGCTTTCCGACCACCACCCGGGCGGTGTGCACGAGCTTGCCGTCTCCCATCACCCGAACCATGAACTCGGGGATGTTGACGTTGACGTAGAACTCCCCGAGGTCGTGCGGCAGCCAGCGCCAGCGCTCCATGTTCAAGAGGATCAGCCGCGTTTTCGCCGGGCTTGCAGCCTGCTGATGCTGCTGGTTGAGCAGGCGCCTCGTGCCAGGCCCCACATGCCCGTCCGGCAATACGCCACGGGATTCCTGGAAGTGCTGAACGGCGGCGTGCACCGAAGCGTCGAATACCGTCTCCTTGCCGCCATCCTCGACCGGAATGTCGAGACGCTTGCGGAGAAGTGCCACCTGCTCATCGTCGACGCCGAGCTTGAGCGTCGGGCCGTCCGGGATGCGCACCACATCCGGGTCGGGATTGCCGCCACGGGCTGCGATCAGAGCCTTGCGCAGGGCCTCGAATTGCGGCTGGTCGGGCTGGAAGCTCCGCAAATAGGCCGCAGGGTCAGAGCGGAAGGAGATCGATTCGATCACTTCCATGGGATTGGGCAGCACGAGCTCCGGATCGAGGTTCGGGCTCACGCGCTGCGGCGTGATGCGGCCGCCGCGGGCGTCGCGGGCGTATCCCAGCACGGCAAAGCTGATCTTGATCTCGGCGTCGGCGAGCGATTTGGCGTCGGCGGACTCTTCGTCAACCTTGGGAAGCTTATAGTCGGAAGGGCGGAGGCCATATTCGTCGGCCTTGCCGATTTCCTCGATCACCGATTTGGCGCGGTCGTTTAGCCCATTCTCATCGACCCAGAGAAGGCGGTTCTCGGCCACGGAATAATATTCGACGAGGGCCCCTTGCTCGGTCTTCCTCGCCTCGCTGGCATTGGTGAATTTGGCCGAGAGCTGTTCCTGAATGGCGGCGCGGATCCCCTCGGTGCGGCCGATCAGGGCGTCGGGAGACTCAGGTTCGGCGGCGAGGGCCGGCAGCGCCAGCGGCGCGCTCAAGAACAAGGCAAACGCGATACGGCAAATAGGCCTCATCAATGCTCCCCCTCCCAGCCGATCATGCTCGATTCGGCAGAAACTCGAACCTAACTTGGGCGCCCTGCCACTGGCCAGAGCGCGGTGCAGTATCGGCCCCGCGGAGCGGCGCTTTTTTCGCAAGTGTGGCTTTCGTGCAAGGGCATTACGTGCGCTAGTTCGCCCTCGCTTCGAGCCCGATCTCCCGCATCTTCCGGTAGAGCGTCGAGCGGCCGATGCCGAGCCTCTTGGCGATTTCCGTCATGCGTCCGCGGTAGCGGCCGAAGGCAAGCCTGATCATGTCCGCCTCGACCGCTTCGAGCGAGCGGATGTCGCCTTCCTCGCTCAGGGCGGGAATGCCGACCGCGTCACGGCCATTTGCCGTTGGAATGTGGATCGTCGCAGGGGCCATGGAGCTTTCTCCAAGCATCACCGGTCCTTCGATGCGGGGGCTGATGGCCCGGGGCGCGGGTGCTGCCGGCACCGTCACGCGATAGCCTTCGACATGGGCTGCGACTTGCGGGAATTCGTTCACCCCGAGCATGGGGCCGTCGGCGAGCGCGACGGCGCGAAATACCGCGTTCTCGAGCTGGCGGATATTGCCGGGCCAACTATAGCGCCTCAGCATGGCAAGCGCTTCAGGCGAGATGCCGTCGACGCGCTTACCTTCCTCGGCAGCGAAGCGGGCGATGAACAGGCGAACAAGCTCCGCCGCATCGTCAAGGCGATCGCGCAAAGGCGGCACCCAGATGGGGAAGACGTTGAGGCGGTAATAGAGGTCCTCGCGGAGGCGGCCTTCGCGCACGAGTGCGATCAGGTCTTGATTGGTCGCGGCGATCAGACGGATGTCGGCCTTGATCGGGTGCTGTTCGCCAAGGGTCTCGACCTCGCTAACTTGCAGCAGGCGAAGCAGTCTGGCTTGGGCCTGGAGCGGCAGCTCGCCGATCTCATCCAGGAAGAGCGTGCCCCGATCGGCCTCGATGATCTTGCCATGCTTGCCCGGAACCTCGCCGAACAGGCGGCTCTCGATCTCATTTTGCGGGATGGCGCTGCAACTGACGGCGATGAAGGGCTTGCCGGCGCGGGCGCTCTCGCCATGAATGACGCGTGCGATCATTGCCTTGCCGACGCCGCTCTCGCCTTCGATCAGCACGGGGATCGAGGACTGCGCCGCCCTGCGGCCAAGGTCGACGACCCTGGCCATGGCTTCGCCTGCGACCAGGTCGGCGACGCCGAGCTCGCCTCTGGCGGAAGCCTTCATGCGGTTGATCTCGCCCTCGAGCGCATCGATCTTGAGCGCGTTCTTGATGGAAACCTCGAGCCGCTCCGGGCTCACCGGCTTCACCACGAAGTCGACGGCGCCCGCGCCCATGGCGGCCATGGCAGCTTCGATGTTGCCGTCGGCGGTCAGCACGATGGCCGGATATCTCCGCGGCAAGGATCGCAAGGCCGACAGCACCGCCATTCCGCCGGTGCGTGGCATGACGAGGTCGAGGAGGACGAGTGAGATGTCTCCCGAGGCGTCGGCCTTGAGGGTGGCGATTGCCTTTTCCCCGGTGTCGACTGTCGTGACAGCGTAACCGAAGCGCCTGATGGTCCCTTCCAAGGCGCGACGCTGAACAAGGTCGTCGTCGACGACCAGAACATTCTTGGGCATGACGCAAGAACTCGCTACGGTTACAGGAATTCCCCCGAGCCGATCCCTCCTCGCGCGTGCACTGCGCGTCCCCTGGAGGCGGCCCTTAGGCCGAAATTGTGCCGCTGATCGGTAAACAAGGCCTTTATCGGAGTCCTATTTTGGTGAGGGTTGCTCTTGGCCCTCCCGTAAAATCGCCGTAAGAGCAGGCTAGATCGGAAGCGCGCGGGCGCTTCGAAGAGGACGGATCAAAACTCCAATGCAGCAGAAATCGCTTTCATGGCTCGCGGTACACGCCACAGCCGCCGCGGCGCGCGGCAAGACGAAGCAGAAGCCCGCAAGCGCTCAGGCGCGCAGCAAGCAGAAAATCGGGACGCTGCCTGAGTGGAACCTCGCCGATCTCTATGAGGGCCCGGACGCACCGGCGCTCAAGGCCGATCTACAGGCTTCGGAGCGCGCTGCCGACGCAATGCATGAAGCCTATGCCGGCAAGCTCACGGCGCTCGCCGACGGCGGAAAGGGCGGCAAGACGCTCGCCAAGGCCGTGCGCGAGTACGAGGCATTGAGCGACCGCATGGGCCGCATCGTGTCTTTTGCCAGCTTGCTCTACGCCGCCGACACGTCGGACCCGGCGCGGCAGAAATTCTTCGGCGACATTCAGGAGAAGATCACCACCATCTCCTCCAAGCTGCTGTTCTTCCCGCTCGAGCTCAATCGGCTCGACGACAAAGTTGCTCGAAACTGCCATGGCCGACCCGGAGCTCGGGCACTACCGGCCTTGGCTTGAGGATCTGCGCAAGGAAAAGCCCTACCAGCTCGAGGACAGGATAGAGCAGCTGTTCCATGAGAAGGCGGTCTCGGGTCGCGGCGCGTGGAACAGGCTGTTCAGCGAGACGATGACGGCGCTCCGCTTCGACGTCGAGGGCAAGAAGCTCAGCATCGAGCCAACCCTCAATCGACTGCTCGATCAGGACGAGACGAAGCGACGCAAGGCTGCGGAAGCGCTCGCGCGCGCCTTCAAGGACAATGTGCGGCTGTTCACGCTCATCACCAACACGCTCGCCAAGGACAAGGAAATCTCAGACCGCTGGCGCGGCTTTGCCGATGTCGCCGACTCACGTCATCTCGCCAACCGGGTTGAGCGTGAGGTGGTCGATGCGCTGGTCGCCGCGGTGCGCGAAGCCTACCCGCGCCTTTCCCACCGTTACTACGCGCTGAAGGCGAAATGGCTCGGCAAGAAGCGGCTCGCTTATTGGGACCGGAACGCGCCGTTGCCTGAGGAGCCGAAGCAGAGCATCGGCTGGCCGCAAGCGCAGGCGACCGTGCTCAAGGCCTATGGCGATTTCTCGCCGCGCATGGCCGCGGTGGCAGATGAGTTCTTCGCCAAGAACTGGATCGATGCGCCGGTGCGCGAGGGCAAGTCTCCGGGGGCCTTCTCGCACCCGACGGTGCCGAGCGCGCATCCCTACATCCTGCTCAATTATCAGGGGAAGCCGCGGGACGTGATGACGCTGGCGCACGAGCTGGGGCACGGCGTGCATCAGGTGCTGGCCAACGCGCAAGGCCCATTGATGGCGCCGACGCCGCTTACCCTAGCCGAGACGGCGAGCGTGTTCGGCGAGATGCTGACCTTCCGGGCGCTGCTCGACAGCGCGCCGAGCAAGCGCGAGAGGAAGGCGCTGCTCGCCTCGAAGGTCGAGGACATGATCAACACGGTGGTGCGCCAGATCGCGTTCTACAGCTTCGAGCGCAAGGTGCATACCGAGCGGCGCCAGGGCGAGCTCACGGCCGAGCGCTTGGGCGAGATCTGGCTCGAAGTGCAAGGCGAGAGCCTGGGGCCCGCGATCGACCTCAAGACGGGCTACGAGAATTTCTGGGTCTATATCCCGCACTTCATCCATTCGCCGTTCTACGTCTACGCCTATGCCTTCGGCGATTGCCTGGTGAACTCGCTCTATGCGGTCTACGAGAAGGCCGACAAGGGCTTCGCCGACCGCTATCTCGACATGCTCGCGGCGGGCGGCACCAAGCACCACAAGGAGCTGCTCGCACCCTTCGGTCTCGATGCGTCCGATCCGCAGTTCTGGTCGATGGGGCTCAAGGTCGTCGAAGGCCTGATCGACGAGCTCGAGGCGATGGATGCAAAGGCCTCTTAGTCAGCGTGCCCGTTGAAAAGACAGCCGAGCGATGTTATACATATTGTATAACGGCTCTTGGTGGGTGCTCTATGAAGATTGAGATCAAGAGGATTGGCAACTCGACCGGTGTCATCCTTCCCAAGGAGTTGCTGACTAGACTTCAGCTCAAGCAGGGTCAGCAACTGCACATCACAGAACTGCCTGGTGGTGGGTTCCAGGCGCTTCCCTACGACCCCGAGTTCCAGAAGACGATGGAGATCGTCGACGAGATCATCGACGAGTATCGCGACACGCTTGCCGCGCTCGCGAAGTGACCGAGCCCAAGTGGTTCACATACGAAGAGGCGCTTGCGGCACACAACGTCCAGCTCCGCCGATTTGGCGGCGCGCCCGGATTGCGCGACGAAGGTCTGTTACGCTCGGCGTTGGAGAGGCCTCGCAACAAGTGGCACTATGAAGGGGCCGAACTGCCTGAGATCGCCGCGTCATATGCTTTCGGGCTTATCAAGAACCACGCGTTCGTCGACGGCAACAAACGCATCGCCTTCATCAGCATGGTCGCCTTTCTTCGCATGAACGGAATTGCGTTCAAGCCCGATCAAGCGCAGTCCACGGCGATCATGCTCGCCACTGCGGCTGGTGAGGTGAGCGAGCAAAGTCTCGCGCGCTGGATTCGCGACAACTGGCCGGCTACGTGACGCAGCTCAGTGCTTGGCGAACACTTCGGTGGCGCCGTCCTTCTTGATCAGCAGCACGTCGTAAGGCTCGAACTCGGCGCCCTGCTCCATGCCTGGTGAGCCGACCGGCATGCCCGGTACCGTGAGCCCGGTCGCGTCTGGCCGCTCGGCAATGAGGCGCTTGATGTCGGAGCTTGGCACATGGCCTTCGACGACATAGCCGTCGATCTTGGCGGTGTGGCAGGAGGCGAGCTTGTCGCCGACGCCGACCTGCCGCTTCAGCGCGGTGAGCGCGCTCGTGTCAACGTCGTTCACCGTCACGGCAAAGCCGTTCGCCTCGAGATGCTTCACCCAGGCGCCGCAGCATTTGCAGGTCGCGGACTTCCACACCTCGATGGACGAAGGCGTGTCGGCGGCAGCGACTGGCGTCACGCCGAAGATCATGAGAGACAACACGAGCAGGGTTCGCGTAAGCATGGCCCAGTCCTCCTGCCGCCACCATGGGCGGCCTAAGGCGTTTCGACAATTGACAATTTCGTCAATGGCGGCCGACCCGCCGCACTGGCAATTTCCTCATTCCACCTTACCTTTGGTGCCAATGACCTCCGATAGAGAACGCAATCGCCTGACCGCCCGCGTGCAGCGCTATGGGCGCGTCGGCGCCAATGTCGGCGGCGTGGCTGCCCGCATCGCAGGCTCGCGGCTGCTTGGGTTCGACCCTGACCGCGACAGCGAGGCGGCGGCGCTAGCCGCGGCACTTGGCGGGCTCAAAGGCCCGATCATGAAAGTGGCGCAGCTCCTCTCCACCATTCCAGAGGCGCTGCCTGCCGAATATGCCGCCGAGCTTGGTCAGCTTCAGAGCCAGGCGCCGCCGATGGGATGGCCGTTCGTGCGCCGGCGCATGGCGGCGGAGCTTGGGCCCGAGTGGGAGAGCCGCTTCGCAAGCTTCGAGCACGAGGCGGCGGCCTCCGCCTCGCTCGGCCAGGTGCATCGGGCGCGCGCCCATGACGGGCGATCCTTGGCGGTGAAGCTGCAATATCCCGACATGCAGTCCGCTGTCGAAGCGGATCTGAAACAGCTCAATATGCTGTTTGCGATTCATCGGCGGCTCCGCCCGGCGATCGAGACGTCGGAAATGATGCAGGAGATCGCCGCGCGCTTACGCGAAGAGCTCGACTACGCTCTCGAGGCGAGCCACATGCGCCTCTACGCGTCGATCTTCGCCGGCGATCCGTTGATCCGCGTGCCTCAGGTGCTGCCCGAACTTTCCACGCAGAGGCTGCTGACCATGACCTGGAGCGAGGGGCGAAAGCTCCTCGACTACACGGACCGCCCGCTCGAAGAGCGCAACCAAATCGCCCGCGCCATGTTCCGCGCCTGGTGGTATCCGTTCAGCCATTACGGCGTGATCCATGGCGACCCGCATCTCGGCAATTACACCGTGTTCGAGGACGAGGCGGGGAGGGCGGCTGGCATCAACCTGCTCGACTATGGCTGCATGCGCACCTTCGCGCCGAAATTCATCCAGGGCGTGGTCGATCTTTATCGCGGGCTGCTCAACAACGACCGGGCGCTCGTCGTACATGCCTATGAGACCTGGGGCTTCGCCGGTCTCTCCAACGAGCTGATCGACATCCTCAACATCTGGGCGAATTTCATCTACGGGCCGATGCTCGAGGACCGCGTGCGCACCATCGCCGAGGAACGGAGCCCTGGCTCCTATGGGCGGCGCGAGGCCTTCAAGGTGCATCAGGGCTTGCGCGACAAGGGACCGGTCAGGGTGCCGAGGGAATTCGTGTTCATGGACCGCGCGGCGATCGGGCTCGGCGGGGTGTTTCTGCACCTCAATGCCGAGCTCAATTTCTACCGCCTGTTCAACGACACCATCATCGACGCCGATATCGGCGAGGTGGCGCGGCGGCAAAAGGAAGCCTTTGCCGCGGCTGGGGTGCCGCTGCCTGACGCGGGTTCCTGAAAGCTCCAAAGGGAGCGCAACCCCGGATTGCCCGGTCGACCGGCTTTGTGCTATTTCGGGCCCGAGCTGAATAGGGGCGTTCAAAGCACAATAAGGGGAGTGGAATGCATATCGATCCAGCCGAATGCCATCAGGCGATGGACTACAATGAGCACCAGAAGACCTACAAGCTGTTCCTCAAGCTGACGATCGCCACGATCGTCAGCGTGGTCGTGCTCATGGCGCTCTTGGCCGTGTTCGTGGTTTGACCGGCCTGGACTTCCTGCCCGAATGGCGGCATTGATCAGCCGCCGCCAATATCCGACACGGATTGTGCGCGAAAGCGCCTTTGGAGCACCGGCGCTGTGCGCGCCGACGGAGCAACGATGATCGCCATTGGCGTGCCAGCCGAAAGCGCCGAGGAGCCTCGCATCGGGTTGAGCCCCGAGACGGCGAAGAAACTCGTCAAGCTCGGCGCCAAGGTGTCGGTGCGGTCCGGCGCAGGCCTTCGCTCTCATTTCTCCGACGAGGAGTATAAGGCAGCCGGCGCCGACATCGTCGCGACCGACGCGGACGCAGTGAAGGATGCCGACATCGTGCTAACGGTGCGGCGGCCTCCGTTTGCTCTGGTCAAATCGATGAAGCAGGGCGCCATGCTCATCGCCATGCTCGATCCGTATTCCGACGCCGAGGGCCTGCAAGCTCTCGCCAAGTCCGGCGCGTCGCTCTTCGCCATGGAGCTGATGCCGCGCATCAGCCGCGCGCAGAGCATGGACGTGCTGTCGAGCCAGGCCAATCTCGCCGGCTACAAGGCCGTGGTCGATGCCGCGGCGGCCTTCGAGCGCGCGCTGCCGATGATGATGACCGCCGCCGGCACCGTGCCCGCGGCGCGGGTGTTCGTCATGGGCGTCGGCGTCGCCGGCCTGCAAGCCATCGCCACGGCGCGGCGGCTCGGCGCCATCGTCACCGCCACCGATGTCCGCCCCGCAGTGAAGGAGCAGGTCGCCTCGCTCGGCGCCAAGTTCATCGCGGTCGAGGACGAGGAGTTCAAGCAGGCGGAGACCGCTGCCGGCTACGCCAAGGAAATGTCCGACGAATACAAGAAGAAGCAGGCCGCGCTCGTCGCCGACCACGTCAAGAACCAGGACATCGTCATCACCACGGCGCTCATTCCCGGGCGGCCGGCGCCGAAGCTCATCTCAAAGGCCATGATCGAGAGCATGCGCCCCGGCTCCATCATCGTCGATCTCGCGGTGGAGCGCGGCGGCAATGCCGAGCTCGCCAAGGCTGGTGAGGTGGTCGAGCACAACGGCGTGCGCATCATGGGCAAGCTCAATCTGCCGGGCGCGGTGCCGGTGAATGCCTCGAGCCTTTATGCCCGCAATTTGCTCGCCTTCATCGAGCCGATGGTCGACAAGAAGACCGGCGCGCTTGCCGTCAATTGGGACGATGAGCTGGTCAAGGGCACGCTGATCGCGAAGGACGGCGCCATCGTCAATGCGACGATCGCCGAGCGCGCAGGTGCTGCGGCGAAGCCGGCTGCGGCCCCGGCGAAAGCCAAGAGCGAAGCCGATGGCAATGGGGGCGCCAAATCGGCGAAGCCCAAAGGGAGCGCGTCATGACTCTGAGAAGTCTCGCCATCCGTCTTGCCGCTGTCGCCGCGTTTGCTGCGGTCATGGCGCTGCCCGCCGGCGAAGCGCTGGCCAAGGAAGGCGCAGAAGGCGGCCACAGCTTCATCTCGTTCTTCTCGATCTTCGTGATGGCGATCTTCGTCGGCTATTACGTGGTGTGGAGCGTGACGCCGGCGCTGCACACGCCGCTGATGAGCGTGACCAACGCCATCTCCTCGGTGATTGTGGTCGGCGCGTTGCTCGCCGTCAGCGTCGAAGCGGTGGGTGGAGTCTCCGCGCAAGGCTGGACAGCGAAGCTGCTCGGTTTCGCCGCGCTCATCATGGCGAGCGTCAACATCTTCGGCGGGTTCCTCGTCACCCAGCGCATGCTCGGCATGTATCAGAAGAAAAAGAAGTGAGACCGGCATGAGTAACGATCTGGTCGCGCTCCTTTATCTGATCGCCGGCGTCCTGTTCATTCTGGCGCTGCGCGGCCTGTCGTCGCCGGAGACCTCGCGCCAGGGCAACTATCTCGGCATGACCGGCATGGCCATTGCCGTGCTCACCACCCTTGCTGTGGCGCGGCCTTCCGACCCTTTGACCTGGGCGATGATCCTGGGCGGTATCGCCATCGGTGGCGGCATAGGCGCCGTCACCGCGCGCCGCATCCCGATGACGGCGATGCCGGAGCTTGTTGCCGCCTTCCATTCGCTGGTCGGCATGGCCGCGGTGCTGGTCGCCGCCGCGGCGTTCTATGCGCCGGAGGCCTTCGGCATCGGCACGCCGGGCGCCATCCATACCGCGAGCCTGATCGAGATGTCGTTGGGCGCGGCCATCGGCGCCATCACCTTCTCGGGCTCGGTGATCGCCTTCCTCAAGCTCTCTGGGCGCATGTCGGGCAAGCCGATCCTCTTGCCGGCGCGTCATGTCATCAACATCGCGCTCGCGCTGCTTCTCGTGTTCTGCGTGGTGATGTTCTGCCGCGAGCAGACCGCATTCTATTTCTGGGCGATCGCGCTGCTTTCGTTCCTGCTTGGCGTGCTGATCATCATCCCGATCGGCGGCGCCGACATGCCGGTCGTGATCTCGATGCTCAATTCCTATTCGGGGTGGGCTGCCGCCGGCATCGGCTTTACCCTCGGCAATGCGGCGCTGATCGTCACCGGCGCGCTGGTCGGCTCTTCCGGCGCGATCCTCTCCTACATCATGTGCAAGGGGATGAACCGCTCCTTCATCAACGTCATTCTCGGCGGCTTCGGCGGCGAGGTGGCTGGCCCGGCGGCAGGCGCCGAGCAGAGGCCGGTGAAGCTCGGCTCGGCGGAGGACGCCGCTTACCTCATGAAGAACGCGAGCAAGGTGATCATCGTGCCGGGCTACGGCATGGCCGTGGCGCAGGCGCAGCATGCGCTCCGCGAGATGGCTGACGGGCTGAAGAAGGCGGGCGTCGAGGTCAAGTACGCCATCCACCCGGTGGCTGGACGCATGCCCGGGCATATGAACGTGCTGCTCGCCGAGGCCAATGTCCCTTACGACGAGGTGTTCGAGCTCGAGGATATCAACTCGGAATTCGCGCAATCCGACGTGGCCTATGTCATCGGCGCCAATGACGTGACCAACCCGGCGGCCGAGGACGATCCGTCCTCGCCGATCTACGGCATGCCCGTCCTGCAAGTGTGGAAGGCCGGAACTGTCATCTTCAACAAGCGGTCGCTCGCTTCCGGTTATGCCGGCATCGACAATCCGCTGTTCTATCGCGACAACACCATGATGGCGCTCGGCGACGCGAAGAAGATGACCGAAGAGATCGCCAAGGGGTTGTAAGCCCCCGCCTACGCCTTCCGGCAAAGGCCGGAATTTTTTAAGGAATTCCGGGTTATTCCAGCTTTTGCCGGATTTGCGTCACGGCATGGCCGCATTGACCGTGTGTCTGGCCCCCAGTAGAGGGGCTTCCCCCTAGTATTGGCAGCACAAGGCTACGAACACATTGCGTAGACTGAGTGACGTGAGGCGCAAGCCGGATCGGGCTTGCGCACCGAGAAAACCGCGCAGCCGGCAAGAGTTAGCCGGTCTGACGCGCCGGCCGGACGGCTTGGCGTTCTGACCTCTATCGTAAATTGGGGATAACGCGGCTCACTAGCGTGAGGAGAGGGCCGCGTGTCATCTTAGTGCTGAACGCCACGTTCATGTTTGGTTCAGCGAGGAAACCATAAGGAGAGCATGTCTCTTGCTCGAATTGATGGAAAGGCTTTGATCGCATCATGTTGAATCTCTTGCTCTCGCTTCTTGGCACTTACGCCCTCATTTGCTTCGGCGCCTGGGTGCTGCATCGCTATTTTCTCTATATGCCTGACAAGACGCGCTACGCGCCGCGCGAAGTCGGTCTCGCCGATGTCGAGGAGATCACTTTGGAGGGCAAAGGCGGTGTCAAGCTCATCGCCTGGTATCAGCCGGCCGAGCGCGGCAAGCCAACGCTTCTTTATTTCACCGGCAATAGCGGCTCGGCAGCGAATCGCGCGCGCAAGATCGAGGCGATCGCGGCAAGCGGTTATGGCGTATTCATGCTCAACTATCGCCGCTACGGCGGGTCCGGCGGCTGGCCGACCGAGCGCAACAATATCGCCGACGCCGTCTCGGCCTACCAATATCTGCAAGACGAGCTTGGCGTCGCGCCACGCAATATCGTGGCCTATGGCGAGTTGCTCGGCACCGGCGTCGCCACGCGGCTTGCCTTGCTGCGCCAGGTCAAGGCTCTCGTGCTCGAAGCGCCGTTCACCTCCGTGGTCGACGTCGGCCGTCAGGTCTGGTGGTTCCTGCCGCTTCGTCTCGTCATGACGGACCAGTATCGCACCATCGACCGCATCGGCTCGGTGAAGGTGCCGCTCCTCATCGTGCATGGCGCGCGTGACAGCATGATCCCGGTGAATCACGCCAGGGCGGTTTATGCCGCGGCCAATGAGCCGAAGACGCTCGCCATCCTGCGCCGCGGGGATCACAACGATTTGTTCGATCACGGCGCCTGGGCAAAGGTCGAGGCGTTCCTCGATACCCGCGAGCCGGTGCGTCCCGCGATCGTGCGCCCCGTCTATGTGGAGCAGGTGGCTCTCGCGTCGTAGAGGCTCAGCCCAATTCGCATTCGTCATGCCCGGCCACGCGCCGGGCATGATTGCTTTCAGCAATAGCAAAGCGCGGATGGCCGGGCTTTCGTCCGCCGAAGCGATAGCTGGGAAGTGACAGTCACACTGCTTCGATGCGCAGGCGGGCCTTCGCCCGGCCAGACGTTCAGCATTGGAAGGAGAATGCGCTAGCGCGCCGGGGCGCGGGGCGTGCGCGGCTTGGCCGAAACGAGGCCTTCGCGCTGAGCCTTCTTGCGGGCGAGCTTGCGGGCGCGGCGGATGGCTTCGGCCTTCTCGCGGGCGCGCTTCTCGGACGGCTTCTCGTAGTAATTGCGGAGCTTCATCTCGCGGAAGATGCCTTCGCGCTGCATCTTTTTCTTCAGCGCCCGCAGCGCCTGATCCACATTGTTATCGCGAACGACGACTTGCACGCGTCATCATCTCCGTTTCAGTGTTGAGGAATTTGGGAGTGGCAAATGCCATGCCCGACCAGGGCCAGAGGCCCCGAATCCGGGAGTGCTGTAACAAAAGCGCCGCTAATTGTCCAGAGCGTGGGTGTCATGGTTCGAGACGCAGGCTGCGCCTGCTCCTCACCATGAGGAGTGCGCCCTCATCCTGAGGAGCGGCCGATAGGCCGCGTCTCGAAGGATCATGAACTCCTCGGCAAAAGCCGCGTGGTGTGGCCCATCTTTCGGCCTGGCCTGGCCTCGGCCTTGCCGTAGAGATGAACGGCGAGGTCCTCGCGGGCCAGCTCGCGCCAGCGGTTCACATCGTCGCCGATCAGGTTGGTCATCACCGCGTCGCTGTGGCGTTCCGTGTTGCCAAGCGGCCAGCCGGCGATGGCGCGAACGTGGTTCTCGAACTGGCTGACGAGGCAGGCGTCGATGGTCCAGTGGCCTGAATTATGGACTCGGGGTGCGATCTCGTTGACGAGCAGGCGAGGAACTTCGTCCCGAGGACTGTCGCCCCCACGCTGAAACATCTCGACGCAGAGCACGCCGACATGGCCGAGCGCCTCGGCGATCTTGCCGGCGATGCCCCGCGCCTCTTCGGCGCAATCGTCATGGATGCGGGCAGGCACGCGGCTGATGGCGAGGATGCCGCTCTGGTGCACGTTCTCGACGGGATCGTAGAACTTCATCTCCCCGTTTTGGCCGCGCACGACGATGACCGATATCTCGCGCTCGAACGTCACCAGCCGCTCGATGACGGACGGCTGGCCGCCAAGTTCTTTCAGCGCCGCAAACGCCTCTTTCTCGCTGCGGACCAGCGCCTGCCCCTTGCCGTCATAGCCGAAGCGCCGCGTCTTCAGGATCGCCGGCAATTGCACATGCGCCAGCGCATCGCGCAGGCTCTGCTCGTCATGCACGTCGGCGTAATCGGCGACCGGGATGCCGAGCCCGCGCATGAAGTCCTTCTCTACGAGACGGTCTTGGGCGACGGCGAAAGACTTGGCAGGCGGATGGACCGGAGCGCTTTTTCCGGCGATTTCGAGCGCGCGGGCAGGCACGTTCTCGAACTCGCAGGTGACCACGTCGACGCTCGCGGCAAAGGTGCCGAGCGCCGCTTCGTCCTCGAAGGATCCGACCGTGCAGTATGCAGCGACGTCGAAGGCAGGCGCGTTCGGCTCGTCGGAATAGATGTGGCTGTTCAGCCCGAGCCTCGCCGCGGCGAGCGCCAGCATGCGGCCGAGCTGGCCGCCGCCAAGAATGCCGATGGTGCTTCCCGGAGGCAGGGCTTCAGGCATTATCCTCTGGTGCCTCGGCGACGCTTGCGGTCAGTGCCGCGCGCCACGCCATGACGCGGGCTGCGAGCGCCTTGTCGGAAAGCGCCAGGATCTGCGCGGCGAGAAGTCCGGCATTGGTGGCGCCGGCTTCGCCGATGGCGAGGGTGCCGACCGGAACGCCGCCGGGCATCTGGGCGATGGAGAGCAGGCTGTCGAGACCTTTGAGCGAACGGCTCTCGATGGGAACTCCGAGCACGGGCAGCTCGGTCATCGAGGCGGTCATGCCTGGAAGGTGGGCAGCGCCACCGGCGCCGGCGATGATCACCTTCAAGCCTCGCTCCCGCGCGCTCGTCGCATAATCGTAGAGGCGCTTGGGGGTGCGGTGGGCCGAGACGACACGGGTCTCGTAGGGCACGCGCAGAGCATCGAGCACGGCGGCGGCGGCCTTCAGCGTCGGCCAATCGGACTTGCTGCCCATGATGATGCCGACGCCGGGCTTCTCATCGCTCATGTCAGGCTCATCTGTTGGAAGGTGCCTAGGCTTCGCGGAAAAGCGGGGGATTTATAGGGTTGCGGCAAGCTTGGCAAGGAGATTGGGCCTTTGGCGGCAAACGCCGATGGCCCACAATGGCTGAGCATAGGTCGGCAAAGGTCGGCATTCCGGGGGGAAACACGGCATGATGAGGCTCTTTTTGTTGTTCGTCGCGGCGATCCTCGTGCCGCCGGCGCTGAGCTACGGCATCAACCCTGCCGCCGTCCTCCCCAAGTCCATGACCATCGCGGTTGAGGGAACCGACCAGACCGAGATGCTCAGGGCGGTCATGGGCCTCTATCTCGGCATGACCATTTTCTGCGTCATCGCCGCCTTCACGCCCTCCTGGCGTCATGTCGCGGCGATCTGGGCGGTGTTCTTTCTCTATTCGATTGCCGCAGGCCGCATCCTCAGCCTGATCGTCGACGGGGTCCCGAGCCCCATCCTCCTCTTCTACATGGCGGTCGAGATCATCGGCGGCACGCTCGGGCTTCTCGTGCTCGCCCGCGAGCGGCGGAAAGCCGAAGTCTAGGCAATGATGTCGGGCAGGAGCTGATCCTCGATGCGGGCGATCTCGTCCTTCAGGAACAGCTTCTTCTTTTTCAGCCGCTTGAGCTGGAGCTGATCGGCGCGGCCCGATTCCTCCAACGCATTGATGGCGCTGTCGAGATCGCGGTGCTCTTGCTTGAGCTTGTGCAAATTCGCCCGGAGCTCGCGAATTTCCTCGCTCTCCATGGACGCCCCTGCTCCTTGTTGCCTCTCGGGGATCGGCGAAAAGTATCACGGCGAATCCCAAGCCGCGCAAGGCTCTAGCGCAGAGTTGCACCGCCTCTGAAAGTCGGAGCGCGCCGCAGCGACGCCCTGACACGGTGTGGACATTAGACAAAACGTCTCCGATTTGTCACAATAACCAGCCCTGGACCAACTGAGTCGGAGGTCTGAATATGGCGCTCGACGCACATCTTGTGGAGTTGTCTGAAAAGCACCGTCAACTGGATCGAAAAATCGAGGAAGAGATGAGCCGGCCGACGGCCGACGATCTCAAAATCACCGAGCTGAAGCGTCAAAAACTGCGTCTCAAGGACGAAATAGAACGGCTCAAGCATCAAATGAGCCACTAGGGTAGGGAAGATCCCTCGCTCGGGCGAGGGTTTCTAAAGCAGGCAGCAAGCGTGGCGATCTTCGCGCCGAAAGCGCGAGGAGAGCACGCTTCTCGAGGGGGGTGCGCACCCGGCCCTCGCCTTCGCACATCATCTCAACTTTGACCGAGGTCAAGGAGCGCGGCGCCCCTAGCGTCTATCCGTGGCAAGCCTCAGGCAGAAGAGGAGGGGTCGCGGTGCCGTCAACAACTCTATCGGACAAACTGCGGAGCGCCTCGATCGCGGGGCTCGCTTGCTTGAGCCTTTGCTTCGCCCTTCCGGCTGTGTCGGCCGAAAAATCGCTCGTCGACAAGGGCGAGGCGTTGGTCAGGACGAACTGCTCGCCCTGTCACGCGATCGGCAAGGAGGGAGACAGTCCACATAAGGAGGCCCCGCCCTTCCGCACCCTTTCCGCCAAATACCCGATCGACGATCTTGCCGAGTTGCTCGCGGAAGGGATCGTCTCCGGCCATCCGGACATGCCGATCTTCGTGTTCAGCCCGCACGACGTCGAGGCGATCATTCAGTACATGGAGAGCATCCAGGCTCAGTAGCGCTTTCGGGCCTCACTCGGCACCTTGGCAGTAAGCGCCACGGCGTGCGCGCGCCTCGGCCCACGTCACGAGCTCTTCAGGGTCGTCGAGCAGGCGTTCAGGGCACCTCCCAATAACGTCATGGCGACTGGTGGCCCGGCCCTTCGGGCGGTAGGTGAAAGGGCCTCTTGCCCTTCGGCGGCGAAAGTCACGCGCGCGAGAGGCGTACGTCGGCCTTGAGATAGAGCCGTTATCGTCGACGAGTGATGCGCGAATATCACCCCATCCGGCATAGATGCCGGCGCCGCTGAACATGTTGCGGATGCTTGACCGGACCGAACTCGCGAGAGCAGGTCCTGAACGAAGGCCTTATAGGCTGCGGCTGACCGGCATCGGAGAAGTGTGACGGCCTCTTTGTTAGGCAACAAGCCCCCACGCTTCTGCCATTTTGGCGTGCCAATTAACATCTGCTTCGGGCATTCCTGTTTAACTGGAGAGACCGAATCAGGCCGGCGGATGCGCCGGCGCGGAGGCTTGGCATGCGAAGCAAGCTCGTTCTGACCCTGTGGCTCGCGGGTGCCGTGCTCTATGCCGGCAGCACCGCTTTTCTCGCCCAAGCCGTGCTCGGCGGCGGCAGCGTCTCCACGCCTGCCGACAAGGCCAAGGCCGCGAAGGTCGCCGCGGCGGACGCCGCGCAATGCGAGAAGGACAGCCTCGCGTCGAAGGACGCCAAGCCCGACGAGACCAAGCCTGCCAAGGACAAGGCGGCTGACCCGCAAAAGACCGCCGCCATCGAGCCGAAGAAGCCGGCGCCTGCGCCAAGCGCGGCGAGAGCCCGCCTCTCCGGAAACCGCCAAGCGCGAGGAAGCTGCGCCAGGTCCAAATGCCGGCGCTCAGCAGCAGCCAGCGGAAGAGGGCGAAAGCGATCAGCAAGATCAGGTCATGCTAGGGCCGGACGGTGCGCCGATCCCCGACGGCTGGCAGGATCAAGGCCCCATGCAGCCGGGTGCGGGTGACGATCAGAACGCCATGGGCCCCGGCGGTCCGGGCGCCGGCGAAGGGCCTGCCGAAGCGGACGAATGGGCGCATGTGGTCGCCGGCACCGCGGACATGCGGTCCGAGCCCTCCATGCAGGCGCCACTGGTTTATGCGCTGCCCGCAGGCTGGCAGGTGCGGGTGATCTCGCGCCAACCTGGCTGGGTGCAGGTGCAGGACGCAAATAGCGGCGCGGCAGGCTGGGTCGAATCCTCGGCGCTCGCGCCTGTCTCAGGTCCCAAGGGCCCGCAGGGCGACCCGCGTTATGGCGGTTACGATCGCCGCTATGGTCCCTACAATCGCTACGCCGACGAGACCTATCCTTACGGCGCGCCTCCTCCGCCCTGGCGGCATCGGCCGCGCGGCGAGTTCGGCGATTTCTTCCGCCGCGCGCTCGGCGGATTCTAGGACCACGCATTTTCAAGAGTTGGTCATGGCCGGGCTTGTCCCGGCCATCCACGATTCTGTTTCTGCTCGTGCTGAAAACGTGGATGCCCGGCACAAGGCCGGGCATGACAAGTTTCGAGATTTGGCCTTGGAGCGACTCGCTTAGGCCGCGGGCGGGGCGATGTCCGGACGCCGCTCGTGGGCGTGATCGTGATGGCCGGCATCGTGATGCGCGGCGTCGCCTAGGCCACTGTCCTTATGACCGTTCCCGGCGTGGCCATTCCCGGCATGGACCTTCGGCTGATGACCGTTCGCGGGGCCGCCCGCCACCCTGCGCTCATGCTGCACGGCGGCGCGCACCGTCTCGCTCTGGGTGTAAAGCTCCATATGCTCGGCGTCTTCCTCGCCGACCGGGATCAGAGCGTCGTCCTGGTAGGACTTGGCATGCGGGTCGGCTTCGATCTTGGCGACGATGCTCTTGAGATGCCTCCAGCGCCGCACGAGCTTCACGGCCTTCCTCGCGGTCTCGGCGGCATAGCCCGCATAGAACGAGAGCGGCGACTCGATTGGCAGGCCGGGGCGGCGGTCCTTGCGATGCTTGACGCGGAAGATGCCCCATTGCAGCGGGTGCAGCTCCTCGATCTTCACCGCGCTCGAGAACCACATCAGCACCGGCATCAGCGAGCGGATGTTGATGCCGGTCGCGTGCGCGCGCCGCATGATCGTCTCGAGATGCTCGTCGGTATAGAAAATGTCCCAGGCCGAGCGGTAAGCGCCCTGCCACTCTTCCTTGGTCATCTTGGCGTGGCCGGTGACCACGTGCTCGAGCTCGTATTTGTTCATGTCCGGATCCATCCAGACATTCTTCTCGTAGAGGACCTTGTGATCCTCCGAGCCCGGCAGCGGCGTCAGCACGAAAAATTCGAGCGCGTCGAGCGGCAGCTCCTTCTTGATGATCTCGAGGTCGTGGCGGATCGAGTCCGGCGTGTCGTTCTCGAAGCCGAGGATGTAGCCGGCGAAGGTCATGATGCCGACCCGCTTCCACTCGAGCAGCATCTTGCGGTACTCGGTGATCTTGTTCTGCCGCTTCTTGGCGGCGATCAAATTCGCCGGGTTGATGTTCTCAAGCCCGATGAACACCCGGGTGACGCCGGCGCGCCGCGACTTCTCGATGAAGTTCGGGATCTTGTGGCAGAGCGTATCGACCTGGATCATGAAGCGGACGTCCATGCCGTCCTCTTCGCGCAGTTTGATGATCCGGTCGTAGATCGCTTCCCAGTCCTTGTTGCGCGCGAAATTGTCGTCGGTGATGAAGAAGCGCTTCACGCCTTGCGCCCAGTTCATGCGCAGGATCTGCTCGATCGAGTCCGGCGAACGGTAGCGCGACTTGCGCCCCTGCACGTTGATGATGGTGCAGAACGAGCATTGGAAGGGGCAGCCGCGCCCGGCATCGAAGCTCGTCACGTTGCCGACGGTGCGCTTGACGAAATCGACGGGAAGGAACGGCGGCGAGGGAACGTCGCCAATGCCCGGCAGCACCTTCATGTGATTGTAGAGATCGCGAAGCTCGCCGCGCGCCGCGTCTTGCAGCACCTCGTCGAGGCCTTCCTCGGCCTCGCCGGCGAAGATGGAGATGCCGAGCGCTTGCGCGACCTTGATGTCGGTCTGCGTGTCTTTCAGCATGGCGAGGCAGCCGGAGACATGGAAGCCGCCGATCATCACCTGCACGCCTGCGGCGCGTAACGGCCGCGCGATGTCGAGGGCGCGGGGGAATTCGTTCGACTGCACGCCGATCAGCCCGACGAGCCCGAAGCCGCCGTTCTTCGCGATGCGCTTGGCGATGTCGCGCGGGCGCACCCGCGTATTGGTCTCGTCCATGGCGATAACGTCGATGGGGAGATCCGGCCCCAGCACCTGCCGCTCAGCGGCGCCGCGCGCGAGGCTATAGACCGCGGCGAGCGAGTTCGACGGCATGGTCGAGCGGAGCCATTGCACGACATAGCCTGCCGCATCGTAGTGCGACGGCTTGATCAGGATCAGCTGAAACCGCTTGCCCCGTGCTTTGCTCAGCATTCATCGGCCCCGAGTTGAGGGTGCCCATGCTTCGGGACGGTGCGGGGATGACGATCCCGCGAACCTATGCCGGCCAGAGCCAAGCTCCGCCAGCCTTGTCTTTGAACCCCCCGAAACCCGCGCAACCTGACGCGTGCCTTTCGTCTTTCGGCACGTCGCCGCACGTAACTTCAACAAACTGAACCACATATTCGCAAGCCAGTCCATTTGATTAACGGTCCTGGATTCGGCCATTTTTCCCTAGATTGCGCCCCTTTCAGGGCCATCCTCCTGGCTCTTGGCGAAGGCCATGATGTCCTTCGCCAGGAAGTAGTTGAGCATGGTGCGGATCGTGGCGATGACGGCGAGCTTTGAGATGTCGTCCCAGGTCGGCGCCACGGCCGTGCGCAGGATGTCGGCGGCGAGCGCAAATTCCAGCGCGAGCAGGATCCAGGTGGCGAAGCGCAGCCATATTTGGCGTCCTGCCAACCCCGTCGCTTGGCCGTTGGCGATCGCCTTTAACAGGGCGGCCATGGCCTGCAACGCGCCGAAGGCGGCGACGAACACCGCGCCGCATTCGATGGCGAGGGCAACGTAGCTTGCGATCAGATTGAAATGTTGCTCGAGCGCCGCGTCCAAGCCCCCACCCCCGCCGATCCAGGCGTCAAGCGCCGCAATGAGTGTGAAGCGCGGATCCTATCGGCCGCAAGGGGAGGCCAAGGTTTGACCACAGCCAAAGCGCCGGCATTGGGCGGAGGCGAGCGTGGCCTGGTTAGCGGTCGAGCTCGACATAATCCTCGAAGAAGCGCGTTTCCGCATATCTCTCCGAGGCGTAGGTGACGAGGATGGTCCCGGGCTCGAATTCGCTCAGCATCAGCCAGGTGCCAGGCCGGAGATGCGCCGCGCCGGTGTCCGGGGTGAGGCGGTGCTCCTCGAGGCCGGCGCCGGTGCGCGCGGTGATCAGGCAGGAGCCTTGCGCCACGATGATCAGCTCGTCGCAGGACACGGCATGGCCCGCGCGCGACTTGCCGCTCGGAACGTCGGAAACGATGAAGCTCCGCACCGGCACGAAGGGCAATCCGCCGCCGTCGACCTCGACGATGCGCATCTTTCCGCGCGCGTCGGAATGCTCGTTGATCTCCACAAATCTCAGGCCCTTGTTGGGCATGCTAAACCAATCCCTTGCTTTGGGCGGCGCGCCAACACCGGCGCTGGCTCAACTCGACATCCTGCCATCGGCGCGGTCAAGAGTCTTTATCGCGCGTGCGGCGCCTCAAGCCTCTTTCGCCATGTCGCGCAGCTTGAACTTCTGGATCTTGCCCGTCGAGGTTTTGGGCAGCTCGGTGAACACCACCCGGCTC
Source organism: uncultured Alphaproteobacteria bacterium (assembly GCA_963744945.1). Taxonomy (GTDB): domain Bacteria; phylum Pseudomonadota; class Alphaproteobacteria; order Rhizobiales; family Methyloligellaceae; genus Methyloceanibacter. Next base: position 12,732 of record CAVUVO010000005.1, on the reverse strand, counting down.
GGACATTTGAAGCGGGCGAGCTTCTCCTTGCAGTAGCTGATGATCTCGGCCTCGGTGACCTCCGCGCCTGGGCGCTTCTCGATGAAGGCGCACGGCGTCTCGCCCCATTTCACGTCAGGCTTCGCCACCACCGCGGCGGCGGCGACGGCCGGGTGCTTATAGAGCACGTCCTCGACCTCGATCGAGGAGATGTTCTCGCCGCCAGAGATGATGATGTCCTTGGAGCGGTCTTTGAGCTGGATATAGCCGTCGGGGTGAAGCACGCCGAGATCGCCGGAATGGAACCAGCCGCCGGCAAACGCTTCCTTGGTCGCCTTCTTGTTCTTGAGGTAGCCCTTCATCACGATATTGCCGCGGAACATGACCTCGCCGATCGTCTCGCCGTCGGCCGGCACCCGCTCCATGGTCTCCGGGTCCAGCACGTCGAGGCCTTCGAGCGCCACGTAGCGCACGCCTTGGCGGGCGCGCTTCGACAGGCGCTGATCGGGCGGTAGATCGTCCCACTCCGCGTGCCATTCGTTGATGGTCGCAGGGCCATAGGTCTCGGTCAGCCCGTAGAGATGGGTCAGCTCGAAGCCCGCCTCGGCCATGGCGCCGAGCACGGCTTCTGGGGGAGGGGCCGCGGCGTGGTTGAAGGCGACGGTGTGGTCGAAGCTCCGCCTTTCATTCTCGGCGGCGTTGAGCAGCGCCGACATGACGAAGGGCGCGCCGGAGAGATGCGTCACCTTGTGGTCGGCGATGGCGTCATACATCGGCTTCGCCCGCACCGAGCGGAGGCAGACATGGGTGCCGGCCACCATCGACAGCGACCAGGGGAAGCACCAGCCGTTGCAATGGAACATCGGCAGCGTCCAGAGATAAACCGGATGCGGCCCCATGCTGGTGGCGATGGTGTTGGCGTAGCACATCAGCGCCGCGCCGCGATGGTGATAGACGACGCCCTTGGGGTTGCCGGTCGTGCCGCTCGTATAGTTGAGCGAGATGGCGTTCCATTCGTTGGAGGGCATCTTCCAGTCATAGTCGGGGTCGCCGGAGGCTAAGACCTCCTCGTAGTCGAGATCGCTTAAGCGCTCGCCCTCGACGCCGCATTCAAGGTCGCGGTAGTTGATGATCGTGGGCTCGACCTCAGTCTCGGCAAGCGCCTCCTTGATGATCGGGGCAAACTCGGTGTCGACGATGATGAGCTTGGTGTTTGCGTGGTCGAGCATGAAGGCGACGACCGGCGGATCGAGCCGCGTATTGATGGAATGCAGCACCGCTCCCGTCATGGGGATCGCGTAATGGGCCTCGAGCATCGCAGGCGTATTGGCCAGCATCACCGAGACGGTGTCATCCTTGCCGATGCCGCGTGCGGCAAGCGCCGAGGCGAGCCTGCGCGAGCGGGCATAGAACTCGGCGTAGGAATAGCGCCGCTTGCCGTGGATGATGGCGGGATGATCGGGGAACGTGCTCGCGGCCCGCTCGAGGAAGACGAGCGGCGTCAGCGGCTGGTAATTGGCTCTCGTCTTGCCGAGATCGGTATCGTAGGGGCTCGTCATGGCCCGCCTTGGGTGCGTTTCCCTGTCGCACCCTAGCCATGCTCAAGCCTTTCAATCAATTCCCCTTGTGAACGATATCCGGCCGGGTCAGCCTCGCGAATAATAAGCGAGGGTCGCCGCGAAGACGCTGGCCGCCGCCAAGACCAAAACCAGAAAGAGAATTTCGCCGGTTCCCATGATGCGCTCCTTCATTTGAATTGGAGTGCAAGAATTGGCGAAGGGCCCGCCCGGGGCTTTGATTTTGATCAAAGCCCCATGGCCTCGGGACCGGCGCTCCGGAAGTCGCGTTAGTCGCGCTTCAGCTCTTTCAGCTTGGCGAAGACGGAGTCGATGTCCGGAACCTCTTCCTCCTCGTCAGGCGCGGCCATGGCATCGCGGGCCTCTTGGGCCAGCGCGGTGGCCATCGGCGCCTCTGGCGCGGGGGCAGGCTCCGCGGCAATGGTCTCCTCGGCCGGGATGAGCGTGCCGGCTCTCGGAGGCTCGACGGCTTCGACCTCATGCCGTTCGCGGGCGAGCCTGGCCGCAGCCTTCTTCACCTCGGCGTCGAGGTCGATCTGCGAGCAGAGGCTGAGCGCCACGGGGTCCTGGGCGACGAGGCTGCCGGAGTTCCAATGCGACCGCTCGCGGATGGCGATGATGGTCGGCTTGGTCGTGCCGACGAGCCGCATGATCTGGGAGTCCTTGAGCTCGGGATGGTTCTTGAGCAGCCAGAGAATGGCGTTCGGCCGATCCTGGCGGCGCGACACCGGCGTGTAGCGGGGCCCGCGCTTGGTCTTGACCTCCGGCACCTCGACCTTGGGCTCGGCGAGCTTGAGGCGATAGGAGCTGTCCTTCTCGGCCTTGGCGATCTCGTCGCGGGTGAGCTGGCCGGAGGAGATGGGATCCATGCCCTTGATGCCGTGGGCAACGTCGCCGTCGGCGATGCCCTTCACTTCGAGCACGTGCAGGCCGCAGAACTCGGCAATCTGCTCGAAGGTGAGCGAGGTGTTGTCGACCAGCCATACGGCGGTCGCCTTGGGCATAAGCGGTGTGCGGTCCATGAGTATCTGCAATACCTGTAAGAGTTGGGGCGGCCTCTCGACTTCCTTAAGCCAGCGAGAGTCAGCCAAATTCACATGACGGGGAAGGCCTCTATATAGGGGCTGCCGCTTCGCTAGGCAAATGCTTCCGGCTCAAAAAAGGGGGACTCATCCTTCGAGACGGGCCTTTGGCCCTCCTCAGGATGAGGGCCTCAGGCTGTCAATCCACCACCAGCACGATCTTGCCGATGTGATCTGGGTCGTCGATGCGGGCATGCGCGGCGGCCGCGTCGGTGAGCGCGAAGGTCGAGTCGATCACCGGCTTGAGCTTGCCCTCGGCGATGAGCGGCCAGACCTTCTCCTCGATGGCGCGAGCCATGCGCGCCTTGGCCTCGGCGCTCTGGGCGCGCAAGGTCGAGCCGGTCAGCGTCAATCGCCGCATCATCAGCCGCATCAGATCGATCTCGACTTTCGAGGTTTTGAGGAAGGCGATCTGGACGATGCGCCCGTCGATCGCCGCCGCGCGCAAATCGCGCTCGATATAGTCGCCGCCGACCATGTCGAGGATGACGTCGGCGCCGTGGCCTTGGGTCGCCTCCTTCACCACCTCGACGAAATCCTCTTCGCGGTAATTGATGGCGCGGGTTGCGCCCAATTCCTCGCAGGCGCGGACCTTCTCGGCGCTGCCAGCCGTGACCAGCACTTGCGCGCCGAACAGCCGCCCCATCTGAATCGCGGTGGTGCCGATGCCGCTCGCTCCGCCATGCACGAGCAGCCATTCGCCTGGCTCGAGGCCGCCGCGCTCGAACACGTTGTGCCACACGGTGAACACGGTCTCTGGCAACGCCGCTGCCTCGACCGGCGAGAGGCCGCCAGGCAGGGGAAGAGTCGCGCTTTCCGGTGCCACGCAAAACTCGGCATAGCCGCCGCCATTGGTGAGCGCGCAGACGGCATCGCCTATCTTGTAGCGTGCAGCACCTGGCCCGCACGCCGCCACGTTGCCGGCGACTTCAAGCCCTAGAAGGTCGGATGCGCCTTTGGGTGCGGGGTAGAGGCCCTGACGCTGGAGCACGTCAGGGCGATTGACGCCAGCGGCCTTGACCTCGATCAGCACCTCGCCCGGACCTGGCACCGGCACGGGCCGCTTTGCCGGCACGAGCACGTCGGGTCCGCCGTGGCCCTTCGCTTCGATGACGGTCATGGTCTCAGGCGCCATGGACATGTCCCTCTTTTTCGTCGCAGCTCAGGTGCTAGGATGCTTCACCGGCAAAGGAAAGCGTCATGGATCTCGACGATCTCGTACCGAAGAAAAAGAAGTCCTACGAGCTTGGCCAAGACTTGAGCAAGCTCTCCGTCGGCGAGCTCGCCGAGCTCATCGAGAGCCTGAAGGAAGAGATCGCGCGGGTTGAGGCAACACGGGCCGCCAAGGAATCCTCGCGCAGCGCCGCGGACGCGGCCTTCAAGCGTTAACCAACCTTGCTAACTCCCTTCCTTTAGGTAAATCGCGCCTTAGCGTTAACTCGTTGTTAGAGGGTTTGCGCTAGGTTTTCAGCCATCCAGTCCTCTGGATTTGAGTGGCCTGTCCACTCTGTTTGACGCCTCCCTGTTAACTTCCTGAGCCGCCCTAAGGCGGCTCTTTTTTTGCCCCAATCGCTGGTCTAACGTGTCTCCGCCGGTCGGGCGAATTTCCCGGTTGGCGCGTAATGCCGTGGGCACAGGCGTAGAGGGGAGTAGCCGATGGCGGGGAAGTCTAGGCGCGGTGACGGCGTCACCGTCTCATTTGGCGCGAAGTTTGCGCAATCAGATCAATTCAGGACGGTGTTTCGCGAGGGCATGGCGCTCGTCGAAGCCGCCGCCACCTATCTCGACGGCGACGGCCGGAAAGAAGCGCGCAAGCTACAGCCGCCGCATTCGCTCGCCTATGCCACCGAGAGCATGCGGCTGACCACGCGCCTCATGCAGCTTGCTTCATGGCTCCTCATCCGGCGCGCGGTGAGCGAAGGCGAGCTCACGCTCGAGCAGGCCTTCGAGGAGCAGCGCAAGATCAAGCTTCCAGCCAAGGGGGGCGATCAGCCGAGCAGGGATTTCGGCGCGCTGCCGCCGCGGCTGAAGGAGCTGATCCTGGAGAGCGTCAAGCTGCAAGAGCGGATCGTCCGCCTCGACCAGATGCTCGGGCTCGAGCAGGCGCAGGCGCCCGGCGAAGCCGATCACCCCTTGAGCATGCAGCTGTCGCGCTTGCGCGAGGCGTTCGGCACCGACGGCGACTAACCGCCTATTTGAGGAAGCCTTCGTATTTCCGGTTGAAGCGGGACAGCCGCCCGCCGCGGTCGGTCAGATGCTGGCTGCCGCCGGTCCAGGCCGGATGCGTTTTGGAGTCGATGTCGAGCTTCAGCGTCTCGCCTTCCGCCCCGTAGGTCGAATAGGTGACGAACTCGGTGCCGTCGGTCATCACCACCTTGATGCGGTGATAAGCGGGATGAATGTCCTTTTTCATGGCGATTTTGCCTTGGAAATCTCGGTTTTTGCGGTTCAGCGTGTGCCTATAACGGAAGTTCGGCGGCCGCACAAGGCTGCGCCGGAAAGGCGCGTGCCTTTGATCTTTCGCTCCCCGCGCTCCTTCCGTACATTGCCCTCGAGAATGAGGATACCCCGCCCGTGACCGTAAAGCCCAACGGCCAGGAGCTGCACCCCTTTTCTGCCTCGGCCACCGAGGCGGACAGGCAAGGCCGTGCATCGCTTCAGCCGCTCTTGGCGCTGAAGCCATATCTCCTCCGCTATAGGGGCGTGATCGGGGCTGCGCTCGTGGCGCTGATCGTCTCCGCCGCGGCGACGCTCGTCCTGCCGCTCGCCGTGCGGCGCATGATCGATGTCGGCTTCAGCGGGATGGAGCCCGGCCTCGTCGACAAATATTTCGCCACCCTGCTCGGCGTCGGCCTCATCCTCGCCATCGCCAGCGCGGCGCGCTTCTATTTCGTGAACTGGCTCGGCGAGCGCGTGGTCGCCGACATCCGCACCGACATCTTCAAGCATCTTACCGGCTTGAGCCCAGCCTTCTACGAGACGGCCCATTCGGGCGAGGTGATGTCGCGGCTCACCGCCGACACCACGCAAGTCAAGGCGGCGGCAAGCACGACCATCAGCCAGGCCTTGCGCAACATCGTGATCCTGCTCGGCGCCGTGGCCATGATGATCGTCACGAGCCCCAGGCTGTCCTTGCTGGTGCTGATCGCCATACCGCTGATCGTGCTGCCGCTCTTTGCCTACGGACGCGCGGTGCGCTCGCTGTCGCGCGAGGCGCAAGACAGTCTTGCGCATGCCTCGGCCTATGCGAGCGAGAGCTTGAGCCAGGTGCGGGTGCTGCAAGCCTTCACTCACGAGAAGGCGGCAAGCAGCAGATTCGCCGGCGCCGTCGAGCGCGCCTTTGGCGCGGCGCGGGCGCGCACCAAGGCTCGCGCAGGCCTGACCGCGCTTGCCATCTTCCTCGTGTTCGCGAGCGTCGTCGGCATTTTGTGGTTCGGCGCGCAGGATGTGCTGTCAGGCAGCATGAGCGGCGGAAGGCTTGGCCAGTTCGTGCTCTATGCCGTGCTTGCGGCGGCGGCGACCGGAGAGCTCAGCGAAGTGTGGGGCGAGGTGAACCAGGCCGCAGGCGCCGCCGAGCGTCTCGGCGAGCTGCTCGCGGTGCAATCGCAAATCAAATCGCCGTCGCATCCGGTCGCGCTTCCCGAGCCGCCGCGCGGCGAGATCGCGTTCCGCGACGTGTCGTTCCATTATCCGTCGCGGCCGAATGCAAGTGCGCTCAATGGCGTGTCGTTCCGTGTGCGATCTGGCGAGCGCGTGGCCATCGTCGGACCGTCAGGCGCCGGCAAGACCACGATCTTTGCGCTGCTGCTGCGCTTCTACGACCCGCAACGCGGAACGGTGTCGGTCGACGGCGTGGCGGTCAACGCCGCCAATCTCCACGACCTGCGCTCGCGCTTCGCCATCGTGCCGCAGGAGCCGGCTTTGTTCGCCGATACGGTCGCCGCCAATATCGCCTATGGCGTCGGCGAGGCGAGCCGGATCGAGGTCGAGAAGGCGGCGCGTGCGGCCTTCGCGCATGACTTCATCGCGGGCCTGCCGCAAGGTTACGACACCCTGCTTGGCGAGGGCGGCGTGACGCTCTCCGCAGGCCAGCGTCAGCGCATCGCCATTGCGCGTGCAGTCTTGCGCGATGCGCCGATCCTGCTGCTTGACGAAGCGACAAGCGCGCTCGACTCCGAGAGCGAGACGCTGGTGCAACGCGCGCTCGATTCGATCATGCAAGGCCGCACCACGCTCGTCATCGCCCATCGCCTTGCCACGGTGACCCGCGCCGACCGCATCCTCGTCCTCGACCAGGGGCAATTGGTGGAGGAGGGGACGCATCAGAGCCTGATTGGCAATGGCGGCATCTACTCGCGCCTCGCCGAGCTGCAATTCGCCACCGACGCGGCCTAGCTTCCTTGGTCCTGCTGGGTGAGGTGCGCCGCGATGCCGGCGAGCAAGTCGTCGTGCACGCCGGTCTCCTCGAGATGCCGTAGCGTCTTCATCACGTATTCCACGTTGCCACCCGCTTGGCCCTTGCCGCCGAGGACGATGCGGATCTGCTCCTCGAGCGAAAGACCGCCGGCGTATTGGTCGTGGTTGCGGTCGACGAGATAGGTCAGGGCCTTCAGCACGCGGCCTGTGCCGTCGAGCAGGCGGACGGGCCGCACCGCCTCGACATAGACGTCGGTGACCTGCTCGCGCTCGCGCAGATAGGCGATGGTCTCGCCCTCTGCGCCATCGGTCACACGGAAGGCGACGCCGCGGCAGGCGCCGCCGCGGTCGAGACCGAGCACGAGGCCCGGCTGGGCGTGGGTGCCGCGATGGACCACGGAATAGACGCAGAGCGCGCGGTGGGCGCCTTTGAGCAGCGCCGGGGCAGATTCGGCGAAGGGGAAGCCAGGCCGCCACATCAGCGAGCCATAGCCGAACACCCAGAGCTCAGGAGTTTCTATCAAGCCGCTCTGCCTAATCCTCATGCCCGTGCGGGCGGCCGAAATCGGCTTCTTGCGTGTCCTGCCCGGCCTCGATGATGCCGCGGCGGATGGCGCGGGTGCGGGTGAACAGCTCGAGCAGCGCGGTGCCGTCGTCCCAGCGGATCATGCGCTGAAGCGCGGCCAGATCCTCGGAGAAGCGGCCGAGCATCTCCAGCACCGCCTCCTTGTTGTTGAGGAACACGTCGCGCCACATGACGGGGTCTGACGCGGCGATGCGGGTGAAATCGCGGAAGCCGCCGGCGGAGAATTTGATCACCTCCGATTGGGTCACCTCTTCGACGTCCGCCGCGGTGCCGACGATGTTGAAGGCGATGAGATGCGGGATGTGGCTGGTAATGGCGAGCACGATGTCGTGGTGCTCGGGCGTCATGGTCTCGACGGCGGAGCCGAGCCCGCGCCACAGCGCGGCGACTTTCTCCACCGCCGCCTCGCTGCTCCGCTCGCACGGGGTGAGGATGGTCCAGCGGCCGTCGAACAATTCGGCAAAGCCTGCGTCGGGGCCGGAATGCTCGGTGCCGGCGATCGGGTGGCCCGGAACGAAGGCCGCACCTTGAGGAAGCACGGCGAGCACCTGGCGGATCACCGCCGCCTTGACCGAGCCGACCTCGGTGAGGATGGCGCCTTCGCGGAGATGCGGCGCGACGGACTTCACCGCATCGGCGGTGGCGCCGACGGGCACGGCAATCAGCACGAGCTCAGCGTCCTTCACCGCCTCGGCAGGGGTGTTGGCGACGTGATCGCAAAAGCCAAGCTCCTTGGCGCGCGCGTGCACTTGGGTCGAGCTGTCGTAGCCGATCACGCGCCGGGCGAGGCCGCGTGCCTTCAGTCCGCGCGCGACCGAGGAGCCGATCAGCCCGAGCCCGACAATGGCGACGGTGTCGAAGATCGGCTCGGTCATTGGCGCTTCGCGCCTGTTGCGCCGAGGAAAGCCTTGAGCGCGTCGAGCACCGCGAGATTTTCCTCCTCGGTGCCGACGGTCATGCGCAGCGCACCGGGAAAGCCGTATTCCGCGACGCGCCTGAGGATGATCCGCTGCGACTGGAGGAATGTGTCGGCGTCCGCCGCGGAGTGGCCGTTGCCCGGGAAATGCACGAGGAGGAAATTCGCGGCGCTCGGGGTGACGCCAAGGCCGAGCGCGGTGAGCGCCTCGCTCATGCGGCCGAGCCAAGTCTCGTTGTGCTCGACGGCGCGCGCCATGCTGGCACGGTCCTCGAGCGAAGCCACACCGGCGGCGATGGCCGGGCCCGAGACATTGAACGGACCCCTGATGCGGTTCAGCGCGTCGGCCACGGCGTCAGGGCAGTACGCCCAGCCGATGCGGAGCGAGGCGAGTCCATAGATCTTGGAGAAGGTGCGCGTCATCACCGTGTTGTGGGTGGTAGCGACCAGCTCGATCCCCGCCTCATAGTCGTTGGCGCGCACATATTCGGCGTAGGCCGCGTCGAGCACGAGCACAACGTCCTCGGGCAGCCCCGCGCGCAGGCGCTTCACCTCGTCGAAGGTGATGTAGGTGCCGGTCGGATTGTTGGGGTTGGCGAGGAACACCATGCGCGTTGCCGGCGTCACGCGGGCGAGAATCTCGTCGACATCGGCGGTGTGGTTCTTCTCTGGCGCGACCACCGGCGTGGCGCCGCGGGCCAGAATGACGATGCGGTAGACGAGAAAGCCGTGGCGCGAGTAGATCGCCTCGTCGCCTGGGCCGAGATAGGCGGTGGCGAGCAGGCTGAGCAGCTCGTCGGAGCCAGCGCCGCAGACGATGCGCGCCGGGTCGAGGCCATAGAGCTTGGCAATCGCCTCGCGCAAGGGCCGCGCCGAGCCGTTGGGGTAGCGCGACAGCGTCTGCGCCTCCTTGAGGTAGGCCTCGATGGCGCGGGGGGAGGGGCCGAACGGCGTCTCGTTGGAGGAGAGCTTGATCACCGGCCCGCCGCCCGCGACCGTGCTCTTCCCCGGCACGTAGGGCGCGATGTCGAGGATGCCTTGCCGGGGGCGCAAGGCCCGCTTCGCCGTCATTCCGCTCAACTCCTGGTGTCGATATGCCGCCTGGCTTCCGCGCGGGCAGCGGGGCCTCTCATAGGGCCTTTCCTTCGCCCAAGGCAAAGAAAAGATTGACTTTCGACGCTAAGCTCCTAGCTAACGCCGAATTGTCAAATTAGGAGGCAATAGTGGCCTCCGAACGGAATGGACGCCTGGATTTACAGTGATGAGTGAAGCGCCGGTAACACAAGCCTTCCAGGACCTTTCCGTTCGGCTTGCGCAGATCGCCAATCCCCAGAGCGAGATCGCGCATTTTGACGATCCGCTTCCGCTCGACTGCGGGGAGAAACTCGCGCCCTTCTCCATCGCCTATCAGACCTACGGCACGCTCAATGCCGACAAGTCGAACCTCGTGCTCGTCTGTCATGCGCTGACCGGGGACCAGCATGTCGCCAACGTCCATCCCGTCACCGGCAAGCCCGGCTGGTGGGAGACCATGGTCGGCCCGGGCAAGCCCATCGATACCAACCGCTATTTCGTGCTCTGCCCCAACGTGATCGGCGGCTGCATGGGCTCGACCGGGCCAAGCTCGACCAATCCAGCAACCGGCCGCTCCTTCGGGCTCGATTTTCCCGTCATCACCATCGCCGACATGGTGCGGGCGCAGGCGCGGCTGCTCGATCATCTCGGCATTCCCGTGGTGCTCTGCGTGCTTGGCGGCTCGATGGGCGGCATGCAGGTGCTCGAATGGGCCGCGACCTACAAGGACCGCGTATTCTCCGCCGTGCCGATCGCCTGCGCCGCGCGTCACTCCTCGCAGAACATCGCCTTCCATGAGGTCGGGCGCCAGGCCGTCATGGCCGATCCCGACTGGTGCCAGGGCTGCTATCTCGATCAGGGCACGAGCCCGCGCAAGGGCCTCGCCGTTGCGCGCATGGCGGCGCACATCACCTATCTGTCGGACGACGCGCTGCACACGAAGTTCGGCCGCAACCTGCAGGATCGCGACAAGATCACCTTCGGCTTCGACGCCGACTTCCAGGTGGAGAGCTATCTCCGCCATCAGGGCTTGAGCTTCGTCGATCGCTTCGACGCCAACTCCTATCTCTACATCACCCGCGCCATGGATTATTTCGATCTCGCCGCGGACCATGGCGGCGTGCTGGCCAACGCGTTTCAGGGCACGCGCACGCGCTTCTGCCTCGTGTCGTTCACCTCAGACTGGCTGTTCCCCACCGAGGAGAGCCGGGAGATCGTGCATGCACTGAACGCGGTCGCCGCCAATGTCAGCTTCGTCGAGCTGAAGACCAAAGGCGGCCACGATTCCTTCCTGCTGCACGAGCCTGAGCTGTTCGACACCATCCGCGGTTTCGTCAATTCTGCGGCACGCCAGCGCGGCATCGCCGAGCCGGAGGGCTGGCTGCCGTGAACGTCAACGTCCCGCCACACGGGTTGCGCACGGCGAATGACACCTCGCGCGTCGACCTCCTGCTCATCGCCGACATGGTGACGCCAGGCGCGCGCGTGCTCGATATCGGCTGCGGCGACGGCACGCTGATGCGCCTGCTCGCGGCAAAGCGCGGCGCCGATGCGCGTGGTATCGAGCTTAGCCAGGCCGGGGTGAATAACTGCGTGGCGCAAGGGCTCGCCGTGATCCAGGGCGACGCCGACGCCGACCTCGTCTATTACCCCGACCTCGCCTTCGACTACGCCATCCTGAGCCAGACCATCCAGGCGACCTATTCGCCGCGGGATGTGCTCGAGCAGCTTTTGCGCATCGGCAAGAGGGCGATCGTATCCTTCCCCAATTTCGGGCACTGGCGCGTGCGCACGCAACTCATGTTCCGCGGCAAGATGCCGAAGACCAACAATCTGCCCGACCGCTGGTACGACACGCCGAACATCCACCTCTGCACCATCAAGGATTTCTTGGATTTGTGCAGGGATGCCGGCGCCAAGGTCGAGCGCGTGGTGGCGCTCAACGCGTCAGGCTCCAAGCTCGGCGTGTCCATGCCGCTTTTTGCGCAGAACCTGTTCGGCGAGCAGGCGGTGTTCCTCCTGTCGCGATGAGGACTATGCTCGCGGTCGGGTAGAACCGCTGGGGAACTCGGCACAATGTCCAACATTGCCCAAGCCGCACACGTCACTCAGATCGATGAGACGCCTGCCCACGAACTGTCTCGAAACATCAAAGAGGCGTTCGGCAAGGCTCTCAATAGCGAAAGCGAGATCGATCCCGACGTTCTGACCATGGTCGGGATGTCGGGCGGCAAGTACCGGCATTTCATCAACAATCTGATCCGCGGGCTCCCCAATCCGAGCTATCTCGAGGTGGGTTGCTGGACAGGATCGACCCTGTGCTCGGCGATCAGCCGCAACCGTGTGCGTGCCACCGGCATTGACAATTGGTCGGAGTTTGGCGGCCCGAAGGACCAGTTCCTCGCCAACGTCAACCGGTTCAAGGTGCCTGAGGCGCACGTCACCTTCGTGGAATGCGACTTTCGCAAGCTGGACATCGCGAGCCTTGGCACCTTCAATGTCATCTCTTCGACGGCCCGCACGCCTATCAGGATCACTATGACGGGCTCGTGCACGCCGCCCCCGCCCTGACACGCCAGTTCATCCTCATCATAGATGACTGGAACTGGGAGCCCGTGCGCCGTGGAAGCCTCGCCGCGATCAAGGCGCTCAATTTGTCGCTGAAATACAGTCTTGAGATTCGCACCACCCTCGACGGCACCCACGGGCCGGTGATCGGGCATTTGAGCGACTGGCACAACGGCTACTTCTTCTCGGTGCTTGAGAAGACTTGACGTGGGGACACTTCATCAAGGCGAGGGGATGAAGTCCTCGGCGTCACGCCGGCAGGCAGGGGCACCACGCGGCGGCTCTTGCTCCGCACTTCCTTCACCGGCACGCCGGCATAGATCTGCTTTGTCGCCTCGACCATGATGACACCGGAGAAGGCAGGCCACAGCACGAGACCTAACCGCTCCCAGAACACCGGCCATTTGAGCAGCACGCGCCAGCTGAAGGGCGGCATGTAAAGCGCATATTGCCAGTCCTCTGGAGAGAACATGGCGTCCTTGAGCAGCGTCCCGATCTGCGAGCGGCTGTAGGGACGTCCGTAGCCGAAGGGCG
>CAVUVO010000004.1:0-45754 GCA_963744945.1 uncultured Alphaproteobacteria bacterium | reverse complement strand
CAAGACCGGTGCCTTCAACCACTCGGCCACCCATCCTTAAGCTAAAAAACTCAAACGAGGCCCTTGGTGCCAGCTTAAATGGGCAAGCGCCAAGGGTTCTGCCATTTTGCCACCGAATTCTCGCCTGTTAAGGCTGGAAATCGTTGCGGCAACGCAGCATTATCCGACTGTCCTTGGCCCTTTCCACCACGACCTTCGCCGACACATGAGCCGCAAGCCAGACCCTTATGGCCGCGACGCAAGGCGCCCTTACCACATCCCCTTGCGCGGCTGGTGGCAGGTCGCCCAGAGGGTATGGACCGAGAGCGGCCGCGACAATCTCTCGGTGGTCTCCGCCGGCTGCGCCTTCTTTGCGCTGTTCGCCATTTTTCCCGCGCTCTCCGCGCTGATCGCGCTTTATGGCCTTACGGCAAATCCCACCACGGTCGAGCAGCAATTCGGCATGCTCGCCGACGTGTTGCCGGCGCAAGCCTATGACATCGTCATCGAGCAGGTTCGCCGGCTTGTCCAAGCCTCTGGCCAGACGCTGGGCTGGAGCCTGTTCGTCAGCCTCGCGCTCGCCTTCTGGAGTGCCACGGCAGGCACGCAGGCTCTCTTCGCCGCACTCAACATCGCCTATGAGGAACCTGAGCGGCGCACGCTGCTTCAATTCTATCTGAGCGCCTTCACCTTCACGCTCGCCGGCATCCTCGGTGGGGTGATCATGCTGCTCGGCATCGTCTATGTGCCGGTGTGGTTCGCCCTGTTCGGCTACTCCCACGCCTTCGAGCTCTTGGTGAGGATCGGGCGCTGGCCGTTCCTCGCCGTGCTCATTCTCTGCCTGCTGTCGCTGCTCTATCGCTATGGACCCTGCCGCCGGGCGCCGAAATGGCACTGGGTCACCGTCGGCTCGCTGTTCGCCACCACAGTCTGGCTGCTCGCGTCTGCGGCCTTCTCCTACTACGTCTCCAACTTCGCCCATTACGACCGCTTCTACGGCTCGCTAGGCGCGGTGATCATTCTGCTCTTCTGGCTCTACATCTCGTTCTACATCGTGCTGATCGGCGCCGAGATCAACGCTGAGCTCGAGCTACAGACGGCGATGGACACGACGTCGGGGCCGCCGCGGCCGATCGGCGAGCGGGGCGCCTTCGTAGCCGATCACGTTGCCGGCGGTCCGACCGGCGACAAACGCCCCTCGCGGCCGGTTCTGGAGAGCGACGAGGCCAAACCCAGCGTCACTTGAGACCAGAGCCTGGAGCCCTAACTCGTCAAGGGCAGGCAGCCATCCCGAAGTCCTCCGAGAGTCCTTCAGTCGCCCTGCGGCCTTGTGCCGCCAAGCCGGCGCAAGTCCTCTCGCGTGCTGTTCAAACGCGATCTGGCGCGCTCCGCCGATTCAAGCGGCGCCGTACCACGCCGATAAGCAGAACGAGTAGCGCGCCCGCCATCGCCGCACCGAGGTGCACGCTGTGCACCATGGCCGGATCGAGGTGCTGGGTGAACAGCGGATCGCCGGCGATGATCTCGCCCGCGATCCAGCCGAGAAGCGCAGCACCAGCCCAAACGATCACCGGGAAGCGCTCGAGGAGCGCGATGACGATGGCGGCGCCAGCCATGATGAGAGGAATGCTGACGGCTAGGCCGAACATCAGAAGCGCGTAGCTTCCGCGCGCGGCCGCGGCGACCGCGATGATGTTGTCGAGGCTCATCACCACGTCGGCGATAGCCACGATCTTGATGGCCTTCCATAGGCTGTCGACGGCTTCGATCTCTCTTTCGTTCTCCTCGCCGCCGAGTAGCTTGACCGCGATCCAGAACAACAGCACGCCGCCGACGAGCTTCACGTAAGGCATGGTCATGAGCTGCGTGACCATGCCGGTGAAGATTACACGGAGTGAAATTGCGACCAGCGTGCCGAGCACGATGCCCCACATGCGCTGGCGCGGAGGGAGCTTGCGGCAGGCAAGCGCAATGACGACGGCGTTGTCGCCCGACAGAAGAATATCGATCCAGATGATCTGAAAAACGGCGAGCCAGAAGCCGGGATCTTCGACGCTCATTCTGCTGCTCTGCCCCCGCTCGCGCGCATTGACCGGATGCCGAATCCGGCAAAGTCGTGCCATACCTTTTGCCGCCAAAAGCGGCAAAGCCAAGACAGATATATGCCTTCACGTTCTGGATTGAAGGAGGAGGTCGCCACTTTATCTTCGGCCAATGCCTTGTTCCTGCCCTTGTTTCCGGGAGGGACAAGGTGAGCCTGATCGACTATGCTTCCCCGCGCGCCGCCCACGAATTGGGCGAATTTGTGCTCAGCTCACAAGGGGGGAAACCGATGAGCCTTGACGTAACGGTGGTCAATCCGCTTATCGCCTTGATCGCTGGAATTCTGATTCTGCTCATGCCGCGGCTGTTGAACTACGTCGTGGCGATTTATCTGATCGTGATCGGAGTCCTTGGGCTCGCGCATCATTTTAACATGTAGGTTCAATCGGGACGTGGGTTGCCGGTAATCACGCACAATTGGCAAGGATGACCTGGAACCATCCTGGCTGATGACCTATAGTTCCCGCCTCACGTTCAACTCAAGGGAGCGACCCCTGCCGCGCAGGCACGCCTCAATTTTTGCTTGGCGCTCTGAGACGCGCCGGTTGGCCAGGCTCTGTCATGCCGCGGTCTGCTCCCTGGCCTTGGCTTTGGGACTCGCTGCGTTCGCGCATGCGGGCGAAGAGCGCGATGGCTGGGGCGGGCGCGTAATTCTCGCCGAGGCGCCGGCAAATGCCGCCGACGACGCACAAGCCAAGAAGAAGGCCTATGTCTGGTCTGCCTCGCGTACCGGCTCGATGCTGCGGCTGCGCGGTCTTGTCCCCTCGGAGGAGGATCGCAGGACCGTGCTCGGCATGGTCAAGGCCCACTTCGCCGATCTCGAGGTCGAGGATCGTCTCAAGATCGCCGAAGGCGGTCCGCCACGCGAGCAATGGCTCGGCGCCGTCAGCTTCGGGCTGAAGCAATTGTCGCATCTGAAGCAGGGATCGGCGCGACTCCTGAACGAAGGGCTGAAGGTCGACGGCGAGGCGCGGAGCGCCAACGACTATGCCGAAGTGAAGAAGGCGCTCACCGGCCCCGTGCCGACCGGCCTAACCATCTTGAACGACCACGTGCGGCCGCCGCTTGCCGACCCGTACGTCTTCATCGCCTCGCTTGGGCCTGACACCCTCGTGCTCACGGGAAGCGTGCCGAGCGAGGAACGGCGCAAGGACCTGAAGGAGCTGTCGCGCCGGCTGTTCGAGCGCCCGATGCTCGACGACCAGCTTCAGCTTGCCTCTGGCGCGCCGAAACGCTGGAACGACGCGGTTGAAGCTGCGCTCCGCGCGCTGAGCCGCCTCGATTCAGGCAAGATCTCGATTTCGGGGCTGGCGCTCTCCATCGAGGGCTTGGCGCCCGACAAGGGTACGGCGGTTGCCGTGTCCTACCAGCTCAAGCGCGACCTGCCCGCGCTGTTCTCCTCCTCCGAAACCATCAAATGGAAGGAGGCCGACGTGTCGGGCAATGCCGGCGCCATGATCGTCCCGCGCATCAACGAGATCATCAGGACCGACAATGGCCAGGCGACCGGGTCTCTGCCGCTGAACCCGAAATCGCCGCGCAGCAGCAACTAGGCTAGTCGTTCGCCGCGAGAAAACTTCCGATCACTTCAACGGTTTCCGGCTCGTTCAGCACCGGCGCATGCCCCTGGCCGGGCACGGTGAGCGTGCGCAGATTGGGATGGCGCTCGACCATGGTCTCGACGGTTTCGGCGCTCAGCAAGTCCGAGTTCGCTCCACGAATGACAAGCGCCGGGAACTGCCCGAGCGCAATGAATTGCGGCCAGAGATCGGGCTGCTTGCGGCCGAGATCGATGGCGCCGAAGGCGCGCGCGAGCTTGCGGTCATAGCTCTGCGCCGGCTTGCCGTTGCGCCCCTCGTTGAACACCGCCCGCGCGATCTCCTCCCACTGCCAGGATTCGATTGCCGGAAAGGCGCGCTCGTTCATCTCGCGCAGCAAATGGGCGGCATCTTCCCAACTGCGCGGCACCCTGGTGCGTCCGACATAGCCCATGATGCGCGCCAACCCAGTCGTCTCGATCACCGGACCGATGTCGTTGAGCACCACGACGCCCATCGCCGTCGGGCGGACCGCAGCCATCATCATGGCAATGAGACCGCCGCGCGAGGTGCCTATGATGGCTGCCTCATGCAGGTCCTGAAGGGTCATGAAATCGAGCGCGTCGATCAGCTCGATGAAGGGCGTGTAGTTGCGCCAGTGCCGGTCGTATTGCGAGCCGCCGCGGCCGCGATAGTCGACGCAATAGACCGATCTCGGGCGCTGCGGATGATGCGACAGATAGCTCGCGAGATAATGGAAGTCGCGGCCGTTGCGCGTGAGACCGGGCAAGCAGACGACGGGCCTCGCCTTCGACTCCGGCGCCGGATAAAGGCGGACATGCAGGCGCAGATCGTCGAACGACGCGTAATACAAGTCTCGCCACAGCTCGCCGTTAAGCTCGGTCATGTCGGTGATTGGCGGTTTAAGGAGCGGTCTCGACGGATACGGGGGTCTGCCCTTTAGTCTTCACCTGAATTCCGGTGCGAGCAAGCCTACCGCCTCGGCTTACTCTGATTTTGCCTGCTTCATCGCTTTCGGCGCCGACGCACGGCGGCCGCGATTGAGGTCTTGTACCAGTTGCAGTGCCTTCTCGCTGCCCGACAATCGGGAGCGGTAAAGCTGCAACGCCTCCATGATCTTCTTCACGTAGTCCCGCGTCTCGGTGAAGGGGATGCGCTCGATCCAATCGATCGGATCGACGTCCGGATTGCGCGGATCGCCGAACGCCTTCATCCAATCCTGAACCCGGCCGCCGCCGGCATTGTAGGCGGCAAGCGAAAGGAAGTAGGAGCCGCGATAGCTGTCGATCAAATCGCGCAGATGCGCCTCGCCGAGCTGCGCATTGTAGTTCGGGTTGGTGAGCTCGGAAGGCGCGTACTTCACCTTGTACTGCTTGGCGACCATCCTTGCGGTGCCTGGCATCAGCTGCATCAGGCCCGCTGCCCCCACCGGGCTCTTGGCCTTGGCGTTGAACTCGCTTTCCTGACGCGACAGCGCGTGCACCAGCGCCGGGTCCACGCGATCGGTGAGGAGGCTCTTGTAGTTTGGAATGACGCCGACCGGGAGCGCGTAGTCGCCAACGGGAAGGTCGCGATTGAAGGCGATCTTGGCGAGCCTGAGCGCTGTTTGCGGGGTCTCGGCAATCTTGGCGAATTCGGCGAGCAGCACGACCTCACCCGGGTTGGTGAGCTTGCGCGACAGCGACAGGAAGAACTGCGGGGTGACGCCGTTCATGCCGGCTGCGTAGGCGACGCCGATGGCGCGTACCGCGTCGTTTGACATGAAGCTCTGGATGTCGGCCTCGGTCGGTTTCGGAGTCGGCGTAACGGCAAGATTGGCAGGCTTTGCGTCAAGCGCCTGCCGCCCGAGCTGGCCATAAAAATACTGCGGGTACTTCGCCGCGGCGTGGAAATGCACGAGTGCCGAACCATTGTCGCCGAGCGCAAGAGCGGTGCGCCCAAGCCAATATTCGCCAAGGGCAAGATGCTTGGAGCCCTTGGCGGCGGCGCGAAGCGCCTGGAAGTGGCCGAGCGCAGTCTCCGGCTCGGCCAGGAAGCGAAGCGCAATCCAGCCAGCCAGGAACTCGGCCTCGATATAGGCGTCGCCCGAGATCGGACCGTGCTTTGCGGCGATGTCATAGGCGATGCGCGGATGCCCGGAATTGAGCGCGATGCGGCAATTGAGGCGCCGCTCCTCCCACCAGCCTTCGAGATCGATCAGCTTGTCCGGCTCGTCCGGCGCATCGAGCAGCATCTTCCAGGCTTCCTGGTCGCGATCCTTGCGGCGGAGCCATTGGATGCGGTTGTACAGCAAGCCGACGTCGCCATTGGTGGCGCTTGCCGGGATGGCATCGAGCAACTTGCCGGCGTTCGCCCCGCGCTTCACCACGGCGATGCGCGCCGCCACTTTCTTCTGCTCCGCGGCGGGCAAGAGCTTCGAGGTGCGGAGCGCAATTTCGGCGCTCGCCTTGCTGTCAGGGAAGAGCAGCTTGTCGATGCGAGCCTGATGGTCGGCGTTGGTCAGCATCGAGCCGTAGCGGTCGAGGATCTTTTTCTCGACGGCAAGATTGAGCTGATGGTTGCGCCAGGCGGAGATGATGAGGTCGCGCGCCGCAGGCTCGTTGTTCTCCTTGATGAAGGCGCCGGCGAGCGCAGCCTTGCCTGCGCCGGTCAGCGGGCTGCCGCTGCCGAAGAAGGCTCTTACCCTTTCGGGGCTCGCGTCGGCGAGAAAGAGAGCGATTTCGGCACGCTCGCGTAGCTCTTCCTGGCCTGGCCATAGCGGATTGGCGAGGCGGAATTCCTCGATCGCCTCGGCTGACGCGTCGTAATCGCCGTTGCGGTATTCGAACCAGGTGGCAAGCTTGCGCGCGGCAGTGTCCTGGATGCGCGCGACCGCGGCATGTGCGCCGGCGTCGTCGCCCCTATAGCTCGCGCCGAACGCAGTCTTGAGATTGGCGGCATCTGATGCGCTGAGCTGGTAGTCGAGAAGTGGCTTCAGGATGTTGGCGTAGGCCGAATTGGAAACAGGCTTCGGCGGTACCGGCATCGCGAGCGGGACCGGCGCCAAGAGCGAGGGATCCGGCATGTGGACCAGAGGAGTAGCCGCGGCTTTCGTCTCGGTCTGAGGTTTGCGGTCGGGAAGCGGAATGCCGGTGCCCTTCGGCGGCGCCTTGGTGGTGATGGCGGCAGGCACCTCATGCGGGAGCGGCTGCTCGGCGACGGCGCCAGTCATGTCCGGGGCTGCCGGCGCCACGACATCAGGACTTGCCGGAGCAGGAGCGGAGGTCGAGGCAGCCTGTCGATTGGGATTGCGGTCCGGCAACGGCACCACGACCGGCTTTGCGACCTTCTTTGCGGGCTTTGTTGCCTTGGCCGTGTGCGACTTGGAGGCTTGTTTCTTAGCCGCCAGCGCTCCCGTAGCCATCGCTGGCGGGAGGAACAACGCACAGAATACAAAGAGTGATACGGTCGCCTTTAAGCGTTTCATTCTCGTCGATCGGTCCGGTTTCGCGATCCCGCCAAAATAAGCAGCGAGGATTTCCCCCTAAAGTCCAGGGCTCCGCGACGAAGGCACAATACTAACCTGCCAAACTCAACAATGTCTGAAAAAATCCGGCGGAAAGATGACTTGGCGTCCGCGGCTCACGCGACCGGATGTTTGCAGTCTCGCAGCTAAGACTCGGAAATACCTTGAGTTCTGCCAAAGCCGGGTACGGAGCACAGTGTGGCCGAAACAGCGCGGCGGGGATCCTTCGGGCGCGGGTGGAGGAGGGCGCAACTGCCATCCGGCAAAACCCTATTGCCCGCCGTCATTTTTTGAGCCCATAAGCTCAACCGTCTTTACCCCAGGAGCGAATTCTCGTGCCCATGCCTCCCTTCCAAGGCTCGATCACGGCCCTCATAACGCCTTTCAAGAATGGCGAGGTCGACGCCAAGGCCTTCCAGCGCCTCGTCGAGTGGCAGATCGACCAGGGCACGCATGGGCTCGTCCCGGTGGGCACCACCGGCGAATCACCGACGCTCACCCATGAAGAGCACAAGCAGGTCATCGAGCTTTGCATCGAAGCGGCCGCCGGACGGGTTCCGGTGATCGCCGGCACCGGCTCGAACTCCACCTCGGAAGCGATTGCGCTCACCCGCTTCGCCAAGGAGGCCGGCGCCGACGGAGCGCTCGTGGTCACGCCCTACTACAACAAGCCGACGCAGGAAGGGCTGTACCTGCATTACAAGGCGATCAACGACGCGGTCGATATCCCGATCATCATCTACAACATCCCCGGCCGCAGCATTGTCGACATGTCGGTCGAGACCATGACGCGGCTGTTCAAGCTGCCGAACATCGCCGGCCTCAAGGACGCGACCGCCAACATGTCGCGGGTGAGCCAGCAGCGGGCGGCGATGGGCACCGCGTTCGTGCAGCTCTCCGGCGAGGACGCGACCGCGCTCGGCTTCAATGCCCATGGCGGTCAGGGATGCATCTCGGTGACCGCCAATATCGCGCCGGCGCTATGCTCAGAGTTTCAACTCGCCTGCCTTGGCAGCAACTTCAAGCGCGCGCTCGAGATCCAGGACCGGCTGATGCCGCTGCACGACGCGCTGTTCGTCGAATCGAATCCGGGTCCGGTGAAATACGCCGCCGAGAAGCTCGGACTATGCTCGGGCGAAACACGGCTGCCGCTCGCGCCGCTCGCGCCCGCCTCCAAGGCCAAGGTCGACGCGGCCCTCGCTCAAGTCGGCCTGGCCGGCATCTAGCGCCGGGTCGAGCCGATGGCCCAAAAGAGCGAGAGCGGCAAGCTCGTCGCCGAGAACCGCAAGGCCCGCTTCAACTATGCGATCGAGGACACGCTCGAGGCCGGCTTGGTGCTGACCGGCTCCGAGGTGAAGTCGCTGCGCGCCGGCAAGGCCAACATCGCCGATGCCTATGCCTCGGACGAGGGCGGCGGCGCGCTCTATCTGATCAACGCGCATATTGCCGAATATGCGCAGAGCGGACGCGCCAATCACGAGCCGACGCGGCCGCGCAAGCTTCTGCTGCATAAGCGGGAGCTCGGCCGGTTGTCGGGCGCGATCCAGCGGCAAGGCATGACGGTCGTGCCGCTCAAGCTCTATTTCAATCAGCGTGGACTGGCCAAGGTCCTGCTCGGCCTCGCCAAGGGCAAGAAGCTGCACGACAAGCGCGAGACCGAGAAGAAGCGCGATTGGGACCGGCAGAAGGGCCGCCTGATGCGCGAGAAGGGGTAGGGGCCTCGAACCCGGCACCATGAATGACGGCGATGTTTCTCACCTGGAGCCCGGCCTCGCCCTGCCGCGCATTTTGCTTGCCGCTACGACGGGCGGCGAGATTTGCATCGCCGACGCGGAAGGGACCAGCGTTCTCATCGTCTATCCCTGGACCGGGCGTCCGGGCGTCCCCAACCCGCCGAACTGGGACGACATCCCTGGCGCGCATGGCTCGACGCCGGAGCTTGAAGGCTTCCGCGAACTCGCCGGCGAATTCGCGGGGCTCAACGTTGGTCTGTTCGGCTTGAGCCGGCAGACGACGGACTGGCAGCGCGAGATGGCCGCGCGGCTTCGGCTTCCCTTTCCGATCCTGAGCGACGCGGAAGGGCGCTTCGCCTCAGCCCTCTCCTTGCCCAGCTTCGCAACCGGCGGCGAGAGCTACCTGAAAAGACTCACGCTCGTCATTTCGTCCGGCATGATCGAGACACTGTTCTTCCCGGTGCCAGATCCCGCGTCTCACGCCGGCGATGTGCTGCGATGGATAAGAGAGAAGGCGGCGCGGAGCGCCTAGAGAACGTCGTCCTCGATGTCCTCGACCGAATAGCCGAGCCGGTCCAAGCCTTCCTCGAGATAGTCGGCAAGGAGCGGCATGCCGAGGAGATACTCTTCGGTGCGATTGACATGCTCGCTGCGCGCGGTTTCCAGCGCCTCGTCGAGCTCCTCTGGGCCGAACGACCCCCTGCCGATCCAGGCAAGCGCAACCAGGCTCGCCTGCTCGTCCTCGTTCATGTCTTGAATGAAGCTTTTGAGCTCCGACCGCGTCGCGTCGTCGCTGAACGATTCGAGGATGGAGTCCGCATCACGATCTGAGGTTGCGCCGTCATCCCAGGCGGCAACCTTTGCGGCGACTTCGCGCGCCTTGACGATCACATAGCCGATCTTGATCGGCGAGATTTCCAACGCGGCCATCGGCCTCTCCTCGAGGGCTTGCCCGCAACGTGAAGCCAGCATGCCCGAGTTGGCTCGGCCCAGCAACACTCTCAGCTTCGCTTGCTAAACTTGAGCTCGTCGGCGATGCAGCTCAGGACCGCCTCGAACATCGGCGTGGTCAGCCGGCCGGTGTTCGTGTTCTGGCGCGAGCAATGATAGCTGTCGAACAGCACCTGGCCGGTCGCAAGCTCGTGACGCGCGCCATGGGCGAAGGGGTAATCGCGGCGCTTCAACCCCAGCGCGTCGAGCGTACTCTCATGCGCGATGCGTCCTAGCGCCAAGATGACGCGTAGCTTCGGCAGCGCGGCGATGCGTGCCTCGAGGAACTGCCGGCAGTGGGTGATCTCGCTCGGCGTTGGCTTGTTCGCCGGCGGCACGCAGCGCACGGCATTGGTGATCATGCAGTCGACGAGCGTGAGCGCCTCGGGCCTCGCAGGATCGTGCGCACCGCGGGCAAGTCCCACTTTCAGCAGGGTGCGGTAGAGAAGCTCTCCGGCATAGTCTCCGAGGAAGGGCCGTCCGGTGCGGTTCGCGCCCTTCAGCCCGGGGGCGAGCCCGACGATGAGCAGCCGCGCTGTGTCGCCTCCAAAGGACGGGACAGCGCCGTTGAACCAATCGGGATGCGCGGCGCGGTTGGTCGCGCGGAAGGCGACGAGCCGCGGACAGATCGGACAACCGGGCTGAGGTTCCGGTGTCGCCGCTCGCGTCTCATGGGCAAGGGGCATGGCGCTTGTCGGGCCGGCCGCAATCAGGTCTCGATCAGATCCTCTGAGTTCGAACTCGTCAGCCGGCTCCGGCTTGCGGCGCTGCTCGCGCTGGGCGCGCTCGGCCGGATCGCGGCCGATCTCGTTTTGCAGATGCGCAAGGTCGATGAACTGATCCGCCTGGCGGCGAAGCTCATCGGCAACCATGGGCGGATTGGTGGCGAGCGTCGACACCACGCTGACCCGCTTGCCCTTGTGCTGCAAAGCATCGACCAGAGAGCGGAAGTCGCCGTCGCCGGAGAACAGGACGATGTGGTCGAGATGCTCCGACAGCTCCATGGCGTCGACGGCGAGCTCGATGTCCATATTGCCCTTGATCTTGCGCCGGCCGGTGGCGTCGGTGAACTCCTTGGTCGGCTTGGTGACCATGGTGTAGCCGTTATAGTCGAGCCAATCGATCAGCGGCCTGATGGAGGAGTACTCCTGATCCTCGGCGAGCGCCGTATAGTAGAGCGCTCGCACGAGCTGCCCCTTGCTGCCGAACAGCACGAGCAGCCGCTTATAGTCGATGTCGAAGCCAAGCGATTTGGCGGTGGCGTAGAGATTGGCGCCGTCAATGAAAAGTGCGACGCGCTCCGTCGGGTAGAAATGCATTTTTGAATCCTAACATTAGCAATATTGAAGCAAGGAACGAGCAGCCTTGAGAGAATTTGCGGGCTCAAGGCTGCACTAGAAACATAGGGACGGACAGGTGGCGGCGCAATCGAACGGGCATGGGAAAATCCTGGTAGGCCTGGGTGCAAATTGTCCCGGGCCGTGGGGAAGCCCCGCCCATACGCTCCGCCGGGCGCTTGCCGAGATCGAGAGGAGGGGCGTCGCGGTCGAGGCCGTCTCCCCGCTCTATGAAACCGCGGCGCTCGGTGCCGCGCGCCAGCCGCCTTACGTCAATCAAGTGGCGCTGATCGCCACGCGCCTGCCGGCGCCGTCCCTGTTGCGGCTCCTGAAGGAAATCGAAAGGCAGTCGGGCCGCCGAGGCGGCAGGCCATGGGGCGCGCGCACCCTCGACCTCGACATCATCGACTATAAGGGGCTCATTGTGGGCCGGCCGAAGGTGCTGAAAGGCGTGCCGCGCGAGCGGGTCAGACCGCTCGTCCTGCCCCATCCGCAGCTTGAGCACCGCCCCTTCGTGCTCAAGCCGCTTCTCGACGTGGCGCCGGATTGGCGCCATCCGGTAACGAAAACGAGCGCAAAGGAGCTGTGGCGCCGCGTCAACAAGCGCGGGCAGGGAAGCGTGCTTAAGCTGGTATCCTAACGGGCGGAAATCCTGCGCTTTGCCTTGCCAGGCCAGTGCGAACCGCCTAAATAAGGGAAAACCTCCTCTAACCGACACAAGGATTTGCTGATGGCTCGCGTTACCGTCGAGGATTGCATCGACAAGGTGCCCAACCGCTTCGAGCTCGTATTGCTTGCGGGCCACCGGGCGCGCACGATTTCCGCCGGCGCCCAGATCGCCGTGGACCGTGACAACGACAAGAATCCGGTGGTCGCGCTGCGCGAGATCGGCGACGAAAAGATCGCCTGCGACGATCTTAGGGAAGACTTCATCCACTCCATGCAGAAATACGTGGAAGTCGATGAGCCTGAAGCAGAAGCCGTGCCCATGCTCTCGGCGGACACACGCATGCCGATCCTCGGCCAGGACGATCAGTCGAGCGACAACGCGATCGACAAGATGACCGAGGAGGAGCTGTTGCGCCGGATGGCGACCCAGGCGCCCTCAGATGGCTCCAATGCGGGACCGCGCTCGCGCTGATCTAGCTTCGACCCAAGCCTGCCGCGAAGGTGGAGGCAACCGCTTTGCCTTAGCGGACCGCCGGTGCACGCGCCGTGACGGAGGCGCGTCATGACGACCCGCGCCTATGAGCTGGTCGAGCGGGTGAAGAGCTACGAGCCCGACGCCGACGAGGCGCTGCTCAATCGCGCCTACGTCTATGCCATGAAGGCGCATGGCAACCAGAAGCGGGCGTCCGGCGCGCCCTTCTTCTCCCATCCGCTCGAAGTCGCCGCCATCCTCGCCGAGATGCGGCTCGACGACGCCACCATCGCCACGGCGCTGCTGCACGACACCATTGAGGATACCGGCGCCACGCGGAGCGAGATCGACGCGCTGTTCGGCGCCGAGATCGGCTCGCTGGTCGACGGCCTCACCAAGATCAAGAAGCTCGACCTCGTCACCAAGAAGGCCGAGCAGGCTGAGAACTTCCGCAAGCTGTTGCTCGCCATCTCGAGCGACATCCGCGTGCTCCTGGTCAAGCTCGCCGACCGCCTGCACAACATGCGCACGCTGGGGCACATGAAGCCCGCCAAGCGGAAGATCATCGCCCAAGAGACCATGGACATCTATGCGCCGCTTGCCGGGCGCATGGGCATGCAGTGGCTGCGCGAGGAGTTGGAGGATCACGCCTTTCGCTGGCTCAATCCGGAAGGCTATGCCGCCGTCGTCGATCGCCTCAAGATGCTGCGCGACCGCAATCAGGGCCTGATCGAGGAGATCGAGAGCGCGCTGAAGAAGAGGCTGGAAGAGGCCAAGGTCAAGGCCGTCGTCGCCGGCCGCGAGAAGAAGCCCTACGCCATCTGGAGCAAGATGGAGCGCAAGCAGATTTCGCTCGAGCAGCTTTCCGACATCTATGCCTTCCGCATCGTCGTTGACGAGTTGATCGATTGCTATCGGGCGCTCGCCGTGGTGCACACCACCTGGCATGCGGTGCCCGGCCGCTTCAAGGATTACATATCGAGCCCGAAGCAGAACGACTATCAGTCGATCCACACCACGGTCGTCGGCCCGCGCCACCAGCGCGCCGAGCTTCAGATCCGCACCGAGCGCATGCATTCGGTCGCCGAATACGGCGTTGCGGCGCACGCCCTCTACAAGGACAACGCCAACGGCGCCGGCCCGCATAACGGCGCGCTGCCGCATCATGAGAGCAACGCCTATCGCTGGCTCCGCCACCTGGTCGACATGCTGCTCGAAGGCGACAACCCCGAGGAGTTCCTGGAGCACACCAAGCTCGAGCTGTTCCAGGACCAGGTGTTCTGCTTCACACCCAAGGGGCGGCTGATCGCGTTGCCGCGCGGCGCCAACCCCATCGACTTCGCCTATGCGGTGCACACCGACATCGGCAACACTTGCGTTGGCTGCAAGATCAATGGCCGTCCCATGCCGCTCGTCACCGAGCTTAGGAACGGCGATGAGGTCGAAATCATCACGTCTGACGTGCAGGCGCCGCCGTCGGCCTGGCAAAACCTAGCCGTCACCGGCAAGGCGCGCTCGGCCATCAGGCGGGCGACGCGCGACGCGGCGCGCGCCCAATACGGCAAGCTCGGCCGCGAAATTCTCGAACGCGCCTTCAGCCGCAGGGGCAAGACCTTCAGCGAGGACGCCATTGCTCAGGCGCTCGCGCGCCTGTCGCAGAAGACCACCGAGGATGTCATCGCCGCCGTCGGCCGCGGCGAATTGGCGTCAGCCGATGTGATCAAGGCCGCCTGGCCGGAGGACACGCCGAGCGAGACGCCGAAGCGGCGCCGCAAAGTGAAGCGCGCCGAGGAAGGCTGGTTCGGCCTCGGCAAGGTCATGGGGCTCAAATTCCGCTGGCCCGGGTCAAGCAGCAATCCTGAAAAGAGCAGACCGGCGGGGCCGAACAGCATCCCGATCAGGGGCTTGCGCGGCGACCTGCCGGTGAGCTTCGCCGAGAACGGCGCGGTCCCCGGCGACCGCATCGTCGGCATTCTCAATCCAGGCCAAGGCATCACCATCTATCCAATTCATGCCGAAGCCCTGAAGGCCTTCGACGAGGAGCCAGAGCGCTGGATCGACGTGACCTGGGACATCGATGAAGACAACGCCCAGCGTTTCCCGGCGAAGATCGCGGTGACGGCGCTGAACGAGCCCGGCAGCCTCGCGCAAGTGGCGGCCGTGATCGGCGAGGCGGACGGCAATATCGACAATATCAAGATGATGAAGCAGGTCCCCGACTATGCCGAGATGGTCATCGACCTCGAAGTGTGGGACCTGACGCATCTGAACGAAATCCTCGCCGGATTGCGGGCCAAGGACGTCGTCTCCAGCGCCACGCGGGTTGGCGGCTGATCGGCAAGGAGGCGCTTCGGGTCGCATGCTTGAACCCTGGTGAAGGCGAAATTTCACCTTAGATTGAGGGAGCGTCACCGGCCGGCCCGGCGCTTTGCTAGAGCTGACGCCCGGCCCAAGAGGTATTGATGCTGTTCAGGCGTCGCGAGAGTGAGAGTTGGTGGGAGCGCTTGCGCGTTCATATGTGGCCCCGCCGCAGTTGGAGCCGGTCGGGCCGCTACGTCGTATATCGTTTGCGCCGGCTCGGCGCTTCGCCCCATGCCATCGCGCTCGGCTTCGCAATCGGAGCTTTCGCCGCGGTCACGCCCTATATCGGCACCCATCTGATGATGGCCGCACTGCTTTCCTGGGCCATAGGCGGCAGCATCGTCGCCTCGGTGCTTGGCACCTTTGTCGGCAATCCGCTGACCTATCCCCTCCTTTGGTATGCGAGCTACGAGGTTGGCAATGTCTTGCTCGGTGGTGCATCGACCAACAAGGATATCGACCTGTCGCGAGGGGTATTCCAATCCTCCTTCGATCAGCTCTGGCCGATCCTGAAACCAATGTCGGTTGGCTGCGTGCCGGTGGGTGTCGCCGTTGCCACGACCTGCTATTTCCTGGTGAGACCGATGGTGGACGCCTATCAGCATCGGCGTAAGCGCGAGCTGCACCTGCGGCATCGCCGCCATCCGGTCAGCGCCTCGGGAGCCGCGCCATGACCGCGCCGCTTCCGATCCGGCTCGGGATCAACATCGATCACGTCGCCACGTTGCGTAACGCGCGGGGAGGGACCCATCCCGATCCTTTGCGCGCGGCAGTGATCGCGATCGAGGCCGGCGCCGACAACATCACGGCGCATCTGCGTGAGGACCGGCGTCACATCACCGACGACGACATTGCCCGGCTCGCCGCGAATCTGACCGTGCCCCTCAACATGGAGATGGCGGCGACGCCTGAGATGCTTGCGATTGCGCTCAGGACCAAGCCGCACGCCGCCTGCCTCGTTCCGGAGAAGCGTACCGAACGCACCACCGAAGGCGGCCTCGACGTCGACGCACAAGCCAACCTGCTCGCGCCCTTTGTCGCGAAACTCGGCGACGCCGGCATTCAGGTCTCGCTGTTCATTGCGCCAGACCTTCGCCAGATCGAAGTTGCGGCGCGCATCGGCGCTCCGGCCATCGAGATCCATGTCGGACCTTGGTGCGAGGCTCTTACCCAAGGACTCGCCCGCGAGGCCGATACTGAGTGGCGGCGCATCGTCGCCGGTGCCAATGCCGCGCACGAGCTCGGCCTTGAAGTGCATGCCGGCCACGGGCTCGACTATTCGACCGCGGCAACGATTTCGGGCCTTCCGCAGGTCGTCGAGCTCAATATCGGCCATTACCTGATGGGAGAGGCGATCTTCGTCGGGCTTGGCGAGAGCGTGCGCCGCATGCGTGCGAGCATGGACGAAGCCCGCGCCAAGTTGCGGCAAAGCGACACGGCGGCGGCGATGAGCGGTGGGGCATGATGATCCTCGGGCTCGGCAACGACATCATCGACATCAGGCGCGTCGAGCGCACCATCGAGCGCTACGGCGACCGCTTTCTCTCCCGCGTGTTCACCGACATCGAGCGGATGAAGTCCGACGGAAGAGCGATGCGCGCCGCCTCCTACGCCAAGCGCTTTGCCGCCAAGGAGGCTTGCGCCAAGGCCTTGGGAACCGGTTTCCGCCATGGCGTGTTCTGGCGCGACATGGGCGTCGTAAATCTGCCCTCCGGCAGGCCCACCCTGGAACTGACCGGCGGGGCGCTCAAAGCGCTCGTCGACCTTACGCCAGAGGGCCATGACGTGCGCATCGACCTCACCATCACCGATGACTTTCCCATGGCGCAGGCGATCGTCATCATCTCGGCCTTCCGCATTCCCATGCGCGATTGAGGCATTTGCCTGTCCATTGTGGACGGGCTATAGGGGCCGCGGACGGGTCCCCATGAGCAAGAGCATGCACAGGAGAGCTTCCGCATGAGCGTTGAGGCCGAACAGACGCAAGAGAAGAGCGGGGTCAAAGACACCGTCCGCGTGGTCATTCACGCGCTCATCCTTGCGCTTCTGGTGCGGGTGTTCCTGTTCCAGCCCTTCAATATTCCGTCGGGCTCGATGATCCCGACGCTGCTCGTCGGCGACTATCTGTTCGTGTCGAAATACAGCTACGGCTACAGCCGCTATTCCTTCCCGTTCGGGCCCAATCTGTTCTCGGGCCGCATCTGGTCGAAGGAGCCCGAGCGCGGCGACGTGGTCGTATTCAAGCTGCCGCGCGACAACGAAACCGACTACATCAAGCGCGTCATCGGTCTGCCTGGCGACGAGATCCAGATGGTCCACGGCGTCCTGCACATCAACGGCGAGGCGGTGAAGAAGGAGCGCGCCAGCGACTTCGTCATGCACGACGCCTCAGGCCGCGAGCGGCAACTGACCCGCTACATGGAAACCTTGCCGAACGGCGTGACCTATCCGGTGCTCGACTTGGTCGATGAGGGCATCGGCGACAACACCGAGGTGTATAAGGTTCCCGAAAACCACTTCTTCATGATGGGCGACAACCGGGACAATTCCACCGACAGCCGCTTCCTCTCCGAGGTCGGCTACGTGCCCTTCGAGAATCTGGTCGGCCGCGCCCAAATCATCTTCTTCTCCATCGGCGAGGATGCGAGCTTCTGGCAGCTGTGGAAGTGGCCGACCGATGTCCGCTGGTCGCGCCTCCTCCAAGTGGTGCATTGAGCGGTGCCCAAGCGGCGCGATACGGCCCTCCAACAATTTTTCGAACGGCTCGGGTTTGCCTTCAAGGATCGTGCGCTGGTCGAGCTCGCGCTCACCCATGCGAGCGCCAGACCCTCGCTCAAGCCGAACGAGGACAATGAGCGGCTCGAGTTCCTCGGCGATCGCGTGCTAGGCCTCGCCATCGCCGAGCTTCTCACTCAGACCTTTCCCGAGTCGAGCGAAGGGGAGCTTGCCCGCCGCTACAATCAGCTCGTGCGCGCCGAGACCTGCGCCGAGATCGCCAAGGAATGGGAGCTTGGGCAGCTCATCCTGATGAGCGGCGGCGAAGCAGAAAGCGGCGGAAGGGGTAAGAAGACCATCCTCGCCAATGCCTGCGAGGCGGTGCTCGGCGCCATCTTCATCGAAGGCGGCTATCAGGCCGCGCGCGATGTCGTCTTTCGCTTCTGGGCCACGGAGCTCGCCAGTCTCGATCTCGCGCTGCCTGATGCGAAATCGATCCTCCAGGAGTGGGCGCAAGGCCGGCGTCTGTCGCTGCCCCGCTATGTCGAGATTGCGCGGGAGGGACCGGACCACAAGCCGCGCTTCACCTCAGAGGTGCAGATCGACGGCGTTGCGCCCGAACGCGGGCACGGCGCCAACAAGCGCGCGGCCGAGCAGGCGGCTGCGCTCGCCATGCTGCTCCGCGAGGGCGTCTGGCAGGCTCCGGTCCATGACTGAGGCTCAATCCGCGAAGGAGAGCGCGCTGCGGCTTCGTCGCGCTGATCGGCGCGCCGAACAGCGGCAAGTCAACGCTGATCAATGCCCTGGTCGGCGCCAAGGTCGCCATCGTCACGCAGAAGGCGCAGACGACCCGGGCGCCGGTGCTCGGCATCGCAATCGAAGGCGCGAGCCAGATCATCCTGGTCGATACGCCCGGCATCTTCCAGCCGAAGCGCCGGCTCGACCGCGCCATGTGGGGAGCCGCCTGGACGCGCGCCGCGGAAGCCGATCTCGTGGCGCTGGTGATCGATGCGGAACGCGCGCAGACCGGACGTGGGCTCGACGCCTGGCTCGACCCCGTGTTCGAGACGCTCCCCACCATCAAGCGCCCTGTCATCGCCGTGCTCAACAAGATCGACCTCGTGGCGCGGCCAGAGCTTCTGCACCTCGCCGGGGATCTGTCCACGCGCCACGCCTTCGCCCGCACCTTCATGATCTCGGCGCTGAACGGCGACGGCGTGCCCGATCTCCGAACCTATCTCGCAAGCGCCGTGCCGCCGGGTCCTTGGCTCTACCCCGAAGACCAGCTCACCGACGCGCCGCTCCGTCAGGCCGCCGCCGAGATCACCCGGGAGAAGCTGTTCCTGCGGCTGCACGACGAACTCCCCTACAGCCTGACGGTGGAGACCGAGGCCTGGAAGGAGCTGAAGGACGGCAGCGTCCGCATCGAGCAGACCATCTATGTGATGCGCGACAGCCAGAAGAAGATCGTGCTCGGAGCCAAGGGCGCGACCATCAAGGAGATCTCCATGGCGGCGCGGCAGGAGATCGGCGAGATGGTCGGAGCGCCAGTCCATCTCTTTCTGTTCGTGAAGGTGCGCGAGCACTGGGGCGAGGACCCCGCGCGCTATCGCGAGATGGGCCTCGACTATCCCAAGGAGTGATAGTCTGCCGACATGGACTTCAGCGACGAAGGCATCCTCATCTCGGCCAAGCCTCTCGGCGAGGCGAATACCATCGCCGAACTTCTCACCGCCAGGCATGGACGCCATCTTGGGCTCGTGCGGGGAGGGCGGTCGCGCAGGATGCGGCCCCTCATGCAGCTCGGCAATCGCCTGAGCGTGACCTGGCGGGCGCGCCTCTCAGATCATCTCGGCGGCTTCAATGTGGAGATGCTCGAGCCGCACGCAGCGCGCGTTCTCGACGATCAGGTTGCGCTCGCGGCAATAGGCTCTCTCACCGCGCTCGCCAAGCATCTGCCTGAGCGCGACCCGCATCCGCAGCTCTATTACGGCGCGCTTGAGGTTCTCGGCGCGCTTGACGATGCGCATGTCTGGCCGGCTCTGCTCGTGCGCTGGGAGATGCTGCTGCTACAGGACCTCGGCTTCGGCCTTGATTTGAGCGAATGCGCCGCGACCGGGACCGACGCCGACCTGATCTATGTCTCGCCGAGATCGGGCAGGGCCGTTTCACGCGACGCCGGCCAGCCTTATTGCGACCGGCTGCTGAAGCTCCCGCGCTTCCTGCTTGAGGACGACGCCGCACCCACGCCGGCCGATGTTCTCGCCGGCTTTGCCCTGACCGGCCATTTCTTCGAGCGCGACGTGCTTAGCCCACACGGCCTCGCGCTGCCTGCGGCTCGCACACGGCTGATCGAGCTGCTCACACGCCTCGATCCTCACCCTGAGGAGGCGCTTTCGCGCCGTCTCGAAGGGTGAGGCTCAAATCTGCGGGCCTCATGCTTCGAGACGCCGCCTTCGGCGGCTCCTCAGCATGAGGGATTGAGCGCGTGCTTGAGCAGACTCAAGGGATGCGGTAAGCGCAACGCATGGGAAAAAGACCGCCGCCGCCTGATTCGCAAGGGCCGATCGAGCCCGTGAATCTGCGCGATGCTCTGGAAGAGCGCTACCTCGCTTACGCGCTCTCCACCATCATGCACCGGGCGCTGCCCGACGTGCGCGACGGGCTGAAGCCCGTGCACCGGCGCGTGCTCTACGCCATGCGCCAGCTCCGCCTCGAGCCGCAAGGCGAGTTTCGCAAATGCGCCAAGATCGTCGGCGACACCATGGGCAACTTCCATCCCCACGGCAATCAGGCGATCTACGACGCGCTCGCCCGCCTCGCGCAGGACTTCTCCGTCCGCTATCCGCTGATCGACGGCCAGGGCAATTTCGGCAATATCGACGGCGATAACCCCGCCGCCGACCGCTACACCGAGGCGCGGCTCACCGAGATCGCGGCGCAGCTCCTCGACGGCATCGACGAGGACACCGTCGACTTCCGCCCGAATTACGACGGCCGCGAGATGGAGCCCTCGGTGCTCCCCGGCAATTTCCCCAACCTGCTCGCCAACGGCGCGTCCGGCATCGCCGTCGGCATGGCAACCAACATCCCGCCGCACAATGCCGGCGAGCTGTGCGACGCGGCGCTGCATCTGATCAAGTTTCCCAACGCCACCGCCGACAAGCTCGTCGATTTCGTACCAGGGCCTGACCTGCCCACCGGCGGCATCCTGGTCGAGCCACGCGACTCCATCGTGCAGGCCTACAAGACCGGACGCGGCAGCTTCCGGCTGCGCGCCCGCTGGACACGCGAGGATACCGGACGCGGCACCTACCAGATCGTGGTCACCGAGATTCCCTATCAGATTCCGAAGGCGCGCCTCGTCGCCCGCATCGCCGAGCTGCTGCAAGCCAAGAAGCTGCCGCTGCTCGCCGACGTCCGCGACGAGTCGGCTGAAGACGTGCGCCTGGTGCTCGAGCCGAAGAGCCGCACCGTCGATCCCGTTCTCCTCATGGAGCAGATGTTCAAGCTGACCGAGCTCGAGACGCGCGTGCCGCTCAACATGAATGTGCTCACCCGCGGCCAGGTGCCGAACGTGCTGAGCCTTCGCCAGGTCCTGCGCGAATGGCTCGACCACCGCCTGGAGGTGCTGGTCCGCGGCTCGAAGCATCGCCTCGGCAAGATCGACCACCGTCTGGAAGTGCTCGACGGCTTCCTGATCGTCTATCTCAACATCGACAAGGTCATCAAAATCATCCGCGAGAAGGATGAGCCGAAGCCTGCCTTGATGAAGGCTTTCCAACTCAGCGAAGTGCAGGCCGAGGCGATCCTCAATATGCGGCTCCGCTCACTGCGCAAGCTCGAGGAGATGGAGATCAGGCGCGAGCACGACGCCCTGACCAAGGAGCGGAAAGAGCTGAAGGCGCTGCTCGCTTCCGAGGACAAGCAGTGGAAGAAAATTGCCGACGAGATCAAGTCTCTGAAAGACCGCTTCGGCCAGAAGACCGAACTTGGCCGCCGGCGTACGAGCTTCGAAGTGGCGCCGGAAGGCATGGCTGAGGATCTGGCCGAGGCCCTGATCGAGAAAGAGCCGGTCACTGTGGTCCTGTCCGAGAAGGGCTGGATCCGCGCCATCAAGGGCCATCTCGCCGAACTCGACGGCCTCGCCTTCAAAGAGGGCGACCGGCTGAAGCGCGCCGTGCGTACCCAGACCACGGACACGCTGCTCCTCTTCGCCACCAATGGCCGCTTCTACACACTCTCCCCCGACAAGCTGCCGAGCGGGCGTGGGCACGGCGAGCCCTTCCGCCTGATGATCGACATCGAGGAAACTTCGGATGCGGTTGAGCTGTTCGA
The DNA here is from genome assembly GCA_963744945.1 of uncultured Alphaproteobacteria bacterium. Lineage (GTDB taxonomy): Bacteria > Pseudomonadota > Alphaproteobacteria > Rhizobiales > Methyloligellaceae > Methyloceanibacter. The sequence continues at coordinate 23,993 of CAVUVO010000004.1, read as the reverse complement.
GCACGTGGAAGGCCGCAAGCTGCTGGTCGCGAGCACGAGCGGCCATGGCTTCATCGTGCCGGAGGACGAGGTCGTTGCCTCGACGCGCAAGGGCAAGCAGGTGCTGAATGTCGGCACCGGCGATGAGGCTGCGGTGTGCGCGCCGGCAGAAGGAGACAGCGTCGCGGTCATCGGCGACAACCGCAAGCTCCTGCTGTTCCCCTTGAAGGAGCTGCCCGAGATGCCGCGCGGCAAGGGTGTGCGCCTCCAACGCTACAAGGACGGAGGTCTCGCCGACGTAAAGACCTTCACCAAGAAGGAGGGCTTGCCCTATATCGACTCGGCGGGTCGGAGCTTCATTCTCGACGACATGCGCGATTGGTGGGGCGACCGCGCCCAGGCGGGCCGCATGCCGCCAAAGGGCTTCCCCAAATCAGGGCGCTTCGGCCCGAAGTTCTAAAGCTACTTTCCGGACTTGTGGCAGCCGCCGTCCGGTGGCTCTACCGTCCGCACCCAGCCCTTCGAGGTGAGGTGCTCTTGCGGCTGGAAGCGGTTCTTGTAGCGCATCTTGCGCGAGCCATCGATCCAATAGCCGAGATAGACGAAGGGGAGCCCGAGGCTCCGCGCATACTCGACCTGCTCGAGGATCATGTAGGTGCCGAGGCTGCGCGCCGGCTGGTCAGGATCGTAGAAGCTGTAGACCATGGAGATGCCGTCGCTGAGCCGGTCGCACAGCGAGACGCCGATCAGCGGCGCGTCGCCGGTCTCAGGGTCCGGCTTCAGCCGATATTCGGTGACGCTCGTCTCGACCACGCTGTCCTCGACCATCAGCGAATAGTCGAGCACCGACATCTCGGCCATGCCGCCGTCGCCGTGGCGCGCGTCGATATAGGCGCGGAACAGCGAATATTGCTCGGCGCTTGGGGTCGGCTCCATGCGCGCCGTCACCACGTCGCGGTTTGCCCGGGCGATCCGGTTCAACGAGCGCCGGGGCCGGAAGGCATCGACCAGAATACGCACCGGCACGCAGGCCGAGCAGGCATCGCAATAGGGCATGTAGGCGATGTTCTGGCTGCGCCGAAAACCGCCCTTAAGCAGATTGTCGATGAGGAAGCCCGGTTTCTCCCGGGTGAGATGGGTAAACAGCTTCCGCTCCAGCCTGCCCGGCAGATAGGGGCAGGGCTGCGGCGCCGTAATGTAGAACTCGGGGAAGTTGCTCTTGTGCTCCGTCACGTCAGCCAACCCGGATCGAATCTGCCCCTTGCCTCCAAGCTTAGTGGATCAAGTGAGCACAGTGCAAATGCGGAACGAGCAAGAATTGGGTTGCGCCGGGCGCCTCTAGAAAAATTCCAATTCTCCGGCTCACCGGGTCAGCGCCGGTTCATGGCCACGACACCTGCAAAAATGTCGTGCAGGCAGCGCTTTTGCGGGTCGAACAGGCACCACAGCAGGATCGGGATGAAGATCACGAAGGAGAACCAGAAGAGGAGGGCATGGAAGGCCGCGACCAAGGGTGACACTTTGCCTCCGAACCAGGTCCGCCATTCGAGCCCCATCATGCGCTGGCCGATGGTTGCCGAGTTCGGGCCGCCGATGGTGAGCGCGTTGTAGCCAAGGCCGACGATGGGGAAGATGGCGCCGAACAGGAGCCAGGCGAGGCCGAGCGTCACGATGCCCAGGATCGCCACCACGAACACGGCGAGAATCCACAGGAGCGAGATGATCACCGCGTCGATGAGAAAGGCGACGAAGCGCTTGCCGATGACCCCGTCGAACAGCTGCGGCTGCGTCACCGGATCGTAGGATGGCGACGGGCTGGCGAAATCTGCGCCCGAACGGGGTGGAAGGGTTTTCTGCTCAGACATCTCTCGCGCTCTCAAAGGGTTGTCGTTCCCTCGTAGATGGTGGCTGCGATCGGACCATGCAAGCGAGGAAGCGCCTGAAGCGTCCTCAGCGGGCGCCGATCACCCGTCCGCCCCAGCCCTCGAGACGGCTCACTTGGAAGCCTTCGGCCTCGAGTTTGCCGATGGCTTGCAAGGCATGCGCCTTGTCCTTCGTCTCGATCATAAGATCGAGCGTGGCGCCTCTCGCTGGCACATCGAGCAGCGTGCGGCGATGGAAGACCTCCAGAATATTCGCCCCCGAAGCGCCAAGAATGGTGGCGACCCGGCCGAGCACGCCGGGCTGATCGGTGATGGTGAGCCTGAGCGAAACAATTTTTCCGTCCCGCTCGAGCCCGCGCACGACAACGGAGGCGAGCATGCGGGGATCGATATTGCCGCCGCTGAGGTAGAGGCAGAGCTTGCGGCCGCGAAACTGCTCGGGCTCCGTCAGCAAAGCGGCAAGAGAGGCGGCGCCTGCACCTTCAGCGACGATCTTCTGCGAGGTGAGCAGGGCGCAGATGGCGCGTTCGATGGCTGGCTCGTCCACCAACACGATGCGGGAGACGAGTGCTTTTACGATCGGCAAAGTGAGCTTGCCCGGTGCTTTCACCGCGATGCCGTCCGCGAGCGTTTGCTCGGAGCAAACCACCGCTTCGCCGCTAAGGGCCGCATGCATCGACGGGCACGCTGCCGAAGAGACCCCGATCACGGCAAGGCTCGGCTTGAGCGCATGCGTCGCGATGGCATTGCCGGCGATCAAGCCTCCACCGCCCACCGGGACCACGATCATGTCGAGGTCGGGGACGTCCTCTAGGACCTCCAAGGCGATGGTGCCTTGGCCGGCGATGATGAGAGGATCGTCGTAAGGATGAACGACGACGAGGCCGCGTTGCTCGGCGATTTCGATGGCACGGGTTTGCGCCTCGTACAAACCCCTACCCGAGAGGATGATTTCGGCGCCGAAAGCCTCCGTATTGGCCACCTTCACGAATGGCGTGTGCTCCGGCATCACGATGGTGGCCGGGATGCCCAGGCGGCGGGCGTGATAGGCGACGGCTTGCGCATGATTGCCAGCCGACATGGCGATCACGCCCCGGCGTGCCTCGCTTTCGCTGAGCGAGGCGAGCTTCACCAGCGCGCCACGGTCCTTGAAGGAATTGGTGAACTGCAGGTTCTCGCATTTGATGTAGACCTCGGCGCCGGTCAGCTCCGAGAGCTTCGGCGCCGCGATGGTCGGCGTGCGGACGACCTGGCCCTTGATCACCTCTCTCGCCGCCTCGATCTGCTCAAGACCGATATGGCTCGCCGGGGCTTGAGTGGTGACCGTCATGAACGACCACTGGACAAGGTGAGGGGACTCCCAAAACGACGGGCGCCGATGAAGTCAGCCTAGCACGCTGGTCTTTCTGCGCGCCACGGTTGCCGAGACTCGGCCGACAGGTTAAGGAGTTTTGCCGAGGCGGAAGGCTAGCGAGGGACCGCTCAATGGCAAGATCCAGGGTGTCGGGTGCAGCCGCACTGCTTGTCGCTGCCGCTTTCGCTTGGCCTGCATTGGCTTGCGAAGGTACGGAAATCGTCTTCGAGGACAAATTCGCCGACGACGCCGGCGGCTGGGCGATCAACAAGGACGTCGAGGTGAAAGATGGCAGCTTCACCTTCAAGCTTCCGCCCGACGCCATGCAGTCCGATCTCAACATCACCTATTCGGTCAACGATGCCGACATCTGCGCCGAGGGCGTATGGCCCGAGAGCGGTTCTTCGATCCTCGGCGCCGGGCTCCTGTTCTGGGGCGAGGACAACAAGAACTATCTCCAGTTCGGCGTGCTCAACAACGGCAAGTTCTGGATCGCGCGCCGCATCGAGGGCAAATGGCACACCATCGTCGAGAACGTCGCTTCAAGCGCTATCAAGGTGAAGCCCGGCGAGACCAACGTGCTCAGGGTGAAGGCGAGCGGCGATAGCGCGACCTTCTTCATCAACGGCGAGAAGGTGCGCGACCTTCGCGGTCAAGCGCCAAGGGGCGGCTGGCGCTTCGGTCTCTCCGGCGACAATTTCGACAAGGACAAGGACGCCCGCCTCGTCTTCAGAAGCGTCAAGGTCACGAACTGAGCGTCAGCGGTCTTCGCTGAGCAGCTTCGCCGCCTCGATCGAGAAATAGCTGAGAATGGCGTCGGCGCCGGCGCGCTTGCACGCCATCAGGCTTTCCAGGATCACGCGCTCACGGTCGATCCAGCCGCGCTCGGCGGCGGCAACGATCATCGCGTACTCGCCGGACGTTTGATAGACGAAGGTCGGCACATGGAATGCGTCCTTCACCCGGCGCACGATGTCGAGATACGGAAGCCCGGGCTTCACCATCACCATGTCGGCGCCCTCGGCGATGTCCTGGCCGACCTCGCGCAGCGCCTCCTCGGCGTTCGCCGGGTCCATCTGATAGCTGCGCTTGTCGCCTCGCAGCATGGCGCCGGATCCCACCGCCTCGCGGAACGGGCCATAGAAGGCGGAAGCATATTTCGCGGCGTAGGCGAGGAGTTGGGTCTGGGTGAAGCCGTTCGTCTCCAGCGCCTCCCTGATCGCGCCGATGCGCCCATCCATCATGTCCGACGGCGCGAGAATATCGCAGCCGGCTTCCGCCTGGTTCAGCGCCTGGCGCACCAGCACCTCGACCGTCCGGTCGTTGTCGATGTCGCCGTCGACGAGAAGCCCGTCATGGCCGTGGCTGGTATAGGGGTCGAGCGCAACGTCGCAGATCACCCCGAGATCGCCGACCTCTCCCTTGATGGCGCGAATGGCGCGGCACACGAGGTTGTTGGGATTGAGCGCCTCGCTTCCCTGCTCGTCGCGCAATGAGGGGTCGGTATAGGGAAAGAGCGCCACCGCGGGCAGCTTGAGCTCGGCCGCGGTCTCGGCAGCCTTCACGGCAAGGTCGATGGAGAGCCGCTCGACCCCCGGCATGCTGGCGACGTCGGAGCGCTGGTTGTTCCCTTCGGTGACGAAGATCGGCCAGATCAGATCGTCGGCCGAAAGCGTCGTCTCGCGCACGAGTCGCCGCGACCAGTCCGACCTCCGGTTCCGCCGAAGTCGCGTCGCGGGGAAGCCTGGCTCCGGCGTGGACGGCGTCTTGGCCCGGGTGCGCTTCATGCGCTCGGTGCGGAGGGCCACGGTTTTCTCTCTGGGGGAGGACATGAGCCGATTGATCTCACACGCCTTTACGTTGCGGGCAAGCTAGCACCGGGTGTGTTAACGGGCCAGCGCCTCCAATATTTATGGTTTTGGCGCCGCGAACGCCACCCATAGCGAAGCTACTCGTCGCGAAGGCTACTTTTGGCGAAGCTACTCGCAGAAGCCCCTGCGCCGCGTCTTCATGTCGAGATGGAAGTGGTTCTTGTGCGCGGCGTTGGCGTCGGGCCCAAGCACCGTGCCGAAACGGCGGCACGCGTCCTCGTGCAAGAAGGTCACGAACTTGGTCTTGGGGTCTTCGTCAGGCTCCTTGGCGACCGGCGGCGGTGACGGCGGCGCATTGGGCTCTGCCTTGGCGGTTGTGACGGCGCTTGTCTTGGTGGTGCCGCCTTTCGCCTTGCCGGATGGTTTGGGCTTCTCGGCTCCGCCGTTCTCCTTCGCGTCGGAGACGCGGTTCGGATTCGCCTCAGGGGGAGGGGGAGTTTCCACGACCTTGGGCCAGTCGTCCAAGACGGTGATGCGCGTGCCGTTGGCAAGCACGAACTCCGACACGTCGAAGGCATTGGCGAGCGCATGTTCGCTGAGAGGCGTGCTCGTGCCGCCGTAGCGGTTGCGGCAGACATAAGAGCTCGCGTTCTGAATCTTCACCACGGGGGAGCCGAACAGCTTCTTGGCTTCCGGCTGCACGGTATCCCGCAGCCACTCGCCGAGCACATCGGCCATCGGGCAGCTCATGGTCGCCGGCGGCGTGATCACGACCTTCTGGTCGGCGCCGACCGCGCGCAACAGGACGGGCGCCGGCGTGCCGCAGATGCCCTCCTTGATCGGCGGCAGTTGCTCGTAGTCGAGCGGGATCCCCGGTCAACAGCTCCTTGCACTTCGCCTTGGCGGCTTCGATTTCCGCCTCGGTCCACGGCACCGTAGCCTGCTCGCCCGGAAGGGGCGGGGGCGGCGGCTTCACCGGCGCCGCGACCGGCAATGTTTGCCTGAGCGGGTTCCGGTCCGGCAGCGGCGGCGCATCGCCTTCGGCGTTTGCGGCGAGGGCCGGCGCACAGGCGCAAAGCGCAACAAGGGCAAGGAGTCGGAGCGTCATTCCGGTACGATCCCAGTCGATCCGAGCGCCGCGTCTCGCGGCTTGTGGTTTCCAAGATTGGATGCTAGCTGCCCGTCACCCCCCATTGGGGATACACGAATTCCGTCAAAGGGAACATCTCACTTGGACGAGGCGCTTGGCATCGAGTTTAGCGAGCAAGACCGCGCGGGCATCGTAACCCTGAACCGGCTCTCTCGATTGAACGCGCTCAATCGCGAAATGTTCGATCGCCTAACCTCGCAGTACAGGGCCTGGGCGCCCAATCCGCACATCTATGGCGTGGTGATGGAGTTGACCCACCCCACTGTGTTTTGCAGCGGCGGCGACCTCAAGGCCTTGCACGAATGGATCGAGCAGGGCGCGTTCGACACCATTCGCGACTTCTATCGCGCGGCCTACTCCCATTGCTGGGAGTTGGAGAAATTCGTCAGGCCGAACGTGCCCCTCATCAACGGCCTCCTGCTCGGCGGCGGCATCGGCATCACGCTCTACGGCACGCATTGCGTGGCGGGGGAGGGCTACAAGGCGGCCATGCCGCAAGTCGGCATCGGCTTCCTGCCAGACATTGGCGGCACCTATTTCCTCTCGCGGCTCGAGAATCATTTCGGGCTCTATCTCGCGCTCACCGGCCGCGCCATCGGCCCCGCCGATGCGTACCGCCTCCACCTCATCACCCACTACATTCCCGCAGGCCATTTCCACGTCATCAAGGAAGCGGTGAGCGACAATCACCCGATCGACCGGCTGCTCGATGGGTTGCATCGCGATCCTGGCGAGGGTGAGCACGCAAGATTGACGCCCGCGATCCAGCGCATCTTCGGAGCGCCGTCGGTGGAGGAGATCCTCGAACGTCTCGATAAGGAGCAGGGCCAGGACGAGGCCTGGGCCAAGTCAACCGCCGCAGAGATTCGCAAGAAGTCGCCGACCTCGCTCAAAGTTGCCTTCGCCCAGATGCGGCGCGGCAAGACTCTGACCCTCGCGGAGGCTCTGCGCCTCGAGTTCCGGCTCAGCTCGCAGATCGTCGCGTCGCCTGATTACCGCGAGGGCATCACGGCGAGGATCGCTGGCAAAGGCGCCGCGCCACGCTGGCAACCGGCGACGCTCTCAGAAGTCGACGACGCCGAGATCGAGCGGCTGTTTGCGACAGCGCCACAGCACGAGCTGCAACTTGCGGAACGCCAATAGACTGGCGCCTACTCGTCTCGACAAGTAATCTAAACTTAAATATGGTATTTCACGCAATCTTAAGCGTCCTAATTAAGCGGATTTTAGGTCGACATCCCTATAACTATCATCAAGTTGGGGATTAACAACAACTAACGAGGGTAGGCGATGAGTGTGGCCCTGAATATGGGGACTCGTACAAGTGCAGAGCAGCCAGAAGATCTCAAGGGCCGCTATTTGGTATCCTTGAAACTAATCGAGCGGCTGCATCGATTGCTGCTGGATGTCATCAAGGATGAGTTCGAACGCTTGGGCCGTACCGACGTGAACAGCGTCCAGGCTCTACTCCTCTATAACATTGGCAATGCAGAGCTTACCGCGGGAGAGCTTACGAGCCGCGGCTACTATCTCGGCTCGAACGTTTCCTACAATCTCAAGAAGCTCGTTGAGTCCGGCTATATCAACCACCAGCGCTCGAACACCGACCGCCGCTCGGTGCGCGTCCGTCTGACCGAAAAGGGCCAGGAGGTCTGCAAGGTGCTGAGCGCCCTCTACCAGCGCCAACTCAAGTCCCTGCAACAGGTTGGCGGCATCGATGCCAACGATCTCGAAACGCTCAACAAGTCGCTGATCAAACTCGAACGGTTCTGGACGGATCAGATCCGCTACCAGCTTTAAGTCCTAGTGCTCTCTTCGAAACTCCCCCGGTGATCCTGTCGCCGGGGGCAGATTTCCTGCGTCGAGCAAGCTCAAAAGCGCCCTATTCTGCGTTTACCCCTTGAACCTGGGGCCCACCTGCCGCATCTTTATCGTGCAGTTGTGGGCTCAGCTGCAGAGGGGAATCATCGTCCTGACCCTTTCGTCTTTACGGCCACTCTCTCGGTCGCGCGCTGCAACTTCCGAGTGACTTGCCGAAGGATTTGGAGGGTTAAGGCTTTGCTTGCTCTTAGATGGGATAGAGTAGCAAGGGCACAGCGCCAGTAGCCTGATAGAGGCGCGAAGCCGCGAAAGACGGGAGCGGCGCATGGCGACATGGTCACGATACGCAACGGCGGGCGCGCTTTGCGCGACGTTTGCCTTGGCGCCCGGTCTTCTCGTGGCAACGAGCCAGTCAGCCGATGCCGGCCTGTTCTCCTGGCTCGGTGGCAAGGGCAATCAAGGGAGCGACGGCTCCGCGCCGCAACAAAATCGAGGCGGACTGTTCGGCGGCCGCGGCGGCGGGGTATTCCAAGGGGCGCCCCAGGCACCGCGCTCAGGTGCACTTCATGGCGACGAGCTTCCTCCCGAGGAAGGCACCGCCGCGACGCGTCAATGGATCACCAATCCAGCGCTCGGCACGCCGACGCTGTCGACCCGCAATATCGAAGCGACCAAGGCCGCGATCGCGCACTACCAATCCATCGTGGCGAATGGCGGCTGGCCGACGGTGCCTGCCTATGCCATGCGTCCCGGCTCGACCGGCCAAGCCGTCGAGATCCTGCACCGGCGTCTTGAGATCAGCGGCGACCTCGTCGGGCAGAGCATCCCCACCGAGTACGACGAGGCCGTGACCCAGGCCGTGCGCAAGTTTCAGTCGCGCCACGCGCTACCGCCGACCGGCACCATCGACCGCGCCACCATCGACGTGATGAACGTTCCGGCGACCGTGCGCCTCACCCAGCTCCAGGCAAATCTCAAGCGGCTGCAAACCTTGGCGCCGGCGGCGACCGGCCGCTACGTCGCGGTGAATATTCCTGCCGCGCAGGTTGAAGCCGTCGAAGGCGGGCAGGTGTCCCAGCGCCACGCCGCGGTGGTTGGCAAGCTCGAGCGGGCGACGCCCGAGCTTTCAAGCAAGATTTAAGAGATCAATTTCAATCCCTATTGGAACGTGCCCCGCAGCATCGTCCAGAAGGATCTCGTGCCCAAGGGCCGCGAGATGGCACAGCGTGGCCAGGACATGCTCTCCGCCTATCGCATGGAGGCATTTACGGCCTCTGGCGCGCCGATCGATGCCCGTTCGATCGATTGGTTCGGCTCCGACGTCTATAACTACAGCTTCCGCCAGCTGCCCTGGTCGGAAAACTCGCTCGGCTTCGTGAAGATCAACTTCCCGAACAAGGACGCGGTGTACATGCATGACACGCCGCTCAAGAGCCTGTTCGGCCGCAATGTGCGGTTCGAGAGCTCTGGCTGCGTGCGGGTGCATAATGTCGAAGGTCTTGTTGCCTGGATTCTGCGCGACACGCCGGGCTGGAGCCTTGAGCGCGTGCTCTCCATGAAGCAGAGCGGCGAGCAGGCCGACGTCAAGCTGTCGAAGCCGATGCCTGTCTATTTCGTCTATATCAGCGCCTGGTCCACGCCGGACGGCGTCGTGAACTTCCGCCCGGATATCTACAATCACGACGGCTCGGCCGAGACCGCCTCGAACTACTAGGCGACGAGCTTCCTAATCGACGCGTCATGGCCGTTTTTGCCTTGCCCGACCATTTCTAGCGGTGTTGCTAGCGCGCCCGCGCGACATGTGGTAAGGGCAACGAATTGCCCCGAAGCCTAGGGCCGGCGGAGAAGCTCGCCTGACCAAATTCTACCGGCAAAGCGGGGCCTGCATGAAAGTTGGCGAGGAGTGATTGCGATGGCGGCAAGTGACGCAAGGCGTGCCGAGGCGCGCGATTCCGGTTTCTTCACCAGGCATCTTCAGGACGCCGACCCAGAGATCTGGGGCGCGATCCAGAACGAGAAGCATCGGCAGCAAGACGAGATCGAGCTGATCGCCTCGGAGAACATCGTCTCGCAGGCGGTGCTCGACGCTGCCGGCACTCTGCTCACCAACAAATATGCCGAGGGCTATCCGGGCAAGCGCTACTACGGCGGCTGCCAATATGTCGATGTGGTCGAGCAGCTCGCCATCGACCGCGCCAAGCGCCTGTTCAACTGCGCCTTCGCCAATGTGCAGCCCCATTCAGGCTCGCAGGCGAACCAGTCCGTGATGCTGGCGCTGATCAAGCCTGGCGACACCGTGCTCGGCATGTCGCTTGCGCATGGCGGCCATCTCACCCATGGCGCCCCGCCGAACCTGTCCGGCAAGTGGTTCAACGCCGTGCAATACGGCGTGACCAAGGGCGACAACCGCATCGACTATGACGAGGTTGAGCGGCTCGCCAAGGAGCACAAGCCTGCGCTGATCATCGCCGGCGGCTCGGCCTATCCCCGCATCATCGACTTCCCGCGCTTCCGCGCCATCGCCGATTCCGTCGGCGCCTTGCTCATGGTCGACATGGCGCATTTCGCCGGCCTCGTCGCCGCAGGCTTGCATCCGAGCCCGCTGCCGCACGCCCATGTCGTCACCACCACGACGCACAAGACGCTGCGCGGGCCGCGCGCCGGCATGGTGCTGTCGAACGACGAGGAAATCGGCAAGAAGATCAACTCCGCCGTGTTCCCGGGCCTCCAGGGCGGCCCCTTGATGCACATCATCGCCGCCAAGGCGGTTGCCTTCAAAGAGGCGCTGACGCCTGCCTACAAGCTCTACATCCAGTCGGTGGTCGACAACGCCAAGGCGCTTGGCGAGACCCTGGTGAAGGGCGGCGCGGCGCTCGTCTCAGGCGGCACCGACACCCATCTGATGCTGGTCGATTTGAGGCCCAAGAAGCTCACCGGCAAGGCTGCCGAGATCGCGCTCGGCCGCGCCAACATCACCTGCAACAAAAACGGCGTGCCGTTCGATCCCGAGAAGCCCATGGTCACCTCGGGCATTCGCTTGGGCTCGCCGGCGGGCACCACGCGCGGCTTCGGCATCACCGAGTTCCAGAGCGTCGGCAACATGATCATCGAGGTGCTCGATGGCCTTGCCAAGAGCGGCGACGAGGGCAACAGCGCCGTCGAGGCCGACGTCAAGAAGCGTGCCGTGGCGTTGTGCGAGCGTTTTCCGATCTATCGGTAATCGTCGGCGTGAGGGTGGAACAGGGAAGGGCGGTTGCCCATGCGGTGCCCCTATTGCGGCAGCACCAACACGCAGGTGAAGGACTCGCGGCCTAGCGAGGATCACACCACCATCAGGCGCCGCCGCGTCTGTGCCGATTGCGGCGGCCGCTTCACCACCTTCGAGCGGGTGCAGCTCCGCGAGCTGACCGTGGTCAAGCGGAGCGGCAGGCGGATGCCCTTCGACCGCGACAAGCTGATGCGCTCGATACAGATCGCGCTGCGCAAGCGCCCGGTCGATCCAGAGCGCGTCGAGCGCATGGTGAGCGGCATCGTGCGGCGCCTGGAGAACATGGGCGAGAACGACATCCGCTCGGAGACCATCGGCAGGCTGGTGATGGAAGCGCTCAAAGCGCTCGACGACGTCGCCTATGTGCGCTTCGCTTCTGTCTATAAGAATTTCCGCGAGGCCAAGGATTTCGAGGCCTTGCTCGGCGAGCTCGCCGGCGGCGAGACCGCCGACGAGCCCCTGTCCGCCGACGATTAGCGGCAACTTACACAGCACATGATCGAAAGCGACGAGTTCCATATGGCGCAAGCGCTCGCGCTCGCCCGCCGCGGCCTTGGCACCACCTGGCCCAACCCGTCGGTCGGCTGCGTGGTGGTGAGCGCAACAGGCGAGATCGTCGGTCGCGGCGTCACGGCGCCGGGCGGCCGCCCGCATGCCGAGGCAGTTGCCTTGCAGAGAGCGGGCACCGCCGCCGAAGATGCGACTATCTATGTGACGCTCGAGCCCTGCGCCCATGAGGGCAGGGGAGCTGCTTGCGCCGATAGCATCGCCGCCATCCGCCCCAAGCGCGTCGTCGTCGCCATGGGCGATCCGGATCCCCGCACCGCAGGCGACGGCATTGCCCGGCTCCGCGCCGCGGGCATTGAGGTCACCGAGGGTGTGCTGCATGACGAGGCCTACGAGGTGACGCTCGGCCATGTGCTCCGCGTCACCGAAGGACGCCCGGCCGTGACCTTGAAGCTTGCGCTCGGCAGCGACGGACGCGTACCGAAAGGCGAGGGCGGCGCACCGACCTGGATCACCGGCGATCTCGCCCGAGCCCACGCGCATCTGCTGCGCGCCCGCTCCGACGCCATCATGGTCGGACGCGGCACCATCATGGCCGACAATCCGAGCCTCACCTGCCGATTGCCCGGCATGGACTGCCGCTCGCCGGTGCGGGTGATCCTCGACCGCCGCCTGCGCACGCCGACCGATGCGCGCCTGTTCGAGGATGAGATGGTGCCGGTGTGGTTCATCTGCGCTGCCGATGAGAGCGAAGCCAACGCCTCGGCACTTCAGGAGCTTGGCGCCGAGATCATTCCGGTCGCCATCGATTCCCACGGACATCCGGCCATCAGGGAAGCGCTCGATCAGCTCGCGAGGCGCGGCATCACGCGCCTTCTCGTTGAAGGCGGTCCGTCGGTCGCCCACGTCATGCTCGATGCCGATCTCGTCGACGAGGCGGTGATCTATCAGGGCTCGACGCCTGCCGGCAGCGACGGCCTCCTCCCCTTTGTCGGCGAAGGGCTTGATCGCCTCACCGATGAGCGGTCATTTCACGCAAACCCAGGAACGGACCTTCGGGCCGGACCGCATGACCTGGTGGCAGAGACAGCGTAGATGTTCACCGGCATTGTCACCGACATAGGCACGGTCGCGGCCCGCGACGGCACGACGCTCAAGATCGCAAGCCGTTACGACCCGGCAAGCGTGACGGAAGGCGCCTCCATCGCCTGCGACGGCTGCTGCCTCACCGTCACCCGGATCGAGGACGGCAGAGAAGAGACTGTGTTCGAGGCGAATGTCTCCAACGAGACCGCCTCCCGCACGACCTTGGGAACGTGGAAGAAAGGCACCCGCGTCAACCTCGAGCGCTCGCTGTCCTTCGGCGCCGAGCTCGGCGGGCACTTGATGACCGGTCATATCGACGGGCTCGCGCGCATCGTTGCGCGCACGCCGGACGGCGAAAGTGCGAGGTTTGTGCTGGAGGCTCCGGCCGAATTCGCCCAATTCATCGCCGCCAAGGGCTCGGTGGCGCTAAACGGCGTCTCGCTCACGGTAAACGAGGTCGAGGGCCACCGCTTCGGCGTCAATATCATTCCGTACACCTTGACGCACACCACATGGAGAGACCGTAAGCCCGGCGATCTGGTAAACCTTGAGGTGGATTTGCTCGCACGCTACGTCGAGCGCATCGCGGCCGGCCGCTTTGCCGCCAGCCGCGCCATATCTGAACAGGATCGATAAAAGCAGTGAACATCGTAAGCCACACCAAGTATCACCCGGCGCTGTCCCCCATCGAGGAGGTCATCGAAGACGCCCGCAACGGGCGCATGTTCATCCTCGTCGATGCAGAGGAGCGCGAGAACGAGGGCGACCTCGTCATCCCCGCGCAGATGGCAACGCCGGACGCCATCAATTTCATGACCAAGCATGGCCGCGGGCTTGTCTGCCTGTCGCTCAACGCCGACCGCGCCAAGCAGCTTCATCTCGAGCTGATGTCGCGTTCGAACCGCGCGCGCCACTCCACGGCCTTCACCGTGTCCATCGAGGCGCGCGAAGGCGTAAGCACCGGCATCTCGGCGCATGACCGCGCGCATACCATCTCCGTCGCCATCGATCCCACCAAGGACTTCCGGGACATCATGACGCCCGGCCACGTCTTCCCGCTGGTCGCCAAGGATGGCGGCGTGCTTGTCCGTGCCGGACATACCGAGGCCGCCGTCGACATCGCGCGTCTTGCCGGACTTTATCCCGCCGGCGTGATCTGCGAGATCATGAACGACGACGGCACCATGGCGCGCCTGCCTGACCTCATCGCCTTCGCTCAGCGTCACGGGCTCAAGATCGCCACCATCGCCGATCTCATCGCCTATCGGCTTCGCTACGATCACCTGGTCAAAGTCGTCGCCGAGACCACGATCGACAGCGTCCATGGCGGCACCTTCGCGCTCAAAGTCTATGCGACGACGGTCGATCCCGCCGAGCATGTGGCTCTGGTCAAGGGCGACGTGAGCGAGGGCGGTCCTGTGCTCGCCCGCGTGCATGCCACAAACACGCTCGAAGACATCTTCGGCGCAGGCGGTCACCGCGAGACTCTGGTGCACAAGGCCATGGACATCATCGGCCAGGAGGGCCGCGGCGTGATCGTGCTGATCCGCGAGAGCAAGCCCGACGCCATCTCCTCGCGCCTCAAGCGCGATGAGAAGCCGGAGCAGGCCGGCCAGCAGCGCCTCATCGAATACGGCATCGGCGCGCAGATCCTGCTCGATCTCGGCGTGCGCGAGATGGTGCTGCTAAGCAATTCTCCAGCCCGCAAGATCGTGGGCCTTGAAGGCTACGGCCTCAAAGTCGCGGGCCACCGCAGCCTGGAGTCGAAGGCGTCATGAGCCGCAAATCCCCTCGCTCGGTGCTGATCATCGAGGCTCGTTTCTATGAGGATATCGCCGACGAGCTCGCCCGCGGCGCCATCGAGGAGCTGGAGGGCCGCCGCATCGAATATGAGCGCATCGCCGTGCCCGGTTCGCTCGAGATTCCTCTTGCGCTCAGCCTTGCGCTTGCCAATGGCTTCGTCGGCCGGGCAGGGCGCCATCGCGGCTGCATCGCGCTTGGCTGCGTGATCCGCGGCGAGACCGCCCATTACGACATCGTGGCGCGGGAATCCGCGACCGGCTTGTATACGCTCGCCGTCGACCACGCCGTGCCGCTCGGCAACGGCATTCTCACCTGCGACAGCCGCGAGCAGGCCCTGGCCAGGGCGAGCGTCACGGGACGCGACAAGGGCGGCGACGCGGCGCGCGCCTGCCTCGCCTTGATGCAGCTCGAGCAGCATTTCTCCTCTGCGAGCCGGCGCTGATGACCGGCTCAGGCCACAAAAAGCCCTCGCGAAGTCCCTCGGGCCGAAGTCCCCAGGCGCGGACCGCGGCAAGACTTGCCGCCGTCCAGGCGCTCTACCAGATGGACATGACCGGCATCGACCTTACTCACGTGATTGCCGAGTTCGAGGCCCATCGGCTCGGGCAAGAAGTCGAAGGCTCTCAATATTGCGATGCGGAGGCGCAATTCTTCCGCGACATCGTCGAAGGCGTGGTGCGCGAGCAGCGCCGCATCGATCCACTCGTCGATCGCCACCTCGCCGAAGGCTGGCGGCTCAACCGCGTCGATTCCATCCTGCGCGCCATCCTGCGCGCCGGCGCCTACGAGATGCTGATGCGCAAGGACGTGCCGTCGCGCGTCGTCATCACCGAATATGTCGACCTCGCCCATGCCTTCTTCGAGGGCGAAGAGCCGAAGGTCGTCAACGGCATTCTCGACAAACTCGGCCATGAGGAACGGCCGCAGGAATTCGCCCGTCAGGGGTCCGGCGGTGCCTAACGGGCCGGGCAAACGCGGGAACGGCGGCGAGTTCGACATCATCGCCCGCTATTTCGCGCCGCTCGCCACCAACCCCGCGGCCCTCGGGCTGCTCGACGATGCAGCAGTGCTGTCGATCCCCGAAGGGCAAGAGCTCGTCGCCACCTGCGACACGATCACCGGCGGCGTGCACTTTCTCGCCAGCGATCCGCCGGACACCATCGCCTACAAGGCGGTCGCCGTCAGCCTCTCCGATCTCGCCGCCAAGGGCGCGCGGCCGCATGTCTACCTGCTGAGCGTGGCCTTCCCCGAGCTTCCCTCGCCGCCCTGGCTCGAGGCCTTCGCCATGGGCCTACAGGCGGCGCAAGAGGAATCCGGCATCGAGCTTGTCGGCGGCGACACTTGCAACACCCTCGGGCCGCTCACCATCACGGTCACCGCCATCGGCATGCTGCCGCAAGGCGAGGCGGTGTTGCGCCGGGGCGCCATGGAAGGCGACCACCTTTACGTCAGCGGCACCATCGGCGACGCCGCGCTCGGGCTGAAGTTGTTGCGAGCGCCATGGCTCGAGGCGGAATGGGGTCTATCGGCAGATGAGGGCGCTTTTCTCGTCGATCGCTATCGTTGCCCCTCTGCGCGCAACGCACTTGCCTTGCCGCTGCGTCAATGCGCCCGCGCGGCGATCGATGTCTCCGACGGGCTCGTCGGCGATACGATGAAGCTCTGCAAGGCATCCGGCGTCAGCGCCACGATCGAGGCACAGCGCGTGCCGCTTTCGCCTGCCGCCGGAAAGGCGGTCGCCAAAAACCCTGAGCTTCTCGCCGAACTCATCACCGCCGGCGACGATTATGAGATTGTCGCCGCCATGGAAGCCTCCCATGCCGGAGGCTTCGAGAAGGAAGCCGAGCAGCACGGAGTCACGGTCACCGCCATCGGTGAAGTCCGTGCCGGGTGCGGCGAGGTCGAGGTTCTGGACAAGGAGGGCAGGGCTCTCAAGCTCGAGCGCAACGGTTACGAGCATTTCGAATAATCGATAATCGCTCCATCACAATCTGGCGCGTCCCAGCCACCCCGTTATTGCAGTTATTCCCAAGGACTTAGGCTTCTGTTGCGTCGCCGCCCCAACTTTGGCATTTTCCGGCCCGAGTTCACGCCGGGGGCGAGTCAGGCAGCGGGACCTTGGTCTGGTGCCGCGCGCGCTCACCCAATTCCTGCCAATTCAACCAAACGAACGGGGACAATTCCGTTATGACCCTAATGCTTTATCTCATCATTGCTTGCGGCGTTCTCTCCATCGTTTACGGCGTCGTCACCACGCGCGCCGTGCTCGCCTCCGATCCCGGCACCGCGCGCATGCAGGAAATCGCGGCGGCGATCCAGGAAGGCGCTGCCGCCTATCTCGCGCGCCAATACACGACGATCGCCGTTGTCGGCGTCGTCATCTTTCTCATCCTCGCCTATCTGCTCGGGCTGCCGCAGGCCATCGGATTTGCCATCGGCGCCGTGCTCTCGGGCGCCGCCGGCTATATCGGCATGAACGTATCGGTGCGCGCCAATGTGCGCACGGCGCAGGCCGCCACCGTGAGCCTCGGCGATGGCTTGAGCCTCGCTTTCCGCGCCGGCGCCATCACCGGCCTGCTCGTTGCCGGCCTCGCTCTGCTCGGTGTCTCGGTCTATTTCCTCATCCTCACCTCGATGCTGGGCTATGAGCCCGCCTCGCGCGTCGTGGTCGATGCGCTCGTCTCGCTCGGCTTCGGCGCATCGCTGATCTCGATCTTCGCCCGTCTCGGCGGCGGCATTTTCACCAAGGGCGCCGACGTCGGCGGCGATTTGGTCGGCAAGGTCGAGGCCGGCATCCCCGAGGACGATCCGCGCAACCCTGCGACCATCGCCGATAACGTCGGCGACAATGTCGGCGACTGCGCCGGCATGGCTGCCGACCTGTTCGAAACCTATGTGGTGACCGTGGTCGCCACCATGGTGCTCGCCTCGATCTATTTCGCCGGCGGCGACCGTGTCATGCCGATGATGATCTATCCGCTCGCCATCGGCGCGGTATGCGTCATCACCTCGATCATCGGCACCTACTTCGTGAAGCTTGGCAAAAGTCAGTCGATCATGGGCGCCCTCTATAAGGGCGTGCTGGCGACCGGCGTTCTCTCCCTCATCCTGCTCTGGCCGCTCACCTCATGGCTCGTCGGCATGGACACGGTGATGACGGTCGGCGATCTCACCTTCACCGGCAAATCGCTGTTTCTGTGCGGGGCCGTAGGTCTTGTGATCACGGCGCTGATCGTGGTCATCACCGAATATTACACCGGCACCAACTATCGCCCGGTGCAATCCATCGCCAAGGCCTCTGTCACCGGCCACGGCACCAACGTCATTCAAGGTCTTGCCGTATCCATGGAAGCGACCGCGCTGCCCGCGCTCGTGATCATGGCCGGCATCCTCATCACCTATGGCCTCGCCGGCCTGTTCGGCATCGCCATCGCCGTCACCACCATGCTCGCGCTCGCCGGCATGATCGTGGCGCTCGACGCCTTCGGTCCCGTCACCGATAACGCCGGCGGCATCGCCGAGATGTCCGGTATGCCGAAGGAGATCCGCAAGACCACCGACGCGCTCGATGCCGTCGGCAACACCACCAAGGCGGTGACCAAGGGTTATGCCATCGGCTCGGCAGGTCTCGGCGCGCTCGTGCTGTTCGCGGCCTATACCGAGGACCTCAAATTCTTCGCCGCCAACCCGGACAAGTTTCCCTATTTCCATGGCGTCGATCCGGTCTTCACCCTGTCGAACCCATACGTCGTGGTCGGCCTCTTCCTCGGCGGACTGCTGCCCTATCTCTTCGGCGGCATCACCATGACGGCCGTCGGACGCGCAGCGAGCTCGATCGTCGAGGAGGTGCGCCGCCAGTTCAAGGAGAAGCCCGGCATCATGAAGGGGACGGATCGCCCGGACTATAAGCGCGCCGTCGATCTCCTGACCCGCGCCGCCATCAAGGAGATGATCGTTCCGTCGCTGCTGCCGGTGCTGTCGCCGATCGTGTTCTACTTCATCGTGAACGCCATCGCCGGCAAGAGCGCTGCCTTTTCCGCCCTCGGCGCCATGCTGCTCGGCGTGATCGTCACCGGCCTGTTCGTCGCCATTTCCATGACGGCCGGCGGCGGCGCCTGGGACAACGCCAAGAAATACATCGAGGACGGCCACTACGGCGGCAAGGGCTCGGAGGCCCATAAGGCTGCCGTCACCGGCGATACCGTCGGCGATCCTTACAAGGACACTGCCGGTCCCGCCGTGAACCCGATGATCAAGATCACCAATATCGTGGCGCTGTTGCTGCTCGCCGTGCTCGCCCACCAATAGGAGAGGGGCCTCAGGACTCTACGGGCCGCCGCCTGGTATTCCCGGGATTGCCCTGTTGTCTCTGATCCTTGAACATCTTGCGCTGCGAGATGTTGCCGAAGAGCTGCTCAAGCAGGCCGAGATCCTTGCCGCGCGCCGGGGTCTCGTCCTTTGCGTAGCGGACCACAATGCCGTCCTTGAGCCCGTATTGGGCGACGTAATCGACCGAGGATTGCCCGTTGAAATAGACGGCGACCACTTTGCGGTCGATCTCCCAGGGCTTGAAGAACGCGTAGGATTTCTGCGTGGTCGAGATATAGTAAAAGGCATCGCCGCCGATCGTGCTCGTCGTATCGGGGGAGCCAAGCGTGCTCGCAACCTGTTCCTTCGACATGCCGGGCTGGATCGTGGCGAGGTCGATATCCATGAACACATGGCCATGGCGGTCGATCTGGGCGCCGCAGCCGGCAAGGGCGGCGGTGAGGAGCGCCGCTGCGAGGCAAGCCCCAAGAGGCCCCCTCGGCCATATGCTGATCGGCTCGTCCTTAAGCACTGCGAATTTGCCCCCAATAACCCCATGCGAGCGGCGCGCCCGCGCGAATTCCGTAAGCGGGCGTCGAGACCGCGGAGGTTAGGCGAAGTGCCCGCTCGTTTGAACCCTCTTGACCGCCTGCGGCGATGGCGCTCCGGCGCGAGCAACAGCGAAAAACTCTATGGCGCGATTGTGGCGCAGGCACGGCTCCCCATTTTCTACCGAAGTCTTGGCATTCCGGACACGCTTGAGGGCCGCTTTACGCTGCTGTCGCTGCATCTCTTCGTCGTGCTGCACCGGCTCAAAGCCGAAGGCGCCGAGGGGGCTGGGATCGTCCAAGGGCTGGTCGACCGCTTCAGCCAGGACATGGAGACGGTGCTACGCGAGCTCGGCGTAAGCGACACGCGCATCCCAAAGAAGATGCGGGCCCTTGCCGCGTCGAGCATGGGCCTGCTCCAGGCTTACGAGAGCGCCTGTGCCAAGGGAGAGAAGAGCTCATTGGCCGAGGCCATTGCGGCGGCCCTGCCGGACGGCACGGCGAATGCAGAGCTTAGCAGCAGTGCTCTCGCTTCCTATCTATGGGCAAGCGTGACGGCGCTTGAGCAACAGACTTTTGCGGCTTTGCGGAAAGGCGCGATCGAGTTTCCGGAGGTAAGCCAGACGAGATGAGAAAACTGCCGAAGACCGCAGAGCGCGAGCCTGAAAGTCCGCCACCACCGATCTCGAAGATGTTCCGCGTCGATGAACTCAAAGATGGCGAAGAGCGCTCGATCGAGGTCAATCGCGTGGAGCGGGAGGCGATCACAAAACTTCTCGAACTCGTCGCGCTCGACGATCTCCGCTTTACCTTCCGCATTCACCGGCGCGGCGAGGGGCGGCTTGCGGTCAGCGGCACGCTCGCAGCAGACGTCACTCAGACCTGCGTCGTGTCGCTCGAGCCGGTGGCAAGCACGCTTGAGGTTCCGGTCGAGATCGAGTTCTGGCCCCGTCACCTGATCGAGGACCGCGCCGAGACCATCGACGAGGCGGCAAGCCATGGCACGCTCGATTGGCCCGAGCCGATCATCGACGGCAAGATCGATCTCGGCCCGGTCATCTACGAGACGCTGGCAACCGGCCTCGATCCTTATCCCAAGCGCGAAGGCGTGAGCTTCGAATGGGCCGAGCCTGGCCCTGAAAGCGGCCCCGAAGAGAAGCCTGAAAGCCCCTTTGCCGCCCTCAAGCGGCTGAAATAGCGGCAATCGGCGGCATTTCGCCTCGTCAAATACAGGTTGTCACTCAGTCCCATTTGGGTATGTTCGGGACCACTTTCAGGGGGCTCCCGGCCGCTTAGGCCGTGATTAGCAACGCTCTTCCTATCGGCACGGCAATAGATGGCTGCTCCAGTCACCATAGCGCTCGACGCCATGGGCGGTGACCATGGACCAAGCGTGGTCCTGGCCGGCGCGGCGATCTCGCTCGTCCGCCACCCCGACACGCGCTTCCTGCTCGTGGGCGACGCGGCGCGCATTGACGCCGAGCTCAAGCGCCACCCGGCGCTCGCCGCCAAGTCCGAGGTCCTCCACACCGATGTTGCCGTCGCCATGGATGCGAAGCCGAGCCAGGCGCTGCGCAAGGGCCGCAGGCATTCCAGCATGTGGCTGAGCCTTGAGGCGGTGCGCGAAGGCCGTGCCGACGCAGCCGTATCCGCCGGCAATACCGGGGCGCTGATGGCCATGGCCAAGTTCTGCCTGAAGACCATTCCCGGCATCGACCGGCCGGCGATCGCCGTTCTGTGGCCGACGGTCGAGGCCGAATGCATCGCGCTCGACGTTGGCGCCAATGTCGGCGCCGACGCCCGCCAGCTGGTCGAGTTTGCCCTGATGGGTGCTGCCATGGCCCGCGCTCTCTTCGGCATCGACAGGCCAACGGTCGGGCTTCTCAATATCGGGGTGGAGGAGGTCAAAGGTCTCGACGAGATCAAGGCTGCCTACGCCGCGCTGAAAGACACGCCGCTGCCGATCGAGTTTCGCGGCTTTGTCGAAGGCGATGAGATCGGCCACGGCGCCGCCGACGTGGTGGTGACCGACGGATTCACCGGCAACATCGCGTTGAAGACCGCCGAGGGAACCGCTAAGCAGATCGGCGAATATTTTCGCGCTGCCATGAGGCGGTCGCTTCTCGCCAGGCTTGGCGCCGTTTTGGCGCAAGGCGCTTTTCGCGCTCTCAAGGAGAAGATGGACCCGCGCCAGCTGAACGGCGGCATTTTCCTCGGCCTGAACGGCATTGTCGTGAAGAGCCATGGCGGCACCGACGCCACCGGCTTCGCCTCCGCCGTCGATACGGCCTATGACATGGCGTCGAGCGGGGTGGTCAAACGGCTTGCCGCCGACGTTACCCGTTTCCACACCGAGCTTGTGCTCGATGGCGCGGCGTGACCCTTAGGAGAAACTGCCGGTGAGCGTGTTGAGGACCGTCGTCAAGGGATGCGGTGGATACCTGCCTGAGCGGGTGTTGACCAACGAGGACCTTGCCAAGGTCGTCGATACCACCGACGACTGGATCGCTACCCGCACCGGCATCAAGGAGCGGCGCATCGCCGGCAAGGGCGAGTTCACCTCGACCATGGGGACGGCGGCCGCCCGGGCGGCAATCGAGGACGCCGGGCTAAGGCCGGAAGACATCGACCTTATCATCCTCGCCACCTCGACCCCCGACCAGACCTTTCCGGCCACCGCCGTCACCATCCAGGCCGATCTCGGCATCACCCATGGCGCCGCCTTCGACGTGCAGGCGGTCTGCTCGGGCTTCGTCTTTGCCCTGACCACCGCCGACAATTACTTGAAGAGCGGCGCCTTCAAGCGAGCGCTAGTGATCGGCTCGGAGGTCTTCTCCCGCATCCTCGATTGGGACGACCGTGGCACGTGCGTGCTGTTCGGCGATGGCGCCGGCGCCCTCGTGGTCGAGGCCGAGATGCAGAATGGCAGCACCAAGGACCGAGGCGTGCTCGCGACGTGCCTGCGCTCGGACGGCCGCTATCGCGACAAGCTCTATGTCGACGGAGGGCCGTCGACGACCGGCACCGTCGGTTATGTCCGCATGGACGGTCCGGAGGTCTTCCGCCATGCCGTCACCAATATTGCCGAGGTGATCGACGCGACCTTGAAAAAATCCGGTTACCAGGCCTCCGATATCGATTGGTTCGTTCCCCACCAGGCCAATAAGCGCATCCTCGACGGAGCGGCCCGCAAACTGGGCTTGGCGCCCGAAAAGATCGTCATCACCGTGGACAAGCACGCCAATACCAGCGCCGCCTCAATCCCGCTTGCGCTCAACGCCGCCTGCCGCGACGGGCGCATCAAAAAGGGCGATCTTGTGCTGATGGAGGCCATGGGAGGTGGTTTCACCTGGGGCGCTGTCCTGGTACGCTGGTGATCTCAGGTGGACAACTGCCGCGCGAAAGCCACACCTAGCTCGAAAATGATGCAATATCAGGAATTTGATGCTCGCGGCGATTGACCGCCTTGCGCCTGCTCTATTAGCATCTTGGTTTATCCCGCGACCTCTGGGGGAGTTGTCGTACGATGAGCGGGAAGACATTGACCCGCGCCGACCTCGCTGAGGCGGTGTTTCAGAAGGTAGGGTTGCCTCGCAACGAGTTGGCCGAGATCGTGGAGCTTGTGCTTCGCGAAATCGTGGCGAGCTTGGAGCGCGGGCAGACCGTGAAGCTTTCCTCGTTCGGCTCGTTCGGTATTCGCGACAAGGGTCAGCGGATCGGACGCAACCCAAAGACAGGTCAGGAAGTTCCTATTACGCCGCGGCGAGTTCTCGTGTTCCGGGCGAGCAACATCATGAAGCAGCGTATCAACGACACGCTGTCTCGGAGAAAGGCGGCCGAATAGACGTGGAATGAGTTTGTAAGAGTTAGCGGCGGGGAGTTTGAGCGGTGGACAAATCACCCGAGGCCTTTCGTACGATCAGTGAAGTTGCCGACGAGCTGAAAGTCCCGAAGCATGTGCTTCGCTTCTGGGAAGCAAAATTCGCCCAGCTAAAGCCGATGAAACGTGGCGGTGGACGCCGCTACTACCGGCCTGAAGATGTCGCCCTGTTGCGCGGCATTCGTTTTCTTCTCTACGACGACGGCTACACCATCAGGGGCGTGCAGAAGATCCTGCGCGAGCAGGGGCCTCGCTTCGTCATGGAGCAGCGACCCCCTGTCGAGGGTCACGACAAGAAGGTCGGCGTCGCCATCGAGCGCGAGATTCCCGACGTCGCCGCCGAAGCCGCCCAGAGCCGCAGCTTCGGCAGGCCGCCTGGTCTCTCCGACCAGGGCGAGGAGCCGGACGCCGAGAGCCTCGATTCAGTGCTGAAAGAGCTCGAGGACTGCCGCCGGATCCTGACCTCGGCCAAGGGCTCATAGGCCGCTATGGCGACGGAACGGCTTGTTTCGCGCATTTGAGCGTGTATATCCAAGCGCAACGAGCATGAACGGTATCGGAGCGTAGCGCAGCTCGGTTAGCGCACCGGTCTGGG
>CAVUVO010000003.1:0-12671 GCA_963744945.1 uncultured Alphaproteobacteria bacterium | reverse complement strand
TATGACGCAGTCCTTGGTGTTTTGCGTTCGCGCCATCCCCGGCTAAGCTGTTGTTCGGATATCTTGGCTCTCTTTAGAAGAAGCGGGGACGGACACGCCCCCGCTTTTTGGCATAAGATTTGAACCATGAACGCGCAACGGAATGACAATAGCGGCCCACGCCGCGGCAAGTCTGCCGAGACAGGCGAAGACGTGACCACGCTCGAGAAGCGACCGGACGAGAAGCCCGTGACCGCCCCGCCGCCAAGCGAGGCGGAGCCTGCGCCCCCGCCGCGCAGAGGTTTTGGCCGCATCTTTTTCCTGCTGCTGGCCGCGGGTCTCGCGGCACTGCTCTACTATTATTGGGGCTTCTGGGAGAAATTGCCGTTCTTCCAAGGCGCACAGCAGACGGCAGCAGCGCCCCCGCCGCCCAAGGTCACCGTGGCCAAGCCCCTGATCCGGGAGCTCGTCGAATCGAAGGACTTCACCGGGCAGTTCGAGGCGGTCGATTTCGTGGACGTGCGGGCGCGCGTCAGCGGCTATCTCGAATCCATCAATTTCATCGACGGCCAGAACGTCAAGAAGGGCGATCTGCTCTTCGTCATCGAGCCGAAGCCGTTCGAGCTCGCGCTCGAATTGGCCAAGGCCGATCTTGCCCAGGCCAACGCCAATCTCGATCTTGCCAAGGCCCAACTCGCCCGCACCGCCGAGCTCAGAAAAAAGAGCTACGCCACCGAGGAGACCTACGACGAACGCGTCGCGCAGGTGAATACGGCGACGGCGTCGCGCGACTCCTCCATCGCCGCTCTCGACCAGGCGCAGCTCAATCTCGACTATACGCGCGTAACGGCGCCGATCGCCGGCCGCGCCAGCCGCCACGAGCTCAGCGTCGGCAATCTCGTGATCGGCGGCGTTACCGGCAACGCCACGCTGCTCACCACCATCGTCTCGCTCGACCCCATCCACTTATTCTTCAATGTCAGCGAGGCCGACGGCATGACCTATAAGCGCCTCGTTGAACGGGGAGAGATCCCGTCGGCGCGCAGCAACACGGTGGTGGTGCAGGCCCAGCTCATGGATGAGACCGACTGGCCCATGAAAGGTAAAATCGACTTCGTCGACAATACCTATGATCTATCGACCGGCACCATCCGCGTGCGCGCGGCGTTTCCCAACCCCGAATATTTCATCACCCCAGGGCAGTTCGGCCGCGTCAAGGTTCCGATGTCTCAGCTCCACCCGGTGATGCTCGTTCCCGATGCCGCGGTCGTGACCGACCAATCCACTAAGCTCCTGTTCACCGTGGCGCCTGACGGCACCGTGGTGCCGAAGCCGGTCGAGCTCGGCCCGGTGGTCGACGGCAATCTGCGCATCGTCAGGAGCGGCATCACCAAGGACGACAACGTCATCGTGGTCGGGCTATTGCGCGCGCGTCCGGGCCAGAAGGTCACGCCGGAAGAGAGCACGACCGAGGCGACTGCCGTGCCGAAGCCGAATTGATCGTGGCCGGGGCGATATGAACATCTCGCATTTCTTCATCGACCGGCCGATCTTCGCCGCCGTCATCTCCATCATCATCACGCTGATTGGCGGCGTCGCCTATTTCGCCCTGCCGGTCGCGCAATATCCGGACATCGCGCCGCCGTCGATCTCGGTCACCGCGCAGTATCCGGGAGCCTCCGCCGAGATCGTGGCCAAGACCGTTGCGACTCCTATCGAGCAGGAGGTCAACGGCGTCGACAACATGCTCTACATGACGTCGCAGTCGACCGGCGACGGCAACATGTCGCTCGCCGTCACCTTCAAGCTCGGCACCAACCTCGATACCGCGCAGGTGCTGGTGCAGAACCGCGTGGCCATCGCCCAGCCGCGTCTCCCTGAAGAAGTGCGCGCCATCGGCGTCACGGTGACCAAGCAGTCGCCTGACCTCATGCTGGTGATCCATCTCTATTCGCCCGACGACACCCGCGACCAGCTCTACATCTCCAACTATGCCACGCTGCATGTGAAGGACGTGCTGTCGCGCATCGACGGCGTCGGCAACGTCACCATTTTCGGCGCCCGCGACTACTCGATGCGCATCTGGCTCGATCCGGAAAAGCTCGCCATCCGCAATCTGACCGCCGGCGACGTGGTCGCGGCGTTGCGCGGCCAGAACGTGCAGGTCGCCGCCGGCGTGATCAACCAGCCGCCGGTGCCGGTGCCGGGCGCCTTCCAGCTCAACGTCGAGACCCAAGGCCGCCTCACCGACCCCGAGGCCTTCGGCAACATCATCGTCAAATCCGGCACCGATGGCCGCGTGGTGCGCGTTCACGACATCGGGCGGGTGGAGCTCGGCGCCGCGGATTACGGCCGCAACGGCTATCTCGATGAGCGGGTCGCCGTGCCGCTTGGTATCTTCCAGCGGCCGGGCTCGAATGCGCTCGCCACCGCCGCGCAAGTGCAAGACGCCATGAAGACCCTGTCGGAGTCTTTCCCCGCCGGGCTCAAATACGACATCGTCTACAACCCGACGGTGTTCATCTCCCAGTCGGTCGAAGCCGTGATCCAAACCATGTTCGAGGCCGTGATCCTCGTCGTGATCGTGATTATTCTCTTCTTGCAGACCTGGCGCGCCTCGATCGTGCCTATCGTCGCCATTCCGGTGTCGCTGATCGGCACTTTCGCCGTGCTGTCGGCGCTCGGCTATTCGCTCAACAACCTGTCGCTGTTCGGTCTCCTGCTCGCCATCGGCATCGTGGTCGACGATGCCATCGTCGTGGTGGAGAATGTCGAACGCAACATCCGCGAAGGCCTCAGTCCGCGCGACGCCGCCTACAAGACCATGGAGGAGGTCGGCGGCGCGCTGATCGCCATCGCCCTCGTGCTCACCGCCGTGTTCATCCCTTCCGTGTTCCTCACCGGCATCCTCGGCCAGTTCTTCCGCCAGTTCGCCGTCACCATCGCCACCTCGACCGTCATCTCGCTGATCGTCTCGCTCACGCTCAGTCCGGCGCTCTGCGCGCTTCTGTTCAAGCCGCATGTGTCGCATCCGGAGGGCCAGAGCATTTTCATGCGGCCGATCAACGCCTTCTTCCGCGGCTTCAACCGCGGCTTCGAATGGCTGTCCTCGCGCTATGGCAGAATGACTGGCCGGCTGGTGCGCGTGTCGTTGATCATGGTGATCCTCTATGCCGGCCTGATCGGACTTACCGTATTCGAGTTCTCTCGCGCGCCGACCGGCTTCATTCCGCAGCAGGATCAGGGCTATCTCATCAACATCATTCAGCTGCCGCCCGGCGCCTCTCTCGCGCGGACCGACGAGGTGGCGCGGCGCGTCAACAAGATGGTTCTGGACACGCCAGGCGTCGCTCACACCGTGCCCATCGTCGGCCTCGACGGCGCCACCTTCACCAACGCGCCGAACGCAGCGGTGATTTTCAGTCCTCTCGCCGCCTTCGACGAGCGCGCCAAGGATGGGCTGACCGCGACCAAGATCAGCATGCTGCTCAATCAGAAATTCCAGACGGTGCAGGACGGGCTTGTCTTGAGCGTGTCGCCGCCGCCGGTCCGCGGCATCGGCACCACCGGCGGCTTCAAGCTCGAGATCCAGGACACCCGCGGCGGCGATCTCGTCCAGCTCGAGGGCGTGGCGCAATCGGTGGTGGCTGCCGCCAATCAGACGCCAGGCCTCACCAGCATCTTCACCACCTTCAACACCCGCACGCCGAAGATCTGGGCCGATATCGACCGCGTGCGCGCCGAGATGCTCGGCGTCAGGACCGACGACGTGTTCACCACGCTCGAAGTCTATCTCGGCTCGCAATACGTGAACGACTTCAACTTCCTCGGCCGCACCTACCGGGTGACGGCGCAGGCCGATGGCCAGTTCCGCCAGGACCTCCACGCCATCTCGCAGTTGAAGACGCGGAACGCGAACGGCGAGATGGTGCCGCTCGGCTCGGTCGCCGCCTTCAGCAACATCACCGGCCCCTATCGCGTCGAGCACTTCAATCTGTTTCCCTCCGCCGCCGTGCAAGGCGGCACGCTGCCCGGCTACTCCACCGGCTATGGCCTCGCCGCCATGGAGAAGATCTCGCAACAGCTCTTGCCTGACGGCTACGCCGCGGCATGGACCGAGATCGCCTATCAGGAGCAGCTCGCCGGCAACACCGCGATCTACGTGTTCCTCGCCTCGGTGGTGTTCGTGTTTTTGCTGCTCGCGGCGCAATATGAAAGCTGGGCGCTGCCGCTCGCGGTCATTCTCATCGTGCCGATGTGCCTGCTCGCCGCCGTCAGCGGACTCTTGCTGCGCGGCATGGACGTGAACATCCTCGCCCAGATCGGCTTCGTGGTGCTGATCGGGTTGGCGGCCAAGAACGCCATCCTGATCGTGGAGTTCGCCCGCCAGAACGAGGAGCATGGCGAGGATCGCTTCCAGGCCGCCACCGAAGCCGCCCGCGTGCGCTTGCGCCCGATCCTCATGACCTCCTTCGCCTTCATCCTCGGCGTGCTGCCGCTCGTCATCGCCACCGGCGCCGGCGCCGAGATGCGCCAGTCGCTCGGCACCGCGGTGTTCTACGGCATGATCGGCGTCACCATCTTCGGCCTGATCTTCACGCCTGTGTTCTACGTCGTGGTGCGGAAGTTCGCAGCCAAACCGCATGCGCATGGCTCGCCGCAGGCTGCCCACGCCGACTGAAACGCGCCCCCGCCGAGAGAGGGGCGCGACGCGCTCAACCGAAGATTGGCTCGCGATGATGCCGTTGAAGATCGACTGCACGGCGATGGCCGCGAGCAGCACGCCGAACACGCGCACCACCACCTTGCGCGCCGTGAGCCCGATCAGATGGTGGATCTCCTGGGCAAGCAGCAGAAAGATCAGCGTGACGAGCATCACCGCGAGGATCGCGAGCACCACGGCAACGAGCAGCTTCGGGTCGCCCTTGGTGCCTGCGGCTAGCACGATGGCCGAGGTCATGGCGCCTGGCCCGGCAAGCAGCGGCGTCGCCAGCGGAAACACGGTGATCTCGGCATGCTGTTCGGCCTTGCTCTCTGCCTCCTCGCTTTCCTTAGGCGTGAGCCGCGCAGGCGAGGGCCGCTTCGACAGCGTCATGTCGAGCGCAATGATCAGGAGGATGATGCCGCCGGCGACCTGGAGCGCGGGCAGCGACACGCCGAGCTGGGTGAGGAGCGGCTGCCCGAACAGGGCAAAGGCCAGCACGATCAGCGTGGCGATGGCCACGGCCTTCAGCGAGATGGCGCGGCGCTCCGCCTTCGTTGCGTTCGGCGTGAGGGAAGCGACCAGCACGGCCGAATCGATGGGGCCTATGACCGCAAAGAAGGTGGTGAAGGCGGTGAGCGCGGTTTCGAGCATGTGATTAACGAGCGAGCTTTGCTTCTAGGCCCTTGCCCATGAATTAGGCGTCCAAGAACGTTGCCTATCCAAGCGGCATAGGCATAAGATGATGCCATATCATAGATGAGAAGCGCACTCAGGCGGGACCAGAGGTCGCTACCAGAGCCAGACAGGATAGACTTGCAAAGGTCTGAGACAGTTGAAGCGCGGGTGCGCGAGGCGCCAACACCATCCCGCCGATTTTTCGATGAGATGCGCGCTCCCGACGGCAGGGTGAGGCTCGCTTATGCCGACTTTGCCGGGTTGCTCGACGGCCTCTCGATCGAATCTCTCGTCACCAAGCAGATCGCCGCGGAGGAGCTGTTTCGCCGCCTCGGCATCACCTTCGCCGTCTATGCCGACGGCGGCTCGACCGAGCGGCTGATCCCGTTCGACCTCATTCCGCGCATCCTCGACCGCGCCGAATGGGAGCTTGTCGAGCGCGGCTGCATACAGCGGGTGAAGGCGATCAACGTCTTCCTCTACGACATCTACCACGACCAGGAGATCATCAAGGCCGGCCTCGTGCCGCCCGACTTCGTGCTTCTCAACTCAGCCTACCGGCCCGAGATGCACGGCATCGAGCCGCCGAACCGGGTCTATGCCCATATCGCCGGCATCGATCTCATCCGCACCGGCGAGCGCGACTTTTTCGTGCTCGAGGACAATGTGCGCACGCCCTCCGGCGTCTCCTATGTGCTCGAGAACCGCGAGATCATGATGCGGCTGTTTCCTGACGCCTTTTCCGGCCAGTCGATCTCCCCCGTCGGCAACTACCCCGAGCGGCTGCTCGAGAATTTGCGGGCGGTGGCGCCAAGCGACGACGACCATCCCGTCGTCGTCCTGCTCACCCCAGGCCGCTACAACAGCGCCTATTTCGAGCACGTGTTCCTCGCCGAGCAGATGGGCATCGAGCTCGTCGAAGGCGGCGATCTCTTCGTGCGCGACGGCTATGTATGGATGCGCACCACCGAAGGCCCGGTGAAGATCGACGTCATCTATCGCCGGGTCGACGATGCGTTCATGGATCCGCTCTCCTTCAATGCCGATTCGGCGCTTGGCGTGCCTGGTCTCTTGTCGGTCATCCGCTCTGGCCGAGTGGCGCTCGCCAATGCGCTCGGCACCGGGGTGGCCGACGACAAGGCCATGTATTGCTATGTGCCGCGCATGATCGAGTTCTATCTCGGCGAGCACGCCATTCTCAACAATGTGCACACCTACATGCTGCGCGATCCGAAGCAGCGTCAGCACGTGCTCAACAACCTGCACAATCTCGTGGTCAAGGAAGTGCAAGGCTCCGGCGGCTACGGCATGCTGATCGGCCCTGCCTCGACCGCGCAAGAGCGCGAAGCCTTCAAGCTCAAGGTGATGCAGAACCCCGACAATTACATCGCCCAGCCGACGCTCGCGCTGTCCACGGCGCCGACGCTCATCGATGGCGAGATCGTGCCGCGCCATGTCGATTTGAGGCCCTTCGTCCTGTCAGGCAAGGAGACGAGCGTGATCCCTGGCGGCCTCACCCGCGTCGCCCTCGTCAAGGATTCGCTCGTGGTCAATTCGAGCCAAGGCGGCGGCACCAAGGACACTTGGGTGCTGGAACGAATCTGATGCTGAGCCGGACCGCCGAGAATCTGTTCTGGATGGCGCGCGGCATGGAGCGGGCGGAGAATACCGCGCGCATGCTCGATGTCAGCTTCCGCATGTCGCTGCTGCCCTCGACCATCGACAAGCAGGCGCTGCACTTCGAGCCGATCCTCGATATTGCCCCAGGCTCCGGCCGCCGCTTCCACGAGCTATATGACGAGCTCAACCACGAGACCATCATTCGCTATGTCGCCCTTGAGCCGGAGAATGGCGGCAGCATCTGGTCGCTGATCCACTCGGCGCGGGAGAATGCCCGCGCTCAGCGTACGGCCATTTCAAGCGAGGCCTGGGAAAGCCTGAACTCGACCTGGCTCCAGGTGCAGGATCTCGATTTCGAGGGGCTGAAGCGCTGGGGGTATCGCGACTTCTTCGATTGGGTGAAGGAGCGCTCGCACCTCTTCCGCGGCGTCGTGTTCGGCACCATGCTGCATGACGACGCTTTCCGCTTCATCCGCCTCGGCACCTTCATCGAGCGCGCCGACAACACCGCGCGCATCCTCGACGTGAAATATCACGTGCTCCTGCCGCAGGGCGAAGAGGTCGGAGGTCTGATCGATTACTATCAATGGGGCGCGCTGTTGCGTTCGGTCGGGGCCTTTCGCGCCTATCGCAACGTCTATCGCGATACCGTCTACCCCTGGCGCATCGCCGAGTTGCTCATCCTGCGCGAGGACATGCCGCGCTCGCTGCACCATTGCTACCACAACCTCATCGGCACGCTCGACGAGCTTGCCGGCAAGAAGGAGCTGGAATGCCGCAGCCTCGCCGGCCAGACCTATGCCCGGCTCAAATACGGCCGCATCAGCCGCATCTTCCGTTCAGGGCTGCACGAATTTCTCACCTCCTTCATCGAGTCCAACAACACGCTCGGCATGCAGATTCAGGAGGACTTCCTGATGATCCCGGCAGCAGTGGCGGGCGCGGCATGACCATGCTGATCAGGGTCGAGCATTCCACCGAATACGTCTATTCGAAGCCGCTCATTGCCAGCACGCAATATTTGCGGCTCACCCCGCTCTCCGGCCGCACCCAGGTGGTGGAAAGCTGGAAGGTCTCGACCCCCGGTGCCGTTATCCATCCATGGTACGACCAATACGGCAATTGCTGCCACACGCTCACCGTGGCGCAACCGGTCACCGAGCTTGCCATCAGGGTGAGCGGCCTCGTGCGCACGCGCGATACCAACGGCGTCGTCGGCGTCGCGCCCGCCGAGCTTCCTCTCGGCCTCTATTTGCGCGAGACGTCCTATACGGTGTGCTCGCCGACCATCCGCAGATATGCCGAAAAATTCCGCAGAGGCGCGGAGCGCAACCGCATCGAGGCGTTGCACGGGATCATGCTCGCCATCGCCGATGACGTTGCCTACACCAAGGGGGAGACGCATGTGCACACCACCGGCGCCGAGGCGCTGGAGCAGGGCGGCGGCGTCTGTCAGGACCATGCCCATATCTTCTGCGCCGTCTGCCGCACGCTCGGCATTCCGGCGCGCTATGTCAGCGGCTATCTCTTCCACGAGGCCCATGCCTCGAGCCACGCCTGGGCCGACGCCTTCGTCGAGCATCTTGGCTGGGTGAGCTTCGATCCCTCCAACCGTACCGGTGCGACTGAAGCATATATCCGCATCGCCACGGGACTTGACTATGCTGAGGCCGGCCCGATACGAGGCGTACGTAGCGGCGGCGGGGTTGAAACCATGACCTACTCGGTTATGTTTCCAAGCCAGCAGCAACAAGTTCAATAGGGGGGACTGCTTGACCTATTGCATTGGCATCCTGCTCAATGAAGGGCTGGTGCTCGCCTCCGATTCCCGCACCAACGCCGGCATCGACCGCGTCTCCACCTTCCGCAAGATGCACGTCCTGGAGAAGCGGGGAGAGCGCTTCTTCGCGCTGCTCACCGCCGGCAATCTGTCGCTGACGCAAGGGGTGATGAGCCTGCTCGGCGAGTGGCTCGATTCCGGCGATCCGGAAAAGGATCTATGGGCGGTGGGCTCCATGTTCGCCGCGGCTCGAGCCGTCGGCACCGCCATGCGCGAGATGCACAAGATCGACGGCGGCTATCTCCAGCAGCATGACGTCGACTTCAGCGCCTCTTTCATCCTCGCCGGCCAGCTCAAGACCGGGCAGCTCAGACTGTTCCTGATCTACGACGCCGGCAATTTCATCGAGGCCATGGGCGATACGATCTATTTCCAGATCGGCGAGGTGAAATACGGCAAGCCGATCCTCGATCGCATCATTCATTCAAGCACGAGCTTGAACGACGCGGTGAAATGCGCGTTGATCTCCTTCGATTCGACCATGCGCTCGAACGTGTCGGTCGGACCGCCGATCGACCTGTTGGTCTATCGGCGCGACTCGATGGCTCCGGGCTTCACCATCAGGCTGGAAGGGACCGACCCCTATCTCAGGTCGATACGCGACGCGTGGGGATCGGCGCTGCACAAGGCGTTCCAGGAAACCGTTCCCGATCCTGGCTGGAAGCTTTAGCCCTTGACCGCCTTCCGCATTCGCCGCAACAACAATGCGTATCTAAGGGAGGAAAGTCATGCGTTTCAGAGAGCTTGCCGCCGCGGCGCTTGCTGCCATGGCTGTTGCCTGGGCGACTGTACCGGCCTTGGCCGAATCATCGGGATATACGATCGGCCCGGCCGGCCCGGCCGACCCGCGCAACAACTACGTGCCGCAGGCAGGCGCAGTCTTTGTCGTGGACAATGCCAAGGGGCAAATCAGCATGTGTTTCCCCGACAACAAGGACAACAAGGTCGTGGTGATTTGCACGCCGGCGACCAAGCTTCCCTGATCAGGGCTTGGTGCCTGGCATGCCAGCCGGCGTGCTGTCCTGAATCACCTGCGCCGCGAGGTCGCGGATTTCCTCGAGCTGATGCACGAAGCTCTCCATCTGCTTTCGCGCGTGCTCGGTTTGCAATTCCATGGCTTGGCCGACATCCTTGCTCTCGGCGAGCCTCATGGCGAGCGCGAAATTCGCCTCGGCATTGTTGCGGGTGATCTCGGCGATCTTTTCGTTGAGCGAGCGCAAGCCGCTGCCGGCGGTCTGCGAGCTCGTCTCGAACGTCTTCCACGCCTTTTCGCTCGTCGCCGCGAAGGTTTCGAACGCCCGCTTTGTCTGCTCGATGCTGATTTTCATCAAGTCGCGGAAGGCGTCCGGGACTTCAGGCTTGGTGAACGCGTCATTGGCCATGATACTCTCCTGTCCTCGCAACTGCCCTCGACTGCCCGGCCTTCTCGGCCATCAGCGGCCATGTGCTGACCGGCCACCAAGCAGCCCACCAGAAGCTCTTGATCATCAAGCTTAGCACGGCGCCGATCCTTTAGGCAGGGGAGGGGCCTCGTCGCCGCCACGCCACATCATGGTGGAAACCGCGCCAAGCGGCGAGCGGAAACGCGGAATTTGCTTTGCAATCGGGAGCGCTTGCGTCTTACTCAGTATGGGGACGGAAATCGCCACAGGGTATTGGGCATTTGACACCGCTCGATTGATCGGAGCGAGGCCGGAACAACGGCCTTGGCGATCAAAGGAAGGTTCAACATGCTGCGCTTGGCCGCCGTCGCTTCAGCCCTCGTTTGCGTTGCGTCCTTGGCTCACGCCGAGATGCTGCCGGCCTACGACCCGGAGGCCATTTGCGCCGCGGTTGCGGGGGGTGCCGCGCGGCAGGAGCTGATCATGCGCGGTTGCCTCGATTTTCAGGAACGCACACGCAAAGAGATCGCCCTCGCCTGGGACAAGCTTCCGGTTCCCGTGCAGGAATCCTGCACCAAGGCGGCGCAAGTGACCGGCGACTATTGGAAGCTGAAAAACTGCATCGACAGAGAGGCGCCGATCATCGTCGATGCGCCTGGGCATTAGGCGCGGGCTTAAGGAAGCGCCGGCCGCAGCTCTGGCTTTCCGGCACGTCCCGGCGCGCCGTGGGTTCGCGGGATGGCATCCTTGAACACCTGAATGAGGTCCATTCCGTCCAGTTCCTCGTCGGTCGACGCGGTCATGGCGAGGTCGGTATAGGCCCGCGCATTCGTGTCTGCCTTGACCCGCTTCAGGGCGGGACGGAACCTGAGGAAAAGCTGCGCCCAGCGGACCCCCGAAGTGAGCGATTCCACCACCCGGCGCGGGTAGAACAGAATCGGGTTCTCGATCTTCATCCCCGGCCTGCGCTGCTTGCGGATCTTGCGCCGGACGATGCCGCATTCGAGCGGGTGCACCTTCTCGATGAGGATCGAGCCGAGGAAATGCACCACGGACGAATAGAGCGCGCTGGTCCGCTTGCCGCGTGCCGCGTCGCGCCGCAGCACGGTCTCGACGTGCTCGGGCGTATAGAACTGGCGCCAGGAATCGAAATACACCTTCTCCCACGTCGCGTCGGACATGATCGGATGATGCGAGACGCGGTGGTTGAGGTCGTATTTATTGAGATCCGGGTCCATCCAAACGCCCTTGGTGTGCAGGACCTTATGGTCCTCAGAGCCCGGCAGAGGCGTGAGGAAGAAGAACTCGATGAGGTCCAGCGGCATCTCCCGCTGGATGATCTCGATGTTGCGGGCGATCTTCTCCGGCGTGTCATCGGGAAAGCCGAGGATGTAGCCGGCGTAGGTGATCACGCCGACATCCTTCCAGGCCTGGAGCATCTTGCGGTATTCCCAGATCTTGTTCTGCCGCTTCTTGGCTGCGGCGAGCGCATCCGGGTCGATATTCTCAAGCCCGATGAACACCCGGGCGCAGCCGCCCCGCGCCGCCTTCTCGATGAAGCCGTCGAGGCGATGACACAGCGTGTCGACCTGTAGCGTCACCTTGAATTTGAAACCCTGCTCCTCGCGCAGCCAGATGAGCCGGTCGAGAATCCCTTCCCAATCCTTGTTGCGGGCGAAGTCGTCGTCGGTGATGAAGAACCGGTTGATGTTCTGCGCCGCATTGTTACGGATGATTGCCTCGACATCGTCAGGGGTACGATGGCGCGACTTGCGGCCCTGCACGTTGATGATGGTGCAGAACGAGCATTGGAACGGGCAGCCTCGCCCTGCGTCAAAACTGGTATAGGCGCCCGCCATCTTGCGCACCACCTTCGCGGGCAGGATCGGCAGCGTGGCGTTCGACAGGTCCGGCAAATCCTTCATCAGATTGTAGAGCGGCTTTAGTGTGCCAGCCCATGCCGCCTGCACGATATCGTCCATGCGCCCTTCGGCCTCGCCGGCATAGATCGAGATGCCGAGCTCTTGCGCCGAGACGATTTCCGGCGGGCATTGCGGCAGCATGGCGATGCTGCCCGCGGCATGGAAGCCGCCCATGATGACCTGAATGCCGGCATCGCGGAACTGCCGGCCGATATCGACGGCGCGTGGGAACTGGTTCGACTGCACGCCGACCAGGCCGACCATGGCGCCGTCCGCTTCCTTCAGCCGGCGGATCAGCTTTTTGAAGCGGATGACGGTATTGGTCTCATCGATCACGTCGATCTCGATGTCGACGTCGTCCCCTAGGACCTTCCGCCGGCGGCTGTCGTCGATCAGGCTGTAGACCGATGCAAGGGAATTCGAGGGTATCGGGGAGCGGAACCACTGGATGACGTAACCGTCATCGTCGTAGTGCGACGGCTTTATAAGAACGATGAGAAACCGCTTGGCGCCCGACATCTGCCCTCCCGAGCAGAAGCTATCAGCCT
>CAVUVO010000002.1:0-79518 GCA_963744945.1 uncultured Alphaproteobacteria bacterium | reverse complement strand
ACGGGCTTCGGCGGTCACCGTACTGGCCAACCGTCCTGTTTATGGCACTAAGCACACCTGTCTGCTATTGGCACTTAGCGGACATCGGTGCCCATGCTGAGCATGTCCGCGCTCAGGGGTGAAGCGGACATCGCTGATCCGCGCTCCAATGTCCGCTAATGGCCCAAAGCAGACATAAACGGCCTGAAGGTCGTGGTGGCTTCGGGCAGGTAGGAGGAGTGAAGTCGAGCATCACGAGGTCGCGAGCGCTTGTCATCGTCTCGAGAACCGGCAGCTGGGTCCCGGCTGGCGGAACGCATAAGTTTCCAAGTTTCTCCTTTCGGCCTCTAATTCCTCCTACGAAGGGATTCTTAATGTCAGATGAGGCATTGACCACGCGCTTGGTGCGCCTCTTCTACCTGCTGGCATTGCTTTGCGTGGTGATCGGATCCGGCCTTCCACGTCATGCTGCGGCGCAGTCGAGGTTCTTTACCTTCGAGCAAAATATCGATCGACCCGGGCGCGACTACAGCAATGCTCCATCCCGAGGGGCGTCGGATTGTAGCTTCGCCTGTCAAGCTGAAATTGATACAGCGCTTGGACCTATGTTAGGCCTGGCATACAGGGTCCTTCAGGCCGCTGTTGGTTGAAGAATGTGGTTGGAGGGGGGACTGTCCGGAATAACTGCTGCACCTCCGGTGTCAGAAAAGGAGCCCCCAAGCCTATTGATTAATCAATAGCAGTCTTCGCGGCCGGCTGTCGGCCCCGACAATGCGTTACCCATCGCGGAAGCTGCGGCGACGCCCCTACAGATCCCCACTTGTTATCGGCCTGATAGACCTCCAAGCTCACGATGACGCCCCGGGGCGGGTGACAGCGAATAAACCCCTCGCCCCCGCCTGTGCCGCTAGCGAGCGGCTGCGGCCCGATCTCGCCCAACGTTTGCGTTGCTTGGACGTAGCGGCTGCAAATGGGCGCAAGGGCATCGATCCAGAGCCCGGCGCGCGCGAAGGCCCGTCATCACGCTTCCAAACGGGCATGAAATCTCATATTCGCCGCCTCCGGGACCACCAAGGTTGGCGTCCGTGAGACGGTCACGAGCCGAAGTCGCTCGAATTTCTGTCGTAAGCGGGATGCGTGCCGAGAACGCCCTAGTTTGGAAGTGAGAATTGCGAAGAGACTGACGCCCAGTGAATGTCCGCTATTGGCACAAAGCAGACACGCTCAATGCGCTGACCAATGCTGCTTCTGGGGGCAAAGCGGACATTGACCAACCGCTGCTTACCGATCTCGATTTATAAGGTACACGGCCTAGCTAGGCGGCCCGAATGGCAGTTCCGGAGGCGGGTACGTCTCTTTTTGGAGTGGATGCCCGAGGAAGCCCGGGACTACCCTCAGAGGCAAGCGAGTTCGCCGCGACCGGGGCGACCCCTCGTAAAATTACTAGTTCGCCCTGAATTGGGCAGTTTCGCCGCGACCCCTCCTCATTTGCTAATTCGGCGCGCAGACTGTTGCGCGCAGGGCCACCTTAGCTGTTTGTCCCGTGCGACTCCCAACAGAAAAGGGCGTCGGCCAAAGCAGACGCCCCTTCTCTTCAAGATGCGCCGATTACATCTTTTTTCTCAGACGCATCATAGTCTTGGCATCCCACATGCCGCCAGCCTTCTGACAATCGGCTTCGTTTTTGGCATTTGTCACGTCGCCCGCAAACGCCGGTGCGGTAAAGGCGAGTGCTACTGCAATGGCTGCTGTCGTGATGAGAATTTTTCATAGCGGTGCTCTCCATTACTCTGGACTAAGCCCCCAACGTGTTGTGTGGAATGCGGTTTCAGCCATTCGATTGATTAGAGGTCAGCTATTTCCGTCTGGATGCATCTAGCCCCTTCAATGCCACGCGTAAGGTGCCACGGCGATGCTCAGCAAATAAATGCTGACTACCACGCCGAAACCAGCAGCAATTCCCGCAAGCAACTCAGTGAATAGCCTGTGCATCGTGTTGTTCTCCGACGGCTACATGGGGCGAAATGGGCGTCGATAGATGGACCTCGACATATTCCGTTGGGGTGAGGCAGGTGGGCTCCTCATGCGGACAGCCGGGTGAGGAGAAGAGCAATATTGCTGCGAAGACGTGGCTCATGGCGCGGCCCCAGCCCTTAGCTTTATCCCATACTATAAGTAAGTCTATAGGGATATCGTAGAATGCCTGTTCCAAAAGCGCCGCTTATGGGAAATAATTTCGCGGGATCCCCAATAAGGACCGTCCAATTCGACCGTCAGAATGGAAAGCCTAACTAGTTCGGGGGCTTCTTTGGCGAGCAATGACCAACCGCCGCTTCCCGCCGCCCTGGACTATCGAGCGCCTGCCAGGAGGCTTCAAAGTGATCGACCGGCCAGTCACTCGCTTACTTCTACGCGCGAGACAACGATCACGACGCGAACACCGCTGGCGTATTGACGATGGACGAGGCAAGGCGCTTGGCGAGCAACTTCGCCAAGCTGCCAGCGTTACTCGGTGAGGAAAACGTCAGCGATCACGCGCCAATTTCTTGCTGGAAGGTGCCACTACAAGAGCGAGGCCGCCGCGACCGGGTGTCCGACTGGAACGGCTGACCCTGAGGGGTGTTCTAATGAGTAATCGTGGAACGCGTAAGCTCAGGAGGGCGACATGCCCAAGCTCCTTATTGCATTCGCATCAGCGGCACTACTCTTAACTAGCAGCGGCATCTGGAAAGCCAACGCGGCGACAATAGCTAATGCCGGAACCCTGGCACCTCTAACGAAGTCCTATGCGCCCGCTGAAAAAGTTGCCTACCGCCACCGATACGCCCGCCGACATTATCGCCGTGGCTACCGGCGTGGGTATTATGGCTATGGCTACGGGTACCCCCATTATGGCTATGGCTATCGAGCCTACCCGTATTATGGCTATGGCTACAGGCCATACGGTTATTACGGCTACGGCTGGCGACCAGGCATCACCATCGGTATCGGACGAGGCTGGGGCTGGCGCTACTAGGACTACGCCACACTGAGGACGCTTAAAAGAAGAAGCCCGGACTGTCCGATGCCAAGGCTTCTTCCAATCTTGAGAAGGAGAGACATGATGATGGCAGAACCATCCCCACGGCCTGATTATAAGAGCGACAACTTTGGTCAACAAGCCTAGCGAAGAAGCCCCGGAGCGCTTACCGGGGCTTCTAGGCGCTTTCGCGTTTGGAATAGGCTTTTGGGGAACGGGGGCTGTTTAGGGAAGCCTATCCAACCTGCATATTAAACGTGCGGCGTCACCAATTGTTCCCGAGGCCGAAGGGAAGCCTCGTCCGTGATTCAAGTGTACATGAATGTGTACATGACCCCACGGAAAATCCCCCGTATTCCCTTGGAAACCAACAACCACGAACGGAGAGGGTGGGATTCGAACCCACGGCGACCAAGAGAGCTCGATTGATGGGCTGCGGTCGGGCTTCTTGTTGCAGGGCACGATTGCCGTCTTGACAGCAAAAATGCGATTTGGAATCGATTCCCTCGTCTGTTGGAAAGGAGTTAGCTAGAAGGAGTTCTCCCCATGCCAGGCGATCCAAAAGAGTGCCGTCGGCACGCCCTCGCATGCGTGCGGCTTGCCC
This sequence comes from uncultured Alphaproteobacteria bacterium, assembly GCA_963744945.1. Lineage (GTDB taxonomy): Bacteria > Pseudomonadota > Alphaproteobacteria > Rhizobiales > Methyloligellaceae > Methyloceanibacter. The sequence goes on along the minus strand of CAVUVO010000002.1, from coordinate 75,916 downwards.
AAACTTCCCAATCTCGACAAGCCAGAGAGCAGTTTTCCAATCTCGCGCGGACGTGGATAAAGCTGGCCGACGATTTAGAGAGAACAGAGGATTTCCTCGCCACGCTGGATGACGAGACCGAGCCGATAAAGCGAGCCAGCTAGTTCCGCAACGCAGAAAGCCCACGTGATGCGGGCCGGGGCTTCGCGCAGGAGTGTGCTCTCCGTGACAGACCATCGTGGAGGCGACACGGGGCAGGTCTGTCACCTCACAACGCGGAATTGGTCCAAGCAAGGTGCGCGAGTTGGGATGGGTCGAAGCACTCGCGCAAGGAGCGTGATGGCTGTAATATTTACTTCTAATGCGCGGCTCCTACGATGTTCAGCTCCTGGCCTACGCCATGAAGGCCCTTGAGGACGCGCAAGCGAGCATAATCCCGCTCGAAAAGCAGATACAGGATGCCGAGCGAAGCAAGCGCAAAGCGGCTGCGGAACTTGAACTGGCAAGGATGGCCCAAACTCGTTTTGATGCGTTTGGCCAGGAGCGAGACCGCATTTGCCCAGCCTGCTACATTGAGCGTGAAATTCGCTCGCCGCTGGAGGGCATCGGCGATCATCGCTTCAAGTGCGCAACCTGCGAAAGCGTGTTTGACCTATAGCAGCCCGCGCAACGGCGTCTCCGCTTCCGGCTATCTCCTGATAAAAGCCCCGGCGGTTACGGTCATTTCCGCCGGGGCAATAATTCTTGTACTTCCACACTGCCCTGACTTCGTTCTCGGTCAGGAGCGGAGCTGGCATTGCCAGAAGTAGGCTATCGTCCTCGCGCTTTATCGTCTGTTTGCCCCCTGTGGCCCAGCCGCAACTCGCCTCCACCAATTTAGTGACCAATGCGCCGCTCCTCGGCACAAGAGGGGGGTTCCGCGTTGCCATAAGCCCATAAAATCGCTCCTGGCCTCAACGCTGCCACAAGCTCTCGTTCAGCTAACACTGCCTACAACGAGAGAGTACGGAGATAGGGGGAGAAGCCTCATGCGCGATATCCGCAGCGACCTAGAAGAGCGTGCTCAAATTATCCAGGAGCAGCTCAGAGGGACGAATGGCCACTTTGAGAAAATGATACAGCAACTGCAAAACGAGCGGGATGCGAGAGTTGCCGATTTAAAGGGCACCCTGGCAATGATCGACAAGCTCTTGCAATTCGAGTCCGGCGCCATGGACAAAGTAGTGACGCTGGAGCATCCCCCTGGGTCGCAACCCTCGCTCGCTGACAGGATGAGGGGCTAGGGCTGAGCGAAGCCTTACGGTCGCGTCGGCTTGTCGCCGGGGGAGGGCGATACAGCTAAGGCTGATCTACACGACCCTGCGAAGCTTGATTGCCTGAGACATGGTAGGGGGTGCAAAAGCGCCATCCGGCAACTCACGAATTAGTTCACTTCGAACCAGGCTTGTCAGCATCGGATGTATCCCTTGCGTGGCGGATTCGGTGTCGGAGAAGAAGCCTTCTCTGACCGCCATGTCGATGAGTTCCTGCCTCGTCATTCGTCCGGCATCATTGAGTGCCTGCATAACGCGATCCGCGAATGCGACCAGCGGGGAAGAAGGGACCGTTTGCGTCACATTGGGCATATTCCGATCCTCAAACTCGATGAATTTTGCAATCATGGAGAGGGCAGACTGCAACTCGCTTATTCTAGCATCTCGCTCATCTTGGAGTTGCCGGATCGACCTTTCAAAGTGGTCGTATGCGCCCTTGATCTGTTGGTCGATCAGCGTTGCACGCTCTTGTAAATCGCTCCGAATGTCACGCATGGCCCCCTCGCAATTTTTAGCCGCGCCAAAATCAGATTAACAATCGCGACAACCGGGTGAAATTGGAGGCTTTGGGGGAACTAGACTTATCCACACCCCACTACGTTGTGCGACTCGACCTTACGCGGCCTTTTGTTGCGTGATGGTCTGCCTGCTGTTGTCGAACACGACGTGCCGCAGGCCGGATGCCTCTACCAAGGTCACAGTGATCCTATCAGCATTATGCGCCGTGATTTCGATGTCGCCACCCCCTCCGATGACAGCTTGGATGGCTTGCGCATAAGTGGGTAAGGCACCCACCTTCTCGACCACGGACAGCACGCAGCTCAAGCGCGCCATCGACATGACCGACGATGAGCTAGCTGCCATCGTGGCGCGCGCCAAGCTCACCGTGGTGAAGTGAAGTAACGGACACCATGCGGACACCACAGCCATTTATCAATCTAAGTTATTGATGTTTGCTGGCTTATCATATCTTACCCAACAGATCAGTGATCTGTTGCGAGGAGACAAGGTTCATTTCATTCAGGAAATCAGGAAAAGCCTTCTAGCGGGGGGAAATCCACCAGCTCAGCGCCGCAGTCCATTTAGGCAGAGGACGCAGAAAGCAAAGAACCAAACCCTCGGCGGCATCAACAATCAAGACAACACCCTTATCGGCGATGTGGATCACATCACCGACAAGGCTAATGGAGGCTACGACAAGCTGACCGGCGGCAAGAACAGTGGCAGCGGCGCTATCACCAACTCACTTTACGGCCATGCGTATTACTACATGACTGGCTTTGCCCAAGGCGGAAAGAACACGCGAACTACATCTACGATTTCAAGCAGAGCCAGCTGGACAAAATAGAGTTCAGCGCCGTCAGGGGGGTAACCTCGTTCAGCAATCTCACCATAGTCCAGAGTGGCTCGGAAACCGTCGTCACCGCAGCAGCCGATCAGGTCACCCTCGTCAACTATGACGACACGACACACCCGCTCACTGCCGGCGACTTTTTGTTTGCTTGCTGTTCTCTAGATTTTTACAGGAGGCCGACAAGCCAGCTGGCCCACCGCCTCCGCGCAGCGCCGGGGGCTTCCCCAAGCATGTCTCTGCCTACCCGCAAACCGCGCCTCCCTGCATCCGTACGGGTATTGGTTGCGTCGAAATCCCTGCCCTCGAAAGTGTAGCGGCATTGAAATCAGGCCATCGAGGATAGCCAACCCGGGGGGAGACCCCGACACAGAAAGCGGGACTCCCTAAGGCAGTGCCTTGGCCCTCTTGCTGTCCGCCAGCAGTCACCGTCGCTCAAATACGCTCAGCGTTCCAAGCGTGCCTGACCGGGGAGACCAGATAGGTTTCCGGTCAAGATAGCGCATTCGAAATCGCTGTCCTGCCCATGTTGGTTGCAACGGTCCTGACCCTTACTCGCGGACGTTGAATTTGTTTGCCAACGCTCTCCAACCATGCGTTTTCAGAGGAAGGAGGGGGGATTCCATGGACGATAAGCCCGCCGAATATCTTAGACGTGCTCTTGAGTGTTCCCGCCTTTCGCAAACGCTTCCTGATGCAATAGCGCGCGACACTTTCGCCGCGATGGCAAAGGTGTGGATCAAATTAGCCGCTGAGCTAAGAAGAGCTGCTACTCTTGACCACAGCACGGCGTAAAAAAGTTCAGAGCCACTAGAGTAGGCAGCCAGGAGTTGCCCGCCGAGAAAATCGTCGAGTGTGGTCGCACCTGCATCGAGAATCTGGTCGCCGGGTTCTTCCATCGGATCGGGGAAAGGTCGTTCCGGGTCCTGCAGCAGGAAGCGTGGGGGCCGTATGTAAACTACAAACTTCACCTCGCAGCGCGTGATGCAGCACGCTCGAAGGCGATGTCAGCAAGTCCGCCGTAACCCTCGGCGCGTGCAGCGATGGCGCATGCTGCGGATTTCATGGACAGCGGACATAGCACGCCGGCCGGTTGCTGCAACGAAGGGACGCGACGAATCCCCTTCATTTTGCATCAGGCGAGATCTGCGGACACTAAGCGGACACGAAAAGAGGACGGTGAACCTTGCTGCTATCAAATATCCGCTAACATCTTGTTTTTGTTGGTGCCCCAGGCCGGACTCGAACCAGCACGCCCTTGCAGGCAACAGATTTTGAGTCTGCCGCGTCTACCATTCCGCCACTGGGGCACGGGCCGATACATGGGGCAAGCGATAGCCCCGGTCAACCGCGCCCTCGTTCGCCCGGAATGACGAAGTTGCGCCGGCACGGCCTAGTCCGGCGACAGCACGTTGATATGCGAGAGCACGTCGTTGCAATTCGTCTCGGGATCGCAATAGAGCTGGAGAAGGTTCATCTTCACCCCGCCGCCAACCGTATGGACGCACTGCGTGTCCGGCAGGCAGTGCAGGACGATACTCGTCGCGCCCGAGACTCCGCCTGTTCTCGCCTGCGCCCTGGCGAACTCTTCGGGGGTCCGGATACCCCTACCGAACAGGACGATGAGAGCCGACGTCTCCGTTACATCAATTCGTTGCGGGTCGATCAGGCTATGGTAATTGTCGCAACTCTGAGCGGAGGCGTGCTCAATAGTCAAACAGAGCGAAGCTGCCAACGCGACGCAAACTATTGCAGTCAACCGCATCGTACGGCTCCCGCTCAGGCCTCACCGATAGCACGTGGCTGGGACACTTAATTGATACACCAGGCTCCAAGCGTGTGCCAAGCAACCGCTCCGCCAGCCGACAGAAGCCAAGGCGTCTGGAGGGCCTCGCCGGCCCGGATGGACAACGAGCGGCTGCCCGGCTAAGCAGGCGGGATGCTACGGGGCCTCTACGACAAGGTTGTCGAGCTTTCCAAGGGTAAGCACGCGCTGCCGGTGCTTGCCGCCGTGTCCTTTGCCGAAAGCTCGTTCTTTCCGGTTCCGCCGGACGTGATTCTCGTCCCCATGGCGCTCGCCAATCCGGAGAAGGCGAGGCTCTATGCTCTTGTCTGCACCGTCGCCTCGGTGCTTGGCGGCATTCTCGGCTACGCCATCGGCGCGCTCCTCTACGACACGCTCGGCCAGTGGCTGATCTCGCTCTACGGCTATGGCCAGGGGGTCGAAGCGTTCCGCGAGGCCTATGCCAAGTGGGGCGCCTGGGTGATCCTGATCAAGGGGCTCACGCCGATCCCGTTCAAGATCGTGACCATCGCTTCGGGCTTCGCCGGCTACGACTTTTTCATGTTCGTGGTGCTGTCCTTCATCACGCGCGGCGCGCGCTTCTTCCTCGAGGCCGAGCTCCTGCGCATCTACGGCGAGCCGATCCGCGGTTTCATCGAGGAGCGTCTGACTCTCGTCACCACCGGCTTCCTCGCGGCGATCGTCGGCGGCTTCCTCATCGCCAAATATGCGTTCTAACGCTGCATCGTCCGACACGCTCGCCGGCAAGTTGATGCTGGTCAGCGCAATTGCGTTTTCCATCGCCTTTGCGACGATTCTGCTTGCGCACATCTTCGAGCGGTTCGGCTACGCGCCTTGCCCGCTCTGCCTACAGGAGCGCTACGCCTATTATTTCGCGGTGCCGGCGCTGGTCGCGGCGTTCTTCGCCGCGCGCGCCGAGTCCTTCACGCTCGCGCGCATCCTGCTCGCGCTGGTGGCGCTCGGCTTCCTCATCAATGCCGGGGTCGGCGTCTATCACTCGGGCATCGAGTGGAAATGGTGGGAAGGTCCTGCGTCGTGCGCTGGCGGGGTCCCGGTGGAGTGGGGCGAGGGCGGAGTGGCGGGCGCGATAGAGCGTGCGACGGTGGTGAGCTGCAGCGAGGCGTCGTGGCGGATGCTCGGCCTGTCCTTCGCGGGATGGAACGCGGTGATCTCGGCGCTGCTTGCCGGCATCGCTGCCTGGGGCGCAGCGAAAAGAGGTTAGCCGGGAAGCTCCTCCCTAATTACCAGCCAACGCACCGATACCAATAGCGCCGACGGTACCACGGATTATAGCAGCCCCAGCCATATCCGCCGTAATAGCGGCCGTGGCCGTACCGACGGCGCCCATAGTAGTAGTGATGGCCGCGACTGCGGCTCTTGCCGTGTCCGCGCCCCTTGCCGCCCCCTACCCTTGCGCCCGTGTCCCTTGCCGCCACGCCACGTCCCTTGTCCCACCCCCGCTGCCCGCCGCCGCCTCCCTTGCCACCCTTCTTGCCTGCAGGGATGACTTCGGTCCCGACGGCATCGGGATCGATGCCACTGCGCAGCATTGAAACGGCGGCTTGAGTCGAGTTGGAGAGAAGCGGAACGGCGAAAGCGCCTGTGGCTACAAGTCCGAGCAAGAGGGAACGTCGCGAGACCTGCGCTTCTTCTGTGGGGAGTGCCGTCGAGTTTGTCGTGCCGCATGGCCGAACCTTCTTGTCCCGCACGGACGCGAAAGACCAACCCAATCGAAAACGGCAAGGAGGATCGTCCGGCGATCCTGAAGTGCGGGGAGCTGAGGCTTACGGCTCGAGTTCGGTATCCCAGTAGAGATAGTCGAGCCAGCTCTCATGCAGATAGTTCGGCGGGAACAGCCGCCCGTTGCGGTGGAGCTCGAACACCGTCGGCCGGTAGGGCTTCTGCGCCGGGTGCATCTTGGCCTCGTTCGGCAGCTTGCCGCCCTTCTGCAAGTTACACGGCGCGCAGGCAGCGACCACGTTGTCCCAGCGGGTGAGGCCGCCGCGCGAGCGCGGCACGAGATGATCGAAGGTGAGGTCGTCCTTGTCGCCGCAATATTGGCAGACGAACCGGTCGCGCAGGAACACGTTGAATTGGGTGAAGGCCGGATAGAGTCGCCGGCCGGATATAGGTCTTGAGCGACACGACGCTCGGCAGCTTCATCTCGCAGGTGGGCGAGCGGACCGAGCGGTCGTATTCGGAGACGATGTTGACGCGGTCGAGGAAGACCGCCTTCACGGTGTCCTGCCAGCCCCAGAGGGAGAGGGGGTAGTAGCTCAAGGGCCGGTAGTCGGCGTTGAGCACAAGGGCGGGAAACGAGCCCGGAGATGCTGATGCGGTGGCGACGTTCAAGGCGACGAATCCTTCAGCTTGCCCGTCGCACTCGGGTCACGCGCGGGCATACTATAGGGACGTGTCAGCTCTGTGAAGCACCCAAGATGCAGTGTGGACAGGTTCGAGGAGGCCTAGATGTCTGAAGTGGGGAATGTCTACGGGGGCCGGATCATTCCGGCCTTGCGCTACCGGAACGCTGCCGCGGCGATCGACTGGCTCTGCGCGGCCTTCGGCTTTGAGCGGAAGATGGTGGTGCCGGCTGATGGCGGCAGGGTCGCCCATGCCGAGCTCACGCTTGGCAACGGCATGGTCATGCTCGGCGATGTCGAGACCGAGTATGGACGTTTGGTCGCAGCGCCCAGCTACGGCGAGCCGGTGACGCAAGGCATCTATGTCGTGGTCGAGGATGCCGATGCGCATTACGCGCGGGCAAAGGCCGCGGGCGCCGAGATCGTGCTCGACATCAAGACGCAGGACTATGGCGGCCGCGACTACACGGCGCGCGATCTTGAAGGCCATGTCTGGACCTTCGGCACCTATGATCCTTGGGCAGCTACGGCGTAACGGCGGCGGCGAAGGCCTGCTTGAGGAAGGCGCCGCCGAGCTTCAGCCCGGTCGGGTCAATGCCGTGGCCCAGACCTTGAGCCACATGCCATTCGACCGGAAGCCCGGCTTGCGCGAGCTGCTCGCGGGCAAGCAGCATGGCATCGACGGGGATGACCTCGTCCATGTCGCCATGCACGAGCAGGATCGCGGGGCCCGCGCCTTGCCGCTCGACCAGTGCCTCGGCATTGGCGAGCGCGCCTGAGTAGCCGACGATCGCCGCAGGTGGCGGCATGCGCGTCAGGCCGACGGCGAGCGCGACCATGGTGCCCTGGCTGAAGCCGACAAGCCCGAGCGCGCTCGAGGGCAGGCGCAGGCGCTCAAGCTCGGAGGCGAGAAACGCGTCGAGCACGGGCCCTGCTTGCGCCACGCCGCGGGTCATCTCGCCAGGATCGCGGAAGGTCAGGTTGAACCATTGCCGTCCCATCGGCGCCATGCCGCATGCTTCCGGCGCGTGCGGCGAGACGAAGGCTGCGTGCGGCAGCATGCGCGACCATTCGCGGCCCAAGCCGATCAGGTCGTTGCCGTCGGCGCCGTAGCCGTGCAGGAACACCACGAGCTGCTTCGCAGCTCCGCCCGCGGCTGGCGGCAAGCGCGGTCCGTCAAGACGCGGCGACGACATATGGAAATAGACCCCGCAACTCGATACGACATTCTCACTCCGTCCACGCAAAAGCGCGAACGCGCTCCCCCGTGACGGGGGAGCGGAGCGAAAGTCGGCTATCTCAGTGCGATTGACAAGTCCGATCAGGGACCGACGTCTTCGCTCGGCAACTCGTCGGCCGAATGGGCGTTGAGCTGGCCGTAATTCTGGATGCCGATATCCTTGAGCAGGTTCAGCTGCGTCTCGAGATAATTGATGTGCCCTTCCTCGTCGGCGAGCAGCTCCTCGAAGAGGTCCATGCTGACATAGTCCTCCTCTTTGCGGCAGCAGGCGCGCGCTTCCATGTAGAGCGCGCGGGCGCCGTACTCAGCCTTGAGATCGGCTTCGAGCACTTCCTTGATATTCTGACCGACCATCAGAGGGTCGATCTTCTGCAAGTTCGGCATTCCCTCGAGGAAGATGATGCGGGTGATGAGCTTGTCCGCGTGGTGCATCTCCTCGATCGATTCTTCCCGCTCCTTCTTGGCGATGCGGGTGAAGCCCCAATCGTCAAGCAGCCGGTAATGCAGCCAATACTGATTGACGGCGGTCAGCTCGCTCGTGAGTCCCTTTTGCAGGTACTCGATGACCCGGGGATTCCCTTTCATGCGTCGTTCTCCTTCTCAACCTATGTCTTTTGACTGTTGCCCGGATCATGGACCGTTCTCGGCCACAAATCTAGAGTGATTCTAAAGAAGATTCGATTTTTGCCAGATTTCCTAGGGTTTCTCGATGCCCAAGCGCTCGCCTGGACCCGATGCGCTCAGGCCCTCCTCATCGTAGGCGACCATCAATTTGGTGATGAGCGGCAGGCATCCTCCACAAGACGGACGTTTGCCGAGATGGCGATAGATCAGGCCGGGCGTCAGCACGACGAGCGGGTCGGCAGTGCGGATCGAGGCCACCGCTTCGGCAACGTCCTTGGCGGTAATGAGAGAGCAAGAACAGACGATCATGGCTCTCTCTATGGCATGTCAGGCTCACTTTTTGCCAGCGGCGACCGCCAGTTCCCATGAGACCCCCGAAGCAACCTTGCCCCTTATGGGAGCGGGTCGGCACGCGACACGTCACGCTTGCGGCGAAACGCGTAATAGGACCAGAGCAGCCGCGCGGCGACGCCGCGCCACGGCCGCCAAACTTCCGCAAGCTCGGTCATCTCGGCAAGAGAGGGCCGCTCGGCAAGGAGCAGCGCGTCCTTGACTGCGTATTGAAGCGCGAGGTCGCCAGGAGACCAGGCGTCGGCGCGGGCGAGCGAAAACATGATGTAGATATCGGCAGTCCAGGGGCCGATTCCCTTGATCGAGGTCAATTCGGCGTGGATCGCATCCTCGGGCGCCCTTGCGAGCGCATTGAGCTTCAGCCTACCAGCCTCGATTGCCGCGGCGACCTCGCGCAGTGTGCCGATCTTGCCCCGCGACAGCCCGGCCTTGCGTAGATCCTTATCCGGTATTTTGAGCAGGGTCGCCGCCTCGAAGGGCTCAACGCGGGCCCGCACCCGTCCCCAGATCGCATCGGCGCTGGCGATGGAAAGCTGCTGGCCGACGATGACGCGCGAAAGACCCTCGAATCCCCTTGGCCGCTTGCGCAGCGGCGGATTTCCGGTCAGCGCGTGCACGCGGGCGAGATGCGGGCAGGCGCCGGTCAGGGCCTCTAGCCCCTCCCGGATATCGGCATCGCTCCCGATTCTACGCATCACTCGCAAGGCCGCTCCACTCGCCGCCGCCTAAATCTGGTCCCGGCAAATTTAGCCGACTCTTAAGTGGTTTCTGGAATTGTTGGCGGAACGAAGGAAAACGGGTGGACCGGAAGCATGAAACCGGAAGATTTCAGGCCTGACGATCTCTTTGCCCAGATCGAGGGCCTTGTCGAGGCGGTCGAGGCCGAGCGGAAGCAGCGCTTAGAGGCCGAGGCCGCCGACAGGGCCAAATCCGAGCTGCTCGCCGTGGTGAGCCACGAGCTCCGCACGCCTCTCGGCGCGGTGATCTCCATGTCCGAGCTTCTGCTCAATACCGGGCTCGACACCACGCAGCGGCGCTATGCCGAGACCTTGCAGCAATCGGCGCGGGGCCTGCATGCGGTGCTCAACGACATTCTCGACTATTCCAAGCTCGAGGCCGGACGCTTCGAGCTCGATAGCGCTGTGTTCGACCTGCATGAGCTGATCAAGAGCGTGGGCAACGAGTTGCAGGCCCGCGCCCGCGAGAAGGGTGTGCTCGGCGCCGTTAATGTCGGCATGAGCTGCCCGCGCTTCGTCAAGGGCGATGCCGTCCGCCTTCGCCAGGTGCTCACCAATCTTACCGACAATGCCGTGAAGTTCACCTCGCGCGGCTCGGTGCGGATGCATGCCAATGCCGGCGCCGCCGACGGCAAGCTCAAGCTCCGCTTCGACGTCACCGACACCGGCATCGGCTTCGGCGAGTTTCAGAAGGAGCGGCTGTTTCAGCCCTACGTTCAGGCAGGCCACAACGGCAGCCAGCATGGCGGCACCGGACTCGGCCTCTCCATCGCGCGGCGGCTCGTCCAGCTGATGGGCGGCGAGATCGGCTGCGAGAGCGCGCCGGGCCAAGGGAGCCTGTTCTGGTTTACCGTCCCGACCGAGCGCGCCGATGCCGTCCCGGTCAGGGAGGCGGAGGCCGAAGGCAGGCTCGCCGGACATGTCCTCGTGGTCGAGGACAATGCCGTCAACCGCATGCTGATCGGCGCCTATCTCGAGGAATACGGGCTCACCTACGACATCGTCGGCAGCGGGGCAGAGGCGCTTCTGCGGCTCGGCGTGAAGGAATACGACCTCGTGCTGATGGACGTCATGATGCCCGAACTCGACGGCGTCGAGACCACCAAGCGCATCCGCAAGCAGGGCGGCGACAGAGGCGAGATCCCCATCGTGGCGCTCACCGCGCACGCGATGAAGGGCGACCGCGAGGACTATCTCGCCGCGGGCATGGACGGCTACGTGTCGAAGCCGATCCGCGGCCGCGAATTGTTCGCGGCGCTCAAGCCCTATCTGTCAGACGATGACGGCGACGTCATCGGCGAGAAGCTGGTGGCGGTGCGCTGAGGCTTGGCCTCGCGCGCTCTCGCCTAGAGACCGTCGACCAGCACGCCAGCGGCTAGGATCAGATAGGCGATCAGCAGCAGGCCCAGGGCATAGCTCGTGAAGAACGGCAGCGGCACGATCATGCCGATGACCACGAGAATGGTGATGATGGCGGAGACGAGAAAAGTCTCGCGCCGCGGTGCGCTCAAGCTGAAGTTCATGATGCCCCCCAATGACGATACGTCCGGCCTTCGTGTGCCCGGCGGACGATTCTCTCATTCTAGCGGCAATGCGGGGGATGCGCCACGGAGGCGTGGGGCAGGCTTATTTGTCCGGGCAATCGGCAGCTGAGCCGGCGATGACGAAGGGCTTGCCGTTGACGAAGACGCCGGTGGCACCCGAGGCAATGGTACCGCCGCAGCCGGTTTTGCTGCCCTGAACCGCGGCGGGCTTGCCGTTGATGAACACGTCCGGCGAGCCTTCGGTGATGGTGCCGGCGCAGCCTGCGCTGTCGCCGGCACGGCCGGCCTGCTTGCCCTCAACCGTAACGTCGCTTGAGCCTGAGGCGACCGTGCCGGAGGGGCAGGGATTGGCGGTGTCCTCCGCCAAAGCAGCAACGCGGCAGAGCACGAAGAGCGCGACAACGGCAAGCGCTTTAGGGACAAGTCACGAAGTGACTCATAGCGGCACCCGTTCGCGGGCCCTGAGCGGCGGCACGGGGATGGATGCTTCGGCGAGCTCTGCCGCCTTGGCGTCGACCAGCTTCACGATGCCGGTCATGATGTCGTTGAGCTGGAAGTCCTTCGGCGTGTAGACCGCCGCGGCGCCGCATTGCTTCAGCACGTTCACGTCGTCGGCAGGGATGATGCCGCCGACCACGATGGGCACGTCGCCCATGCCCGCCTCGCGCAGGCGCTGGGCAACGTCGCGCACCAGCGCCACATGCGAGCCGGAGAGAATGGAGAGGCCGACCACGTGGGCCTTTGCCTCCTTCGCCTGCTCGACGATCTGCGCCGGGGTGAGCCTGATACCGTCATAGACGACCTCCATGCCGACATCGGTCGCGCGCACGGCGATCTGCTCGGCGCCGTTGGAATGTCCGTCGAGCCCAGGCTTGCCCACCACGAAGGTGAGCCTGCGGCCAAGCTTGCCCGACACCTCGTCGACGAGCCGGCGGACCTCTTCGAGCCTCGCAGTGTCGATCTGATGCTTGGCGTGAATGCCGGTCGGCGCGCGATATTCGCCGAACACTTCGCGCAACACTCCGCCCCATTCGCCGGTGGTGACGCCGGCCTTGGCGGCGGCGATCGACGGCTCCATGATATTGCGCCCTTCGGCTGCCGCGGATTTGAGCTCGCATCAGCGCCTGGCGCACGGCCTTGTCGTCGCGGCGCTGCCGCCACGCCTGCAACGCAGCCACCTGCTCGATCTCGACGGACTCAGGCACGGTGATGATGCCGTCGGCGCCGGCTGACAGCGGCGCCGGCTCGGTCTCGGTATAGGCGTTGACGCCGACGAGAACCTGATCGCCCTTCTCGATGGCCTCGACGCGGGCGGCATTGGCCGCGATCAGCGTCTCTTTCATATAGTCGATGGCGGCGATCGCGCCGCCCATCTCCTGGATGCGGCCGAGTTCGGCGCGGACTTCTTTCTTCAGGTCCTCGACCTTTCCGTCGATGACCTTTGAACCGTCGAAGATGTCGCCATAGTCGAGCAGGTCGGTCTCATAGGCCACGATCTGCTGGAGCCTCAGCGACCATTGCTGGTCCCAGGGCCGGGGCAGGCCGAGCGCCTCGTTCCAGGCCGGAAGCTGCACGGCGCGGGCGCGCGCCTTCTTCGACAGCGTCACCGCGAGCATGGAGAGCAGGATGCGGTAGACGTTGTTCTCCGGCTGCTGCTCGGTCAAGCCCAGCGAGTTCACCTGCACGCCGTAGCGGAAGCGCCTGAGCGCCGGATCGGTGACGCCGTAGCGCTTCTCGGCGATCTCGTCCCACAGATCGACGAAGGCGCGCATCTTGCACACCTCGGTGATGAAGCGCACGCCGGCATTGACGAAGAAGGAGATGCGGGAGAGCAGCTGGGGAAATTCCTCCGCCGACACTTCGCCGGAGTTCCTCACCTCGTCGAGCACGGCTTCGGCCGTGGCGAGGGCAAAGGCAAGCTCCTGCGTCGGCGTCGCTCCAGCCTCCTGCAAATGGTAGGAGCAGACATTGGTCGGGTTCCATTTCGGAATCTCGCGCGAGGCGTAGACGATCACGTCCTTGATCAGCCTGAGCGAGGGCTTGGGCGGGAACACATAGGTGCCGCGCGAGAGATATTCCTTGATGATGTCGTTCTGCACCGTGCCGGTGAGCTTGCCCCGGTCGACGCCCTGCTCGTCGGCAAGCGCCACATAGAGCGACAAGAGCCACGCTGCGGTGGCATTGATGGTCATAGAAGTGTTCATCTCGCCGAGCGGAATGCCCTGCATCAGCGCCCGCATGTCGCCGAGATGGGAGATCGGCACGCCGACCTTGCCAACCTCGCCGCGGGCGAGCGGGTCGTCGGAATCGTAGCCGGTCTGGGTGGGCAGGTCGAAAGCGACCGAAAGCCCCGTCTGGCCCTTCGACAAATTCTGCCGGTAGAGCTCGTTGGAGGCCTTCGCCGTCGAATGTCCCGCATAGGTGCGGAACATCCAGGGTTTGTCGCGCTTAGTCTTTCCGCTCATGGGTGTCGTGACCCAAAATCCATTGCCTGAAACATCGAAGCACGCCGGGCGCTTCGGGGCAACCGACTGGATGCCCGCCTCGGCAAACTTCCCTGGCACGATAAGAGTCAAGTTCAGGTAAAGCGAAAGGCGGCGCCCCGTGGGACGCCGCCTTCGATCTCACTCCGCAGGGATCGCGGATTAGTAGGTCGAACTCGGGGAGGGAAGCTTGCCTTCCTTCATGTCAGGCTTGCCCTGCTTCGCAGTGGCGCCCTCGCCTTGCGCGCTATCCTCGATGCCGGTGCCTGGTTCAAGTCCGGTCGAGGGACCGCCGGCCTGCGAAGAGCCTGCGCCGCTCGACGGATTGATGGCGCTATTCTTGTTGGTGGCGCCTTCGCTCTGGGCGCTGCCCTTGACGCCGGTGCCGCCCTGGTCCTCGGAGTTCGGCCCGCCGGCATTGACGCTGCCGGCGCCGGTGGCCGGCACGTCCGGCGTATTCATGTTGCTCGCGCCTTCGCCTGCGGCGCTATTCTCGACGCCACTTGTGCTCGGCGTGGTGTCCGCGGCGATGGTGATGTCGCTCTTGGCGCCCGGCGCCTCGGTCGATTGGGCGTTTACGGGCCCAGCCAGTCCGACGGCCAGGACTGCGGCGCTGGTCATAAGAGTCAAATGTCTCATTGGGCACTCCTTGGGTCTCGTTTTGGGGGGAGCCTTCAGCGCGACCTTGCTCAAAAGGCCGGGCATTGGTGTGTCGCGCTGGCAGCAGTGAACCAACGTCCGGGCTACCCCCAAGTTCCGGTTGCCCACCGATTTTTGGCACTGGCGAGGGCCGTCCTTTTTGCTAACGCTCCTGCCGCGATAGGCATGGCTTGTCTATCGCGGGGTGGCTTGAGAGCCTTCGAAGGCAGCAATCTCCGGCTTTTCAGCACTTTAGCGGCGGCTCGCAAAGATGTTGCAGTCGCGAGATGGATCGTTGACAATTGCCGCAGTGCAAAAAGGCCCGTGAGCGGGGAACCAACGGATGAACGAGATGTCATTGGCAGCAGTGGCGCCCGAACCGGGCACGTTGAAGGACCTTTACCAGATCGGTGAGATTCCGCCGCTCGGCCATGTGCCGGCGAGCATGTATGCCTGGGCCATCCGCAAGGAGCGCCACGGCGAGCCGGACACGGCGATGCAGATCGAGGTGCTGCCGACCTGGCCGCTCGATTCGCACGAGGTGCTCGTGCTCGTGATGGCAGCGGGCGTCAACTACAACGGCGTGTGGGCGTCGCTCGGCAAGCCGATGTCGACGCTCGACGTGCACAAGAACCCGTATCATATCGCCGGCTCGGACGCGTCCGGCATCGTCTGGGCCGTCGGCTCCAAGGTGAGGCGGTGGAAGGTCGGCGACGAAGTCGTCATCCACTGTAACCAGGACGACGGCGACGACGAGGAGTGTAACGGCGGCGATCCGATGTTCTCCACCTCGCAGCGCATCTGGGGCTACGAGACCCCTGACGGCTCCTTCGCTCAGTTCGCCCGCGTGCAGGATCGCCAGCTGCTCGAGCGGCCGAAGCATCTCACCTGGGAAGAGGCCGCCTGCTACACGCTGACACTCGCCACCTCCTACCGCATGCTGTTCGGCCATCGCCCGCATACGCTGAAGCCGGGCCATAACGTGCTCGTGTGGGGCGCCTCAGGCGGCCTCGGCTCGATGGCGGTGCAGCTGATCGCCACCACCGGCGCCAACGCCATCGGCGTCGTGTCCGACGACGACAAGCGCGAATTCGTCATGTCGCTCGGCGCCAAGGGCGTGATCAACCGCAACAACTTCAAATGCTGGGGCCAGATGCCGACGGTCGGCACGCCCGAATACGATGTCTGGCTGAAAGAGACGCGTAATTTCGGCAAGGCGATCTGGGAGATCACCGGCAAGGGCGTCAATGTCGATAGCGTTTTCGAGCATCCCGGCGAAGCCACCTTCCCGGTGTCGTGCTTCATTGTGAAGCGCGGCGGCATGGTCGTGTTCTGCGCCGGCACCACCGGCTACAATCTCACCATGGATGCGCGCTATGTGTGGATGCATCAGAAGCGCGTGCAGGGCTCGCACTTCGCCCATCTCCTGCAAGCGAGCCAGGCGAACAAGCTCGTCGTCGAGCGCCGCATCGATCCGTGCATGTCGGAAGTGTTCCCCTGGGAGCAGATCCCCAAGGCGCATATGCGGATGATGAAGAACCAACATCGCCCCGGCAACATGGCGGTGCTGGTCTCAGCGCCCTGCACCGGCCTTCGCACCTTCGAGGACGTGCTCGAAGCTAGCAAGCAGATGCATGGCGGCTAGGGCTCTTCGAACGCTCACGGACTTGCGAATTGAGGTTTGACTTTGGCGCGCCCGCGCGGTTTTTTCCTCGCGGGTGCAACGCCATTGCCGTTCTGAGGAACTCTGCCGGTGTCCGTCGCTAGCGAAGCCAAGGCCGACAGCACGTCGAGCCGCATCGACAATCTCATTCCGCTTCTAGAGTCCACGGCCGAGGCCGCCAGTACGCTGCGCGACCGCTGCCGCGACGCCGTCGCCGGCAAGGTTAGCCAAGGCGGCAAGATCGACGGCGAGGCGCTCGAGCGCGAGCAGCACGCGGCGCATGGCCTTGCCTGGATCGCCACCTACGCCGAGGCCCTCAATCAGGTGGCGAGCTATGCGCGCCGCATGTCGGACGAAGGCCGCTTCGGCGAGATGGAGGCGCTGCTCGCGCAGATCGGCGCCGCCGAATACGCGGCGCAGCTCTATGGCGGCGTGGTGATGAGCCAGGGCGAGATCGCGCGCACCCATGAGCTTGGTGTGTCGGAGAAGGACCAGACGGCGTTTCTCAACGCTAATGTGCGCGACCTCATCTCGAGCACGACGCCGGCCACCCGCGCCCGCGCCATCGCGCTGATCCGCGGCTCGCAAGGCGCCGTGGCTTACGGCGATACCGGCCTCGACGAGACCGTTTCGGCCATGCGCGAGGAGATGCACCGCTTCTCGGAAGCCGAGGTGGTCCCGCATGCGCAGGACTGGCACCTGAAGGACGAATACGTGCCGATGGAGCTGATCGGCCAGATGGCCGAGCTCGGCGTGTTCGCGTTGACGCTGCCCGAGGAGTATGGCGGGCTCGGCCTCGGCAAGGAGGCGATGTGCGTGGTCTCGGAGGAACTCAGCCGCGGCTATATCGGCGTCGGCAGTCTCGGCACGCGGTCTGAGATCGCCGAGGAGCTGATCCTGAACGGAGGCACCGACGCTCAGAAGCAGGAATGGCTGCCGCGGATCGCGAGCGGCGAGATCCTGCCGACCGCGGTGTTCACCGAGCCCAACACCGGCTCCGACCTCGCCTCGCTCACCACCCGCGCGGTCAAGGACGGCGACGTCTATCGCATCACCGGGCAGAAGACCTGGATCACGCACGCCGCCCGCGCCGATCTCATGACCGTGCTCGCCCGCACCAACCCGCAGGAGAAGGGCTATCGCGGGCTTTCGATGTTCTTGGCACCTAAGCCGCGCGGCACCGATGACAATCCCTTCCCCGCCGACGGCATGACCGGCGGCGAGATCGAGGTGCTCGGCTATCGCGGCATGAAGGAGTTCGACATCTCCTTCGACGGTTTCGCTGTGCCCGCCGCCAATCTGCTCGGCGGCGTCGAAGGCCAGGGCTTCAAGCAGCTGATGCAGACTTTCGAGGCGGCGCGCATCCAGACCGCGGCGCGCGCCATCGGCGTGGCCCAGGCCGCGCTCGATCTCGGCCTTCGCTACGGCACCGAGCGCATCCAGTTCGGCAAGCCGATCGTCGCCTTCCCGCGCGTCTCCGACAAGCTCACGATGATGGCGGCGGAAATCCTGCTCGCCCGCCAGCTCACTTATTTCGCCGCGCGCGAGAAGGACGCGGGCCGCCGCTGCGATCTTGAAGCCGGCATGGCCAAGCTGCTCGCCGCGCGCGCCGCCTGGGCCGCCGCCGACAATGCGCTCCAGATCCATGGCGGCAACGGCTTCGCGCTTGAATATCCGGTGAGCCGCGTGCTGTGCGACGCGCGCATCCTGTCGATCTTCGAGGGCGCCGCCGAGATCCAGGCCCATGTCATCGCCCGCCGCCTGCTCGAGGGCTGATAGGAACTCAGTGAGGAGGCCTCACCCTTCGAGACGGCCCTTCGGGCCTCCTCAGGGTGAGGGACAGTAGGCATGGACAAATCCATCCTCATCACCGGTTGCTCGTCGGGCATCGGGCTTTGCGCCGCCGTGGCGCTGTTGCGCAGGATCCTGCCGGCGGGTGCCCTCGACGCCGTGGCGAGGCGGAACTAGTATCGCGGCCTCGCGGCGCCGAACGCTTGTCCCCTTAGAGCGTTACAACCCAATCCCCAGCCGCCAGCCAGGAGCCCCGTCATGCACGCCTTGACCGCCTATATCATTCCGGTCGCGCTTGCCGCGGTCGCGCTCGTGCTGTTCGCCGGCCTGTGGAACATGCTCAGGGGCGGCAGCCCGAATCTCAGCCAGACGCTGATGCGCTGGCGCGTGGTGCTCCAGTTCATCGCGCTCTGCCTCGTCATGGCGGCGATCTACTTCTCTGGTAGGTATTAGCGGCGCGCGCAAAGCCTCATCACGAAGGCTTGACCCACTTTCGGGTCCGTTTAGGCTAGCCGTTGATTTTCAAGGGTTGAACCCGCGTGGGCTTGGCGGTGGGCAATGGTCGTTCTCAGCAAGATTTACACGCGCACCGGCGACGACGGCACGACCGCGCTCGGCTCCGGCCGGCGCGTGGCGAAATACGACCTT
The DNA here is from genome assembly GCA_963744945.1 of uncultured Alphaproteobacteria bacterium. Taxonomy (GTDB): domain Bacteria; phylum Pseudomonadota; class Alphaproteobacteria; order Rhizobiales; family Methyloligellaceae; genus Methyloceanibacter. The sequence goes on along the minus strand of CAVUVO010000002.1, from coordinate 57,386 downwards.
CGGGTCGAGTGCTACGGCACGCTGGATGAGACCAACGCCGCGATCGGCCTTGCCCGCGTCCATACCGGCAGCTCCGATGCCGCCCTCGATGCCATGCTCGCGCGCATCCAGAACGATCTGTTCGATCTCGGCGCCGAGCTTTGCTACCCCGATGAGAGCAAGGATGCCCGCGGCCGGCTGTCGGTGAGCGATGCGCAAGTCGAGCGGCTCGAAGGCGAGATCGATGCGCTGAACCGCGAGCTCCAGCCGTTGCGCTCCTTCGTCCTTCCGGGCGGCACGCCGGCGGCAAGTTTCCTGCACCTCGCCCGCACTATCTCACGGCGCGGCGAGCGGCTCATGGTGGCGCTTGCCTCGCGGCCGAACGAGCCGGTCGGGGCTGCCGCGCTCCGTTACATCAACCGGCTCTCGGATTTTCTGTTCGTCGCGGCCCGCTACGCCAACGACAAGGGCAAGTCCGACGTGCTTTGGGTCCCTGGTCAGAACAGATAGCGAAGTCCTCCCGCGTGTCCCCGTGTTCGTCCCCCTCCACGACACCAATCCGCTAAAGAGCATCGACTATCAATATGTGACGGTCTCGCTGATCGTCCTCAACATCGCCATCTATCTGATCTTTCAGACCGGCTGGTTCATTCCGCTCGACGAGGAGAATCTATCCGCCTTCGCCGCCATACCGGCCGAGCTCATGGGCCAGGGGCTGGGCGATGAGACCATCGTCTCGCCGTTCCTCGTGCCGGAGCGCTTCACCCTCGTGACCTATATGTTCCTGCATGGGAGCTGGATCCATCTCCTCGGCAACATGCTGTTCCTCTGGGTGTTCGGCGACAATGTCGAGGACGCCATGGGCCATTTGCGCTTCATCATGTTCTATCTGATGTGCGGGATCTTCGCGGCGGTGGTCCATTCCTGGATCATGCCGAGATCCGAGCTGCCGCTGATCGGTGCGAGCGGGGCGGTGGCAGGCATCATCTCCGCCTATCTCATCCTGCATCCAAAGGTGAAGGTCTGGGTGCTCGCGCTGTGGCGCATCCCGATCAAAATCACCGCCTATTGGGCGCTCGGCTTTTGGATTCTCGCGCAATTCGCCAATCTGCTGTTCGATACCGAGGAAAGCGTCGCCTGGGGGGCGCATATCGGGGGTTTGGCCGCCGGCGCGGTGCTGATTCTGTTTATGCGGCGGCGCGGTGTACCGCTCTTCGACAAGACCAGGGGTGGGGCGTAAAACCCACCCTGAATCCCTAGAAACAATTGACTTGCGAGGTTGCCGGCAGTACCGTCCGGGCCATTTCGCACTTGCGAGATAACGTGCTACAGGTGCGTCTTCGGGGGGAAACCAAAAGCACGTGCGGGAAAGACTAGCCGCATGAAGATTCTCGTTCCTGTGAAGCGTGTTGTCGACTTCAACGTCAAGGTCCGCGTCAAGTCGGACGGCAGCGGGGTCGATCTCGCCAACGTCAAGATGTCCATGAACCCCTTCGACGAGATCGCCGTCGAGGAAGCGGTCCGCATCAAGGAGCGTGGGCAGGCAACCGAGGTGGTCGCCGTCTCGATTGGCTCGGTCAAATCGCAAGATACGCTCCGTACCGCGCTCGCCATGGGCGCCGACCGGGCCATCCTGGTGAAAACCGATGCCGTGGTTGAGCCTCTCGGCGTCGCCAAGGTGCTGAAGCGCGTGGCCGAGAACGAAAAGGCCGATCTCGTCATCATGGGCAAGCAGGCGATCGACGACGATTGCAATCAGTCAGGTCAGATGCTGGCGGGGCTGCTTGGCTGGCCGCAAGGAACCTTCGCCTCGAAGGTCGAATTTCCCGACGGCAAGGTGAGAGTGGTGCGCGAGGTCGATGGCGGGCTCGAGACCCTGCTTCTCTCGCGGCCGGCGGTGATCACCACAGACCTGCGGCTGAACGAGCCGCGTTACGCATCGCTTCCCAACATCATGAAGGCCAAGAAGAAGCCGATCGACGAGACGACGCCAGAGGCACTCGGCGTCGATATCGCGCCGCGGCTGAAAATCGTCGGCGTCGCAGAGCCGAAGGGCCGCGAAGGGGGCATCAAGGTCGACACCGTCGCCATCCTCATCGAGAAGCTGAAGAACGAGGCGGGGGTATTGTAGATGGCGGTCCTGCTCCTCGCCGAACACGACAACAAGACGCTGGCGCCGGCGACCGCCAAGGCGCTTGCCGCAGCGAAAGAATTCGGCGGCGAGGTCGATATTCTCGTCGCCGGCGAGAACGCGCGCGCCGTTGCCGACGCCGCTGCCAAGCTTGCCGGCGTGCGCAAGGTGCTGCTCGCCGACGCGCCGCAGCTCAGCCAGCGGCTTGCCGAAGAGGTTGCCAATCTCATCGTGCCGCTGATGCAGAGCTACGACGTGCTGCTCGCGCCCTCCACGACCATGGGCAAGAACGTCGCCCCGCGCGTCGCGGCGCTGCTCGACGTGGCGCAGGTCTCCGACATCATCGAGGTGAAGGCGCCGGACACCTTCGTGCGCCCGGTCTATGCCGGCAACGCGCTCGAGACGGTCAAGACCAGCGACAAGAAGATCGTCGCCACCGTGCGCACTACCGCCTTCGCCTCGGCGGAGGAGGGCGGCAGCGCCACGGTCGAGACCATCACGGCGCCGGCGCCGCTCGGGCTTGCGAGCTTCGAGAAGAGCGAGATCAGCGTGAGCGAGCGGCCGGAGCTCACCGCCGCGCGCATCGTCGTCTCGGGTGGGCGCGGCATGCAGTCCGGCGAGAACTTCAAGACCCTGATCGAGCCGCTTGCCGATCGCCTCGGCGCCGCCGTTGGCGCCTCGCGCGCCGCCGTCGATGCCGGCTACATGCCGAACGACCACCAGGTTGGCCAGACCGGCAAGGTGGTGGCGCCGGAGCTTTACATCGCCGTCGGCATCTCGGGCGCCATCCAGCACCTCGCCGGCATGAAGGATTCCAAGGTGATCGTCGCGATCAACAAGGATGCCGAGGCTCCAATCTTCCAGATCGCCGACTATGGCCTCGTCGGCGATTTGTTCACCGTCCTGCCTGAGCTCGAGGCCGAGCTGAAAAAGGCAGGGTATTGAACCAGCGGGTGCATGAGGAATGACGATGGACGACATAGTACAAGGCGCGAAGGGAATTTTGGCCGACCCAGCCTCATCGCAGGAGAATGAAATGACGCCCATTCGCAAGGTCGGCATCATCGGTACCGGGCAGATGGGGAGCGGCATCGCCCATGTGGTTGCCCTCTCAGGCTATGACGTCCTGCTCAGCGACCTGTCGAAGGAGAGGGTCGACAAGGGGCTGGAGGCGATCGGGAAGAACCTCTCCCGCCAGATCGCCTCGGGCAAGATCACCGAGGAGGAGAGCAAGCAGGCGCTCGCCCGCATCTCTTATGCCGAGAGCTATCAGGACCTGGCCGACGCCGATCTCGTGATCGAGGCAGCGACCGAGGACGAGACGGTGAAGCGCAAGATCTTCGTGGCGCTCTGTCCGTTCCTTAAAGCCGACGCCATCGTCGCCACCAACACCTCGTCGATCTCCATCACGCGGCTTGCCGCCGCCACCGACCGCCCTGAGCGCTTCATCGGGCTTCACTTCATGAACCCGGTGCCGGTGATGGAGCTCGTCGAGATGATCCGCGGCATCGCCACCGAGGACGTGACCTTCGTTCGCGCCAGGGAGTTCGTGGAGACGCTCGGCAAGACCACCGCCGTGTCGGAGGACTTCCCGGCTTTCATGGTCAACCGCGTGCTGCTGCCGATGATCAACGAGGCGGTGTACACGCTCTACGAGGGCGTCGGCTCGGTCGATGCCATCGACACCGCGATCAGGCTCGGCGCCCATCATCCCATGGGTCCGCTCCAGCTTGCCGATTTCATCGGTCTTGATACCTGCCTGTCGATCATGCAGGTGCTCTACGAGGGGCTGGCGGATTCGAAGTACCGGCCTTGTCCGCTGCTTGGTGAAATATGTCGAGGCTGGCTGGCTGGGGCGGAAGACCAAGCGCGGCTTCTACGACTATCGCGGCGAAAAGCCGATGCCCACCCGGTAGGGCGGGCGTCAGACGTCGGTGTCGCCGGGGAAGGTGCCGTCGGGATGCGGGCACTTCACCAGGCGCACGAACCAGCCTGGATGATTCTTCTCCCAGTTGGCCGTCTCCATCATCGACATGCGCGAGCAGATGTTCGGATGCGACAAGTCGGGATGCTGAGGCGTGCTCAGTCCCTCGGTCCGGTCGTAGATCTGCACGATCTCGTTGCGGCAAGTGCCGTAGTCGAGCTTGACCCCGTCAACGGGGAAGCCGTTCACGTCGAGCGGGCCCTGGTCGGCAAGCGCGCGGCAGACCACGAAGATGAGGGCAGCTGGCGTCATCATAATGTTCCGTCAGGTGAGGCCGGCGAGAGTATGGCGCGCCGAGCGGGCGGTCGCCAGGGCTCCCGCCGTAAGCACGTTCATTTGTTGGTGAAGAGCGGCTCAGGCCGCAGACCAAGGCTTCTCGGCGACGTGGCCGGCATTGGCAGCGGCCAGAATTTCGTTGCGGAACGTCCTGAGCAAAAGCTGCTTTGCCTGGAGATCGCCACGGCCGTTGCAAGCAAAGGCGATGAGCTTGCGGGCAAGCCTTGTGCGCAAGGTGCGGTCCTGCGCCACGCCATCGTCGACGAGCTCGCGGTACACATCGTCGATCGTCCGATCGAGGGCCTCCAGCGCCTCCGGGCTGAAGCCGCAGCGCCTGGTGGCCTCGGTCAGTGCCGCTCGAAGGGGGGCGATAGTCGCCGGCGGCGAAATGTCATTCAGAACCTGCGTCATGTGACTGTTCTCCAAACCGGGGCAATAACTTTGCCGGACCGGAATTGGTTCCGGCGAACAGCGGACCATTTGTCCACTCTCGCGCACAAGCTCTTGATGCTGCTCGCCTGAATCGTCGCCGCTTGGCGCGCAAACGAGCGCGGTGTGTTGCCCGCGCCACGGATGTCAAAGAACCGTCACGAGCGACCGCAAGCGCAATAGGAAAGCGTCCGGATTTCCTCTACCGTTCGAGCGGTCAGTTCTGCGTTCCTGTTCCAGTAATCTTGTAGCGTTGCGAGTGTGTGGCGATGGTGTGCGTCCCAGAGCCCATAGATATTTTGCGTTGTGGGCCCGCAGAATGGAGCGAGATTCTGCGACGTGGCGCTCGCGCGTGGAACGCGTGGCGCGACGACTATCCCTGGATCATCCCAGATCTCAGAGGCATTGCCCCTTCCGTGATCGAATGCCAATTGGGACCGCTCACCGGCGGGCCGATCAACCTTGCCAACGCCAGGTTGCGCGGGGCGCTGCTCGGCCGCGCCACGCTGTCGGAGGCCAATCTCGAAGGCGCCGATCTATCGGACGTCGACCTCACCAATGCCCGTCTCGACCGGGCCAATCTCTCTTACGCCAATCTGCGCAACGCCAATCTCGACAAGGCGGACCTCGCCGGAGCGAGGCTCATGCGGGCCGATCTCGGCGGCGTCAATCTGGCGCATGCGCGAAATCTCGTTCAGGGTCAGCTGTTTGGCACCATCGGCGATGCGTCGACCCTGCTGCCGCAACATCTGGAGCGTCCATCTACTTGGCCTGGAGCAACGCGCGACGTTGAGCGCGAGCAGCCTAAACAGCAGGCGGTATCACCTCAGCCGATGCGAAGCTGGAGATTGATGAGCTGGCTCTAGACGGGAGCGGAAGCGGCGGCTTGTCTTCCGTCCAGGCGCGACGAGCAGCCACACATATCCCTGTGCATTGCCGGCGGCGGCGATTTTCAGCGTGAGCCGAGGGGCTATACTGCCCTTCTTCTTCACCTCGTCACAAATGAAACGGAGGGGACTGATGCGTAAACTGGGACTTGTGCTTGCAAGCCTGCTGCTCATGCTTGTCGCGGGGCTGCTCGCCTACAAGGCGGAAGCCACGCCTATGCTTCCTTCAATTCCACAGAGCTCGCCGGTCGAGACCGTGGCCTGCGGCGGACCAGGGCCGTACTGCCCGCCCGGCAGGACGCGGGTCTGCGGTCCAGCCGGCTGCTGGTGCGCGCCATGCGGCGGTTATTACCGCCCCTATTGGGGTCCGGGCCCCTACTATCGTCCTTGGCGCTGGCGCTACTGAGCCGAGACACATCGAGGCCGCCCATCGGCGGCCTCTTTCGCGAAGGGCTGGGAAATCAAGAGTCCCCTTTTCCCTTCCGCATCATCTTCTTGGCGATGCCCTCGGCGACGATGCGATCTGAAACCGGAATGAATGGCTTGTTATTCCATCCGGGTCGCGAAATGGAAGGGCTGCTCTTGCCAGGCTCGCAGCGCGTCACCGGATGGGCGGCGATCTCTCGTTCCAGCCGAGCCGCTTCTTCTTCCCGCGTCTCGCCAATCAACACTCTCTTGCTCGCCTTCTGCATGCGGTTGGGTCGCGTGCCTTTCACGAAGCTCATCAAGTTATCTCCAGACGTTGAAGGTTGGATGCAAAGCGCCCGGGCAAAGTGTCGAAACGATGACCCCTCAATGTGTGCTGGGCATTTCTATCCGATTCGCGCCCGATCGCGCTTGACACATCGGACGGCGCGGCCTTCAGCCACTGTGCTGCCCCTTTTTAGGCGACTGGCTAGCCCCTGAGCTGGGCTTGCATCGCAGGCTCGTCGAATCCCCTAAAAGCGCGGGTTAGGAACACTCATGGCATGTAGATCCTTACTGATAGCCGTTCTTTTGCTCGCCTCAGCCGATCAGGCTCTGGCGAATTGGTGGATTGTTCGCGCCGCCGATGATACGTGCCTCGTCGTCGACATAGAGCCGACGGGCACTGACAAAGGCGTCACCAAGCTCGGCAAGGACAACTACGAAACGTCGGCGCAGGCCGAAGCCGACGTCAAACTGCTCTGCAAGGAGTTGAACGCGAAACCGACGCGCGAGCCAGGAAGCGCGGAGTGACTTTGCGGGCGTTGCGCTAGAGGCAAGTGGTGACCCCGGCGTGATTCGAACACGCGACCCTCAGATTAGGAATCTGATGCTCTATCCTACTGAGCTACGGGGTCAGCCGATGGGCGGCCGCGAAGCGCGTCGCCAGCGACATTTCATATAGGCGTAGCTGCGGTCTACTACTCTCTTATCCTCGTGCAAGCGCGCGCGATGCGCGGGCGCTGGCGTTGCAAACAGCAAAGCTGCGCGCCTTTCGTGAATCCCCCTTGACTCTTTTCTGGTTGCAGAACAAAATAAGAACATCCTAGCGGGACACCAACGGCGCGGGCAGGCGCGGCCTGTGGGGCACTGGCTTATCGCGTGCTCGACGCCGGCAATGTGGAGCGGCTCGGGCGGCTGACCCGCAGCTACCAGCTTGTCGAAGGCGCGGTGGCTGAGGTCGGCGAGTCAGGCGGCCGCCTCTATCTCAACTTCGACAAGGATTGGCGCAAGGATTTCACCATCCTCATGGAGCGCAAGGACGGCGAGGCCTTCAAGGCGGCTGGGATCGATCCAAAGGCGCTTGCCGGAAAGAAGCTCAGGGTGCGGGGCTGGGTCGAGTGGCGTAACGGTCCCATGATCCACGCCACCCATGCCGAGCAGATCGAGCTTCTGCCTGACGGCGGCGGTCCCTCGGCTCCTTCGCCTTCACCGCCTTCCCCGCCCCAAGACCGGGAACAAGCGCCGACCGGGGCGATCGAGCTCTAGCCCCAGAAAAGCTTAGGCCCGGCAAGAGCCGGGCCTAGTGCCTTCAGATCCGTCAGCGGAACTTAAGCCGCGCGGGTGCGCGCGTCGCTTTCCGCAGCGAGTTTGGCGTGGCGTGCCGTCTTGGCCAGCACATCGTCGATCTTGGCGACGGCGCTTGCCTCATCCATGCGTTCGACCGCCGCGATCTCGCGGGCCATGCGGTCGAGTGCGGCTTCGTAAAGCTGCCGCTCCGAATAAGACTGCTCGGGCTGGGCCTCGGACCGGTAGAGATCGCGCACGACCTCGGCGATGGCCACGAGGTTGCCGGAATTGATCTTGGCTTCGTATTCCTGCGCCCGGCGCGACCACATGGTGCGCTTGACGCGAGCCTTGCCCTTGAGCGTGCCGAGCGCCTTCTTGACGATCTTGTCCTCTGACAGCTTGCGCATGCCGACCGTCTCGAGCTTGCCAGTCGGCACTCGGAGCGTCATCTTGTCCTTTTCGAAGTTGATGACGAACAGCTCAAGACTTGCGCCGGCAATCTCCTGCTCTTCAATGCTTACGATCCGGCCGACGCCGTGCGCCGGATAGACAATATATTCATTGGTACGAAAACCGTGTCTCTGCTGTGGCTTCTTCTTCTCGGGCATCACTCTCGTCTCACTCTGTTAATTAACGTGGTCGGCGCGCCGCCCTATGAATATTCCGCCGCCTCCACTCGAAACCTTAGATGGTGATCCTTCCCGTCTTTCGGGAGGGCTCCAATCCAGGAATTTCGTGGCAGTGGGCACAAGAAGACACGCCGATCAGGGGCCTGATCGCGTCACTTCCCTCAAGACGGAAAAAAAGCGTACCCGCAACTAGGGACGCCTCTCTTGGTGCTCACTGGCGGCATTCCGCGCCATTTCAACACCAATATAACACAATCTTAGTAAACCGGAAAGTCATGCGGTGCCGCAGCATGGGCCGTTTTGCACCGCAACATGCGACATTTTGACAGTAAGGTGAATATTTAGCGCCAGGGCCGGGATCAATCCCCCTCGCCGGGATTGGTGCTGAAATATTTGTCGAATTTCTCGGGCTCGCTGACAAAGGCGTCGGCATCGGCCGGGGCCGGCTTCTTGGTCGTGATGTTCGGCCAGACTTCCGAATATTGGCGATTGATATCGAGCCAGCGGTCGAGCGAAGGCTCGGTGTCTGGCTTGATGGCGTCGACCGGGCATTCCGGCTCGCAAACCCCGCAATCGATGCACTCGTCGGGATGGATCACGAGCATGTTCTCGCCCTCGTAGAAGCAGTCCACGGGGCAGACTTCGACACAGTCGGTGTATTTGCACTTGATGCAGACTTCAGTGACGACGTACGTCATCTATCCCACTTGGCTTAGGGCATAGTGGCCGGTCGGCCCAATTCTTGCCACCCGGCCCCGAGACTTGGACCCCCGAGACTTGGGCCGGTGAGGGGCCTTGCCTATCCCAATCGCGCACCCAGTACAAGGCAAGCCATGCCAAGCGGAGCAGGCCTCGCAAGGCCAGGGTTCTAAAGGGAACGGGGGCGGCGCAAAACGCAATCGCGAATATGCATCGTCGGCCTTGATGGCGTCGAGCCGCCTGCGGTCGCGCTTGGTGGGACGTGGCCCGCCTCGCGCGACGTTGGAAAGTGGAGCGGGCGCCGCGGGCGTGAGGTCCTCATAGAGAGTCCGCGCTACCGTGACTGGCCCGCGCCGTTCCGCCTCGCCTGCGACCCGTACGACGAAGAGGCGGCCAGCGCGGGCGCTCACGCCCGTCACGACGTCGCCCGCACGCACCGGGCGGCTCACTTTCAGCGTACGCTCGCCATTGATCCTGATCTTGCCGGCTTCGATCAATCGCGCGGCGAGCGTCCGCGTCTTCACCAGCCTTGCGCACCAGAGCCATTTGTCGAGCCGCTGCCCCAACATCGTGCAAGCGTCAGTTGCCCTCGGGACGGCGCGCGGCGAGATTGCGGCGAAGCTCGGCAAGCACGGCGAAAGGCGAGGAGTCCGGCGCGCGCGGGCGCTCTTTGCGCTCGACGCGCGGTGGCCTCGGCTCGCGCTGGCGTGGCGCCTGCGCTTGCCGCTCGCGCCGCCGCGGCGGCTTGGGCCTCGCGTGAGTGTCATGGTGTCTGCGCGCATCCTTGCGCTTGCCTGGGCGCCAGATCTCTTCGAAGGCAGGCTCGGACGCTGCCGGCGCCGCGGTTGCGTCCACGGCCTCCGCGCCATTGGTTGCTTCCGTCGCCTCGACCGTCGGCGCCTCTGTCTCCGCGAGCTTCCGCCGCTCGCGCCGGAAGCCGAGCGCCTTAAGGATCGAGGCGAAGTCCTCCCCTGAGCAGCCAACCACGCTCATCAGCTCTGGCGCCGCGCGAAAGCCGCCGTCGCCGGTGGCGCCGGATGGCGCGGCCGCGCCGCCCTCGACCTGCCGCCACGACACGCGGGCGCGGATGAGGTCGGAGAGCCGCTCAAGCATGTCGATGCGGATGGCGCGCGCGCCTGCGACCTGGAAGCCGGCGGCGTGCCAATAGGGCTCGGGGATTTTCGCATCGGCCTCGACCGAGGTGAGGCCCTGCTGCGGGCGGGGCGGCAGGGCATCGGCGTCGAGGCCGTAATTGCGCCCAGCGTGGAGCGCCCAGAGCAGAAGCAAGAGATCGGCTGCGGCAGGCTTGAGCAGCGCTGGCATGTAGATGTTGAAGGCGCCGAAGCGCACGCCATAGGCGCGAAGCTGGGCGCGGGCGCTTTGGTCGAGTTCCTTGACCTCGCTCGACACCGCGTCGCGGCGAAGCACGCCGAGCGTCTCGGCGAGGCGGAAGGCGAGACCGCGGGCAAGCCCGGAGAGGCCTGAGGCTTCGCTCAAGGCGACCAGGGGCTTGAGCCGCCCGTCGAGCTGGCTTGCAAGCCAGGCTTCGATGCGCCGCACGATCTGCTCGCGTTCGGCGGCACCCAGATGCTCGTCGGCGAGGAGCTGGATCTTCGGCTTGAGCGGGCCGTCGCCGCGCTCGAGCCTGGCAATCTCCCACTCGCGCCAGGCAATGCGGCCGTTGGGCTTCAGCGCAATTGCGTCGTCGCCGGCGGCGGCGAGCGCCGAAGCGCGGGCGGCAAGCTCGTGCGCCAGCACCTTGACCGAGGCGTGGCGCGCCGCGCGGCCATGAATGCCGTCGCCGCTGGTGTCTGGGGTGAAGCGGAATCCGTCGAGGCGGCCGACATAATGATCCTCCACCAGGATGCTGCCGTCGGCTCCGATCTCTGCCATCAACTCTTCCTTGTCGCGTAAGCGCCGCATCAACACGCTGGTCCGCTTGTCGACGAAGCGATGCGTCAGCCGCTCATGCAACGCGTCGGACAGCATGTCCTCGATGGCCCTGGTGCGGTCCTGCCAATGTTCCGGATCGTCGAGCCATTGCGAGCGATGCGAGACGAAGGTCCAGGTGCGGATCTGCGAGAGGCGATTGGACAGCGTATCGAGATCGCCGTCGGTGCGATCGGAAAGCGCGACCTGGCGGGCGAACCAATCGGCAGGGATCTTGCCTTGGTCGCTCATGACGAAACGGTAAAGCGTGGCGACGAGCTCGGCATGGCTGGCAGCCGAGATCTTGCGGTAGTCGGGGATCTGGCACATCTCCCAAAGAAGCGCCACGCCGGCGCGGCCCGACGCGAGCTCTCTCACGCCGGCGTCACGGCTGACATTTTCCAGCGCGATCACATCGTCGACCATGCGCGAGCGGATGAGCCGCGGATGGTCCGGCGTCTGGCGCAAGGAGTCCTTCAGGCTCTCGATCGAGGCGAAATCGAGTTTGCGCGTGCGCCACTGCAACATGCCGACCTGATCGAAGGCGTGGTTCTCCAGGCGATCGATCAGCTCCGATTCAAAGGGCTGAACCTGGCCGGTCACGCCGAAGGTGCCGTCGTTCATATGGCGTCCGGCGCGTCCGGCGATCTGACCGAGCTCGGCAGGCGTCAGATCGCGATGCACCTGGCCGTCGAATTTGCGCAAGCCCGCGAAGGCAACGTGGTCGAGATCGAGATTGAGACCCATGCCGATGGCGTCGGTCGCCACCAGGAAATCGACATCGCCGTTCTGATAGAGCGCAACTTGCGCATTGCGCGTGCGAGGGGAGAGCGCACCGAGCACCACGGCGGCGCCGCCGCGCTGGCGCCGAACCAATTCGGCGATGGCATAGACGTCGCTCGCCGAGAAGGCGACGATGGCGGCGCGGCGCGGGAGCCGCGTGATCTTCTTGTCGCCGGCGTAGCTGAGCGTGGAGAGGCGGGGCCGCGACACGATGTTCGCCGCCGGCAGCAAGTCGCGGATCGCGTCGCGCATGGTCGCCGCGCCAAGCAGCAGCGTCTCGCTCAAGCCGCGCGCATGGAACAGGCGATCGGTGAACACGTGACCGCGCTCGCCGTCGGCAGCGAGCTGAATCTCGTCGACGGCGACGAAGTCCGCTTCGAGGTCGAGCGGCATCGCCTCGACGGTGCACACGTAATATTTCGGCTGCGGCGGCTTGATCTTTTCTTCGCCGGTGATGAGCGCGACCTTGTTGGCGCCGATGCGGTCCACGATCTTGTCGTAGACCTCGCGCGCGAGCAGGCGCAGCGGCAAGCCGATGATGCCGACGTCATGCGCGAGCAGACGCTCGATGGCGAGATGGGTCTTGCCAGTATTGGTCGGCCCGAGAACTGCGGTCACGCCGCGCCCGCGCAACGGTCCCGAGCTTGAAGCTGAAAGTCGGCTCATTGTCGAAAATTCCCAAGCCTACGGATAGTGTATCAGGAACGGCGCGTCTCAGCCGGAACGAGGGGGGAACGAATCTCGTCCGAATCGCTGACTCGGCCCATTCGGATTTCGTTCTTCTCTCGCTTCACGGGGTGCCGGTTCCTCTGTCAAGCCTCGTCGCCGAACGCGCCTTCACACCCTTGAATCAAGCAGTTGAAGTTGACGCCTCGCAAGGGCTCGGCGCTCAAGGGCAACAACGGGAACGGAACACAGACGAATCAGGGGTGTGTTAATCTTCGGCATCTGTTCACTACTACATATTGGGATTTGGGCCCTCGCCGTTAACCCCTTGGCGGGCCGGCTTGGAGGATCGCTCTAGTCGAGGCTTGCGCGCTTGGCGCCGCGCTGAATCTGGAAGGAGGTTGAGGTCGCATAGCCATAGCCGACGAGCGTCGGCAGCACAATGCGATAGGGTACGTACATCTCGGTGCCCGGCAGCGACACGAGCCAGACTTCGATCTCGTTCGTCTCCGTCATCAGCTTGATGCCGGGATTGTCGGGCCGGTAGCCTGAGATGGGAATGAACTTCACGCGGCACACGGCGGCAAATCCCGAATAGCCGGTCGAAGCGTTTTTCTGCAGCTTCACCGTGCGCTTCGGCTTGAGGATGAGGTTGAAACGCGCCTCGCCGTCGAACACCGGCACGGTCTGGTCGCAGACCTTGGGGTCGCCATTGGGATTGCCGGAGCGCGCATAGAGAAACGCCGCCGTCATCGGATCGAGCACGCCTTCGAGCTGCTCCTTGGTGATGGGGATGACGTGCGGATTTGGCCGCTTCTTCGGCACGCGCGAGATTTGCGTGACAGCGCCGCCGTCAAACGTCATGCGCAGCTGCTGGCTCTTGTCGCCGCCCTGGAAGTTGAGGCTGTACATCGCGGGCTCTGGGCCCGTTCCGTTGAACCTGCCTTTGCTCGCCGTGGTGCCGCGCCAGTCGAAGACGAGGCCCGAGAGGACCGAGAACCGGCCCTCGCCCCGCATCTCGTAGTCGGTGCCGCGGAACTGGGTGGTGAGGCGGAAGTCGCCAAGATTGAAGCCGGCGAGATCGACGCGATAGACCGCGGTGATGCGGTTCGCCGACCCCAAGCTGCTCTCGGCAAAGGCGGAATCGCCCGAAGGTGCGCCGCCGAGCCCGCAGGTCAGGACGGCAACCGCAGCAAGACTTAGGAAATGTCGCGCAGATACCATGGCCCCAGACCCTGGACTGGCGGTGCCGAAAAAGGAAGGCGCCCCAGGCCGAATTTCGGGTTATTCGCAGAATTCGTCAATTCTGAGGTTGAAGGGCGGGGTTTCATTGCCTTGACCGTGCGCGACATCGCCCGTATATCTCCGCGGAACTTGGCGGGAACGCTCGACTTCTTGGCTTGCCGTTCCGCCTTCCACCTGCTTCCAAGCACGTCGAGAGATAAGGACGAACTACGATGGCCCGTCGTTGCGAGCTGACCGGTAAGGCGGTGCTCTCCGGCAATAATGTCAGCCACGCCAACCGCAGAACCAAGCGCCGTTTCCTGCCCAATCTGTGCAATGTGACGCTGGCGAGCGATGCGTTGAAGAAGCGCGTGCGTCTCACCATCAGCGCTCAGGCGTTGCGCTCGGTCGAGCATCGCGGCGGGCTCGATGCCTATCTGCTCAAGGCCGGCAACGAGGAGCTGTCGCTGAAAGCGCGCCGCCTCAAGCGCGACATCGCCAAGATGCAGAGCACGCAAGCCTCCGCCTCCTAGCGCGACTGAGGCTCGGCCAGCACGGGCTTGCCATCAGGCAGGGCGAATTGCATCAGCAACGTCCGCTGTAGCGCGCTGAAATTGTCGTCCGAGATCAGCGTGAGGATCGTCTCGCCTGATGCCGACCGGTGCGCGGCGATGCCTTCCATATTGTCGATGTTCAAATTGTCGTGCGCCTCGAGCAGCACTTCGCCAACGATGAGCGCTCCAGGCTTGATCTCGTTCGCGGCGATGCGGCGGATGCGCATCTTCACGCCCTCGCTGTAGCGAAAGCGGCGTTCGAGCACCACGATGCCTCCGTCGGGGAGCGCCGCCGCGTCGGTGAGGTCGAAGCCGCCGATCACTTTCAGCGAGATGGCGCCCGGCGCCGGTCCGCCGATCAGCCAGCCGCGCAGATTGCCCGTCTTGTCGGCAAGGCGTTCGGAGAAGGCGACGGTCGTGCCCTTGAGCCTGCCGGCGCGGATCGCAGCGATCGCCTCGACCCCGCGATTCGCGCTCATGCGCTTCGCTTCCGCGGGTAGCGGCAACGCTCCATCGGGAGGTCCGAAGCGCTCGCGGGTGAAGGGATAGCGCTGGATGCGATGGTTGCGCTCGAAGGAGACGTAAGCGGTGCCCTTCGATGTGTCGCCGCCTGCGAGCGCGATACCTTCCGAGTCGCGTTCGGCGTCGGTCGCAAGCGGCTTGCCGCCACGGCCAAGGACCGGGCCGATGCTTGCATCTCGTAAGCCCTTGAGCTTCCGCCCGTCATAGTCGATGTCGGCCCTGAGCCAGGTTCCAGCATCGGAGATCGCGAGCAGCGACTTGCCTGACGGATCGACGATCAGTCCCGAATAGCCGCCGAAGAACGGCGATCTGGCATAGAGATTGATCCCGCCGCGCCAGATGAGCTTGCCGAACGCCTTGCGTCCAGCATTGTCGCGGTCGAAGTCGATCGGAATGGCGCTCACGGCGAGCCGCTCGACGCCTTTGAGCACAGCGGTCGGCTTGTCGGCGAGAGCAGGGCTCACGACGAGCAGCGCGGCGGCGACGGCCGCAGCCCTGATGCGCATGACTTTGCCCACGAACAGCGCCACGGCGGCCCGCTAGTTCAGCTTGCGGCGCTTGGCGCGCGCGGCACCAGGCGCCGCGCGGTAGAACTGGCGCCAGGCAACGTCCTCGTCGAACAGCTCGGCAAGCTTGTCGGTCATGACGCCGGCGAGCTCTTCTGCGTCGGTCACCGTCACGGCGCGCCGGTAATAGCGCGTCACGTCGTGGCCGATGCCGATGGCGACAAGCTCGACAGGGGAGCGGGTCTCGATCTCCTCGATGACCTGGCGGAGATGGCGCTCGAGATACGAGCCGGAATTGACCGAGAGCGTGGAATTGTCGACCGGCGCTCCGTCGGAGATCATCATCAGAATGCGCCGCTGCTCCGGCCGCGCGAGCAGCCGGTTATGCGCCCAGGCGAGCGCCTCGCCGTCGATATTCTCCTTCAGCAGGCCTTCGCGCATCATCAGCCCGAGATTGCGCCGCGACCGCCGCCACGGCGCGTCCGCCGATTTGTAGACGATGTGGCGAAGATCGTTGAGCCTGCCGGGGAAGGCCGGCTTGCCGGCGTTGAGCCATTGCTCGCGGGCATGGCCGCCCTTCCAGGCGCGGGTGGTGAAGCCGAGGATCTCCACCTTCACGCCGCAGCGCTCGAGGGTGCGGGCAAGAATGTCGGCCGAGCAGGCGGCGACCATGATCGGCCGGCCGCGCATCGAGCCTGAATTGTCGAGCAGCAGCGTCACCACGGTGTCACGGAACTCCGTCTCGCGCTCCTGCTTGAAGGTCAAGGGGTGCATCGGGTCGACGATGACGCGGGCGAGCCGCGCCGCATCGATCATGCCTTCATCGAGGTCGAAGTCCCAGCCGCGGTTCTGCTGCGCCAGCAGCCGGCGTTGCAGCCGGTTGGCGAGCCGTGCCACGGCGCCATGCAGCGCCTGCAATTGCTTGTCGAGGAAGGCGCGCAAGCGCTCGAGCTCGTCCGCGTCGCAAAGCTCCTCGGCGCCGACGGTCTCGTCATAGGCGCGGGTGAATACTTTGTAGCCGAAGGCTTCCGGGTTCTCGAGAACGGACTGATTGGGGCGCCAGGGCTCCGGCCGGCGCAAGCCGTCGGGCATGTCCGACTCGCGGTCGAGACGATCGGTAGCGCCGTCATCGCGCTGGTCCTCAGTTTCGTCGGTCGTGGAGTCCTGATCGGCTTCGGCGTCGGAAGCGAGTTCGGCGCGCTCGCGGCCCTCTGAATCCTCGCTCTCGGCGTCGGCGGCGGAAGGCTCAGCTTCGCCGTCCTGACCCTCGCGGCCCTCGTCCCCGGTCTGGTCGAGTTGGTCGGCGAGGTTCAAGGCGGCAAGGAGATCGCGCGTGAGCCTGCCAAAGGCATCCTGGTCGAAGATGGTGTCGGGCATGCGATTGAGCAGGGTCTTCGCCCGCCCCTCGATCCACGGACGCCAGAGATTGGCGATGGCGCGGGCCTTGGAGGGAGGGGCAAGCCCGGTCAGCCGCTCGCGCACCAGCAGAGCAAGGGCCTCCGGCAGCGGCGCCTCGGAGCGATCGGTCGATTCGTTGATGCGGCTTCGCTCATAGCGCTGCTCGAGGCGCGCGGTGAGATTGGCGGAGACGCCTTCCATGCGCTTCGCGCCGATGGCCTCGACCCTCGCCTGCTCGATCGCCTCGAACACGGCGCGCGCCTCGCCGCCCGTAGGCGCGAGCTTCGCGTGCAGCGTTGGATCGTGGCAGGCGACGGCGAGAGCCGCGGCGTCGGCATGGCCGCGGATCACCGCGATCTCGTTTCTGGTCGGAACGCGTGAAGGCTCAGGCACGCGCGCCGTCTTGCCGAACAGGCCTGCCGGCTCGTTGGAGAAGACGACCTCGACCGCGCTGTCGCAGGCGATGGAGCGGGTGGCAAGCGTGAGGGCTCGCTTGAACGGGTCGAGCGGCGCCTCTTTACGCTTGCTGAGCGGCATCGTCAGCTCAAGGCCACGTTGGCGGTTGACTGCGGCAGATCCTCGCCGAAGCAGCGCTGATAGAATTCGGCGATCAGGCCGCGCTCGAGCTCATCGCATTTGTTGAGGAAGGAGAGCGCAAACGCGGTGCCGACATCGCCGAAGATCTCGGCGTTCTCCGCCCAGGTGATCACCGTGCGCGGGCTCATCACCGTGGAGAGGTCGCCGTTCATGAAGGCATTGCGGGTGAGCTCGGCCACCCGCACCATGTTGCCAACGATCTTGCGGCCGGCATCGGTGTTCCAGCTCTTGGCCTTGGCGAGGACGATGTTCACCTCGTCGTCATGCGGCAGATAGTTGAGCGTGACCACGATCGACCAGCGGTCCATCTGGCCCTGATTGATCTGCTGGGTGCCGTGATAGAGGCCGCTCGTGTCGCCGAGGCCGATGGTGTTGGTGGTCGAGAACAGGCGGAAGGACGGATGCGGCCTGATCACCTTCGACTGATCGAGCAGCGTGAGCTTGCCCGAGACTTCGAGCACCCGCTGGATCACGAACATCACGTCGGGGCGCCCGGCGTCGTACTCGTCGAAGCAGAGCGCGGTGTTGGACTGTAGCGCGTAAGGCAGGATGCCCTCGCGGAACTCGGTCACCTGCTGCCCGTCGCGGATGACGATGGCGTCCTTGCCGACGAGGTCGATGCGGCTCACATGGCTGTCGAGATTGATGCGCATGCAGGGCCAATTGAGCCGCGCCGCCACCTGCTCGATATGGGTGGATTTGCCGGTGCCGTGATAGCCCTGGATCATCACCCGGCGGTTGTGCTTGAAGCCAGCCAGGATGGCGAGGGTCACCTCGCGGTTGAACAAATAGTCGGTGTCGACGTCCGGCACGTGCTCGTCGGGACGGGAGTAGGCCGGAACTTCGAGATCGGTGTCGATGCCGAAGACCTGGCGGACGGAAACCATCATGTCCGGCAGGCCGGCGCCGTTGGTAGAAGCTGCAAAGGTCATGGGGTGTAAGAGCCTATCGCTCGCGTGCTAGATGGGTCCGCCGAAGCGTGAGCCCTGGATATGTTGGGTGAGGGCCAAGCTGCTCAAGCAAGCCCCGCCTGTCGCAGATAGTTATAGGCTTGGATCACTTCGCGCAACTTGTCCTCGGAGCGGCGGTCGCCCCGGTTGAGATCGGGGTGGTGGCGTTTAACCAAGTCCTTGAAGCGCGCCTTGATCTCGGCCTTGGTGGCTGAATCCTCGAGATTGAGCTGGCGCAGGCATTTCCGCTCGGCCTTGCGGATCGGCCGGACGGGCTCGGCAGCCTGATCAGGCGCCTGCGCGGGCTTGGCGCCGAACAGCCCGAACGGATCGTGGGTGGTGAAACGGTAGGCAAAACCGTTGCGGCGCTCGCCGTTCCGCGTCGAGCGATTGCGGGCGGACGAGTTCACGCCGACGAACCAGGTCGGGCGGTGGCCGATCGCGTCGTCCTTCTGGTGCTTGGCCACGTCCTCGTCCGGCATGCCGGCGAAGTAGTTGTAGGATTTGTTGTATTCGCGGACGTGCTCGAGGCAAAAGCGGTGATACTTGCCCTCCTGGCCGCGGCCCTTTGGCGCAGGATAGAGTCCGGGCTCCGCGCAGCCCTGCCATTCGCAGGAGGGGCAGGCATCGCGCACGAGCCTCGCCGCGTCTGGCTTGACGCGGAGGCGGTCGAAGAATTTCGAGTTGAGTTTCATTAACGTCAATTATGGGTAGTGCGGATGGCGAGAGCAAGCTTCGCGCCGTCGCTTGTCGATCGGCGCGGCCAAGTTTGATAGTCGGGAGTTGCTTCCATTGAAGCGGCGATTGTTGAACAAAGTATGTCAGGGTTGATGGGCGAACGCCTCCGACCTAATTTTGGCGCTAGGCCAACGAGGACACGACCGGAATGCGCATGGAAAATTCGATCAGAGAGAAGCTCGCTCAGGCCTTCGCGCCGGCGGAGCTCCAGGTGGTGAACGACTCGCACCATCACGCGGGCCATGCGTCCTCGCCGGGCACCGGCGAGAGCCATTTCAGCGTCATGGTGGTGTCTGAGGCCTTTGCCGGCAAGTCGCGGCTCGAGCGTCACCGCATGGTCAATGCGGCGCTCGCCGAGGAATTGAAGACAGTGCATGCGCTTGCCATCACGGCGCTCGCACCACAGGAGCGCGGCAAGGCGTCGTGAGGTTCAGGACGCCGCGCACTCGCGCTTGAGGAACGCACTCAGTCGCGCCATTGGCACGTCGCGTTCGACGAAGGCCTCGCCGATGCCGCGCACGAGCACCAGCGCGAGCCTGCCGCCCTTCACCTTCTTGTCCTGCGCCATAAGCTGAAGCAGCCCTTCCGGCGTGGGCAGGCTGCCAGGGATGTCGGCGATGCGGCCAGGCAGTCCGACATGCACGAGATGCTTTTCGACACGGTTTACGTCGCTCGCCGGGCAAAGCCCCTGCTCGGCGGAGAAAGAGAAGGCAAGCCGCATGCCGATGGCGATGGCTTCGCCATGCAGCAGACGGTCCGAGTAACCGGCGAAAGCTTCGAGCGCATGGCCGAAGGTATGGCCGAGATTGAGCAGCGCGCGGGTGCCGCTCTCCTCGCGCTCGTCGGCCTCGACGATCGCCGCCTTGGCGCGGCAGCTCGTGGCGATGGCAGACGCGCGCGCCGCTCCCTTGCCGGAGAAGATCTTCTGCCAATTGCCTTCGAGCCAGGCGAAGAACGGAGCATCGCCGAGCAGTCCGTATTTCATCACTTCGGCGTAGCCCGAGCGGAAATCGCGCGGGGTGAGCGTCTCCAGCACCGCGATGTCGGCGAGCACCAGGCTCGGCTGGTGGAAGGCGCCGATGAGGTTCTTGCCTTGCGGCGTGTCGATGCCCGTCTTGCCGCCGACCGATGAGTTGACCTGGGCGAGCAGGGTCGTGGGGATCTGCACCAAGCGGACGCCGCGGCGGAGAATGCTCGCGGCAAAGCCGGCAAGGTCGCCGACCACGCCGCCGCCAAGCGCAACGACCACATCGCCGCGTTCGACGCCGAGCTTGAGCAGATGCTCGCACACATCGGCGAGCACGGGGAAGCTCTTGCTATGCTCGCCCGGGGCAACCACGACGTCGCCGAGAAAGAGCTTTCCGAGGCTCGCCTTCAGCCGATCGAGATAGAGCGCGGCAACGGTTTCGTCGCTGACCACGGCGCAGCGCGCGCCAGGCAGCGCCGCGGCGATCCGCGCGCCGGCGCCATCGAGCAGATGCTTGCCGATGACGATGTCATAGCTGCGGTCGCCGAGCGCCACACCGATCGTGGTCTCGCCGGTCTCGGGCGCCAATCCTGCCAGTTCCTCCCGCATCATTCACCTTTACCACGGGCCTTTCCGCCTGCGGCCTTTGCCTCGCGATCGAGCCAGCGGACGAGCGCCTCCACCGTATCGGCCACGATCAACTCGTGGGGCACGTCGCGGCTCTCAACCGTAATGTCGGCCTCGGCATAGATGGGATAGCGCTTTTTCATCAATTCGCGCATCACCTTGTCTGGGTCGCCGGAGGCGAGCAAGGGCCGGTTGTCGCGCCGCCGCACGCGATGAAGCAGCACCGGCAGCTCCGCCCTGAGCCATATCGAGATGCCGCGCCCCTTGATGTTCGCCCTTGTGGCTTCGTCCATATAGGCCCCGCCGCCGGTGGCGAGAACCTGTGGGCCGCCCTCCAGCAGCAGCCTGGCGATGACCCGCGATTCACCCTTGCGAAAATAGGGCTCGCCATAGTCGGCGAAGATCTCGCTGACGCTCTGACCGGCGGCAAGCTCGATCTCGGTGTCGGCGTCGGTGAAGGGAAGGTCGAGCTTGGCGGCGAGCCGCCTGCCGACCGCGGTCTTGCCGGCCCCCATCAAGCCGATCAGCACGATGCTTCGCGCGCCAAGAGCCTCGCGGATTGCCGTGAGCTGCTCGGGCTTCAGGTCTTTCTTGCGCTCAGCCAGTCGAGCCCGTCCTTTGTCGAGGCGGCGCTCCGAGGCGACGCCCGGCGCGATGCGTGGGGGCCGCACGGTTCCATGATTTTCTCGTGCTGACAACGGCCTTTCGAATCGTCCATCATGGCGCGGGGCATTGCATTGCCCTGGGGTGAGGGGGTCATAATAAGGCCCCCTTCGCGGCTACAAGAACGCCCGGGGGAAAACGACAAGAAATCGTTGGGACACGAGCGCTTCGATGCCGACACTCTTTCGATTCTTGATGGTCTTGGGGGTGATCGCCGGTGTCGTCTCTGGGAGCCTCTATGTGCTCGCCGAATATTTCCAGCCGCAGCCCAAGGAAATCTCCAAGTCCTTGCGTAACGTCAAGGTGCGGACCGAGTAGGGGTTTCCTTGCCGGGCTCGCTCTCGTCGCCGCCATCCTCTGCGGGTGGGGCCCTGTCGTTTGCAGCGAAGCCTTGGCGCAGGTCGAGCGGCGCCAGCTTCCGGTGCTGCCGGGCGAAGCGCCGCCGCAACCCGATCAAGACTTCGGCGTTCCGCCCGGCACCGCCACCGCCCGATCAAGACTTCGGGGCGCAACCTCCGCCGCCCGGCGATCAAGACTTTTCGCCTGCGGAGACGCCGCCTGGGGCGCCTGCCGAGAATTGGAGTCCCGACTTTCAAGCACCGTCGCCAAGCATCCGGCAGAGCGCCGGTGGCGGCCAAGGCGAGAGTGCGCTTCCTCCCGATCTCTGGCGCGGGCTCGATGCAAGCGCCATCCAGGGTCTTGTCGGCCAGGTTCCGATGCCCTCGTCTTCGCCTGCGCTTGCGAGCCTGCTTGCGCGCGCGCTTGCCTTAAGCCCCGAAGGCGGCAGCGAGACGAGCGTGCGGATCGCTGCGCTCGAGCGCGCCGGCCGCGTCACCGAGCTGATCGACATGCTCGGCCAAGGGAACGAGCCCGGCGCGCTCGCGCCTTACGCCCTGGCTCTGCTCGCGGCCGGCCGTACCGAGGACGCCTGCGCCGTGCAGCTCGATGCCGGTGGAGAAGCGAGCGGCCTCGCGAAGCGTGCCACATTTCTCATTCCTGCCTATTGCGCCGCCTTGAGCGGCGATCATGGCGCTGCCAGGCAGGCGCTCGATGTCGCGCGCGACAACGGCGTCGACGTCACCTTCGCTGCCCGCGCTATCGGCGGACAGGGGCAGCGTCCGGCGCTGCCGCCTCGCGCCGACGTGCTCGATTATCTGTTTCTCAAGCTCGGCCAGGGAAGCGCGCGCGCCGATATCGCCGCCAAGGCAACGCCGGAGCTGCTCTTCCTGCTCGCGCATGACGACGAGGCGCCGGCCGAGCTTCGCCTTGCCGCTGCGGAACGCGCGGCGTCCCTCAACGTCATCGACGGCGAG
The DNA here is from genome assembly GCA_963744945.1 of uncultured Alphaproteobacteria bacterium. GTDB lineage: Bacteria > Pseudomonadota > Alphaproteobacteria > Rhizobiales > Methyloligellaceae > Methyloceanibacter. The sequence goes on along the minus strand of CAVUVO010000002.1, from coordinate 34,961 downwards.
ACCCTCGCTTCCGTCTATTCCGATGCTGCGCCGAAGCTGCCCAAATCGGCGCAATCGCCGGGCGCTTTGCGCGCGAAGCTGTTCGCCGCACTCGAGTCTCAGACCTCGGAAAGGATCCGCGCCGAGTCGATCGATGCGCTGCTGGCAAGCAGCAAGGATGCGAGGATCGAGATTCCCATGGCGCAGGCGCTGGCGAAAGCAAGCGGCGGATTTGCGCAAGACACGCAGAGCGCAAACTTCGCCGAGACGGGCGTGCGCGTCGCGGCTCTCGCCGGCGACGATCAAACGGCCTGGGACCTGACCGAATCCGCAGGCGACCGCGTGCGCAGTTGGCAATTGCTGCTGGTCACCACCGATCCCTTGAGCGAGCGGGCACGCACCGCCCTCGATTCCGGCGTCGATATTGCGCTCAAAGCTGGATTGCCCGGACCGTTGCTGCAACGCCTCGTCACCGCGCTCGATGCGCTCGGCGAAGAAGTCCCGATCCCGCTCTGGGACCTCGCCGCCAAGGCGCCGCAACCGGACGACGGGTATCTGCCCGCGACCGGCATTCTCTCGGCATTGAAGGAGGCGGCGGACAAGGGCGAGATCGGCCGTACCATTCTGCTTGCCGCCGCGGCATTTGGGCCTGACGGGCCGCAAGGCGCGCATATGATCGCGCTCGGCGACGGCTTGCGCGCGCTGAAGCGGGTCGGGCTCGACGCCGAGGCACGGCGGCTTGCCTTCGAGGCGCTCTACACACATTGGCCTCGGCGCGGAAAGGCGTGAAGGCCTTGGGCACCTCAAAAGGCGGATCGGGCAAACGGGAACAGTCGGAGCTCGCGCTCTTCCTCGACATGCTGAGGGCCGAGCGCGGCGCCGCCGAAAAGACCATCGAGGCCTACACCCGCGATTTGAGCGAGTACCTCGCCTTCCTCGTCACCAAGCGCAAGACTGCGCTCGACGCTTCCGCCGATACGATCCGCGCCTATCTCGCGCAGCTGAGCCGCAAGGGTCTCGCCGCCACGTCGCGGGCGCGGAAGCTGTCGGCCATGCGCCAGTTCTACCGTTTCCTGCTCGCCGAAGGTTTGCGCAAGGACGATCCCTGCTCGGCCATCGACAGTCCGAAGCTCGGACGGCCTTTGCCGAAGCTGCTGTCGCTCGCCGAGGTCGAGGCGTTGCTTGCAGCCGCGGCGCATGGCGTGGAGCAGGCAGGCGAAGGTTCGGCCAAGCGGCGGGCGCTTCGCATCAACGCGCTCCTCGAAACGCTCTACGCCACCGGCTTGCGCGTCTCGGAGCTGCTCGGGCTCTCGCGCGGCGTGCTGACCAGCGACGATCAGGTGATGACCATCAAGGGGAAAGGCGGGCGCGAGCGTCTCGTGCCGCTCAACGACTCCGCGCGCAAGGCGCTCGCCGATCATCTCGCCGCCGTTGCCGCCGACGAGGTGCAAGGCCGCGCGCGCTCGCCCTGGATGTTTCCGTCGGGAAGCGGCGCTCAACATCTGACGCGGCAGCGCTTCGGCCAGGAGCTGAAGACACTCGCAGCTGCCGCCGGCATCGAGCCGTCGCGCGTCTCGCCGCACGTGCTCCGTCATGCCTTCGCCAGCCATCTCCTGGAGAACGGCGCGGATTTGCGCACGGTGCAGCAGCTCCTCGGCCACGCCGACATCTCGACCACCCAGATCTATACCCATGTCATCGAGGAGCGGCTGCGGCGGCTTGTCGAGCAACACCACCCCTTGGCTCAGGTACATTTAACCAAACGGAGCTAGGGTCGGCCTTCGGGTGAGGCGGAGGTTGCCGGTTGACACGGTTTCGCCCCAAGGCCACTTAACAACCACGTTCCCGCCGCCTATGCGCGGCGGCCCGCCGGGCGCGGGTTCGATGGACCATCTTTAGCCAAATGCGCACTTATCTCGATTTCGAAAAGCCGATTGCCGAGCTTGAGAGTAAGGTCGCCGAGCTTAGGACGCTCGCCGCCGAGCAGGGCTCCGTTTCAATTCACGAGGAACTCGCCAAGCTCGAGGCGAAGGCGCGCGACGCCCTGGAAGAGACCTATTCCGAGCTCACCCCCTGGCAGAAGACGCAAGTCGCAAGGCACCCTGAGCGGCCCCATTTCCGCCACTACATCGACGGGCTCGTAGAGGATTTCACGCCGCTCGCCGGCGACCGCTATTTCGGCGAGGACCAGGCGATCATCGGCGGCATCGGGCGTCTCAAGGGCCGCTCGGCGATGATCATCGGCCATGAGAAGGGCTCCGACACCGAAGGCCGCATCAAGCACAATTTCGGCATGGCGCGGCCTGAAGGGTATCGCAAGGCTCAGCGGCTGATGGAAATGGCCGACCGCTTCTCTATCCCCGTGGTGAGCCTGATCGACACGGCAGGCGCCTATCCAGGCATCGGGGCGGAGGAGCGCGGCCAGGCAGAGGCCATCGCCCGCTGCACCGACACCTGCCTCTCCGTCGGCGTGCCGATCGTGTCGGTGATCATCGGCGAGGGCGGCTCAGGCGGAGCCGTGGCTATCGCCACCGCCAACCGCGTCTATATGCTGGAGCACTCCATCTATACCGTCGCCTCGCCGGAGGCCGCCGCCTCGATCCTATGGCGGGATTCAAGCCGGGCCGTCGACGCCGCCACCAATATGAAGATCACCGCCCAGGACCTGCTTAGGCTCGGGGTCATCGACGGCATCATTTCGGAGCCTACCGGCGGTGCGCACCGGGACGGGCAGGAGGTGGTGGAGGCAACCGGCAATAGAATAGGCCAGGCTTTGGCCGAATTTGACGCCATGACGCCCGAGGCTGTCCGCAAGGCAAGGCGCGAAAAATTCCTGGGTATAGGCCGTTTAAGTTGAGGATTTTGCCCAGAAAATTGCCACTTTTGAGTCCCACTGTGCCATTGCTGCCGCTATAATGGCGGCGTCAGTTCGGGGGATACCGAAGCTCTAGCGCCCAGGGGGGATCTTTGGCGCTAACTTCGCCTTAACCCGGTAAGGATGAACTTGGACGAGGTGCGCAAGGGGCACTGCGTATGCTTCGCCTAGGCTGGGTCAATATCGTCATCGCGGCCTGCGTGCTCGCGTCGGTCACCGCGCTCGGTGGCTGCGGACAATTTTCGCCGCCTTATCTCAAGCCGCTCTCCGCGCAGACGCAAGCTATGCTCGCCGAGAAGGGCATGAGCGAGCAGTCGCCAATTCTCGTGCGCATCTTCAAATCCGAGTCAGAGCTGGAAGTGTGGAAGGCGAAGGACGACGGACGCTTCTATCACTTCAAGACCTATCCGATCTGCGACTGGTCCGGAAAGCTCGGACCGAAGATCAACCAGGGCGACCGGCAGGCGCCGGAAGGCTTCTATATGGTCTCCGCGCCGCAGATGAATCCGAAAAGCAAATACTACCTCGCCTTCAATATCGGCTTCCCCAATTCCTATGACCGCGCCTATGGGCGTACCGGCGCCGACATCATGGTGCACGGCGACTGCAAATCGTCGGGCTGCTACGCCATGACCGACGGCGTGGTCGAGGAGATCTACATTCTCGCCCGCGAGGCGATCGCCGGCGGCCAGGGATCCTTCCAGGTGCAAGCCTTTCCGTTCCGCATGACCACTGCGAACCTGGCCAAGCACAAAGACGACCAGTGGTACGGGTTCTGGCAGAACCTGAAAGAGGGCTACGATTATTTCGAGATCACCCGCCAGCCGCCAAAAGTCGATGTGTGCGACAAGCGTTATCTGATCAACGCTTCGTTCGTCGGCGGCACGCGGCCGAGCGCGACGGGGGCCTGCCCGGCTTTCGAAAAGCTCCCGGTGCAGAGAGCGCCCCGCGAGCGTCTGCAAGAGGCCTCGGCCAAAAGCAAGGAACGAACCGCGGAGGTTGGGCTCGGCAGGCCGCTCGGCAGCTGGTTCGGGTTGACCTTCGGGCCGCCAAAGGAACCCGTATATCAAGCCTTCACGCTGGGCCCTGCGACGCCTGCGACCCCGGTGCCGACGCCGACGAAGCCGGTCAAGGCCGCGGCCAAGGCCAAGGCCGAACCCAAGCAAGCAGCAGCGCCCAAGGCCAAGGCCTGGTCGGCAGCGGCTACTACGGTCACGGCCGAGAAATAATCACCGCCACGCGTTCGCCTCTCTTTCCCGCATGATGGGGCCATGCTGCGGCAAGCTCTAGCGCTTCTCATCATTGTCGCGCTGTCCGGCGCGGGCTATCTGCTGCTTACCTCCGACGGCAGGCAATTGCTCGACCGCGCGACCATCAACTACACGCGCTGGCAGAACAATTGGTACCACCGCGACGGGCTTCCGCTCCCCGGCACGCCCGACCTCGCCAAATTCGACGAGCGGCTGAAGGCGCAAGGGGTCGCGCTCGGCGCGCCGGTGTTCCTGCGCATCTTCAAGCTCGATTCCGAGCTTGAGATCTGGATGGAGAAGGACGGAAGCTACCAGAAATTTGCCACCTATCCGATCTGCCTGTGGTCGGGACGGCTCGGCCCGAAGCTCCGCGAAGGCGACCGCCAGGCGCCGGAGGGCTTCTATGCCGTGACCAAGGAAGAGCTCAATCCGAACAGCCGCTGGCACCGCTCCTTCAGTCTCGGCTTCCCCAATGCGTTCGACCGCGCGCTCGGCCGCACCGGCTCGTTCATCATGGTGCATGGCGGCTGCCAGTCGGTCGGCTGCTTCGCCATGACCAACGACGTCGTTGACGAAATCTGGCGGCTGGTCACCGCGGCGCTCGACCAGGGCCAGCCGGCGTTCAACGTCCAGGTCTTTCCCTTCCGCATGACCGAGAAGAATCTCGCGGCGCGGAAGGGCGACAAATGGAGTCCGTTCTGGGCCGATCTGAAGAAGGGCTATGACGCCTTCGAGCGCACCCATCTGCCGCCGATGGTCAGCGTCTGCGAGGGCCGCTACGTGATCGCCGAGGCGAAGCCCGGCGATGTTCCGGCAGCGCCGGCCGAATGCGCGGCGACGGCGTCACGCGAGCCGTAGCTTCGCGGCTAATGGCCGAGCGGCCAGAAGGCCATGATCAGCGGCACGCCGGCCACGAGCACGATCAGCGAGAGCGGCAGGCCGAGCCGCCAATAATCGCCGAAGCGATAGCCGCCGGGACCCATCACCAGCGTGTTGCATTGGTGGCCGATGGGCGTGAGGAAATCGCACGCGGCGCCGATGGCGACCGCCATGAGGAACGGGTCGGGGTTGTGGCTGAGCTTGGCGGCGAAGCTCGCGGCGATCGGCGCCATCACCAGCACGGTGGCGGCATTGTTGAGGAACGGCGTGACGGCCATCGCCGCTGCCAGGATCAGGGCGAGGGCGCCTGCCGCAGGCAAATGCGCCGCGGCCATCGACAGCCATCCGGCGATGAGATCGGTGCCGCCGGTGGTGCGCAACGACTTGCTCACCGGGATCAGCGCGCCGAGCATGACGAGGATCGGCCAGTCGATGACGTCGTAGGCTTCGCGCAGGCTTAACGAGCGGGCGAGCAGCAGGAGCACCGCGGCGCCGAAGAACGCCACGGTCACGGGCACGAGGTGGAAGGCGACAAGCGCCATGGCGGCGGCGAGCACGGCGATCGGCAGATAGCTCTCCTTCCTGCCGATGCGCAGATCGCGCTCGGCGAGCGGAAGGCAATGGAGCTCGCCAAGCGTCTCCGGCATGGTGGTGAGATCGCCTTGCAGCACGAGCACGTCGCCAGGCCTGAACTTCACCGAGCGGAGCCGATGCGCAATGCGCCGTCCACGCCGACTCACGGCGAGGAGATTGACGCCGTGGCGGCTGAACAGCTTGATCTGCCCGGCAGAGCTACCAACGAGCTCGGATTCCGGCGTGATCACTGCTTCCATGACCCCGATCTCGTCATGCGGCGCATCGATCTGCTGCGCCTTGTCGCCGCGGGTGAGCTTCAGCTTCTCCAGCGCCACGACACGCTCAAGCGCGGCAGGCTCGCCTTGCAGGATGAGCGTGTCGCCGGCTTTCAGCACCACATTGCCGGCGGGCTCAAAGCGGCGCTTGGCTTCGCGAATGAGCGTGATCACCTCGACCTCGCCCTCGCCGAGATCTTCGAGCGCCTTCACGGTAATGCCGGCGGCAGGCGAATCCTCAGGCACCTCAACCTCGGTGGTGTAGCCCTCAAGATTGAAGGCGGCGTCCATGGAGGCAGCGCCCTTGCGGTCGCGCGGCAAGAGCCGCCAGCCGAAAACGAGAAAGGCCACGCCGGCCAGCGCCAACCCTGCGCCGACCGGCGTGAAGTCGAACATGCCGAAAGGCTGGCCGAGAATTTCCTCGCGCATGCGCGACACGATGATGTTCGGCGAGGTGCCGACCAGCGTCATGGTGCCGCCGAGGAGCGCGCCGAAGGACATCGGCATCAGCAGGGACGAGGGCGAGGTGCCGGTGCGACGGGCGAGCTGAAAGGCGATCGGCATCAGCATGGCGAGCGCGCCGATATTCTTGACGAAGGCCGAGAGCACCGTGACCGCGGTCACCAGGGCAAAGACCTGCTGATTGACGGTGACGAGGCGCGAGCCGAACTGGCGTACGACGCGCTCGATCACGCCTGAGCGCGCCACGGCGGCGCTGACCACGAGCGCGGATCCCACGATGATGACGATGTCGTCGCTGAATCCGTCGAACGCCTTGTCTGCGGGGACAATTCCGACGGCGAGAGCCGCGAGCAAGGCGAGAAGCGCGACGAGGTCGTAGCGAAGCTGCCCCCAGGCGAAGAGGCCCATCATGCCGATGATGATGACGAAGGAGAGCGACTGATCGATTGTCATGATGCGCGCGCCATTGCAGGCACGGTCGCGCCGAAGGAATTGCTGAGCGGCAAGCTTAGGTGCCTCGGAAGGAGTGGCTTCAGCCAGTCAAAGCCGCGTGGAGGCTTTGCGGTTCCCTAAGCGGTCGCGGGCTAGCTATAGGCGCCGTGGCAATGCTTGTACTTCTTGCCAGAGCCGCACGGGCAGAGCGCGTTACGCTGCACCTTACCCCAGGTCGAGGGATCGGCCGGGTTCGGACCTTGGGCCTGGCTCGCCTTGCGGCTGCGGGCCGGCGCCGCGGCGCCCTTCGCCGTCACGGCAGGTCCGGCACTCACTGCTTCGAGCGCGAATTCGTCTTCCCCCGTGGTCGGATCGAAATGATGTGCCTCCATGGGCGGCAGCTCTGCCGCGTCGAGCGGCGGCACGTCCTCCTGGCGCGTAAGCTCGACATGCATGAGCTGGCCGGTCACCGCCTCGCGCAAGCGCGCCAGCATGTGCTCGAACAGCGTGAAGCTCTCGCTCTTATATTCGTTCAGCGGGTCGCGCTGGCCGTAGCCGCGCAAGCCGATCACCTGGCGGAGATGCTCGAGCGTGACGAGATGCTCGCGCCACAGATGATCCAGCGTCTGTAGCAGCACCGCCTTCTCGATCTGGCGCATGATGGTGGGTGAGAAATCGGCGGCCTTCTTGGCGGCCTTCTCGTCGGCGGCGCGGACCAGGCGCTCGTGCACCTCTTCCTCGCCGATGCCTTCTTCCTTGGCCCAGTCGGCAACCGGCAGATCGAGGTCGAAGGTCGCCTGCATGTCCTCCTTGAGGCCGTCCACGTCCCATTGCTCGGCGAAGGCCTTTTCCGGGACGTGCTTGGCCATGAGATCGTCGATCACCTGGCGGCGCATGTCGCCGACGGTGTCGCCGAGGTCGGCGTCGTTCATCAGGTCGAGGCGCTGCTCGAAGATCGCCTTGCGCTGATCGTTCATCACATTGTCGAACTTGAGCAGGTTCTTGCGGATGTCGAAGTTGCGCGCCTCGACTTTGGCTTGCGCCTTCTCCAGCGCCTTATTGATCCAGGGATGGATGATCGCCTCGTCTTCCTTGAGGCCGAGCGCCTGGAGCATGCCGTCCATGCGCTGCGATCCGAAGATGCGCATGAGGTCGTCTTCGAGCGACAGGAAGAAGCGCGAGCGGCCTGGGTCGCCCTGGCGGCCAGAGCGGCCGCGGAGCTGGTTGTCGATGCGCCTGCTCTCGTGGCGCTCGGTGCCGACGACATAAAGACCGCCGGCTTCCAGCGCCTTCGTCTTCTTCTTGCCGACCTCGGCCCTGATGGCGTCGCGCTTGGCGGCGATCTGTTCGGGCGTCGGCTCCTTGCCCTTGGCCTTCTCCTCTGTCGCCCAATCCTCGAGCAGCATGTCCGGGTTGCCGCCGAGCTGAATGTCGGTGCCGCGGCCGGCCATGTTGGTGGCGATGGTCACGGCGCCGGGCACGCCGGCCTGGGCGATGATATGCGCCTCCTGCTCGTGATAGCGGGCGTTCAGGACCTGGTGCGGGACCTTGTCCTTCTTGAGGAGCTCCGACAGGATTTCCGACTTCTCGATCGAGGTGGTGCCGACCAGCATCGGCTGGCCGCGCTTCTGCGCATCCTTGATCAGAGTGATGATGGCCCGGTATTTCTCCTGCGCCGTGCGATAGACCTCGTCGTCCTCGTCGTCGCGGATCATGTCCATGTTGGTCGGCACCTCGACCACGTCGAGGCCGTAAATGTCCATGAACTCGTCGGCCTCGGTCGCCGCCGTGCCGGTCATGCCGGCGAGCTTCTCGTAGAGCCGGAAATAATTCTGGAAGGTGATCGAGGCGAGCGTCTGGTTCTCGGGCTGGATGGTGACGTGCTCCTTGGCCTCGAGCGCCTGGTGCAGCCCTTCGGAGTAGCGCCGGCCCTGCATCATGCGGCCGGTGAACTCGTCGATGATGATCACCTCGTCGTTCTTGACGATGTAATCGCGGTCGCGCTGGAACAGCGTGTGGGCGCGGAGCGCCTGCTGCACGTGATGCACGACGGTGACGTTCTCGATGTCGTAGAGCGACTCGCCCTTGAGCATGTCCGCCGCGGTGAGAAGCTGCTCAACATGCTCGTTGCCGGCCTCGGTCAGGGTGACGACGCGGGTCTTCTCGTCGAGCTCGTAGTCTTCCTTCACGAGCTTGGGGATGAAGGTGTCGATGGCGTTGTAAAGCTCGGAGCGGTCGTCGAGAGGGCCGGAGATGATCAGCGGCGTGCGCGCCTCGTCGATCAGGATCGAATCCACTTCGTCGACGATGGCGAAGTAGTGGCCGCGCTGGACCATCTCTTCCGCCGAATATTTCATATTGTCGCGGAGATAGTCGAAGCCGAACTCGTTGTTGGTGCCGTAGGTCACGTCGGCGGCGTATTCCACCTTGCGCTGCGCGTCGTTCAGCTCATGCACGATGCAGCCGACGGTGAGGCCGAGAAATTTGTAGATGGCGCCCATCCAGGCGGAGTCGCGCTTGGCGAGGTAGTCGTTCACCGTCACCACGTGCACGCCGCGCCCGGTGAGCGCGTTGAGATAGACGGGGAGCGTGGCGACCAGCGTCTTGCCTTCGCCGGTCTTCATCTCGGCAATGCGGGCGTCGTTGAGCACCATGCCGCCCATGAGCTGCACGTCGAAATGGCGCTGGCCGATGGTGCGCTTGGCGGCCTCGCGGACAGTGGCGAAGGCTTCGGGGATCAGATCCTCGATTGGGGTACCGTCTTTCACCCGTGCGCGGAAGGCTTCGGTGCGGGCACGCAGCTCATCGTCGGAGAGGGTAGCGACCTCCGGCTCGAGCTTGTTGGTGGCGGCGACCAGCGGCGGGTATTTCTTCAGCTTGCGGTCGTTGGATGAGCCAAAGACCTTGCTGGCCAAGGCACCGAAAGAAAGCATTGGGTCTCGCCTCTTATCGCAGGAGCAGGTTCTCTAGGTGGCTTCGGCTTTGGGGGGCGAAAGCACCTGACGTCTCGAAGCGCCATGCTCCCAGTGCCTACCGGCCGCACATAAAACCGGCGGAAAGCGACCAAAAAATGCCTGGGAACAGCCGCCCGTGAGACATAAGAGGGGCGACTATCCTTGTCAACGCGACGCTCCGCCCGAGTTGGGCGGGGAGTGCCGGGGCGAGCTGAGCTAAAGTTACACCGGTTCTTTGGTGTCCGCTCCCTGCGTCTTGCCGATGTCCTCGAGATGCTTTTGCAACGACAGCTTGCTCAATTTGTCGAAGGGCAGGCTCACGAAGATGCTGATGCGCTGATAAAGCATGCGGAAAGTGTCAGCGAAGGCGAGCGCCTGCTCGGCCTCGCTGCCTTGCGCCTTTGCGGGGTCTGGCAGGCCCCAATGCGCGGACATGGGCTGGCCCGGCCAGATGGGGCAGACCTCCTTCGCCGCGTCGTCGCAAACGGTGAACACGAAATCGAGCTTGGGCGCGCCGGGTGCGGCGAACTCGTCCCAGGACTTCGAGCGGAGCTTCGACACGTCGAAATTCGATTTGCGCAACACCGCGAGCGCATGCGGATTGACCTCGCCCTTGGGGTAGCTGCCGGCGCTATAAGCCTTGAACTTGCCAAGTCCTAGGCGATTGAGAATGGTCTCGGCCATGATCGAGCGCGCCGAGTTTCCCGTGCAGAGGAAGAGGACATTCAAGGGTGGATTGCTGCTGACGACTTGCATGGGCATCTCCTCACTTTGAATTTTTTATGTAGGGCAACATCCGGCCTCGGCGGACGCGATCAAAGGCCCGCAAAGCTCCGCCTTCCCCGCACAGCAATCTTCGACAAGGAAGGAGAGAAGGCCCCGCGTGCCGGCGAGGTCCACGCAATAGATGATCGAGCGGCCCTCTTTGCGCGAGGCAACGAGATGCGCTCGAGCAAGCGCGGCGAGATGGAAGGAGAGCGTGTTCTGCGGCAGCTTGAGCCGCCGCGCGATGTCGCCGGCAGCCATGCCGGCAGGCCCGCATTGCACGAGCAGACGGAAGATCTTCAGCCTGCTCTCTTGTGCCAGCGCGCTTAGCGCACCGATCGCGGCGGATAGTTCCATGTATCGAGAATTATAGAATTATCGTGGTTGCGTCAACTGGCTTTGCCAGCCTTTGGCGTGGCGAGATGCGCCGGATAAGCCGCTTGGCAGGGAGCCGCACCGGGGCTATGTAAGCGCCGGGGAAGCGGCCGAACCCACCCGCCTCAGCCTCCGGCGACGGTCAGGCGGGCGCAAGAAGAGGATCTCACTCCGTGAAAACTTGGCGAACCTTGCTGCTCGTCGCAGCCTTTATTGCTTGCGTTCCGTTCACCGCCCGCGCCGACGATCCGGTCGTCGCCACGATCAACGGCGTCGACATCAAGCAATCCGATCTCGATTTCGCCGCGACCGAAGTTGGCGCTCAGCTCGCCAATTTCCCGCCTGACGATCGCCGCCGCATGCTGCTGCAATTCGTCATCGAGAATGAGCTGATGGCGGAGGCCGCGGTGAAGGCCAGTCTCGACAGCGGGCAGAGCTTCGAGGACCGCCTCAAATATCATCGCCGCCGCGCCTTGCGAGATGCGTATTTCGAGAAGAATGTGCGGAATGCCGTGCCTGAGGAGGAGGCCAAGAAGATTTACGACGCCAAGGTCGCCGCCATGAAGCCGGAGGAAGAGATTCACGCCCGCCACATTCTGGTGGCGACCGAGGCCGAGGCCAAGGAAATTCAGGAGCGGCTGAAGAAGGGCGAGGATTTCGCCACGGTCGCCAAGGAGAAGTCCAAGGACCCGAGCGCCGAGGGTGGCGATCTCGGCTTTTTCGGACGCGGTCAGATGCTGAAGCCGTTCGAGGACGCTGCCTTCCAACTGAAGGAAGGCGAGATCTCCAATCCGGTTCAGACGCAGTTCGGCTGGCACATCATCAAGGTCGAGGAGAAGCGGACGCGTCCGCTGCCGACCTTCGATCAGGTGAAAGACACCATCGTCAGCCAGCTCACCCAGCAGAAGGCCAAGCAGACGCTGAAAGAGCTGCACGACGCCGCCAAGATCGACGTCAAGGATCCAGAGATCAAGAAGTCGATGCAGGATGCCGCCGTCCGCGGCGAGGCGCCGGCTGAGAACGAGCCTGAGGCCGCCGAAGGCGTCGAAGACAATCACTAGAGGCAATCGCCTGACGAAGGTCGCGAGCCTAGATGGCCAAGGTCTCGCCATTCGCGCCGAAAGAGCCGCCGCGCCTTCCCGCTATTGACGGGGTGCGCTTCGCGACGTGCGCAGCGGGTATCCGCTATCCCGGCCGCACCGACCTGCTGCTTGTCCTGTTCGAGCCTGGCACCACGGCCGCCGGCGTGCTCACGCGGTCGAAGACGGCGTCCGCCCCGGTCGAATGGTGCCGCGCGCGGCTTCAGCATGGCATGGCGCGCGTGCTGGTGGTCAATTCCGGCAATTCCAATGCCTTCACCGGCAAGCGTGGCCGCGAAGCCGTGAAGCTCACGGCGGAAGCCGCCGCCGAAGCCGCCGGCTGCCTCGAGGCAGACGTCTATCTCGCGTCCACCGGGGTGATCGGCGAGCCGCTCGACCCTGGCAAGTTCACTGGCCTCCTGGCCGGGCTTGCCGAGACTGCCGATCGGCACGGGATCGGGGATGCGGCGCGCGCCATCATGACCACTGACACCTATCCCAAACTTGCCACGCGGCAGACCGAGATCGAAGGCGTGCCCGTCACCATCAACGGCATCGCCAAGGGCGCAGGCATGATTGCCCCTGACATGGCGACCATGCTTGCCTTCATCTTCACCGACGCAGCGATCGAGCCTGGGCCGTTGCGCGAGATACTCGCTCCGGCAGCCGACGCCACCTTCAACGCCATCACCATCGACGGCGACACCTCGACGAGCGACACGCTTCTGCTGTTCGCCACCGGCACGGCAGCCGCGCGCGGCGCGCCGCGCATCGGGCTCGCCCACGACCCGCGGCTCGCGAACTTCCGCGTGGCCCTCACCGAGGTGCTGCTCGATCTCGCCCATCAGGTGGTGAAGGACGGGGAGGGGGCGACGAAGTTCGTCACGGTGCGGGTGACCGGCGCCGAGACGCCCGAAGCCGCGCGCAGGATCGCGTTTTCCATCGCCAACTCGCCGCTGGTGAAGACGGCGATCGCCGGCGAGGACCCGAATTGGGGCCGTGTGGTCATGGCCGTCGGCAAGGCTGGCGAAGCCGCGGACCGCGACAGGTTATCCATCTCTTTCGGCGACATCCTGGTCGCCAAGGAGGGTGAGGTGGCGCCGTCCTATCGTGAGGAGCTTGGCGCCAATTACATGAAGCGCGAAGAGATCGCCATCACCGTCGATGTCGGCGTTGGCGAGGGAACAGCGACCGTGTGGACCTGCGATCTCACCGCCGAATACATCGCCATCAATGCCGACTACCGGTCCTGAGGCGGTGCCCGCCGGTCCTACACATCAACTCCTTCTTGTTGCGGCCTGCGTGCTTCTCGACGGTGAGGGCAGGATCCTGATCGCCAAGCGCCCGCCGGGGCGATCACTCGCAGGGCTCTGGGAATTCCCCGGCGGCAAGGTCGAGCAAGGCGAGTCGCCCGAGCATGCGCTTGTCCGCGAGCTTGCCGAGGAGCTTGGCATCGACATCGCGCCCGCCGACCTCGCGCCGCTCACTTTTGCCAGCCACGGCTATCCCGACTTCCACCTGTTGATGCCGCTCTTTCTCTGCACGCGCTGGCGGGGCGAAGCGACGCCGCATGAGGGCCAAGAGCTTGCCTGGGTGAAGCCCACGGAGCTTGCCGCCTACGCCATGCCTCCCGCCGACGAGCCGTTGAAGGTCGTGCTGCCCTCGCTGCTTCGCTGAGAGCATACGTTGTCATTCCGGCGAAGGCGGGCAATCCAGTAGCCAACAGCCGCTTGTGCTTATGCGTTCAAGGTCTGTGGTTACTGGATTGCCCGGTCAAGCCGGGCAATGACAACTCTTAGAGTTTGGGTCTTCTGGCCGGAAAAGCCGCCTTGTCGCCGGCGGAATGCTCGGTGGTGTGCAGCGCATCGGCGAGGCGCGCGTTCGCGCTTCCCGGCGCGAGCGGCTTTTGCTGGCTGGCATCGGGTGCCCAGCCCGCGAGATAGACGATCTCAAAGCTCGCCGCGATCTTGCCCTCAGGGGTGCTGTGACGCTCGCGATAGATCTCCTCTGCGCGCTCGAGCGTGCCGCGCGGCAGCGGCATCTTGCGCCGCGCCGCCATGACATTGCCGCCGCCGAGCGCCCTGATCTCGCGCATCAGCGCGCGCGGACTTGGATAGGTCACGGTGAGGAGCTCGGCGTCGGTCACCGGCAGTGCGAAGCCGGCGCGCTGGAGGAGCGCGCCATACTCCCGCACATCGGCGAAGGGCGCGACACGCGGGCTCGCACCGCCATGCAGCTCGGCCTCTGCCTCGATCAGCGCCTCGCGAAGCTCGTGCAGCGAGCGGCTGCCAAGTGCCGCGGCGATGAACAGCCCGTCAGGGCGAAGCGCGCGGCGGATCTGAATCAGAGCGCCGGGAAGATCGTTGACCCGGTGCAGCGCCAAGCCGGACACGACGAGATTGAGGCTCTGTTCCTTGAAGGGCAGCAGCTCCTCGTCGCAGACCACGGCAGGCCGCGGGCAAAGCGCGGCAAGCGCCGGCACGCTTTCGGCATAGATCATCGCGCCGACGGAAGGGAGCGCCGCCACAGCGCGTCCGAGCACGCCATGATAGGCGCCAAGATCGAGCGCCAGCGGGAATTCGCGCAGGATCGCGCTGACGCGGTCGGCAATCTCCGCCGCGACATGGGCAAGCAGCGCCTCGTGCTCCGCCATCTCTCCGGCAAAGCGCGCGCGTCTCCTGCGCAACAGAGCGCGGTCGAACAGCTCGCCATCCTCGCTCATGCGTTCCGCGCCTCTTCCGCCCTGCCGGCTCCAGGTTCTATCATGGCGTCCATGGCGATCGGCGGGGTTGAGATCTCCTTGAGGCAGGCTGCGCGATCCAAGGCCTCTTCGGCCGCGGTAGCGCTGAGCGGGGCGGTGATGGCGCTTGCCGATCTCCTGCTGCCGCCGGTCTGCATCGCCTGCCGCAAACGCGTCGGCGCCCATGGGCTTCTGTGCGGCGATTGCTGGACCAAGATCGACTTCATCGCTCCTCCGCTGTGCGAAAGGCTCGGCGTGCCGTTGCCCTACGAGACCGGGAGCCCCAGCCTGTCGGCGGCGGCAATCGCCGATCCGCCAGTCTACGACCGCGCGCGGGCCGCGGCGCGCTATTCCTCGACCATGCGCGAGCTGATCCAGAGCTTCAAATATGGCGACCGCCACGAGGGCGTGCCCCTGTTCGGGCGATGGATGGCCACCGCCGGCGCCGAGCTCCTGGCCGATGCCGATGTGATCCTGCCGGTTCCGCTCTACCGGTCGCGGCTCTGGTCGCGGCGCTTCAACCAGTCGGCCATGCTTGCCCACGCGGTCGGCCATCTCACGGGCGTCCCGGTCGACTGTTTCCTCCTCGCCAGGGTCAAGCGCACGCACGCCCAGGTCGGGCTCACGGCGGCGCAGCGGAGGAAGAACGTCGCCGGAGCGTTCCGGGTGACGGCGGCGAAGGGCGCGTTGCGGGCCAAGCGCATCGTCGTGGTCGACGACGTGATCACCACCGGCGCCACCGCCGAGGCTTGCGCGCGCGTCTTGAAGCGGGCTGGTGCCGCGCGCGTCGACATCCTTGCTCTCGCCCGCGCCGTGGAACCCTCGGCGATGCTGCTATAGTCTGGAATTTGCTTGGCCTTACGCTTACTTACTGGCAAAGGCCGAATGGCCGAGCAGCGGGACTTCGATGACCAAAATCATCCTCTACACCACGCCCTATTGCGGCTATTGCCGCGCCGCAAAGCATCTCCTCGGCAAGAAGGGCGCCGCCTTCACCGAGATCGACGTGAGCGGCGACCTTGCCTTGCGGCAGGAAATGATCGACCGCGCCTATGGACGGCGCACCGTGCCGCAAATCTTCATCAACGGCACGCATGTCGGCGGCTATGAGGAGCTTGCCGAGCTCGAGCGCGCGGCAAAGCTCGACCCGCTGCTCGCGGCAATCGAGGCGGTGGCAAGCGCTCCCGGAGAATGAAATTGCCTTCGCAGAGATCCTTTCGCGCTGGTCTGGTTCAGCTCAGGTCCGGGCGCTCCGTCGCTCCCAACATGGAGATGGCCGAGGCGCTCATCCGCCGTGCCGCGGAGGGCGGCGCCGTCTATGTGCAGACGCCCGAGAACACCGCCATCATGGAACTCGAGACCGAGCGGCTGCTCTCCGAGCTCGAGGTCGAGGAGAAGGCGGCGCCGCTCAAGCGGCTGCAAGCGCTCGCCAAGGAACTCGGCATCTGGCTGCATATAGGCTCGCTCGGCATGAAGCTCTCGTCGGGCAAGGTCGCTAACCGCTCCTATCTCATCGCTCCCGACGGTGAGGTCGCCGCGCGCTACGACAAGCTGCATATGTTCGATGTCGATCTTGCCGGAGGCGAAAGCTACCGCGAGTCGCGCACCTTCGATCCAGGCGGCACGGCCGTGCTCGCCGATTTGCCCTGGGGGCGCCTCGGCATGAGCATCTGCTACGACCTGAGGTTCCCGGCGCTATACCGGGCGCTCGCCAGCGGAGGCGCCGACATAATCGCCGTGCCGGCGGCCTTCACCAAGCAGACCGGGGAAGCGCATTGGCATGTGCTCTTGCGCGCCCGCGCCATCGAGACCGGCGCCTACGTCCTTGCCGCTTGTCAGGGTGGGTTGCACGAGAACGGCCGCAGCACCTACGGCCACAGCATGATCGTATCACCTTGGGGTGAAGTGCTGGCGGAAGCCGGCGAGGATCCCCAAATTCTCCTTGCCGATATCGACCTCGGCCTCTGCGCTGAAACGCGGGCGAAAATTCCTTCGCTCAAGCATGGGCGCGAGTTCGAGGTGGAAATCGCAGGGGCAAAGAAGCCTCGAAGAGAGGTCAAATGATCCGCTACGCTTTGGCTTGCCAGGAGGGGCATGGCTTCGACGCCTGGTTCGGCTCGGCTGCCTCCTATGACGAGCAGGTCGAGGCCAATGCCATCCGCTGCCCGTCTTGCGGCAGCGCGCAGGTGACGAAGGCCCCCATGGCGCCCTATGTGGCGAAGGGACCGCCCGCGCCTGCGGCGCCAGCGGCCGCGCCGGCGGAACGGCCCAAGACCTACGCCCTGCTGCGGAAACTGCGGGCCGAGCTCACCGCCAATTCAGACTATGTCGGGCCGAAATTCCCCGAAGAGGCGCGGAAAATCCACTTCGACGAGGCGCCTGCCCGCGCCATTCATGGCGAGGCGAGCCTTGAGGAGGCGCGTGAATTAAATGAGGAGGGGGTGCCGGTGTTCCCCTTGCCGCCGCTGCCGGAGGACCACAATTAAGTAGGCTTGGGGGCACCCGGTAAACTTATTGTTGGGATCGCCCTGTTACAGCCTTGTTGCATTACTATCCGAACGTCGCCGAGCGTTGGTTTCGCGCAAAACCGTAAGGAAGGGTCATGCGCCTCTCAGGTCTCCGACTTCCCAACTATGCCTGCGCCTTGTTTCTCGTCCCGCTTCTCGCTTACGCGACGGTAACGCCTGCTGGGGCCGAGCCAAGCCAAAATCCTCAGCCGAGCACGCAGTATAACGGCGACCTGCCGAGCGCCGCGGCCAAGTCCAACGAAGCCGCCGAGCCGCCCGAGGGCACTCCCGGCACGGCGGCCGAGCAGCCCGAGTCCGGTGCCGCCGCCGCTCAACCGAACGCAAAGCCCGAGGCCGACACGGCAGCCGCCGCGGCAAAACCCGCCAGAGCCGGCTCCCAGATCCTGGTCAATGTCGACAAGTCGCTTCAGGAGATGACGGTGTTCGTCGACGGCATCGAGAAATACCAGTGGCCGGTGTCCACCGGCGTGCGAGGCTATTCCACGCCTTCGGGGAACTATACGGCGTCTTCCATGAACAAGATCTGGTACAGCAAGCAGTGGGACAACGCTCCCATGCCCCATGCGATTTTCTTCACCAAGGATGGGCACGCCATCCATGGCAGCTTGGAGACGAAGAAGCTCGGCCGCGCCGCTTCCCATGGCTGCGTGCGCGTTTCACCAAAAAATGCGGAGACTCTGTTCCACCTCGTCGAGCAGAACGGCCTGGAGAATACCAAGGTGGTTCTTACCGGCGTGACGCCCGGAGGCGAGGCAAAGGTGGCGGCTCAGCCCGCTCCTCGCTATCGCGATGCCGATGCCGGTCCTTGGGGCTACTATCCTCCGCCACGTGGTCTCTTCGGTTGGCAGCGGGCCCCCGGCTGGGGTCCAGCCTACGCGCCTCCGCCACGCTATCGCGAGCAGCGTAGGGGCTGGTTCCAACGACCCCGGGGCTATTACTAGGGCTCACCCCAGGCGACACCGGCCCGAGACGGCCCGCGCGCCCGCTGAAGCCCGCCAACGCTAGAACTTGGCAGTGCCCGAGAGCAAGAACCGCCTCGGCGCGCCGAGTGTCAGCGTGCTCCCGGCGGCCGAGGACCAGTAGCTCTTTTCGGCGACGTTCTCCACCGTCGCTCGGTGTCGTCCGCGGCCGGGGGGTTGTGCTGACGGGCGTTGGGCGCGACTTGGGAGTTGCTGTGGCGGGTTTGGTGACATCTGGTGTTACAATAACGTCAGGCAGATTGGCGCCTGCCGGATCCGCAGGAACTTCCGGTACGGATGGTTCGCTTCGATCCGTCGAAGTGTCCGGGGCCTCATCTGACGACGCCCCGGCGTCGTCGGCCGCTTGAGCGACCTGGGCGGGACTCGCGATTAGCGTTCGTTGCGATGCCTGTGCCGCCGCCTCGATTGCATCCGCCGGTGATACGCCACCTAATGCAACGAACGAGCTGGCGCGAAGCGCCGCGCGCCGGAAATCTGCCCATTCATCGATCCCCCCTCGTCCCCCACGAGGAAGCGTATGGGGCTAGCGATTTTGCGATAATTGAATTGTTCTCAAGAATATTCGTGTATTCGGGTAAGGGCCTCGGCGGGTCACACTGGTAGCGAGAGTGGTATCCACCCGGCGAGCCCGCGTAACTTGGTAGTCCGCTTTGAGCTACTGGCGGGCTCTCTTCGTGACGTCGTCCTACGGTCTACTTTCGCAGCGGGCCTTCGGCGTTTCTCCAGGCCTGCAAGCCGCCGTGGATATGGCGGGCAGAGTCGAACCCCGCGGCTTGGGCCGCCTGCACCGCCATGGCGGAGCGCAAGCCGAAGGAGCAATAGAAGATCAACCGCTTGCCCGAAGAGCGCGCGAGCTGCCGCAACAGCCCGTCGGCTTGCAGACTTGCCCGCATATCGGGGTAGGTCACATGCACCGACCCGGGGATGACGCCGTCGCGCTTCCGCTCGTGGTCTTCACGCAGGTCGACGAGGGCAATGTCCGGCTCTTGCAACATGCCCTTGGCGTCTTCCGCGCTCAGCGCCCAGCCACGATCGGCGACGATCTTCTGCGCCAAGCCGATATGCATGTTGGCGGGGACCGCCACGTCCATCATCTTGGGGTTGGGCAGATTGAGGCTGTTCATTAGCGTCACGTAGTCGTCGATCGACGTGACCTGGAGGCGCGGGTTGAAGGCGCGCTCCTCGCCGATGGTGCTCACCGTGTCGCCCTTATAGTCGTGCGCCGGATAAACCAGTGTCTCGTCCGGCAGCTTCAACAGGCGCCCGAACAGCGACTCGTATTGCGCGCGCGGGTCGCCGTTCTGGAAATCCGTGCGGCCGGTGCCGCGGATCAGCAACGTATCGCCGGTGAACACGCGGTCGGGCAGGAGATAGCTGTAGGAATCGTCGGTGTGGCCCGGGGTATAGGCGACGTCGAGGGTCAGGCCTTCGATGCCGACGCGGTCGCCGTCGGTGACGCGGATCGACACGACGTCTGCCTTGGTCTGCTCGCCCATGATGGTGAGGCATTCCGTGCGCTCGCGTAGCGCCTCAAGCCCGGTGATGTGGTCGGCATGGAGATGGGTGTCGAACGCCTTGACCAGGCGCAGGTCTAGCTCGCGCAGGAGCTGGATGTAGCGGTCGACGCGCTCGAGCACGGGATCGATGATCAGCGCCTCGCCGCCATGCCGGCTCGCCAGCAGATAGGTGTAGGTGCTTGACGTCGAATTGAACAGCTGGCGGAAGATCATGTGCTCATTCTACTCGCCACGGAAGCAGACCGACAAATTCTACGCTCGCATGGCGGTAGCAAAATAATTCACGTCGGTGTCGGTTGCGAGGCGCCATTCGTCGGCGAAGGGATCGTAGATCAGGCCCTCGGTGCCGGTGAGTTTCAGGCCCGCGGCGGAGAGCGCCGAGGCGAGTTCCCCGGGCTTCACGAAACGCTCCCATCGATGCGTGCCGACGGGGAGCCAGCGCAGGATGTATTCGGCGCCGACGATTGCCAAAGCGTAGGCTTTCAGCGTGCGGTTGAGCGTGGAGAGGATTATCACCCCGCCGGGCCTCACCAGCGGCGCCACGCTCTTGAGGAACGCCGGCACGTTGGGCACGTGCTCCACCACCTCGAGCAGCAGCACCGCGTCGTAGCTCTGCCCTCGCGCCGCGAGCTCCTCGGCGGTCACAGCCTCATAGGCGATGTCGAGGCCCCCGGCCGAGGCATGGGCCTTGGCGGCCTCGATGTTCTCCGCCGCCGGGTCGATGCCGGTCACATCGGCGCCGAGCCGCGCCAAAGGCTCGCACACGAGCCCGCCGCCGCATCCGATATCGAGCGCGCTCAAGCCGGCGAGGCTCGCCGGCCCCTTGGCGTCGCGGCCGAATCTGCCGCAGAGCTGGTCGCGGATATAGGTGAGGCGCAGCGGGTTGATGCGGTGGAGCGGCCGGAAGGGACCGCGCTCGTCCCACCATTGCCCGGCGAGCCGCGCGAACCTTGCCACTTCCTCGCGGTCGAGCGTCCGCGCGGTATTGGAGGTTTGGGCCATGGGATCATTGACCGTTGCCCTTAACCCGCTGTCAAGCAGGGCCAAGGCTAATGCGCGCCAGGTTGCGGGAGGCCCCCGCAGTCAGTATGAAGAACCGCTTTCTGGCCGGCCTCGGGGCCGGCCATGCTGTTGCTATGGGCTGGTGGCGTTCGAAGGCGCGCTCACGCCCGGGAGGGGCAAGTGTCCCTGTTGGTGCTCAAATTCGGCGGGACGTCGGTGGCGGATGTGGATCGCATCCGCAACGTCGCCGCCCATGTGAAGCGCGAGGTCGATGCCGGCAACGCCTGCGCCGTCGTGGTCTCGGCCATGGCCGGCCAGACCAATCAGCTCGTTGCCTGGGTCGAGGACGCCTGGGGCTTCAAGCTGAACAACGGCACCCAAGACTCGGCCATTTACGACGCCCGCGAATATGACGCCGTGGTGGCCTCCGGCGAGCAGGTGACCTCCGGGCTGCTCGCCATCGTGCTTCAGTCGATTGGCGTCAAGGCGCGGTCGTGGCAGGGCTGGCAAATCCCCCTCACCACCGACGGCGGCCATCGCGCCGCCCGCATCACCGGCGTCGCCGTCGAGTCGCTAAAGTCCCGCATGATGGGCGGCGAGGTGGCCGTGGTGGCGGGGTTCCAGGGAATCGGCCCGGAGAACCGCATCTCGACCTTGGGACGCGGCGGGTCTGACACCAGCGCCGTGGCCTTGGCCGCCGCGCTCGATGCCGACCGCTGCGACATCTATACCGATGTCGACGGGGTCTACACCACAGACCCGAGAATCGTGCCGAAAGCCCATCGGCTTGACAGAATCTCGTACGAAGAGATGTTGGAGATGGCCTCGCAGGGCGCCAAGGTGCTGCAAACCCGCTCGGTCGAGCTTGCCATGCAGAGGGGCGTCAGGGTGCTGGTGCGGTCGAGCTTCGACCCGCCGGACTTGAAGGGCGCCAAGACTGCCGAGGCGTGCGGAACACTCGTTTGCCATGAGGATGAGATCGTGGAGCAAAATGTCGTCAGCGGAATCGCCTATGCTCGCGACGAGGCCAAGGTAACGCTGCTCAAGATCGCCGATAAGCCCGGTGTCGCGGCGCAAGTGTTCTGCCCGCTCGCCGACGCCAGCATCAACGTCGATATGATCGTGCAGAACGTCTCGGAAGACGGCTTCACCGATCTCACCTTTACCGTGCAGAGCGCCGATTTCGACCGCGCCATCGAGGTGTTGAAGAAGTCGCGGGAGGCCATCGGCTATGCCGATTTGCGCGGCTCCTCGGACATCGCCAAGGTGTCGGCCATCGGCGTCGGCATGCGCAGCCACGCCGGCGTTGCCTCGCAAATGTTCAGCGCGTTGGCCGAAAAAGGCATCAATATCGAGGCGATTTCGACCTCGGAGATCAAAATCAGCGTATTGATCGATGCTGCCTATGCCGAGCTTGCGGTGCGGACTTTGCATTCCTTGTTCGGCCTGGACAGCCGTTAGGACTAGACAGGGCGGCCACCCAAGCCTTTCACAAGCTCAGGTTCGCCGCTAAACCGGGCGGCGGAGACTGGACCCTATGCCAATTTCAATTGGCGCCCCGAGATTGCTGCTACGCCGCTTGCGCGAGGTGATGGCCGAGCGCGAGAGCGCACAGGCACGCCTCGATAAGGTCGTGGTCCTGATCGCCTCCAACATGGTTGCGGAGGTGTGCTCGCTCTATCTGCGCCGCCGCGACGCCTCGCTCGAGCTGTTCGCCACCGAAGGCCTCAACCGCGAGGCGGTGCACAACACCCATTTGAAGGCTGGCGAAGGTCTCGTCGGCCTGATCGCCGAGCATGGCGAGCCAATGCAGTTCGCCGACGCCCAGACCCATCCGGCCTTCTCCTACCGGCCGGAGACTGGCGAGGAGATCTACCACGCCTTCCTCGGCGTGCCGATCTTGCGCGGCGGCCACACCATCGGCGTGCTCACGGTGCAGAACCGCACCCAGCGTCACTACAGCGACGAGGAGGTGGAGGCGCTGCAAACCACCGCCATGGTCATCGCCGAGATGATCGCCTCGGGCGGTCTGGTGGTGAGCGAGGAGACGGGCCAAGAGGCCCGGCGCGAGCAAAGCGCCCGCTTCACCGGCGTCAACATCTCCGAAGGTGTGGCGCTCGGGCATGTGGTGCTGCACGAGCCGCGCATCGTGGTCACCAAGCTGATTGGTGAGGATATCGAGCTTGAGCGCAGGAGGCTCGCCCAGGCCATCGAGGAACTCACCGGCATGATCGACAGCATGCTTGAGCGCGGCGATCTCCAGCGCGCCGGCGAGCACCGCGAGGTGCTCGAGGCCTTCCGCATGTTCGCCCATGACCGCGGCTGGCGGCGCCGCCTCGACGAGGCGCTGCTCACGGGGCTCACGGCGGAAGCCGCCGTGCAGCGCGTGCGCAACGACACGCGCGCCCGCATGCTGCGGCAGATCGATCCTTACGCGCGCGAGCGGCTGCACGACATCGACGATCTCTCCAACCGCCTGTTGCGCGTGCTGGCCGGCGGGGTTGGCACGGCTGCGGCCGGCAACTTGCCGCAAGACACCATCCTCATCGCCCGCACCATGGGCCCCGCCGAGCTGCTCGACTACGACCGCCAGCGCTTGCGCGGCCTCGTGCTCGAGGAAGGCGGCGCTGCGAGCCATGTGGCCATCGTGGCGCGCGCGCTTGGCATCGCCGCCATCAGCCAGGCCAAGGGCGTGCTTGACGCGGTCGAGGCCGGCGATGCGGCAATCGTCGATGCCGAGGGCGGGGAGCTGCACGTGCGGCCGACGCCCGAGGTCGTTGCCGCCTATGCCGACAAGGTGCGCTTCCGGGCGCGGCGACAGGCGCAATACGCAGCCTTGCGCAGCGTGCCGGCGGTGACGCTCGACGGCGAGCGGGTCTCGCTCAACATCAACGCCGGCCTCGTGTTCGATCTGCCGCATCTCGACCAATCAGGGGCCGACGGCATCGGGCTGTTCCGCACCGAGCTGCAATTCATGATCGCCTCGACCTTCCCCAGGCTCGAGCAGCAGACGCGCATCTATAAGGCGATCCTCGATGCCGCCGGTGAGCGCCCGGTGACCTTCCGCTCGCTCGATGTCGGCGGCGATAAGGTGCTGCCCTATTTCCGCGTGAACAAGGAGGAGAACCCGGCGCTTGGATGGCGCGCCATCCGCATGGCGCTCGACCGCCCGGCTCTGTTCCGCACGCAAGTCCGGGCGCTGCTCAGGGCTGCCCAGGGCCGCGAACTCCGCATCATGCTGCCGATGATCGGCGATGTGGCCGAGTTCTCCGCGGCGCGCGCGCTCATCGACCGCGAGGTTACGCTCCTCAAGCGCCACGCCCGGCCGGAGCCGAAAAAGCTACAGGTCGGGGCGATGATCGAGGTGCCGGCCCTTCTGTGGCAGCTCGACCGCTTGCTGCCGCTTGCCGACTTCGCCTCGGTAGGCTCGAACGATCTGATGCAGTTCCTGTTCGCCACCGACCGCGGCAACATGCTTGTCGCCGACCGCTTCGACAATCTGAACCCGGCGGCGCTGCTGGCGCTCCGCGTGATCGTGGAAGCAGCGGCGAGGCATGGTACGCCGCTCACGCTCTGCGGCGAGATGGCCGGCAAGCCGATCGAGGCCATGGCGCTGATCGGCCTCGGCTTCCGCTCGATCTCCATGGCGCCGGCCTCGGTGGGGCCGGTCAAGGCCATGGTGCTTTCGGTCGATGCCGGCGAATTGTGGGCGCGGTTGCAGGAACTGCTTGCCTCGAAATCCACCTCTTTGCGAGAGGAGCTGAAGGGCTACGCGGCCGAGAAAGGTGTGCAGATTTGACGACGTCCGACCAGGATCTCGCGCCTGGCCTAAGCATACGGCTGGACCCGAGTCCTGGCCGAAAGCACAGGCGATGCGGCGCAAGCTGATCGAGGAGCTTGACGCGGCATGATCTCCGCTATGGGCGCCGATAGCGGCGTGGGGCGTGACGGCCCTGGTGCTGATCTATATCGCGGGCGGATTATAAAGCGGCACCGCCGGGGGCCGGGGACGGTGCAGTGAGAGCAGCGAGACCGTTTAGACGCCGACGCCCTGGACAAGGATCAACGCGACCACGATCAAGATGCTGATGATTGCGAGTTCGACGGGAAGCGACATGGGCAAGGGATACTAGGCCGCTGCCTCTGCTGTCCGAACCGCCACCTCGGTTGGAGCAACGACTGCCTGTTCATCTGACAACGTCAGTATCTCTTTCGCCAATCGGTCGGCCTTCACGAAAAGCGGGCGGTTCGCTTCCAACACTTTGACCAGAAGGTCTAAGTCGTCGCAGCACTTTAGGCGGGCAGTGACTTCCACGGCGCCCGACAAGAGTGAGACTCGGTAACAGGACGGCGCTGCCGGTCCACCCACGGTCGGAGTCGGGTACCCAGCGTTTCCATTGATAGGCGAGATGTTTTCCACCACTTCCCTCACCGTCGGGGGCCATTGCGGCCGCCGCCCAATTTCGTGGAGCTGTGCCATCGGTAGAGGGTGACAGCAGGCGTTTAAAAAAGGGTAATTCGGTCTGGCCAAGCCACCAGGGCGGCGGGACGTTGCAGTGACACGGACCTCACATCTGCTGGAAGACAGACAGTCCGCCCCCGTGTTCGCGGCGTTTACTTTGTTTTCGAGGCCCATTGTGACAAGGCGACGGGTCGCCTAGGGTCTCCCCCCGAAGGAAGTTTGACCCAAGGAGTTTCCTTATGCTTATGCGCTACCTCCCAATGATATTCGCCGCCGGTTTACTGAGCGCCGGATTTCTTGTCAGCACCGGCCCAGCGGCCGCGATGCCCGCGCCCACGTTGGATCGTTCTGCTGTCGCCGACACGTTGGTCGAGAAAGCTGGCTACTACTACCGCCGTCGTCACTATGGCTATCGGCCATATTACGGCGGCTATGGCTACCGGAGGCCTTATTACGGCTATGGCTACCGACGGCCCTACTATGGTTATGGATATGGGCGTCGCTGGCGCTACTAACAGAGGGCCAGCCAAGAACATCGATTTTTAGTTCGCGGGTTCAATAAAGCCCGCTGGCTGAGAGAAACCCGGTCTTCGTTCACCCGCAGGCTGGGTTTCTCGTCATGAGTTTTCCTCAGAAATCTCGCTTAGTCACGACCCCGCCACAGGTCTGACCCAAGCTAAAGCCTTCTTGCAATCGTTTATAGAAACGGGGGTAGCCTCATGAGGGATATCCGTAACGATCTAGAAGAACGTGCCAATTTTGTTCAAGAACAGATCAGGGGTTCGCATGCCCATTTTGAGAATGCGGTGCGACAGCTTCAGCAGGAGCGGGATGCGCGCATAGCCGATCTCACAGAGACTCTGTCGATGATCAAAAAGCTCATGCAATTCGAGTCCGGCGTCATGGACAACGTGGTGACGCTGGAGAATCCGCAACCCTCGCTCGTTGACAGGATAAGGGTGGCAAACTCTGGCTAGGGGTGAGCTAAGCCCCTTACCGTGGCGTGGCGAAGATGCTTGCTGCCCGCAAGGTGTTTCACTCGCACTCTGAGCTTTGGCTTGCACCACTTCACATCAGTCAGCCGTGAGGATTTGAATGCCGCCCAGGACGTGGTGAGCCGTTCCAATTCTGCGAAGAACTCTTTCCGCTCGTCGCCCCCTAGAGCAATGAATGCCGCACCTGCATAACTCAAGCCATCGCTATCGGCTGGGAGCTAGAAGAGCGCGGACTGCGCCGGTCTTTCGATCTCGATCTGTGCCGATCACCACAAACGTCGATTCAGTGAAGCATTTGGTCTTTAGCCAGGTCTTGGTCCGACCGCTGCGATAGGGAGCAATGGTCAGCTTGGAGACAATGCCCTCTAGATTATTGTCAGCGCATGCCTTGAAGAACGCGGCACCTGAACCGATGAACTCCTCGCTAAACTGAATGCGGCTGCGGGGATCGCCTCCGAGGAGGTGGCTCAACTCGGCTCGACGATCCAAGAGGATTTGCTGACGGAGATCGACCCCATTGAGGTGAAGGAGATCGAAGGCACAAAGAATGATGCTGTTGGAGCGCGATTGAATGGCCGCAGGCAGCGCATTAAAGTCTGATGCACCATTCCCGTCTTGGACGATGGCCTCGCCGTCGATGATTGCTGACCTACAGCGGAGATCGGAAGCGGCACGGACGATACCGGGATAGCGGTCACTCCAGTCATAGCCGTTGCGGGTGTAGACCCGCGCCTGGCCATTCTCGATCACAATCTGAGAGCGGTATCCATCGTGTTTGATTTCGTGAATCCAGTGCTTGCCCTCGGGCGGCTGATCAACCGAAGACGCAAGCTGGGGCTCGATGAATCTAAGCCGGGGATGAATCACGCGAGGCATGATGGCTTGAGGACGCTTAAAAGAAGAAGCCCGGACGGTGGATGCCAGGGCTTCTTCCGCTCTTCCAAGAGGAGAGGATGATGGTCAGGGAACCATCACCACGGCCTAAATTACCTCCGGCCGCGAATTAATCAACCAGCCTTGATGAGAAAAGAGCCCTGACCGCAGGGTGCCAGGGCTCTTCCGCTCCCCTCAAAAGGGAAAGCTTTGGGTGAGCTACGCTAAACACACTACGCGATACGATGAGCTTACCGAACCCGAGGGGGTCTATCGCACATTTAGTAACGACGACTTTGGGTCAACAAGCCTACGCGACGAAGCCCCGGCGGGGGGACCGGGGCTTCTAGGTCGCTTACGCGTTTGGGACAGGCTAGAGGGGGGTGAAGCCTATCCACCTGAGAGTTAAACGTGGACAGGAGCTAATCGTTCCTGTGGCGCGTTTACGCACAGTAAGAGGTTAAAATGGACGATTGCCTCGAATGCAAACAGCCACTCGTAGAGATCGACAACGGTGGTGAGCGCCTCACGGGCTGTATTGCGTGCAACATCTGGTGGTCAGACGACGACGAGAAAGTTCGGCTGTCCGAGGAAGATTTGCATGCGCTACAAACCCTCCGCCACGGTGGGTTTAGATGAGCTAAGACGCCATCCGGGAGCGGCAGGCGTCGAGTTGACCAGAGCCGCCAGGGGTGCCAACGACGCCCCCATTCTAGGCGATCACAGCCACCCGATCATGATAGCCGCGATGTAGGCAATTGCGCTTACCACAGCGGTGACGATTGCTTTATCGAAAATCGTCATGGCAGCACCGCCCTGCAGTCCGACGAAAGCGCGAGGACGGTCGTGCGGAGCGCTATTCGATTGTCCGTGGATTGAGTGCGATGACATGGAGTTGTCCCTCCCTCCCTGTTGTCGCGGCCTCCAGTGTCGAACTATATCGAATCCACTCGACAGGAATATGGCCGGGAAGGCGAGTTCACCAACGGCAAGCGGCCTGGAGTGAGGCTGGGCTAATATGTTCAGTGCGAACTAGGGACCGCTTGACGCGTTGGCCTGCAACAGTGTTGAAATCATGCACGGCGTTTGCCTGCTTAGGCCCCCAGGCAACAGTTAGCAACCAGTTAGCAGGCAGCCACGGAAGCCTTGGGAAACCAAGGATTACCCCAGGACGGTGGCCCGGAAGCCGCCTGCATATTCACGGGATCAAGGAAATGCCAGCCGGCTATGACGCTGAGGTGGCGGAGTTATTTCGGGATCTGCGTTCCGCGAGCGGACTGACGGAAGCAGACCTCGCGGCACAGCTCGCCACGCGCACCGAGGTGGTTCAGGCGCTGGAGCAGGGCGCGCTCTATGCCTTGCCGCCATGGCCCGAGACCTACCGCGTGGTGGCGACCTACGGCACCTTGCTCAATCTCGATGTGCGGCCGCTTCTGCGGCGCATCTATGCCCAGGTCGACGCAGGCGTCGTCGGGCTCGCGCCGAAATCGATGCCTGACGTACCCTTCATGGCGCCTCCGGAAAACGTCGAGCGAGAATACCAAAACCAGGCGCCGCAAGCAGGGCCTCCGGCAGGGGAGGCCTTGCCCTCCTCTCCACAGCAGCCGGCTCCACCGCCGCAAAGGGCGCCGCAGCCTGCGCCGGACCGGCGAGCGCCGCCTCGCCCTCCACAACCTCCGCAGTCTCCACAAATGCGGCCGCAGTCTCAGCCTCAGGCGCAGCCGTCACCGCGGCAGCCGCAGCCTCAGCCGCCGCAATGGCCGCCGCAGCAAAGAGGGGCGCCCCCCGCGCCATCGCGAACGCCGCCTCAGCCGCCGCCGCTGCCGCGCCCCAGCCAACCCGCATTGGCGCCCGAGGGAAGGACCCTGGCAGGCCCGCAACAGCCTCAAGCCAAGCCCGCAGTCACGCCACGAGGCGCCCTCCCGCTCGAGGACAAGCCGCCGCAGAAGGCTTGGCCATGGAAAGCGCTTGTGAAATGGGGCGTGGTGACACTGGTCGTTTTGGGTATCGCCGCCGGACTGTGGATGTGGCTTGCCAAGCCCGATCTGC
The DNA here is from genome assembly GCA_963744945.1 of uncultured Alphaproteobacteria bacterium. Classification (GTDB taxonomy): domain Bacteria; phylum Pseudomonadota; class Alphaproteobacteria; order Rhizobiales; family Methyloligellaceae; genus Methyloceanibacter. Next base: position 5,914 of record CAVUVO010000002.1, on the reverse strand, counting down.
TCGGCTCCGGCAACGCTCCAGGCGAGCCCGGTGCCAAATCGAAGGGCGCGCCAACCGACCCCAACGATCCGCGGAGCCGAAAGGCCGATCGCCTTCCCGGCCCCTCATAGCGTCACCCGACCTGCTAGACTCAAGCACATGACAGCGATTCCAGCCGAGAAGCTCGATAGGCTTGTCTCCCGATGGGAGACGGTGCAGGGCACGCTCGCCCGTGGCGCCGATCAGGAGACCTATGTGCAGCTCTCCCGCGAGTTCGCCGAACTCGATCCCATCGTGGCGACGATCAACGCGCTCCGCTCGGCGCTCCGCGAGCGTGAAGGTCTTCAGCACCTGATCGAGGATCCTGCCTCGGAGGCCGACGTGGCGGCGCTCGCCGAGGAGGAGATCGGACCGCTCGATACCAAGATCGAGGAGCTCGAGCGTCAGCTGAAGGTGCAATTGCTGCCCAAGGACTCCGCCGACGAGAAGAGCGCCATCCTCGAGGTGCGTGCCGGCACCGGCGGCGAGGAGGCCGCACTGTTCGCCGCCGATCTGTTCCGCATGTATCAGCGCTATGCCGATGCCCATGGCTGGAAGGTCGCCATCATCTCGGCAAGCGAGTTGTCGACCGGCGGCTACAAGGAAATCATCGCCAATATCACCGGCAAGGGCGTGTTCGCCCGGTTGAAGTTCGAATCCGGCGTGCATCGCGTGCAGCGCGTGCCCGAAACCGAGGCGCAAGGGCGCATCCATACCTCGGCAGCGACCGTCGCGGTGCTGCCGGAGGCGGAGGAGGTCGATATCAAGATCGACGAGAAGGACCTGCGTATCGACGTGTTCCGGGCGAGCGGGCCCGGGGGTCAGTCGGTCAACACCACGGACAGCGCCGTGCGTATCACCCATATGCCGTCGGGCCTTGTGGTCAGCCAGCAGGATGAGAAGTCGCAGCACAAGAACAAGGCGAAGGCGATGAAGGTGCTGCGCGCCCGCCTCTACGATCTCGAGCGGGCGAAGCTCGACGCCGAGCGCTCGCAGACCCGGCGCAGCCAGATCGGCACCGGCGACCGCTCCCAGCGCATCCGCACCTACAATTTCCCGCAAGGGCGGGTCACCGATCACCGCATCGGCCTCACGCTGCATAGCCTCGACCTTGTGCTGGAGGGGCGCGGCCTCGACGAGATCATCGATGCCCTGATCACCGAGCATCAGACGAGCCTGCTTGCCGCCGTCCAGGAAGAGGGCCATGGGTGAGTTCATCGCCTCACGCCTCAATCTCGGTCAGGCATATACCGCGGCGGCGCGGCTGTTGCGTGAGGCAAGGATCGGTGCGCCGGAGCTCGATGCGCGACTCTTGCTCTGTCATGCCGCAGGCTTGAGCCACGAAGCCTATGTCGCCGGGATCAACGATGCGCTCGCGCCTGATGCCGCGGCGAGGTTCGGGACTTACGTGGCGCGGCGGCTCGCCAGCGAGCCGGTGTCTCGTATCGTCGGGGTCCGCGAGTTCTATGGGCGGCCGTTCCACATCGATGCGAGCACGCTCGACCCCCGCCCGGATACCGAGACGCTGATCGAGGCTGCGCTCGCGCTCGCCGCCCGCGATGCGCCGCTGAAGCTCCTAGACCTCGGCACGGGGAGCGGCTGCATCCTCGTGACGCTGCTGGCCGAGCTGCCGCGGGCCGGTGGTGTCGGCATCGACAAGAGCCTGCCGGCTCTTGAGCTCGCGCGCGCCAATGCGGCAAGCCTGGGGGTCGGGGACCGGGCGCGCTTCATCGCCGGCGATTGGCTCGAGGCGGTGCAAGGCACTTCCGATCTCGTGGTTGCCAACCCGCCTTATCTCTCGGCGGCAGACCTGGCCGGCCTCTCCAACGAGGTCGGCGCACACGACCCTGAGGATGCGCTCTATGGCGGCCCTGATGGGCTCGCCGCCTATCGCCGCCTCGTGCCGCGCCTCTTGAAGGTGCTTCGCCCCGGCGGGATTGCGCTGTTCGAGATCGGCCACACCCAGGCTGAGGCCGTCTCCGGCCTCCTCGCTGAGGCAGGCCTTATCCTTGAGCAGGGGCCGTGGCGGGACCTCGCCGGACGCCCCAGGGTGGTCGGAGGGCGGGCCCGTGGCTAAGGTGCCGTGGGAAGAGGAAGCCGCATCCAAAAATTGGACTTGGAAAATCGCGGGGTTCGGGCTAGGTTCAAGTCCAGCGAATTTGAAATTCTCGGCCATTGGCGTTAAGAGCGCTGGCCGGTTGCAGACGGCAACAAGAGCGACACCTCTTGAACCTCGATCGTAGGGCTGCGTGCCTCTCGGGACGTTCAGGTGACGCTCAAACCGCCCATCTATTTTTAAGGCTTGCTGGTGCAATCAGGGCGATCGGCTTAGGCCGGTAAGGTGCGCAAGCCCATAGCAGAGTTACATTTGCCGGTGGCGATCGAGGGCCTTGGCCCGGCGCGGCCGGGGGATGTGTGAATAGGAACTTGGACTGAAGATCCGAGCTGACAAGAAACCAGTGAGCAGGGACGAAGTCGCGGCATGAGCCGCCAAATCAGGGTTACATCGAAGCCTATGAGGCAAGGACAGCAGAATTGCCGGGGCCGCGGCCGAGGCCGCAAGCCCCAGAATCCCTTGGCGCGGAGCTTTGAATTGAACGGACCCGACGTGAAAATTCGCGGGACCGCGGCGCATATCGCCGAGAAATACATGTCGCTCGCCCGCGATGCACTCGCTTCCGGCGACATGATCGCGGCCGAGAGCTATTTCCAGCACGCCGAGCACTATAACCGCATCATCATGGCGGCCCAGTCGCAGTTCGGTCCGCAACATGGCGGCCAACCCGGCGAAGGCGGCAATGGCGGTTATCGGCCGCAATGGAACCAGGAAGGCGAAGGCGACGACGATGATGTCGCCGACGGCGCTGGCGGGGACATCCGCGCCAGCTCTGGCGGTGGGGGCAACCCCGGCGGCGGCGGGCAAGACCGCGAGCGCCATGTCGGTAACAGGGAGCATCACGGCGGCGGACGCGATCGGGGCCGGCATGGAGCAGGCAATGGCCGCGACGGCAACGGTAATGATAACGGTAACGGTTCAGACCCTGCCGATGCCCAGTCCGACGAGAGCGCCACGGATCCCGTAGGCTAACTCGCCAAGTCGCTTCGACTTCGCGAAGCCCGGACCAGGCCGCTTGTCGTGAAGCGCCGGCCGTTCTCGCACCGCATTTTCCTCAAGTCGTCCCCGCGCTATATCTCCGTTAAGGGGTAGGCTTATATGGCTGGCTTTTCGGCCGGCTTGACCCGTTGGTCCGGCTTGGCCCACGTGTGCGTCCTTGAACAGGGAAGCGTCCCATGGATTTCGAGAAATTCTCCGACCGGCTGAAGGGTTTCGTGCAGTCGGCGCAAACCCTCGCCATCCGCGAAGGCAATCCGCAAGTCACGCCGGAGCATTTGCTCAAAGTGCTGCTCGACGACCCTGAGGGTCTCGCTGCTGGGCTGATCACCAAGGCTGGCGGCAGGCCCTAAGGAGGCGCTCGAGCGAACCGAGGCGGCGCTTGCCAAGCTGCCGAAGGTCTCCGGCGGGGGCGCCCAGGTGCACATGGCGCCGGCGCTTGGCCGCGTGCTCGACCAGGCCGAGCAGCTCTCGACCAAGGCAGGCGACAGCTTCGTCACCGTGGAGCGCGTGCTCCAGGCGCTGGCCATGGCCAAGGAGGCAGAGTCCTCGCGCATCCTCGCCGACGCTGGCGTGACCGCGACCTCGCTCAACGCCGCCATCAACGATCTGCGCAAGGGCCGCACCGCGGATTTGGCGTCCGCCGAGCAGGCCTATGACGCGCTGAAGCGCTACACCCGCGATTTCACCGAGGCCGCCGCCAAGGGCGAGCTCGATCCGGTGATCGGCCGCGACGAGGAGATCAGGCGCACCATCCAGGTGCTCTCCCGCCGCACCAAGAACAATCCCGTGCTGATCGGCGAGCCTGGCGTCGGCAAGACCGCCATCGTCGAGGGTCTCGCGCACCGCATCATCAATGGCGACGTGCCGGAGAGCCTGAAGGACAAGAAGGTGCTGTCGCTCGATCTCGGCGCGCTGATCGCCGGCGCCAAATATCGCGGCGAGTTCGAGGAGCGCCTGAAGGCCGTGCTCTCCGAGATCCAGTCCTCGAGCGGCCAGATCATCCTGTTCATCGACGAGATGCATACGCTGGTCGGCGCCGGCAAGGGCGACGGCGCCATGGATGCCTCGAACCTGCTCAAGCCCGCGCTCGCCCGCGGCGAGCTCCATTGCGTCGGCGCCACCACGCTCGACGAGTACCGCAAGCACGTGGAGAAGGACGCGGCACTCGCCAGGCGCTTCCAGCCGATCTTCGTCTCCGAGCCGACGGTGGAGGACACCATCTCCATCCTGCGCGGGCTCAAGGAGAAATACGAGCTGCATCACGGCGTGCGCATCGCCGACGCGGCGCTCGTCTCCGCCGCCGTGCTCTCCAACCGCTACATCACCGACCGCTTCCTGCCCGACAAGGCCATCGACCTGGTCGACGAGGCCGCGTCGCGCCTGCGCATGCAGATCGACTTCAAGCCCGAGGCGCTCGACGAGCTCGACCGGCGCATCATCCAGCTCAAGATCGAGCGCGAGGCGCTGAAGAAGGAGTCCGACTCAGCCTCGAAGGACCGGCTCGCCAAGCTCGAGAAGGAGCTCGCCAATCTCGAGGAGGAAGCGAGCCTGCTCACCCGCCGCTGGCAGGAGGAGAAGGACAAGCTCGCCGACGCGCAGAAGCTGAAGGAGCAGCTCGACGGGGCCCGCGTCGAGCTCGAGCAGGCGCAGCGGAAGGGCGACCTCGCCAAAGCCGGCGAGCTCGCCTACGGCGTGATCCCCGACCTCGAAGCCAAGCTCAAGACGATCGAAGAGGCGGAAGACAAAGCAGGCGCCATGGCCACGGAGGTGGTCACCGCCGACCTCATCGCCCAGGTCGTATCGCGCTGGACCGGCATCCCGGTGGACAAGATGCTGGAAGGCGAGCGCGACAAGCTGCTCCGCATGGAAGAGGAGATCGTCAAGCGCGTGGTCGGCCAGTCGGAAGCCGTCACCGCGGTGTCGACCGCTGTCCGCCGCGCGCGCGCCGGCCTACAGGACCCGAACCGGCCGATCGGCTCGTTCATGTTCCTGGGCCCGACCGGCGTCGGCAAGACCGAACTCGCCAGGCGCTCGCCGAATTCCTGTTCGACGACGAGCACGCCATGATCCGCATCGACATGTCGGAATATATGGAGAAGCACTCGGTCGCCCGGCTGATCGGCGCGCCTCCCGGCTATGTCGGCTATGAAGAGGGCGGCGCGCTCACCGAGGCCGTGCGCCGGCGCCCCTATCAGGTCATCCTGTTCGACGAGATCGAGAAGGCGCACCCCGACGTGTTCAACGTGCTGCTCCAGATGCTCGACGACGGCAGGCTCACCGACGGCCAGGGCCGCACCGTCGATTTCCGCAACACGCTGATCATCATGACCTCCAATCTCGGCTCCGAATATCTCGTCAACCAGCCGGAGGGCGAGGACAGTGACGTCGTGCGCGAGCAGGTGATGAATGTGGTGCGCTCCCATTTCCGCCCCGAGTTCCTGAACCGCGTCGACGAGATCATCCTGTTCCATCGCCTCAAGCGCGATCAGATGACGCGCATCGTCGACATCCAGATGAAGCGGCTCGCGAAGCTGCTGGCCGACCGCAAGCTCGAGGTCGAGCTCGACGACAAGGCGAAGGAGTGGCTCGGCCAGAAGGGCTACGACCCGGCCTACGGCGCGCGGCCCTTGAAGCGCGTCATCCAGAAATATGTGCAAGACCCGCTCGCCGAATTGATCCTGCAAGGCAAGATCGCGAGGGCGACAAGATCAAGATCACCGCCGACAAAAACGGCCTCGTCATCAACGGCCAGGCCGTGAAGCAGGCGGCTTAGTCGTCCTC
>CAVUVO010000001.1:0-33198 GCA_963744945.1 uncultured Alphaproteobacteria bacterium | reverse complement strand
TTCCCAAGCCTTTTGCGGTAAATCGGCAACCAAGGCAACATTACTTGCTAACGGGTTGCTAACTGGACTAGCGCCCCAACCGCCCCGCTGGCTCGGCGTCCGTTGCGAACTCGCCTTCCTGGCCTTATTCCTGTCGGGTGAATTCGATATAGTTAGACACAGGAGGCCGCGACAACAGGGAGGAGGGACAACTCCATGTCATCGCACTCAATCCACGCACAATCGAATAGCGCTCTGCACGACAGCCCTCGCGCTTCCGTCGGACCGCAGGGTTATGCAGCCATGACCATTTTGGATCGAGCCATGGTCACCGCAGTGGTGAGCGCAATTGCCTACATCGCAGCTATCATGATCGGGTGGCTGTGAAGCGTGCGGACTTCAGGCACGCAAGCCCTACAATGGGTGCCGGTTGACCGCGCACGGTCTGAATGTCGACGGCTTGCAAGGACCTCTGCGTAGCTTGGCGTTTGTGAACTCGACGCCAAACTGAAGCCACTATTTTCCTCCACAATTTCAGACCTATGCCCCCCTCTGTTATGCGTTAAGGGGAAGTCCTATGACCCTGCATATTATAGGTATCGACGCAGAGCCTCCTACTGATCGATTCTGGAAGAGTGCCGCCGACTTGCTAAGCAGCATTGTCAGTGTCCAACCCACTTATGCGCAAGCCATCCACGCTGTCATCGCAGGGGGCGGCGACATCGAAATCACGGCGCATAATGAACCTGATAGGATCACTGTGACCTTGGTAGAGGCATCCGGCCTGCGGCAAGTCGTGTTCGACAACAGCAGGCAGACTATCACACGTCAAAAGGCCGCGTAGGCTGAGTCTCGTTTTCGAGCGGCCCGGTCGCGGCGGCTCGGCTTTCCCCACACTACAATCTAGCGACCGCAACGATCTGACGAGGCAGGGTCGCACTTGCATCCTTGCGGGACCATACGCCTTCGACGCGACGCACCGCTCCTGCACCTGAGACGCGTACTTTAGAGAAACCCAATGCGCGAAATCTCCTTGCAATCAGCGCGTTGTCACTTAGGCGCTCGACCGCGTTGAGGCTCAGTGTTGCCCGGTATCTCTTTCCACTGTGGACCGTGAATTCGCCTGCGAAGCTCGGGCTGACAACCGTCGCGATCACCAGCGCCCCGATGGCTTTGAGCAAAATGCGAATATTAAATGTCATGCCGGAGGTCCTTTCTTTGTCGTTCTCAGCAGCCTTCGCGCAATGATCCTGCGCGGTGCTACTGCCCCCTCCAAAGTCGAGCTCAGTCCACGGGTTTCAGGCCCTCGCTTCCCGCGCGCTGCAGGCGTTCATTTAACGCAACGGCCACCCACTGAACGCATCCCAACCGCACACCTGGCGGCGTTCCGGCGGGCGGAAGTACGTATGCACTGACCATTGACCAGATGCATTCCCGCACCGCATGCCTCGCGGACTTGCGTGACCATGCCGTCCGGCTGATGAAGCGGCGCAGGTGACATGGCTTGCGCGGATGTCGCGACGGCTAAGACAAAAGCAACAGCGATTAATCTGATCATTTTTTTCTCCCATTGGTGTTTGAGATTTTGTTCAACGCTTTCTGATCCTGATCAGTGAGGTTGAAGCAGACTCTTTACGGTGAGATTTCGGAGTCGGAGAGGATCAATCACCCCGACCGCTACAAGGTTGAGCAGCTTTCTGCCGATGGCTATTCTCAGCTCACCATCGCTGGCATTATCGCGGAAGGGCTCATCCGCCCTCAGCATATGCCAAACGGCCGCGAACGCTTGGTCCATCGCCGCAAGCGTCTTGGGATCGTATAAGTCTGCTGCTCGGGGGTTTTGAGAGGTCATCGGGCTCCCCTCGCTGTCCATTGCAGGCGGGAGCACGACCTATCTCTCTCAGCCGTCGGTGCCTGTTGTTATATCTGACCGACGATGGATGTACGGTACGCTCTAATTGTGCCTTTTGTGCGCGCCCGTACAAATAAATCCGTCTACCTCTAGCAGGTTGGATGGTAAGTCTCGTGATGGTTTCCCTGCCATCACAGGTTCCCCCTGATGGAACCGGGGAGAGGCCCCCCAGAGTTTAGTCCCATCTGCAGCGGGGCTTCTCCCTTTTCTCACACGCCACCCTTGAGGGCGATTCAATGTCCAAGGCGAAACCCGGATTCTATTTTTTTGCGATCTGTCCAAACTGCAAAGGAGAAGTCATCTTTGCAGAAGCGCCTTCCCCACAAGAAGAAGAATTCCCGAAATTTAGGAGCATGGTAGCGACGTGCCCCCATTGTAAAAACGGAACACACGTATAGCCCCAAAGAGATGGCGGTTGGCGAAGTCTAAATAATGAGACCGCCCCCCACGTTATGCAGAGAGCGGCCTCCAGTTTGAGGGGTGCGCCGTTCAATCAAAGCGCACTCGCCCTCATTGATCTTCTCGCCAGGGAATGGTTGCCCCTTGTGTTGCAATCTGTTTGTCTCGCGTCCGAGCAAAGTCCCATTGATCGAGAACAAGATTAGCCTCATCGAGCTCGCGCGAGAGAAGGTCGCGTAATTCGATGATTCCAAGTCTCAGTGCCGGAACATTTGAATTTGGTCGACCCCAAATTGTCTTTGAGCGTGCAATTGTCATTGTCTCGACGCTAGGCACCTAGTGCAGAGACCGCCTAGTGGTTGTCGTCGGTCTTTTGCGTTTTGATCCTCGCACCAGCTTCTCAGAGGCGGGTTCTTTTCCCATTCGGCGACGCACGGCATCACGGACCTTGGCTTGCCCTCTCGCCTCCATGCTCTTCTTGAGGGCATCCATGATGTTGATGACCTTCGGCGTTTCGCCTCTTGGTCATTCTATCTCAACCTCAGGCGCGCGCTGCTCGATCTTTGCCTGCACCAGTTCATGCACGGCGCGGGCGTATTCGTTCGGCATCTTCTCAGGTAGGAATTTGCCGGACTGCTGCTCAATCAGATCAACTGCAAGCTTCACCGCATCGGCGTCGGCTTTCGCCTCGACCTTTCGAATACGGCTCCCTTCCGTAGCTCATCGGCATACGGAGATCAGCATAAGTCCATTCTTGTGGGCAGTTATGCCGACCAGGTGCTCACGGCCATGCATGATGAGTTGGCCTACCGCCATCTTCTTAGTTTTGGCGAAGGCATCCCGCAGAACGGTGTACCCCTCGTCGGCTTCATCGCCGTCCGGCAAAAGGTAGTAAGGCTTCTCGAAATAACGGCTGTCGATTTGATCGAGATCGACAAATCTCGCCATGTCGATGGTGTGCTTCGCTTCGAGTTTTAGCGCGTCGATCTCTTCCGGATTGATGAGCACGTGGTGCCCCTTGGCGTGCTCGTAACCTTTGATGATCTCTTCCTCGGGCACCTCTTCGAAGCCCTGCTCGGTCTCAATGCCCTTTAGATATTTGATCGGCTTCCCGCTCGGCTCGTGGATCATCCGAAAGGCGATGGTGCTTTCCGATGAAGTCGCCGGATAGAGCTTTACGGAGACGAGGACAAGGGACAGGCGAAGATTGCCCGACCAGACGCGAATGGGAGCCATTGGAAGTTACTCGCGAACGCCACGGACAGTCCCGAATCTGGGAGAGACCGGCTCTCCTTCACAGTGAACAAAGCCAAACTCATAGGAAGAGTTTTAGAGATCGTCTCGACGCCGACTATCCGCGAGCAATCGTGTCTTTTGCCGTAGCGTCACGATCCGACTTGGCCGCTGCTTGACCGCTTCGTCGAACGCAGCCCGCGCAACCCGATAGTCACCGGTAAGAGCGATCAGCTCCTCGATGTGCGAGTCTGCGTCGTCCCAAAGCTCGACGGAATAAGGAAGGTCGAAAGGCCGCCCCATAGCCATCGCGACAGTCTAGAACAAAAAGGGAACAGCGTCTAGAAGGCGCGACCAAGAAGCTCGGTATTGGAGGGTTGTCTTAGGGGAAGGGACTCTTAGGTAGGTGGTGTGATGGATTTCCCTGCCATCACAGGTTCCCCCCTAGCGCGGAACCGGGGAGAGGCTCGGTGTCCATCCATACGGGCCTCTCCCTTTTCCTCACGTACGCCGCATAGGTCGGCTTCTCACACAAAACCAGCAGCAAAGCGACCGCCGCTACGTTTTGTGGGGTCACACCCTTGGCGAGCGAACCTTGACGACTAAAGAGGACCAGGAATGGTGTTGCTAGGAGTGCCGAGAGATTTGAATTGTTGTCCCGGCGACAACGCTTCTGCATCGTCTTTCCTTAACTTCCACTCCTGACCCGGGGACACCGCTCCCGCATCGTCTTTCCTAGCCTTCCACTCCTGACCCGGGGCATTTTGGTTAGCGCCCTTCTGGCCATGCTTGCCCGCCATTGCAGTGTTGGTGAACGCGACAGTGCTAAGCGCAATTGCCAAAACCAATCCCAGTCTGACTATACGCATAGTTCCCTCCGTTTTTTGTTTGAGGTGCAAGACTGCGCTTCCGGGGTGGTCGCAATGAGGAGGGGTCGCGGCGAAGCTGCCCAAATCAGGGCGAACTAGTGATTTTATTAGAGGTCGCCCCGGTCGTGCCCAAGAAATGTGTAGAAAAGCAGCAAGCAGCTTGGACAGTAGGGCGTCGGCTTCGGTCGGCGCTCTTTTTCAATCACCGGGAAAGCGGTTCTCGCACCGCTAGACGTGCGACCAGCTCCGCCATGCGGATGTCGGTGATGGTTGATTGTGAAACGCCAAACTTGACGGCCAGCAGCGAACAGGGGGGCGGTGCCTTCCGGATCGCCAGCACCGACTGCGCTGTGAGCTTTGCCTGACTGTTGAACTCACCACGATGCGCGTGGCAATGAGAGCAGAAGGCGCGCGGCTCCGCCTTCCGGCGCGTGCGATAAGGAACCGTACCACCACAACCTTTGAAGCATCCGGTCACGGCAGGATCGGCTCCGCATAGCGGTGCTCGCTTAGCGCACGCTCGGCATGGTCAAGGTCATTCTGCGCACGCGAGACATCTTCTTCCAGCTTGCGTAGTGTGCGCAGGTGCGTCCGATCATAACGATCGCAGTGCGCGGCGAAATCGGAGTGCTGGCGCTTCGTATAGTCAACTCGCGCGGCAGCGCGCTCAACTGCGCTTTTGAAGAAATACAATTCCGACATCTTGTCACCTTTGGAAAAGGGTGGGGGGCTGAGCGATCGTGAAACACCCAGCCCCCAGCAGCGCCATCCACCTGGGTGGCCACAGGAGCACCCACCCAGGTAAAAAGGGCAGCAGCTCAACTACGCGGCTGTTCTGAGGAACTTCACCGCGTTGGTGTTCGCCGGGTGGCCATAGACACGGCGGCGAACGTAGAACTTGCGGAACCCAGGTTCCGTCACCGGATCAACGGTGATGCGCAAGTCAGTGCGATCGGCCAACGTGTACGCGCGACGGAAATTGCCGAACGCGATCGGATAGCTGGGATTGCTGCCGCCGCTCACGTCGATGTCGTCCATCTGTTCCCAGATGGCGACGGGATAGCCCAACAGCGAGTCGGGCTGACCACCGGCGAAACCAACCTGCCAGAGGTACTGGCCATCCACAGTCTTGAGCTTGCGAACAACGGCAGCGGTGTTGCTGTTCATGGCCCAGGAGGCACCAGCGCGATACTGCGACTTGACCTTGTAAACGAGACTGATCAGGCCATCGCCTCCGATCGCGTACGGTGAATCATCGTCCGCATTTAGGTACTAATATTCGTCAACGTCACGGATCGGGGAGTCGAAATCGTCACGCGATGATGGCGCATTGTTCAACATGCCGGTGGGCTTGTTCGATGCATTGCCACGAATGACTGCATCACCAAGCAGCTCAGCGAAGCTCTCGCCAACTTCCTCGGCAAGCCATGCCTCGATGTTGAAGAACGCGTCATTAATCAGCCATTCGCTCGCCTTCGGGTATGCGTACAGCTCGCCACCCGTCAGCACGATCTCGCGAAAGTCACTGGTCAATGTTGCCGTGCGTGAGCCGGTCTCGGAACTCCAACCAGCCGTGGCACCGCGAAGGTTGACGAGCTGCTTGGTGTCACCGCTCGAAATCTGTACGACCTTCACCAGATCGCGAACGGGTGAGAGTGCTTTCTCAAACCGCTCGATGTCGCGCATGATGACTTCCGGCACGGCGTAACCGCCCGATGATGGCGTGGCGATCGTGGCCGAACCGGCCTTGCGCGAAAGATGCTCCTCGATGTTCTCAAGCGCCGTCTTGCGCGTGGCGTCATCAGGTTTGCGCATCCAGGCAGTGAACGCCTTTACGTGATCCTGCTGCTCGCGCTCGTTGCCGAGAGAAGTGCGACCCGGCCTGCAATTGCCGGTTTCGATCTCCTCAAGGCGTGCCTCGATTTCGCACTGCTTTGTGCGGATGTCTTGCACTGCGGTTTGATAGCTGGCCCGGAAGGCTTCATGGGCACTACCAAGCTCCTCAATTGCGTCTTTCACATCAGTTATTCGTGCAGTCATGGTTTTCGCCTCCTAAGCGAATAGGGTTCACGCACGCTGTGGGCGCACGTGTTGCGTTCTAAATTTCAGATTGTTCGCTTGGGGCGATCCCCTCGCCGGACCATCCGCCGTCTCGGCGTGGCGCGGTAGCGAGTGAACATTTCGGGATGCCGCTGAGCGGGATTGCCCGTAGTTCGCAATCATCAAAATATGCCAATTGGGGATTCATGTTCAAGATCGCTCGCACTCCAGAAACATGATCGCCGTCGCCTTCGCCTGCGAAATGAATGTCTTCGCGAGTCCCTGCGGCAGGCCAGCATCGCGCAGCCGGTGCTCGATCTGCCGCACCGTCACCGTGCCAGCAGCGATGTCATCAACCGTCTCAGCAAACAGCACGCGCAGCTCGTCGCCGTTGATCATGCTGTGCCCACCACCTTCGGCCATGACTCCCCAGCGCGCAGCTCGCGCACCATTTCGCTGAAATAGTGGTTGGCTGCATCTTCGCCGTAGTGCTGCTGCAACGTACCAAGGCCGATGCCGTGGAAGCTGCCCGCGACATCCACCGGAGTCAGTCCGCGCCTCTGCGCTTCAATGGCCAGCAGGCCAAGACGATCGCGGAACCCTTGAAGCTTCTGCTCGTATTCAGTCATTTGCTTTTCCTTTCCAAATCTCAAAAACTACGGGTTTATGATTGTGAACTGACCCCATCGGTCGCCAAGTCGAAGCCGTCCAGCTCGGACCCTCCCCCCCCCGTCTTGCCGTTGCATTCAAACGATTTCCCCTGTCTCGATGTTCACCTTGATGGTCCATCCATCATGCGCAACGCCAATCATAAGCAGCTTGTCCTTGCGGCCTTGTGCTCGCGCTTGCGGCCATGGCAGGAAGCGCAGAGTGAGCGCAGGTTGTCTGGATCGCATTGCAGATCAGGATCACCATTCGGCACACGCTTGTGATCCACCTGATCAGCACCCACCACCTTGCCGATCAGCTCGCAGAACTGGCAGAGCGGGAACGCATTGAGCTGTGCCAAGCGCAGGTCATCACGCCACGCACGTGAGCGAATGAACTTCGCATCGGGATGGTCTTTGCGTTTGTCCCAATACCGGTGCTGCGACTCTGCTTTGTCAGTGGAGGCGGCAGGGTTTCCGGGTCTCACCAACAATCTCCTTTCGCGTGCTGGCAATGATCTCCTCCAGAAACTCCTGCACCTGCGTCAGCTCTAGCAACAGGCAGTGCGAGCAGAGTGCATCAGCGCCGAGCCTGTAGAGACCCTGCGAGATCAGCAGGTGTGAAATGCCCGTCTCGTTAATTCCGAGTCCGATGGCCATGCGGTTGTCGCGTCATCGAGCACCTTCCTCAAAACGCGTTCTTCCTCACTCGATTCTTGCAGTGTCGGTGCGATCTTCATGTGCGGTCTCTCCAAAATCCTGGGTTTTAATTCGCGGCCAGAAATAAAAACTACCCCCTTCGGTCACCAAGCGAGCGACGCTCACTTTCGAACCTCCCCCCATTCGTCGAACCACGTTGGCGAGGCGTGGCAACGATTCGTTAACCATGCTCTGCCACGGTCTTAAGATTCTGAAATCGCAGCGTCCGAGGTGACGAAATGATCGAGGACGAACAGTCATGTTTCCGCGTGTCGTCGTTGAACGGTTCACTTGAGGTTTCCGCACGGCTGAAAAGCGTTGACGATTTGGAAATCCTCATGAGGGTTCTTGAAGCGAACAAGGCGCTTTTTCTAAGAAAGGTTCGGTCGAACGCCGCACCTGTAGTGACGAAACAAGAGGTGGCGGAGGTCGATCGGACGACCAAAAAAGGGTTAGCGAAGGCAAAGCAGTTCAAACGCGAGTTTTCGCACGAGGACAAATCCGAGACCGAGATTTTGACCCTCACATAGTTTCGTCGGGGGCGTGTAAAGCACCACTCGACGCTCGTTTTCTTGGGGGATAGCTCATGAACCTGACCGCACCATCGCAAGTGACTTATCCTTGCGGTCTTTCTTGCAGTGCTCGCGCTGCTGGTTCGATACGCCGATGTCGCGATACCCGTGGTTACCAACCGCAGCCTTGAGACTTTGTTGGCTGCGTTTCTGCTCTTGCTCGCAGGCAATCTGTTTCGCGGCTTTTAGTGCGCCGTGAGAATTGAGCAATGCCCAATCACCGGATGCAGTGCGGGTCATAGTCATTGCGGCGTGACCCCTTCCGGCAGGCGCGCGGCGAAATACCAGAAGTCGATCGCCAGTTCTGCATCGCGCTCGATCATGCAGCGATCGCGCGTATCACCTGCGGCTTGTTGGTGCTTCACCATGTCCGCGATCAATTGATCAGATGAAAGTTCTGGGGAGGTTGGTTTCGCCCAGGGTTTGCGGGAGCCGAATGTGCTTTTCACCGCCGAGCTTAACCTTGCTAGGGAGGCCTTCAGGGCCTCTGACTCGATGCCCGCTCCACCCTGAAGGCCCTTAGGCGCTTCCACTTGTGGGGAGACTGATTGGGCATTCAGCGAAGCCGCAGCCCCGCTATCAAGGGGCGACGGCGAGGCTTCGCCCTTCTTCTCCTCTTTCTTACATCTTGTTCTTATATCTGTTGAGCGCTCGCTATGGGGTGCCTCCTTCTTCATCAATGGCTTAGGTATCGTCAGGGTGTGAGGCTGAGGCCGGGGTCTGGAATATCTCAGTGCCCTCATCTGCCCGCCCATGCTTCCTGCTGCTCGGTTGGTTTCCACTTTCATGACGGCTCGCCGCCATTCAGCCGCGATGTGCTCCTGGGTGAGCTGATCGCCTTCGACCACGAAGAACGGCAGGATCGCCGCCTTAACTCGTTTCCAGTTTGGTGGATGCACGCCTGCCATCAGGCGGAGCTGCTTATCGTCATGCCTGAGTGATGCGTTTTCACTCAACCACATGAAGCCCAGCAGCCTGGTCAATGCGCCAAGTTCTTCTGATGTGAGGTGCGCTGTACGAGTGAGATAGTCAGGCCAGAATAATCTCATCCAAGGTAGCTCCCGTTTCATGGCGCTCCCCCGTCTTGAGCTTCGCTGCGTTTTCGGTTACTGACGGGGCGCACAGTCAATGCACCTTCACGATCAGCAGCCCTGGCGCGCCCAACGCCGGGGCTGTTTCTTGTCTGTCCCATGGCTGATCACGCGGCCTGGCGTTTAGCTCTGCCGCGTGGCTCGCGCTTCACAGTCGGACGACTGTCGAGCCATTGCATGACTTCGGACTCCGTCCACACGCGCGTGCACGGACCAAGCGATCCGCCGGACGGAAAACCATAATTGTCTTGGAGCTTCTTTAGCTGTGCCCAGCTATCAACGATCTATCTTGCCTTAAGATCGCTGAACCGGAGAAACATTGGCACCATAGAATCAACCTCGCGCCAGTAGGATTAAGCGTGGTTGATCAATAGCCGATTTTGGGTGCCAACTCAGCAAAAATGTAACAATATCAATGGTTACTAAGCCTATTAGGCTTAGACGAGCAGGTCAAGTTCATACAACTGTTGCGGTTTTCCTTTCGCCCATGCGCAAAACTTTCTTATCCACAGGCCGGAGAATATTGGTGATCTGACCGGCCAGAGCCCTCAATGCGAACGCCTTTTCATCGCGGTAGCTATGACGGTCATAAATCTTCGCCACGCCCTTCTGCGAGTGTCCCAGCACTAGCTCGGCAACGAGCGGCTGCACGCCAGCCCGTGACATCAGCGAGCGAGCGGTGCGTCTCAGGTCATGCAAGCGCCACGGCTTGGTACTGCCGAGTGCATCGTCGAGCGTTTTCTTAGACTTGCTCCATCCGTTCATGTGACCATCACCGCGTCGGCTTGCGAAAACGAATCCATTGGAGGCAAGTCGAGGTTGGCGGTCGATGATCTCGACCGCGTCAGCAGTCAGCACCAGCTCGCCAGCGTTTCCCTTCTCCCGGTCCTGCGTGTCAATGGTCCACACCGCGCCGTCAAGATCATCCCGGCGCATGGCCGCAACTTTCTCACGCCTCTGCCCGGTCAGTAGCAGCACCCGGCAGAAGTCAGCGAAGGCACCCCGCACAGACCACAGCGCCCTGATCTCGTCGTCGGTAAGCACCCGCTCGCGTGCACGCTCTGACGGCTTGCTCCTGCGCATCCCCCTCACAATTGGAGAGGCGTAATCGTCGTGGCGCGCTGCATACCACCCGAAGAGGTTAGACAGGTGCGCTAGCACCTTGTCTGCCGAGACCGGCCCCGCCAATCTCTCGATGTCATCAAGCAACAAGGCGACATCGCCGCGCCTGATACTGGTAAAGTCGCGGCCTCCCCATGACGAAAGCACCAACCGCTCGACGTCATTGCGTACCCTGTTGGCGGTGCGAAGGCCCTTGGCATCCACGGCGCGGGCGAGCCACTGCTCTGCGACCTTCTGGAAGCTCTGCGGGCCTGCACGGTCGGCCCCGGCCTTGATGGCCGCTATGGCGGCTCGTGCAGCCTCCCGGGCGGCATCGACGCCCACGTGGGCGGCGTTGCCAATGGTGTGCCAGACCTGCTTACCACGCGGGTCACGAGCCACAGCGACGTATGAGCGCGACCCTGTCGGCATCACCCGCACATACATGCCGGGGAGCTGCGGATCAGGGAACGAATACATCTTGGCGCGCGGCTTGAGTGCGGCCACGCCCGTGTCGGTGAGTCTCTTGCGCGCCATTGGATCGCCCTGTGCTAACGTGCTGCTAACAATCGCACGCTCTAACTTATGCTAACGGGGTGCTAACTGGATGACTGTTTTCTGCGTTTTCAACACAATCAAGATAGCCGGATTTCGTGGTATATAGATCGCGTTACGTCATTGGTAATGACGGGGTCAGTAGTTCAATCCTACTCGGCGGCACCAGATTTCAGGGGATTGCTCGTTTCCGGTTCTCATGGCTTCGCGCGCTCCGTAGCGCAGTCTATGTCATGGATTAAAGACCGATTGGTCGCCGGCTGATAGGAGTCGGTGATGGCAACTCATCATTCTCGTTCCGCTCCCGTCGTGACGCAGCACTCGCTGGAAGAGGCGTTCAGGGATGTTTGGCAAGTCTTGGAGGCCCACGATTTGGAGCCGCATGCGTCACTTCGCAAGGAAGTCGCCGAGACGCTGACGTTGTTGGCTAAATTGGGCGTGACCGACCCGCGCGAATTGGTTCACAGAACGTTGGATTGCTTCGATCTAGACCCGCCTCACTAACTACCTCACCACACATCTCCCCGAGAGCAGGCGCATTAGCGTTATGCGTGCTAACCCCTTGATCACAACCCTCGCCGCCATTGGCGCGGCGTTGATTGTGATCGACGGCGAACCATCCGTTCGGACGAAGAGCGCATCAGGCTCAAGGGCATCGATGCGGCGGAGATTGGGCATGCGAAATGCGAGGCTGAGCGCCGCTTGGCGATTCTCGCCAAGCACCGGCTGGAACAACTGCTCGGCTCGGGCGCTGTCGATATCAGGCGGATGCACACCCGAAGCCGCCGGATCGCTATGGCCGCACGCTTGCGCGCGTGCTGGTCGACGGCGAGGACGTGCCCTGCATCCTGATCAAAGAAGGCTATGCGCGGCCCTGGACGGGGCGACGCGAGGATTGGTGCCAATCGCTCGACCGGCGCGATCACGCCGAAGCGACGCTCTCCTGCGCCGTGGCCTATTAAACAGCACCCGCCTCACCTAAGGCCTTTTCAGTTGCCCGCCGCTATGATCCCTTCCACCTGAGTGTCACCTCAAGGGAGCGCCGGCGTGCGCGACGTGGAAGATCATACACTGATCGTGCTGCTCGTTGCGGTTTCGCTCGCTTTCGCCTGGATCCTCTGGCCCTTCTCCAGCGCGATTCTCTGGGCAACCGTGTTGGCAATCGTTTTCGCTCCGCTCTATCGCCGGCTGCTGACCTCGATGGGCGGGCGGCAGAACTTTGCTGCCATCGCCACGGTGCTGATCATCGTGACCATGGTGATCCTTCCCTTGACGTTCACCGCCGGGTCGCTGCTTCAGGAGGCAACAAATCTTTATGAGACGATCGAGGCGGGCCAGACGGATTTCGGTCAATTCATTCAGCAGGTCATCAACGCCCTGCCGACTTGGGCAACCGACCTCCTGAATCGCCTCGGTCTGACCGATCTCGGCGAGATGCAGCGGAGACTGTCCGCGGCCCTCGTGCAGGGCAGCAAGACCATCGCCACGCAGGCCCTCAGCATCGGCAAGGGCACGGCCAACTTTGTCGTCAGCCTGTTCGTCATGCTTTACCTCCTCTTCTTCTTTCTGCGTGACGGGGCGGCGTTGGCGAAGCGCATCAAGGACGCGATTCCGCTTCCCGCCGAGCAGAAGCGCGCGCTCTTCACCAAGTTCACAGTCGTCATCCGCGCCATGTTCAAGGGCACGCTGCTGGTGGCCGCCCTGCAAGGCGCGCTTGGCGGGTTGATCTTCTGGTTCCTGGGGATTCACGCTCCGGTGTTGTGGGGCGTGGTGATGGGGTTGTTCGCGTTGCTGCCGGCGGTCGGAGCCGCAATCGTCTGGGTGCCGACCGCGATCTATTTCCTGGCGACGGGCGCAATCTGGGAGGGAATCGTCCTGATCGCGTTCGGCGCCTTCGTAATCGGCCTCGTCGACAATTTGCTCCGTCCGTTTCTCGTCGGCAAGGACACCGAGCTGCCCGACTACCTTGTGCTGATCTCAACCCTCGGCGGCATCGCCATCTTCGGACTCAACGGCTTTGTCATCGGTCCGGTGATCGCGGCGATGTTCATCGCCGTGTGGGACATCTTCTCGGAACAGGCGAATGAGGATGGCGGCGCCAGCCGATGACGACCGCTATTTGTTGAACAACACCCAGGCCGCGTAGCACAGCATGATGCCGAGCACGGGCCGCAGGATCCAGTCAGGGGCGACTCCGGCAAGACGGGCGCCGAGCAGGATCCCTGGGATCGAGCCAATGAGCAGCACGCCAAGCAGCGCGAGATCGACATGGCCAAGCCCGAGGTGGCCCAAGCCGCCGACAAGGGTGAGCGGCACGGCGTGGGCGATATCGCTGCCGACGATGCGCTTTGCCGGCAAATGCGGGTAGAGGGCGGCGAGCACCGACACGCCGATGGCGCCCGCGCCGACCGAGGTCAATGTCACGAGGAGCCCCAGCGCCACGCCGAACAGAACCGTCACTATCGGGTGCGGCGGGTCCAATCCAACGCCCCGCGCGGGTGTCTTGGCGAGAATAGGATAAAGAACGAGGGCGAGGCCGCTCAGCGGCAACGCCACGACGAGACCCATGCGGATCCAATGGGCTAGCGCCGCAGTGTTGAGTGGAATGAAAGCGATGGCGGCAAGCAGGATAAGCGACGCTGGGATGCTCCCCGCCGCGAGGCGAAACACGATCGGCCATTCGACGTGATCCGCGATGTGATGGCGCCAGCTGCCGGCGGTCTTGGTGATGGAGGCATAGAGCAGGTCGGTGCCGACCGCGATCTGCGGGGTCACGCCGAAGCTCGAGATGAGGAGCGGCGTCATCAGCGCGCCGCCGCCAACGCCTGTCAGCCCAACGAGAAAGCCCACGCCGAAGCCAGCACCGATCAGCGGCAGGAAACCTGCCGCCCAGCCGAGATCGATCATTGGACCTGAAGTCTCCCCCCTGGCGTTTCCGGGATTTATATTCCCGCGCCAGCCAGTTGTCGGAACTTTTTTCGGTCCTCAGATTTCGATGAGGACTGGAATTCCAACGGAGCGGAGCAAAATTGCGGCTTCTTGCGCACGCCGATGGAATTCGGCGAGGTCGGCCGGAGAATCGCCGAGATCGGAGCAGAGACCCCTCGACAACAACTCCCGGTCGAGCACGAAGACATTGTCGCCGACGGTCGCGGCACCGGCCTGGGCCCAGCTAATGACACCACCTGCGACGGTGGTGCCGTCAACGGCGCTGACTAGGATGAAATTCCCGGTGGCGGGCAGTTCGGCAAAGAGGTCGAGCGATGTCGGCCGTCCGAGCAGGATGCGGCAATCGGCAATATCGTTGGCGGCGCAAGCATGGGTCGGCTTCGACGCCAAAGTCTCGAAATTGACAAGCGCCGAGATACTCATGCTCGTGACCGGCGTGAGGTCCGTTGCGGTGCGCAGGAGATAGCCGGCTTCCGGATCGAAGGGCGCTTCGGCGAGCCAGACGAGACGAGCCTCGAGCACATCGGCGTTGATGGGGCGCCGCTGAACTTCCGACAGAACCGCGCCGCGCGAAATGTCGAGATCGCTATCGAGCTCGATGGCCACAGCATCGCCTTTATGGGCAAAGGTGCGGTCGCCATCCATGGTGGTGATGCGGCGCACCGTGGCGCCAAGCCCGCTGCGGGCATCGACGATGCGATCGCCTGGCCTGATGTGCCCAGAGGCAACCGTGCCGGCATAGCCTCGGAAATCGCCGTGGCGGAGCACGAGCTGCACCGGCATACGGAACGGAGCGTCGCGCCGCTCGGTGTCGACATCGAGGGTTTCCAGATGATCGAGCAGCGTTGGCCCGCCATACCACGGCATGGCAGAGGAGCGGCGCACCACATTGTCGCCGGGCAGCGCCGCCACCGGAATGGCAACGATGCGGGCGAAGTTGAAGCTCTGCGCGAGCGACCGGAACTCCGCCTCGATGGCGCGGAAAGTCGCTTCCGAGTAGTCGATCAGATCCATCTTGTTGACGGCGAGCACCACACTCTTGATGCCGACGAGATCGCAGATGGCGGCGTGGCGGCGGGTCTGCCGCTTCACGCCGTGGCGGGCATCGACGAGCAGGATCGCCACGTCGGCGTGCGAGGCGCCCGTCGCCATGTTGCGGGTATACTGCTCGTGCCCAGGCGCATCGATGACGACGAAGCGGCGATGCGTGGTCTCGAAATAGCGCCAGGCGATGTCGATGGTGATGCCCTGCTCGCGCTCGGCCTGAAGGCCGTCGAGCAGCAGGCTGAAATCGACTTTCTCGCCGTTCTGTAGGCGGTTCTGCGAGGCGTGGATAATTGCCGCGCGCTGATCCTCGGCGATCGAGGTCGCATCCCACAACATTCTGCCGATCAGCGTCGATT
Organism: uncultured Alphaproteobacteria bacterium; assembly: GCA_963744945.1. Taxonomy (GTDB): domain Bacteria; phylum Pseudomonadota; class Alphaproteobacteria; order Rhizobiales; family Methyloligellaceae; genus Methyloceanibacter. The sequence goes on along the minus strand of CAVUVO010000001.1, from coordinate 17,749 downwards.
TGCCGTCGTCCACCGAGCCGCAGGTGAGGAGGCGCACGATGGCGCTGCTCTCAGCCGCAGGCGCGGGCGAAGGCAAAGGGGCAACGGCGATCTGTTCTCTCAGCGCAGCGACATGCATCAGAAATAACCCTCACGCTTTTTCATCTCCATGGCGGCTGCCTGGTCGTGGTCGATCAGCCGCCCTGCCCGCTCCGAGTTCTTGGCGCTCAGGACTTCCGCCGTCACCGCATCGAGGTCGCGCGCCTCCGACTCGACCGCGGCGGTGAGCGGCCAGCAGCCGAGGGTGCGGAAGCGGATGGTGCGGGTTTCCGGCGTCTCGCCGGGGAGGAGCTTCATGCGCTCGTCGTCGACCATGATGAGCTGGCCGTCGCGCGACACCACCGGCCGCGGGGCCGCGAAGTAAAGCGGAACCACGTCCAGTTTTTCGAGCGCGATGTAGCGCCACACATCGCCCTCGGTCCAATTTGACAGCGGGAAGACGCGCACCGTCTCGCCCTTGCCGAGCCTGCCGTTGAGCAGCGTCCACATTTCTGGCCGCTGGCGGCGCGGCTCCCAGCGGTGGCCTGCGGCGCGGAACGAGAACACGCGCTCCTTGGCGCGAGAGGCTTCCTCGTCGCGCCGCGCGCCGCCGAAGGCAGCATCGAAGCCACCGGCATCGAGTGCTGCACGCAGCGCCTGCGTCTTCATGATGTCGGTATAGACCGAAGGCGGGTTGTCGAAAGGATTGATGCCGCGGGCAAGCCCGTCATGGTTGGTGTGCACGATCAGATCGAGGCCGAACTCCCGCGCGGTCTTGTCGCGAAAGGCGATCATGTCGTGGAACTTCCAGGTGGTGTCGATGTGCAGGAGCGGGAAGGGCGGCTTCGCCGGCCAGAAGGCCTTGCGCGCAAGATGCAACAGCACGGTGGAGTCCTTGCCGATGGAATAGAGCAGCACCGGCGCGCGAAATTGCGCCGCGGCCTCGCGGAAGATGTGGATGCTCTCGGCCTCGAGCAGCTTCAGATGCGAAACGAGCGCGGTCATGCGGCCCTCCCCTCACGGCGCGGATTCATGTGCAGCCCGCACTCCTTCTTCTCCTCATTCTCCCACCACCAGCGGCCGGCGCGCGGATGCTCGCCTGGCTGCACCGCGCGGGTGCATGGCTGGCAGCCGATGGAGATAAAGCCCCGCGCGTGCAGCGGATTCACCGGAATGTTGTTCTCGGCGATATAGGCGGTGAGCTCCTGCGTCGACCAATCGGCGATGGGGTTCACCTTCATGAGACCCCGCTCCTCATCCCAGGAGGCGAGTTCGACGTCAGACCGATCGTCGGAATGCTCGCGCCGCACGCCGGTGATCCAGCCTTGCGCGCCCTTGAGCTCGCGGTTCAGCGGGCGGACTTTGCGCACCTCGCAGCAGCCCTTGCGGTTGTCGACCGAATTGCGGAAGCCGAACACGCCGTCGCGGGCGACGAGGGCCTCGACCTCTGAGGCCTCAGGCGTCACCAGACGGATGCGCAGGCCGTAGCGGATTTCGGAGAGCTCGACCGTCTCCAGCACCTCGGGGAACAGCCGCCCGGTATCGAGGGTGAAGAGGTCGATGTCGGCGTGCGCTTCGGCGATCGCATGGAGGATGGCCTGATCGTCGAGACCGAGGCTGGTGGAGAAGGCTATGCGGCCTTCGACCGAACGCCGCACTTCGGCGATGCGGTCGGCAAGATTCTCGATCTTGGCGAGCCGCGCGTTCAGCTCCTCCGCCTCGCGCTTGGAGGCATCGCGGCGGAGCGGTTGCGGGTTGCGCAAGCCCGGCTGATAGATGTGGCGGATGCGGGTCAGCGATCCCTTCCAGGTCTCGACGTCGTTGGCATCGGTGATCTCGGCGGTATCGAAGCCGGAGCGGAGCAGGAACGGCGCCAGATCCGGGATCAGATAGCCGACGGCCCTGATCTCGCCCTTGAAGCCGTGACGCTCGCGGAGCAGCACCGAGAGCGAGTGGCCGCGCCCGTCGCCGAAGGTGGGAAAGCGGATGGCGACCACGCCGCCATTCGCCGCGGCAGCGGCAAGAGCAGCGGCATCGGCGGTGGGCTCGAGCACGACGGCGGGCTCGGCTCCGCTTGGCAGCAATTCGCCGTTGGCGAGATCAAGCAGCGCCATAGAGGGCCTCCTTGAAGGGCGCCGCACCGATCCTGCGCCAGGTGGCGACGAAATCCTCGCCGTCATGGCGGTGCGCAAGATAGGTGGAGATGATGGTGTCGATGGCGTCAGGCACGGCTTCCGCCCTGAAGCCGGGGCCGATGATGGTGCCGACCGCGGCGTCGTCCTTGGGGCTGCCGCCGAGCGAAATCTGATAGAGCTCGGTGCCTTTCTTGTCGACGCCGAGAATACCGATATTGCCGGAATGATGGTGACCGCAGGCATTGATGCAGCCCGACATATTGAGACGCAGCGGCCCGATCTCCTCCTGGCGCGCGGGATCCTCGAAGCGCTTGGCGATCTCCTTGGCGATAGGGATCGAGCGCGCATTGGCGAGGTTGCAATAGTCGAGGCCAGGGCAGCAGATCATGTCGCCGAGAAGATCGTGATTGCCGGTGGCGAGCCCCTCGGATTTGAGCTCCTCATAGACGGCGAGCAGATCGGCGCGGGCGACATGCGGCAGGATGAGGTTCTGCGTGTAATTCACCCGCGCCTCGTTGCGGCTGTAACGCTCGGCAAGACCGGCAACAAAATCCATCTGGTCTGAGCTTGCGTCGCCGGGGGTGCGGCCGGGCTCCTTCAGCGAGATGGTGACGCTCACATAGCCAGGCACCCGATGCGGCCTGACATTGTGCTTGAGCCAATTGGCGAAGACCGGATCGGTGATGCGGCGCTGCTCGACGCCCTCGTCCTTGATCGGGCCGGGCACGAGGTCAGGCGGCGCGAAATAGGAGGCGATGCGTGCATATTCCGATGCCGGCAGATCGACGGCGTCTTTCCGCGTCGCCTCCCAATCGGCCTCGACCTCCTCGCGGAATTTATCGATGCCGAGCTGGTTGACCAGGATCTTGATGCGCGCCTTGTTGATGTTATCGCGGCGGCCGTGGAGATTGTACACGCGCAGGATCGACTCGATGTAGGACAGCAGGTGCTCCTTCTCGAGGAACGGCCTGATCTCCTGGCCGACATAGGGCGTGCGGCCCATGCCGCCACCGACCAGCACGCGGAAGCCGTTGCGCCCCTCTGGCCCGCGCACGATGCGCAAGCCGATGTCATGGAAGGCGGTGGCGGCGCGATCTTCCGCCGCGCCTGAGACGGCGATCTTGAACTTACGCGGCAGCCAGCTGAACTCGGGATGCAGCGTCGACCATTGGCGCAGCACCTCGCACCAGGCACGCGGGTCTTCCAGCTCGTCATTGACGGCGCCGGCGAACGGATCGGCGGTGACGTTGCGCACGCAATTGCCGCTTGTCTGGATGCAATGCATCTCGACATCGGCGAGCGCGCTCAGGATCTCGGGCACGTCGACGAGCTTCACCCAGTTGAACTGCAAATTCTGCCTTGTGGTGAAATGGCCATAGCCGCGATCGAAGCGGCGGCCGATCATGGCGAGCTGGCGCAACTGGCGCGGCGAGAGCACGCCATAGGGAATGGCGATGCGCAGCATATAGGCGTGCAGCTGGAGATAGAGTCCGTTGCGAAGCCGAAGCGGACGGAACTCGTCCTCGGTCAGCTTGCCTGCGAGCCGGCGTCCGACCTGCTCGCGGAACTGCGACACACGCTCATGCACGAAAGCGTGGTCGAACTCGTCATAGCGGTACATCGTACCAGTCCTTCGTCAGAGTGGTTCGGTGGGAGGCGCGGATGCGCTCGCGCACGGAGGTGGCAACCGGCACGCCGTCGTTGAGCGCGACTTCCATGGGATAGACGGCGACGACGCGGCGCTCGGCGACGGCCTTGGCAGCTTCGCTTTCCAGCGCCTTGGTCTCGTCCTCGGTTTCGGCGAGCTTGGCGCGGGCAAGCTCCTCGACCCAGCCGCCGTCGGGGGCGAGGTAGACGACGATGCCGTCGATGAGGCGGTTGGCGGTGACGACGTTAGGCATAGGCGCGCCTCACCTCAGGTGACGACAGCACGTCCTCGACGAGGCCTGCGGCGGGAAGTCCGGCAACCTCGCCGAAGATGAGAATGGCCGGGCTGTTCAATTGCAGGCGCTCGGGGTCGGCGGCGAGCTCGGCAAGGGTGGTGGCGACGCGGCGCTCATTCTCGCGGCTCGCATTCTCCACGGCGATGACGGGGCAGGCAGGCTTCCAGCCCGCCGCGATCAGCCGGCTTGCGATCAGGCCGGCGGTCGACACACCCATGTAGACGAGGAGCGTGCTCTCGCCCTTGCCGAGCGCGGCGAGATCGAGATGGTCGAAGCTCGGCTCGTCGCCGCCGGCTTCGTGACCCGAGACGAAGGTCACGCTGTGCGAGATGTCGCGATGGGTAAGCGGGATCTGCAAGGACGCGGCGGCGGCAAGCCCTGCGGTGATGCCCGGGATGATCTCGACCTCGATGCCGGCATCGCGCAAGGCTGCGAGCTCTTCGCCGGCGCGGCCGAACACCAGAGGATCGCCGCCCTTGAGCCGCACCACGGTCTGGCCGGCACGCGCGCGCTCGATCATCAGCTCCTGAATCTTGGCTTGCGGGACGCTGTGGTTGCCTTTCGACTTGCCGACAGGGATCAGCTCGACCTCGCGGCGGGCGTGTTCGAGCACGCCAGTGCCGGCGAGCCGGTCGTAAAGAATGACATCGGCGGCTTTGAGCGCGCGCACCGCTTTCAGCGTCAGCAGCTCGGGATCGCCAGGGCCGGCGCCGACGAGAAGCACGCGGCCTTGCGCGGTCTCTGCTTTGACCGCGGCCTCGATCGCCTCGCCCATGAGGCGGCGTGCTTCGGCGTCTTCACCGGCAAGGGCCGCTTCGCTCGCGGCACCGTCGAACACCCCTTCCCAGAATTTCCGCCGTGCGCGTCCAGCAGGAAGCTTGTCGGCGACGGCATCGCGGAAATCTCCGGCAAGACGCGCCAGCGCATCGAGCCGAGGATGCAGCTCACGCTCGAGCCAGGCGCGCAGGCGCTGGGCGAGCACGGGTGAGGTGCCTTCGGTGCCGATGGCGACCGTCACCTCGCCGCGATCGACGATGGCAGGCATCACGAAGCTGCACAGAGCAGGCTTGTCCGGAACATTGACGGGCACGCCGAGCGCGCGGGCGATCGCCGCGACGCGGGCATCCTCATCGTCGTCGCCGGTGGCGGCAATGACCAGGGGCCGGCCGCGGATCTGATCGACGCCAGGCCGCGCAGCGATCAGCGCGACACGGCCGGCGCGCTCAAGCTCGGCAAGCTCCGGCCCGAGCTCTCCGGCAGCGACGTCGACGATCTCGGCGCGCTTCAGCAGAAGCCGCGTCTTGATGGCGGCAAGCTCGCCGCCGCCCGTTACCAGAGGCGGCTTGCGCTCGACGCTGACGAAGATGGGAAAGGTCCGCATCTTTTTCTAAGTCCCAACTGCAAGGCGCTGAACCGGCGCGTCGGCCAGGCTCTCAGGCGCAAGCTCGACCTCGAGCCCGTCGAGCTCCGGCGCCATGATGATCTGGCAGCACAGGCGCGAGCGCTCATCGACATGAAACGCGCCATCGAGCATTTCGAGTTCCTCGTCGGTGGGCGCGGGCAATTTCGCCACCCACGCCTCGTCCACCCACACATGGCAGGTGGCGCAGGCGCAGGCGCCGCCGCACTCGGCCTTGATGGGAAGGCCCCAGTCGCGGATCACCTCCATGACCCGCCAGCCCTCCAACGCCTCGAGGCGATGGGAGCTTCCGTCCGGCATACGCACGACGACGAACATGTCAGGCCACCTTCAACAGACGCTGTAGCTCGGACGACGAGGTTGTGTACTGGAAACGAAGCTTTTTGTCAGGATGCACGTAGCTATGGGCGGCTTGCGCCATCAGAGCGGCCTCATGAAACCCGGAAAGGATGAGTTTCAGCTTACCGGGATAGGTGTTGATGTCGCCGATGGCGAAAATGCCGTTGGTGCTGGTCTCGAACTTCTCCGTGTCCACCGGGATCAGGTTCTCGTTGAGATTGAGCCCGAAATTCGCGATCGGCCCGAGCTTCATGGTGAGGCCGAAGAAGGGAAGCAGCCTGTCGGCGGCAATCTCACCGGTCGCGCCGTCCATGCGCTTGACCGCGACCGCCTCGAGCTTGCCGTCGGCGCCCTTCAAGCCTGTCGGCTGACCGAGCTCGAAGCGAACGAGGCCTTGGGCTTCAAGCTCCCGCATCCTGCTCACCGTGGCTGGAGCGGCGCGGAATTCGGGGCGGCGATGGAGCAGAGTGAGCGAGCCGGCGATCGGCGCGAGATTAACCGTCCAATCGAGCGCGGAATCGCCGCCGCCGGCGATGACGATATGGCGGCCGCGAAACTCCTCGATGCGGCGCACGGCGTAGAACACGCTCGTGCCTTCGAAAGCCTCGATGCCGGGAATTGGCGGGCGCTTCGGCACGAAGCTGCCGCCGCCAGCGGCGATCACCAGAACCGGCGCGGTGATAACAAGGCCGGCGTCGGTGGTGAGCTGCCAGTGACCCTCGGCGGTCTTACCGAGCGCCGCCGCCATCTCGCCGAAATGGAAGGTGGGTTCGAAGGGCCTGATCTGCTCGAGCAGGCGGTCGGTGAGCTCCTGCCCGGTGCAAACCGGCAGCCCCGGAATGTCATAGATGGGTTTCTCGGGATAAAGCTCGGCGCACTGGCCGCCAGGCCGGTCGAGGATATCGACCACATGCGCTTTCAGCTTGGCGAGGCCAAGCTGAAACACCGCGAAGAGGCCGACAGGCCCCGCGCCAATAATAATGACATCGGTGGTAGCGCCGTTCGCCGCCATCGCTTTTTCCCGCCTTGTTGCCTACGCCTCGTCTCGTCACGCTAATTTAGTGGAATTCCATTCCGCTTGGTAGGCCACGAAATCGAAAAGAAGCAAAATCGTTCCTATGAGAGAAGATTAGCAGAATTTTTTTGCGCAAGTGCCCTTGGTGCGAACGCTCGCCTTCCCAAGGGGGAGGCAAGCGCAAAATTTGTTCACTCCCAGCGATGGACTAGGGATTGTCGAGTGGGGCCTTAGCCGCGTTTGACCAGGGCGTCGCGGATTTCCGTCAGCAGTTCCACCTCGCGCGACGGCGGCGGCTCGCTTGCCGGATCCGCCTCCTGTTTGCGGCGAAGCTGGTTCATGGCCTTGATCGCCATGAACAGGACGAAGGCCACGATCAGGAAGCTGATCACGTTGTTGATGAAGAGGCCGATATTCATGGTCGGCGCGCCGGCCTGCCGCGCCGCGGCAAGCGAATCGTAGTGCTCGCCGTTCAGCGCGATGAAGATGCTTGAGAAATCCACCCCACCGGTGACGACGCCAATCGGCGGCATGATGATGTCGTCGACCAGCGATTTGACGATGGTGGAGAAGGCGGCGCCGATGATGACGCCGACCGCCATATCCATGACATTGCCGCGAAGCGCAAATTCCTTGAATTCTTTCAGCATCGCCGCGATTCCTCTCAAGACTTTCAGTACCTTATCGGCAGGAAGCCTCCAGCTTGCCATGTTTGGGCGTCAAGCCAAACCGCGGCAGTAGGGGCCGGATTTTCCTAAGGCCTCCCGTTTGCAAGGAACGCCGCAACTGGTACCTCGTTGGCGCGCTGCTTCTTAAGGGGGGAGCTATGGTGTCGGAACAGCCCGGACGCGATCGTCACCGCTGGAAGACGCTTCTCCTCACGATCTTTACGCTTCTTCTCGTGTTCTGTGCCGTCTTTGCCGTGGTGGCCTTTGTAACGCCCCTCGACGAAATCGGTTTCTTGCGCTTTCCGCTCGGCTTCTTTCTCCTGGCGCAGGGGCTCCTGATCGGCATGGTGGCGCTCGCCTTCTGGTCGACCCGCATGCAGGAGCTGTTCGACCGCCGCTTGAACGAAGGCGAGGACCTCTGATCGCACCATGACCCCCTCGCGCCGCCGGCAGGCAAATCCGAATCTTGGCGCCTATTTCGGCATCGTCGCGAGCGCCTTCGTGTCGCTCGTGGTCGGTCTTGCCATGTTCGAGCAGCTTGGCTGGCAGCAGACCTCGCTTGCCCAAGCCATGATCCTCGTGCCGCTCGTGCTCTATCTCGGCATCGCCTTCGGCGCGCGCACGCTCAATGTCGAGGATTTCTTCGCTTCCGGGCGGCGCGTGCCTCCCGTCTATAACGGCGCCGTGCTGTCGGCGGTGCTGATCGGCGGCACTGGCTTCTTCGGCTATACCGGCACGCTGTTCTTCCTCGGCTTCGACGCACTCGCCATCGGGCTTGCCTGGACGACCGGGCTTCTCGTCTCGGGCCTTCTGTTCGTGCCTTTTTTGCGAAAATCGGGGGCCTATACCCTGCCGGGATTTTTCGGCCACCGCTTCCGCTCGCGCTCCATCCGCGCCATGGCAAGCGTGCTCCAGATTCCCCCCGTAGCGCTGCTGCTCGCAGCCGAGATCAAGGTCGCGGCCCTGATCGCAGCGATGTTCCTGCCGCTCTCCTATACGCTTGCCGTCTTCGCGGTGGTCGTCATGATCGCCGCCATCACCATGGTCGGCGGCATGCGCTCGCTCACCTGGAGCGCGAGCGCTGAGTTCATCGTGAGCGCGATCGGCTTCGCCGTGCCGCTGATCATCGTCGCGGTGATGCTCACCAATCTGCCGGCGCCGCAGCTCACCTATGGCGAGATGTTCGAGCCGCTCCAGCGCTCGGAGACCATCGCCGGCATCGCGCCGTCGGCGCCGGGCGAACTCGCGACCGCGCTGCCTACCGAGCAGCCGCGGCCGAGCGCCAAACCTTTCCTGCAAGCCTTCGGCGCCATCGACCGGACGGATTTCCTGACGCTGTTCCTCTGCCTCACCCTTGGCACCGCGGCGCTGCCGAGCCTGCTTGCGCGGAGCGGCGTGACGAGCTCCGTCGGCGACCAGCGCCGCTCCGTCGCCTGGGGCGCCTTCTTCGTGGCGCTGTTTGCCATCAGCGCGCCGGCGCTCGCCGCCTTCGTCAAGCTTCTCATGTTCCAGGACATCGCCCAGTCCCAGGCGAGCGAGCTGCCAGCCTGGCTCAACGAGCTCATCGCGCGCCGTCTGCTCTTTGCCCAAGACGCCAATGTCGACGGCGCCATAGAGGCGTCAGAGCTCCTCGTCGCGCGCGACGGTATCGTGCTGGCGCTGCCGATGGCGGCCCGGCTGCCTTATGTCTGCACCGTGCTGATGGCCGCCGCAGGCATAGCGATCGCGCTTGCCGCCGCCGCCTCCCATCTCTTCACTCTCGCCGGCAGCGTCGCCGACGACGTGCTCCGCCTGGCCGATCCACGGAACGAGATGCTGCCGCGGCTGATGGTGGTGTGGGTGGCGATCGCCGCCACGGCGCTCAGCGCAGGCGTGTTCCTTGCCCTTGCCGATATCGAGATCATGCAGGCCGGCATCATGGCCTTCGCCTTTGCCGCGGCGACCTTCTTCCCGGCGCTGCTTCTCGCCATCTGGTGGCGGCGCTGCTCGCGGCTCGGCGCCATGCTTGCGCTCGGCTTTGGCTTCGCAGCGATGCTCGCGGAAATCGCTTTCGGTGGCGCGACTATCGCCGGACAATTCCGTTTCACCATCGTGGCCGCAGCGCTGATCGGCGTCGTGCTTGGCCTGATCGCGGGCGTCATCGGCAGTCTCCTCGGACCGAAGCCGTCGCCGGCGGCACAAGCCTATTTCGACGAGTTGCGCGACCCGACCGGCGACTCGCTTTATGAACAGGCGCAACGGCGCGCGGCAGCAGCGGCAGCTTCAGGCCAGTAGTCTTCTCTCCCCAACGGGCACGCTCTCATGCAAGATCGCTTCGCCATGAATGAGCGTCAGACGCAATCGGGCGGCCGCTTAGGGCTTTACCCTGAGATCGCTCCCTATCGCACGGGGCGGCTCAAGGTCTCGGCCCTGCACGAGCTCTATTACGAGGAATGCGGCAATCCGGACGGCAAGCCCGCCGTGCTGCTGCATGGCGGTCCAGGCGGCGGCTCGACCGCGGTGATGCGCCGCTATCACGATCCCTCGCGCTACCGCATTATTCTCTTCGATCAGCGCGGATGCGGCCGCTCAACGCCGCATGCCAGCATCGAGGAAAACACCACCTGGCATCTCGTCGACGACATCGAGCAGCTCCGCGAGCATCTCAAGATCGAGCGCTGGCAGGTGTTCGGCGGCTCCTGGGGTTCCACGCTCGCGCTTGCCTATGCCGAGACGCACCCCGAACGGGCGAGCGAGCTCGTGCTGCGCGGAATCTTCACCCTCCGGCGCTCCGAGCTCGAATGGTTCTATCAGGAAGGCTGTAGCTGGATCTTCCCGGAAGCCTTCGAGGATTACCTCCGGCCCATTCCGGTGCCGGAGCGCGACGATTTGATCTCAGCCTATCACCGGCGGCTGACCCACCCTGACCCCAACGTGCAACTCGAGGCGGCGCGCGCCTGGAGCGCGTGGGAGGGCAAGACACTTTCGCTGCTTCCGGATGCCGAGCGCGTGCGCCGCTTCTCGGAGGATCACTACGCCCTCGCCTTTGCCCGCATCGAGTGCCACTACTTCATGCATGGCGGCTTTTTCGACGCCGACGATCAGTTGATCCGCGCCGCGCATCGCTTGCGCGACATCCCGGGCGTCATCGTGCATGGCCGCTACGACGTGGTGACACCGGCGAAGATCGCTGTCGACCTCGCCCGCGCCTGGCCGGAAGCAGATTTGCGCATCGTCGCCGATGCCGGTCACGCCATGACCGAGGCCGGCATCGTGCATGAGCTCGTCACCGCCACCAATCGCTTCGCGTGGTGAGGCGACTCAAACCCTCATGCTGAGGAGCCGCCAGGGGCGGCGTCTCGAAGCATGAGGCGCACAGTGGCCTTGTCACCCTTCGAGACGGGCCTTCGGCCCTCCTCAGGATGAGGATTGACTTGAGCCGATGAAGTTCAGGGCAATATTGCGCTCATGCGGCGCGGCGCGATGCTCGATGAGATAGACACCCTGCCAGGTGCCGAGCACCATCCTCCCGCCCATCACCGGAATGCCGAGGCTCACCTCGGTCAGCATCGCCTTGATGTGGCTTGGCATGTCGTCGGGTCCCTCCTCCGCGTGGGTGTAGGGGGCGTCCTCCGGCGCGAGAGCTTCCAAAGTCGTCATCAGGTCGCGCCGCACGTTGGGATCCGCGTTCTCCTGGATGGCAAGCGACGCGGAGGTGTGGCAGACGAACACGGTGAGAAGGCCATCGCGGGCGGAGATGGAGCCGAGCCAGCGGCGCAAATCTTCGGTGATGTCGATGAAGCCCTTGCCGCGCGTGGTCACGCGCAGCATGTGGTTCGCTTGGCTGAGCTCGGCCATTGGTCAGGCGCGTTGCGGTAGGTCAAGGCTCACAGCGCCTGCCCCGTCTCGTCCTGCTTCAAATCCTGCACCATCTCCTGCAAGCGGCGGATCATGGCGTTGACGAAATCGGTCATCTCGTCGAGGGCGTGGTCGGGAAATCCGGCGTACGGGCTCCGCGGCGCAGGCCCCTTGCCTGGGGCTGCTTCGGCCTCCTTCTCCTCTGCCTTGGCGAGCTTGTCGCGCAGCTCCTGGTTCTCGCGGGTGAGGCGATCGACCTCCTCCTTCAACGCCAGCGCATCGTCGGTAACGCTCTCGCAGGCCCAATGGTCGAGCTTCCGCCCGCAGACCGACATCGCGCCCGTTGCGCCGTCCAGGCGCCAGACGCTGCCCTCGACCGTGGTCATACTGTAGCGGCCCGGCGGCTCTGCGGCGAGGCAGGTCGAAGCGGCCGCCGACAGAACGAAGGCAAGGGCGATGAGCTTTGCGGTCATGGCGTGATCCTCCCTGGAAGGCATGGTCCTCCCGTCGCGCACGCATGGCAAGTCCGCGCGATTCCCGCAGAAATGTGCCACAACAGGGCGGGGCTTAACCCAAAATTTACCGCAAACCGCCACGGTGGTCAGGACCGTTCGGTGGCGTGTCTCCCTCGAAGACGAACCCCACGATTGGGCCCATCGAACAGGGCATTTACCTTCGTCAGGGGAACGGGATGGCTCCGGAAGTACGTTGGCAAACGAGCGAGCCTGCGAGGAGCAGCGGCAGCGATTTCCGTGCGCCCGGAGAAGACAGCGTCGAGATCCTGCTGCGCAGGCTGATCCGCCGCATCGAGGAGAGCGAGCGGCGCTACGCCGAGGCGCTTGACGAGCTGCATGCGCGGCTAGGCCATGTGTCGCACACCGCAGGCGTCGCCGAATTGCTTGCATCCCCGGAAGAGAGCGAGACGCTGGAGCGCCTGCGGCTTCAGTTGAGCGGGCTTGCGCGGCGGCTCGAGCAGCCGCCTCCGCCCGAACGGGCTCAACCCTTGGACAAGGCCTTGGAGGAAGTCCGCGCCGTGCAGGCGGGCCTCGCCGGCGCCGAGCCAAACTGGTTCCAATCTCGCTATTCCCCGGTAGAACGATACTTCGCCGACACCGAGCGCGCCTCTTTCCTGTCCGGGGATGAGCCCAGCTACTCCAGCCCATCCTTCGAGTTTCCGCCTGCCGGCGAGAGCGATGCCGATTCCGACCGGCGCCTGATCGAAATGGCGCAACGGCTCGAGCGCTCGATCGGCGATGCGATGCCGTCCACGGCGATCGACAGGCTGAATGTGCGCATGGAGGAGATTTCGGCCCGCTTCGAGGCTGCCCTCGCCCAGACGCCGAAGCTCGAGAATTTGCGGCAGGTCGAGCGGCAGGTCAGCGATATAGGCCAACAGCTTGGCCGCGTTGAGCAGCACGCCGCCCGCATCGGCGCGGTCGAGGGCGAGTTGCAGCGTCTGATCGCGCGCATCGAGGAGGCACCGGCCCACGTTGAATTGGCAGCGAGCAAGGCCGCGCGGGAGACGGCGCGCCTGGTGAGCGAGACGGCCGCCGGCAAGCCGAGCGCGGCGGAGCGGCTCGATGCCCTTCACCGCGACATCGTTGCCATGAACGAGCGGAGCCTCGCCACCGACGACCGTCTCGTCGACACCTTGGCGGCGATGCATGAGTTCGTGAAGGGGCTCGTGCAGCAGAGAGAGCGCGACAGAGCCAGGATGGCGGCCGAGCCGCCAACCCCGCCGATCAGGGAGACTGTCCCAGAATCGGCGCCTGCGAGCGTTGTTCAACCCGAGCCGCCTCAGCCCGCGCCGCAAGCCTCGGAGCCGCCACGGCGGGGAGCGACCTTCATTCGCGATGTTCCATTCGACTCAACCGAGGATCTGGTGGCCGCAGCGAGACGCGCGGCACAAGCTGCCGCGGCGCGGGCCGCGCAACGCGATGCCGCGCGCCGGCAACCGGCTGCCGCCGAGGAGACGAGGCGCGTCACGGCAGAGCCCGGGCGGCACAAGATGTCGCTGCTCATGGTCGTCGCCGCGTTGCTGCTCATGATCAGCGCGGCGTTGCTGTTCACCAGGCTCAAGTCGAAGCCGGACCTCGACGCGCCGCCGCCAGCCGCCGAACAGAGCGTCCCGGCGCCGGCTGCCGAAGCGCCGCCGCTGCCTGACATGCCGTACCAGCTCGATGTCACGCCCAACCCTGATGGCACCCCGGCGCAAGCCCTGCCGGACGCGCCGCCGCAGCCGCCTCACGCCATCACCCCTGCCCCGAGCGGCATGGGCAATCCGCCGCCGGTTCGACCTCGGCGAGGATGCCGTCGATGCCGAGGTCATTCCCGCATCGCTCCGCTCCGGCGGCGACGGGATGTTCCCTCCTGGCGTCAGCGTGATGGTCGTCGCGCCGAACTAGGCTCTCCCGAGCGCTGGCTTTTGCGCCACGGACCATGACAAAGTTGTAAGGGTCGGCCTTCGCGCATTGACAGAGGCGTTCCCCGCGAACACCTTGTAAATGACGCAAAAATCAACCCTCCGGCCCAATGTTCCAGGTCTATCTGCCTGTCGCCGAGATGTCGGTGAATCTCCTGGTCATGCTGGGCCTTGGCGCGGCCGTTGGGTTCCTCTCAGGCATGTTCGGGGTCGGCGGCGGCTTTCTGCTCACGCCGCTCTTGATGTTCTCGGGGATTCCCCCAGCCATCGCCGTGGCGACCGGCGCCAATCAGATCGTCGCCTCCTCTGTGTCCGGGGCGCTCGCGCAATGGCGGCGGGGCAATATCGATTTCCGCATGGGCCTGGTGCTGATCGTCGGCGGCGTTGCCGGCGCCATCGCCGGCGTGCTCCTGGTCGGGCTGCTGCATAGGCTCGGCCACGCCGATGTCTTCATCTCCCTTGTCTATGTGATCTTCCTCGGCCTGATCGGCTCGCTCATGCTTGCAGAGAGCATTCGAGCCGTGTGGCGGGCGCGCGGGGGCAAGCCTGCCACGATGCGCAAGCCAGGCGACCACACCTGGATTCACGGCCTGCCGCTCAAGATGCGCTTCCAGCGCTCGCGCCTCTATATCAGCGCCATTCCGCCGCTGATCCTGGGGGCGATCGTCGGCTTGCTCGCCGCGGTGCTCGGCGCCGGCGGCGGCTTCATCATCGTGCCGGCCATGATCTACTTGTTGCGCATGCCGACCCATGTCGTCATCGGCACCTCGCTGTTCCAGATCATTTTCGTCACCGCCGTGGTCACCGTCCTCTATGCGGTGATGAACCAGACGCTCGACATCCTGCTTGCCTTCCTGCTCGTGATCGGCGGGGTGATCGGCGGCCAGTTCGGCGCCAATGCCGGTCAGAAGCTGAAGGGAGAGCAGCTCAGGCTGCTGCTCGCCGTCATCGTGCTCGCCGTGGCGCTCAGGTTGCTGGTCGGCCTGCTGGTGACCCCCGACGATCTCTTCAGTCTTTCGCCACTGGTGGGGAAATGGTGATGCGGCACGCGCTCTACCTTCCACTCGTGGTGTCGCTGCTGTTGCCGGGACCCCAGGCGAATCGCTGCGGAGGAGCCACGGCCGGAGCAAGTCCAGTCGGACATCTCGACCCGCGAAATTTCGATCGAGTCGAACTTCACCGGCATCGAGATCGTGCTGTTCGGCTCCGTCGATTTCAGCCGCGCGCCCTCGGCGGACGAGGGGCCCTACGATGTCATCATGACCGTCCGCGGACCAAACCGGCCGATCGTCGTGAGGAAGAAGGAGCGGATCGCCGGGCTGTGGATGAACGGCGCGTCGAAGACCTTCCCCTCGGTGCCTGGCTTCTACGCCGTGCTCGCCTCACGGCCTTTCAGGGCTGTCGCTCCGGACGAAACCTTGCAGAAGCTTGGCATTGGCTTCGCCAATCTCGATTTCGGCAAGAGCGTCGACGGCGAGCCCGCCGATAACGGGTTCCGCGCGAGCCTGATCCGCTTGCAGCAGGAGCACAGGCTGTTCCAGGAATCCGACGACGCGATAGGCTTTATCGGCCGTAGCCTGTTCAGGGGAAGCGTCGATCTGCCGGTCAACGTGCCGATCGGCCGCTACACGACGCAAGTCTTCCTGTTCCGCGACGGCAAGCTCTTAAGCCAGAGCCAGAGCAGCCTGCAGGTGCACAAGGTCGGCTTCGAGCGCGTGGTCTATATGCTCGCCTTCCGCTATCCCCTCGCCTATGGGCTGCTTGCGGTGCTGATGGCGACGAGCGCTGGCCTTCTCGCCTATTTCGCCTTCCGGCGCCAGTAAGCTCAGTCGGGAAGCAGCATGCTCGCTTGCAGGGGATAGACGCCAGTGCGGCCGGTCAGCCAGGCCTCCAATCGCTGCCACTGGAAGAGCGAGGAGAACGCCTCGTTGAGCACGTTGAGGCCGCCGGTATAGGCGCCGAAGGCAGGCATCACCAGGCGCTGGCCGTCGGTGGCGAAGCATTTGCGGCGGAAGACTTCGCCCTTGCGGGCGATGCGCGCCACCGGATGAAGGTGGCCTGCGATCTCCGCCGAGCGGCCGAAAGAGGGCTCGTGGCAAAGGGTCACGCCGCCAATGGTCAGCGACCGGCAGATGAACCCGCCGATGCTCTCGGGCAGATCGGGATCGTGATTGCCGAGAATCCAGTACCATTCGCGGCCCTGCTGGAGCGCCGATAATTCGTCGCGATCCTCCGCATGGAGCCGGCCCGCGAGCTCGCTCCGGTGAAAGCTGTCGCCAAGCGCCACCACGCGGCGCGGCCTGAAGACATCGATGCACGCGGCGAGCCTGCTAAGCGTGCTCCGCGTATCGTAGGGCGGCAGCATCATGCCGCGTGCGGCGAAGGCAGCGCCCTTCTCAAGATGCAGATCGGCGACCAGAAGGGTGTCTTCCGCTTCCCAGTAAAGGGCCCCGGCGGCGACCGGAAGGAGCGCGTGGCCGGCAAGCTCGATGGGCTGTCGGCGTCCGGCGAGACCTTCAACTCTCAAGCGCAGCATGCCGCCCCATCGCCTCTGCTATCAACTCCTCGACCGCCTCGCGCAGCAAGGCTTCGCTCGCATCGCCTGGAACGCTCTCGCGGCCGATCTCCAGCATGACCGGCACGGCGAGCGGCGAGACTCGCGTTAAGGGAATATGCCTGATTCTTCCGCGGATCCTCCGCAAAAAACCGCTCAGGCGTCCAACGTCGATCAGGCCGGTTGCGGCATCGGCGAAGGCAGCTTGCAATAGAATATGGTCCGGCTCGTGCTGGCGAAGCACGTCGTAGATGAGGTCTGAGGAGACCGTCATCTGCCGGCCCGACTTCTCCTGACCAGGATGGCGGCGCTCGATCAGCCCAGAGATGATGGCGCAGACGCGGAAGGAGCGCTTCATCAGGCTCGATTCGGCGAGCCAGGCATCAAGATCGTCGCCAAGCATGTCCTCGTCGAACAGTTTGCCGAGGTCGAGCCGCCCGTTCCTGATCATCTCGCCCATGTCGGACAGGCCCCAGACGCAGAGCGCATATTCATTGGCGACGAAGCCGAGCGGCTTGGCATGCGCCCGCTCGAGCCTGCGCGTGAGCAGCATGCCGAGGCTCTGATGCGCGAGCCGCCCCTCGAAGGGGTAGCACACGAGATAGTGCCGCCGGCCACGCGGGAAGGTCTCGACCAGGATCTCGTCGGGACCAGGCACGACGGAGACTTCGCTCTGGATGCGCAGCCAATCCGACACCTGATCGGGGAGCCGCGTCCAATGGCGCGGATCGGCGAGCAGCCGCCGAACGCGGTCGGCGAGATAGGTGGAAAGCGGGAACTTGCCGCCGTCATAGGACGGCACCTTGGGCTCTGGTGCTTGGGATCGCGTGACGATGGCGTCGGTCTCGCGCAAGCCCTCGAAGCGTAGCACCTCGCCGGCGAACACGAAGCTGTCGCCGGGCACGAGCTGCTCGATGAAATATTCCTCCACCTCGCCGAGTACGCGCCCTGCGGCGAGCAGCGACGAGGGCTTGAGCGCACCACCCTGCCGCCGCGCAAGCCGCACGCGCACCATCGGCGCCTCGACGATGGTGCCGACATTGAGCCGGTATTGCTGGGCGAGGCGCGGATGGGAGATGCGGTAGCGCCCGTCAGAGGTCTGCTTCAGCTTGGCGTAACGCTCGTAGTTGGCGAGCGCATAGCCGCCGGTCGAGACGAAGCGCACGATCTTGTCGAAGCCTTGGCGCGTCAGCCCCTGATAGGGCGATGCGCTCGTCACCTCGCGATAAAGCGCATCGGGGTCGAAGGGCTCGGAGCAGGCCATGCCAAGCACGTGTTGGGCGAGAACGTCGAGCGCGCCTGGCCGCGACGGCGGGGTGTCCTGCGCGCCCTCTTCCGCCGCCTCGAGCGCCGCCTGGCACTCGACCACCTCGAAGCGGTTCGCCGGCACGAGCAGCG